>NZ_JACYUK010000023.1:0-322 GCF_014841725.1 Pseudomonas sp. CFBP 8758 | reverse complement strand
GAGTGTCGATGAATCAATGAATTTTTTGTTCAAGTGGCAAAGCACAATTGTACTCATAAGTAGCAAGTGGCGCATAAGTATCAAAATAAGCCACTTGTTGTTGTTCTCTGGGATCGTTGTGCTTTCGCTCTCCAAAAGCATAAGGCAGGCGACTGAGTAACAACAAGTAACAACACTTGATGTGCTGAGAGCAAGAGAGTAAGACAAAAAATTTAACTGAGTGCGCAGAACGACACGACAAAACATACCCGAGTGTCGATGAATCAATGAATTTTTTGTTCAAGTGGCAAAGCACAATTGTACTCATAAGTAGCAAGTGGCG
>NZ_JACYUK010000022.1:0-334 GCF_014841725.1 Pseudomonas sp. CFBP 8758 | reverse complement strand
AGGGGCGCTGCGGAGTATCTGATAGACCGAGTCGCCCGTTTCGCGGCCGCGGACCGCTCCTACAGGAAATCCGGTATCGCGTAGGAGCGGTCATCGGCCGCGAAGAGGGCACTGCGGAGTATCTGATAGACCGAGTCGCCCGTTTCGCGGCCGCGAAGGGGGCGCTGCGGAGTATCTGATAGACCGAGTCGCCCGGTTCGCGGCCACGGACCGCTCCTACAGGGAATTCGGTATCGCGTAGGAGCGGTCATCGGCCGCGAAGGGGCGCTGCGGAGTATCTGATAGACCGAGTCGCCCGTTTCGCGGCCGCGGACCGCTCCTACAGGAAATCCGG
>NZ_JACYUK010000021.1:0-391 GCF_014841725.1 Pseudomonas sp. CFBP 8758 | reverse complement strand
CGCGTCCGAATACGCCGCGGTGTGACAGCCGGATAGCATGCACCGCTGACGCGGCTTGCGCCGCTGCTACAGGGCTGCGGGGGTGTGTGGGGGCGCCTGCACTCCCCGTAGGAGCGGTCATTGGCCGCGAAGGGGCGCTGTGGATTATCTGGCACACCGCGGCGATGGCTTCGCGGCCATAGACCGCTCCTACGAAGGCCCTGCAGGCACGCCTGTGTCCCCTGTAGCAGCGGCGCGAGCCGCGTCCGAACACGCCGCGGTGTGACAGCCGGATAGCATGCACCGCCGACGCGGCTTGCGCCGCTGCTACAGGGGCTGCGGGGGTGTGTGTCCGCCGACGCGCCTGCACTCCCCGTAGGAGCGGTCATTGGCCGCGAAGGGGCGCTGTGGA
>NZ_JACYUK010000020.1:0-1597 GCF_014841725.1 Pseudomonas sp. CFBP 8758 | reverse complement strand
AGATCCCGGATTTACCTAAGATCTCAGCCTACCACCTTAAACTTGGACAACCAACGCCAAGCTGGCCTAGCCTTCTCCGTCCCTCCATCGCAATAACCAGAAGTACAGGAATATTAACCTGTTTTCCATCGACTACGCTTTTCAGCCTCGCCTTAGGGACCGACTAACCCTGCGTCGATTAACGTTGCGCAGGAAACCTTGGTCTTTCGGCGTGGGTGTTTTTCACACCCATTGTCGTTACTCATGTCAGCATTCGCACTTCTGATACCTCCAGCAAGCTTCTCAACTCACCTTCACAGGCTTACAGAACGCTCCTCTACCGCATCACCCTAAGGTGATACCCGTAGCTTCGGTACCTGGTTTGAGCCCCGTTACATCTTCCGCGCAGGCCGACTCGACTAGTGAGCTATTACGCTTTCTTTAAAGGGTGGCTGCTTCTAAGCCAACCTCCTAGCTGTCTAAGCCTTCCCACATCGTTTCCCACTTAACCAGGATTTTGGGACCTTAGCTGACGGTCTGGGTTGTTTCCCTTTTCACGACGGACGTTAGCACCCGCCGTGTGTCTCCCATGCTCGGCACTTGTAGGTATTCGGAGTTTGCATCGGTTTGGTAAGTCGGGATGACCCCCTAGCCGAAACAGTGCTCTACCCCCTACAGTGATACATGAGGCGCTACCTAAATAGCTTTCGAGGAGAACCAGCTATCTCCGAGCTTGATTAGCCTTTCACTCCGATCCACAGGTCATCCGCTAACTTTTCAACGGTAGTCGGTTCGGTCCTCCAGTTAGTGTTACCCAACCTTCAACCTGCCCATGGATAGATCGCCCGGTTTCGGGTCTATACCCAGCGACTAAACGCGCTATTAACACTCGCTTTCGCTACGCCTCCCCTATTCGGTTAAGCTCGCCACTGAATATAAGTCGCTGACCCATTATACAAAAGGTACGCAGTCACCCAACAAAGTGGGCTCCCACTGCTTGTACGCATACGGTTTCAGGATCTATTTCACTCCCCTCTCCGGGGTTCTTTTCGCCTTTCCCTCACGGTACTAGTTCACTATCGGTCAGTCAGTAGTATTTAGCCTTGGAGGATGGTCCCCCCATATTCAGACAAGGTTTCTCGTGCCCCGTCCTACTCGATTTCATTGACAAGAGATTTTCGCGTACAGGGCTATCACCCACTATGGCCGCACTTTCCAGAGCGTTCCGCTAATCTCAAACCAACTTAAGGGCTGGTCCCCGTTCGCTCGCCACTACTAAGGGAATCTCGGTTGATTTCTTTTCCTCAGGGTACTTAGATGTTTCAGTTCCCCTGGTTCGCCTCTCATGCCTATGTATTCAGCATGAGATAACTGTCTTATGACAGCTGGGTTCCCCCATTCAGACATCTCCGGATCACAGTCTGTTTGCCGACTCCCCGAAGCTTTTCGCAGGCTACCACGTCTTTCATCGCCTCTGACTGCCAAGGCATCCACCGTATGCGCTTCTTCACTTGACCATATAACCCCAAGCAATCTGGTTATACTGTGAAGACGACATTCGCCGAAAATTCGCATTTACTCCAAGAGCAACTCACAAATTTTACCTTAGCCTGAACCC
>NZ_JACYUK010000018.1:0-1635 GCF_014841725.1 Pseudomonas sp. CFBP 8758 | reverse complement strand
AGACGACGAAGTGGTTGATGCCATGCTTCCAAGAAAAGCTTCTAAGCTTCAGGTAACCAGGAACCGTACCCCAAACCGACACAGGTGGTTGGGTAGAGAATACCAAGGCGCTTGAGAGAACTCGGGTGAAGGAACTAGGCAAAATGGCACCGTAACTTCGGGAGAAGGTGCGCCGGTGAGGGTGAAGGACTTGCTCCGTAAGCTCATGCCGGTCGAAGATACCAGGCCGCTGCGACTGTTTATTAAAAACACAGCACTCTGCAAACACGAAAGTGGACGTATAGGGTGTGACGCCTGCCCGGTGCCGGAAGGTTAATTGATGGGGTTAGCGCAAGCGAAGCTCTTGATCGAAGCCCCGGTAAACGGCGGCCGTAACTATAACGGTCCTAAGGTAGCGAAATTCCTTGTCGGGTAAGTTCCGACCTGCACGAATGGCGTAACGATGGCGGCGCTGTCTCCACCCGAGACTCAGTGAAATTGAAATCGCTGTGAAGATGCAGTGTATCCGCGGCTAGACGGAAAGACCCCGTGAACCTTTACTATAGCTTTGCACTGGACTTTGAATTTGCTTGTGTAGGATAGGTGGGAGGCTTTGAAGCGTGGACGCCAGTCTGCGTGGAGCCAACCTTGAAATACCACCCTGGCAACTTTGAGGTTCTAACTCAGGTCCGTTATCCGGATCGAGGACAGTGTATGGTGGGTAGTTTGACTGGGGCGGTCTCCTCCTAAAGAGTAACGGAGGAGTACGAAGGTGCGCTCAGACCGGTCGGAAATCGGTCGTAGAGTATAAAGGCAAAAGCGCGCTTGACTGCGAGACAGACACGTCGAGCAGGTACGAAAGTAGGTCTTAGTGATCCGGTGGTTCTGTATGGAAGGGCCATCGCTCAACGGATAAAAGGTACTCCGGGGATAACAGGCTGATACCGCCCAAGAGTTCATATCGACGGCGGTGTTTGGCACCTCGATGTCGGCTCATCACATCCTGGGGCTGAAGCCGGTCCCAAGGGTATGGCTGTTCGCCATTTAAAGTGGTACGCGAGCTGGGTTTAGAACGTCGTGAGACAGTTCGGTCCCTATCTGCCGTGGACGTTTGAGATTTGAGAGGGGCTGCTCCTAGTACGAGAGGACCGGAGTGGACGAACCTCTGGTGTTCCGGTTGTCACGCCAGTGGCATTGCCGGGTAGCTATGTTCGGGAAAGATAACCGCTGAAAGCATCTAAGCGGGAAACTTGCCTCAAGATGAGATCTCACTGGAACCTTGAGTTCCCTGAAGGGCCGTCGAAGACTACGACGTTGATAGGTGGGGTGTGTAAGCGCTGTGAGGCGTTGAGCTAACCCATACTAATTGCCCGTGAGGCTTGACCATATAACACCCAAGCAATTTGCGTCGAACGACCAGATTGCGGTGACTGTGGAGATGACACGAACCGAAAGTTCGCAGCAAGACAACCCACAAACATCACATACCCGATTCGCTGGAGTGCCTCGCAAGGGCATCCTGGCTACAGAATTTCTTGACGACCATAGAGCATTGGAACCACCTGATCCCATCCCGAACTCAGCAGTGAAACGATGCATCGCCGATGGTAGTGTGGGGTTTCCCCATGTGAGAGTAGGTCATCGTCAAGATTCAAT
>NZ_JACYUK010000017.1:0-1857 GCF_014841725.1 Pseudomonas sp. CFBP 8758 | reverse complement strand
GGCGCCGGCCAGGTCTGGCTCGCGGCATCCTGCACCGAGATCAGCACGCTGTCGGAAACGCCCGTGGCTCCCGCGCTGGGAATCAGCTCGTACCACACGTTGACCAAGCCATTGAGGTTGGGGTCCACGTAGCGGGTCTTGTCCACCCAGAAGCTCAAATCCCCTACCGCAGTGATGGGCAGTTCCACCGGCGGGTTGATGCTCGTGCTCGAGCCCTCCCAGTGCAGCCGCGCCTTGCCGCCAACGTACAACGGCGAGCCGACGGCGACCTTGACGTAGATGCCGCCCGTGGCCAGGTCGGCGGGGTCCAGCACGTCGCCAGGTTTCAACGCCGGGCTGAAGGTAGGCGCGGGCAGCGAGGCGCCGGCGCCGACCACGGTCAAGGCCAGGGCGGGCGAACGGTACACCGTGCCGTCGGCCAGCTTGACGGTGTAGGACACCTCCAGTGTGCCGCCGATGAGTTGCAGCGCCATGTCCTTGAGCACCAGGATGCTCAGCGGCCCACCGGCGTTGCCGCTGTCGACCGCGCGCATCTCTTCGTGATACACCGCCCCGCCGGGGCCGGTGCCACTCCAGATCAGGGTCACGGTGCTGCCGCTGACCAGCAGCGGGTTGGCCAGCACGATGACCTCGACGGTGTTTTCGCTGATGGACTCCGGTGCCAGGGTGCCACCGGATGCCTTGGGCACTTCGGGCATTTTCAGTTCGTTGCGCGTGCCCACCACCCCGAAGGTCGAGCCGCTGGAGATCTTCGCTGCGCCACCTGCGGCCGGAATGGCGGTGTAGTACACGTACGCCTGGCTGTCGATCAGCACGGCGGCCACGTCCTTGGGCACCTGGAAGTTGAGAAAGCGGTTGCTGCCCAGCTGCTGGGCCGGGGTGCTGTAGTCTTGAAACGGGCCTTGAACGGGCCGTCCGGTCCAGTGCACGACGATGTTGTCGTCGACGGCGATGGTCGAATAGCGATTGACGCGGATTTCCACCAGGCCGTCGGTGATGGTATCCAGATGCAGGTCGCCGGTCTGGGTGCCTTCCACGGTCGGCTCAGGCAACGAGCCTCGTGCATACACGGTGGTCAGCACACTGGGGCTGTAGCGCGAATAGTTCTGCACCTTGTCGCGGATGCTGTAGCGCACGATCAGGTCGGTGCCGGGGCGGGCGGCAATGACGCTGTTGGGCACGGTGATGGTGATGCTGCGGTTGAGGTCGCTGGTTTGCAGCGGGCCATAGTGAATGGCCGTGCCGGCCCAGAACAGGGTGACGATATCGCCCTCGCTCTGGTGGGTGTATTGCTGGATCGTCACCGGCAGGTCGCCCACCAGGCTGACATCGGAGATGAGGTCCGGCACGCCATAGGGCAGCCCGAGATTGGGGTTGAGTGAAGGATCGCTGGCGTCCGGCGGCTCGGGCGGGTCGCCAGGCACCGTCAGCTTGATCGGCACCACCAGCGACTGCGATGCCCGCTCGTTGCCGGCTGAATCCTTGACGTGGTAGTGCAGCGTCGCCTCGAGCGCGTCGGGGGAAATGTAATACGCATCGGCAATCACGGCCTGAGTGGCGGTGGCGTCGGTCACCCAGGCGTAGTCGATGTAACGGTCATCCCAGTAGAGGTCGATGATGTCATTCACCGCCACACCCACGTAGGGCTCTACCAGCACGGTGATCAGGCCTTTGTCGTAGTCGTCTTTGTTGATGCCGCCATGGGAGATCGCGGCCGGTACCAGGGGTGCGTAGATATTGGGGTCGGGCGCCACGCCACCATGTCGGGCATCGTGGTTGACATGGTCGCTGCCGTAGGCGGCTTTGCGAATGGCGCGTAATAATGAACGGGGTGGATTTTTCACGATGGATCACCTC
>NZ_JACYUK010000016.1:0-8154 GCF_014841725.1 Pseudomonas sp. CFBP 8758 | reverse complement strand
GGTCGCTGCCGTAGGCGGCTTTGCGAATGGCGCGTAATAATGAACGGGGTGGATTTTTCACGATGGATCACCTCGGGGAAGTTGAGGGAATATCGAAGAGTAGAGAGGCGAGCAATCAAGCAGCGGTCACCTGAGAGAATAAGTTAGGCTTGAAAACTGGAAAGTGCAAACAACTGGAAGAGTGACAAACTTGGTAAGTTTTCGCGCTCAAGTCTATGTGAGACATACGTTTTATTCGCATAACGATTGAATGCGAGCGCTCAAGAGAAGTTAGTATATTTTTGTACTTTGGATGCAGCTATAAAAAATAATATTCAACATTGCGCTGGAAGTAAAAAGGCGAGCTTTTGCATGTGTTAGTTGGGTCGTTCACATACGGCAGACCCACTTGCCCAGAAGGTACCTATGCCTACGCAGAAACAGTACAGAGGGTTGTGCCATGGCTGAGGCAACAGCAGCGCATTCACCGCTGTTGCCTGCCTTTGCGGGATCAGAAGCTGTAGCGCAGGCCGACGTTCACGCCCCAGGGTTGCTCCAGGTTGCGACCCTTGGCGTAGTCGAACTCGGTGTGCAACTGCAAGCGGTCGGACATCTGCGCGGCCAGGCCCAGGCCGAATTCGCCGCGGCTGCCGGACAGGTCGTTGGTGAAGCGGTTGCCATTGACCTTGACCTGGTTGTTGCTGGCGAACTCGTGGGCCAAAGCGGCTTTGGCGTAGTACTCGAAGGTGCCGCCGGCATCCAGCTCAAGCGTTTGGCTGAGCTTGGCACCAGCTTTGGCCAGCAGCGAGTCGGCATGGTTGCTGTCAGCTTCCATGCCGTTGTTCAACGTGTAACCTTGCCCCTGCACCTTCAAAGCCGACACCTGGGCGAAAGGCGTGACAGCAACGGTTTCAGTCACAGCAATCCGTCGGCCTGCTTCCAGCGAGGCACCGATGCCATGGTGGCTGTAGCTGCCTCGGCTGCGGGTACCATCGCTCATGCGCACCTCGGAGCTGTTCTGAAAGCGGTTGAGCTTGGCCAATGCATCGACGTAATAGCCGTCATCGCCCAGCCACGTGCCGTAGACACCCAGGTAGAAGCTGTCCACTTCGCCTGAAGTGCCGCCCTTGAGGTCCAGGTCGGATTTACTGTAGCCGACCATGGCACCGACCAAGGCGGTGCCATGGTCCACCACCAACGGGGCGTCCGCGCCGAGGCTGAAACCGTTCTGCTGCTGTCGGTACGCCACACCGCCGCCCGCCGACAGGTTGTATTTATTGCCGTAGGCCCGCGTCCACAGGCCGCCCTCGGCCTTGCCCATGCGCAGCTCGCCCATGCGGCTGCGCAGGGTGCTCAGCTCGCCGTACCACACGCTGGGCGCAGCGCTGAACAAGCCAAGCACCGATGCGGTACCTGGGGTCACCACGTTGCCAGGGCGCTGCACCAGCTGCCAGTCGTCGCCTGTTTGTTTCAAGTCGTAAACGAAGGTACCCAGGTCTATCTGGCCGCCCAGCGCCGCGAAACGCGCGTCACCGCCTGCGGTCTTGACCACGGTCAATGGGTCTTGCCCTTCGGCGACGTCAGTACCGGTGTTGTGAATGGCCAGCAAGTGGTCGCCGGTGGCCTGGCCGGTGATCACCAGCGTGTCGCCTTGGCCTGTGGCCAGGTCGGTGCCCAGGCCAAAGGTGCCATTGCCGGCGAGGCTGCCCAGCGTCAGTTCGCGGAAGGCGCCGGACGTACCACCCAAATCGATGCGCCCGCCGTTCATGCTGACGTCACCGATGCTGGCGCTCTGGGTCATGCGCCACAATGCGCCGCTGTCGACGGCCAGGCTGGACACCCCGGCCATGGTGCCGGTCAGGCGGGCGTTGTCTTGCAGCGTAATGGCGGTGGTCGAGTCCGCGTCGATCTGAATGTCACCGGTCAAGTCGGTATTGGCAGCGGTGAAGTCCACCGTGGTATTGGCACCGGCTTGCAGAATGACACCGTCGCCGCCCAGCAGCGTCGCACCATTGCGCACGATGATCGAGGCTTGAACGGGTGAGGCGTTGCGTGTCTGTACGGCGATTGCCGCACCGCGCTGACCTTCGACGCGAGCGTTGTCCACCACCAGGTTGCTGGCGCGCGGTACGGGCACGAATGTGTCCATGCTCAATACGGCGCCATGCGTCTCGCCAACCACGTTGCTGCCCTGGGTCACATTGATGTCGCCACTGAGCATAAGGATCCCGTTGCCACCCCGGAGCAGACTGGTGTTGGCCGTCCGGCCCAGCACTTGGGTGTTGGCCAGCGTGATAGCGTTGTTGTAGTTGGCGGAGACGCCGCTGCCGCTGCCCAGCAATACGCTGTCGAACACACTGACCTGGGCGCCGCTGGTCTCACTGCCATTGCTGGCGATCAGCGCGTAGTTGCCGGTGCTGACCACTGTGCTACCGGTGATGCTGGCGGTGCTTTGGCTGACCCTGACCCCAACTGCCGCGCCCCCGTTGATCTGCGCGTTCTCCGCGCGTAGCGCAGAACCGGTGGACACTTCGATGCCCAGGGTTTTTGCGCCTTTGACGTAAAGGGAGGCCCCCTCGCGCAGGCGCCAATCGGTAATGGCGGCCTCGGGGTAGATCACCAGGGCGTCCCCTGGGCCGGTCAGATCGCGTGCCGCAGCGACTTCGGCACCGTCCAGTACGAGAAGCCCGGCAGCGAAGCTGCCGGGCAGGATGAAACGTGAAACGAACCTGCTCATGATTGAGAACCTTGCGATGCAACCGTAGGATTTGCCGAAGGGCAATTGCGGGCCGCAAGCTTAGGTTCATGAAGTTTTAATATCTGTAGGACGCGTCCGAATCATGCATAGGCAAGACGCGTCCTACAACGACAGACCTACCTGGCACGACACCTACCAGGCATAGCGTAGGCCGAGGCTTCCTCCCCATGGCTGTTCGATGTTCTCGCCATTGCTGTAGTCGAAGTCGGCATGCAACTGCAGCCGATCGGAGATCTGCGCGATTACACCGGCACCCAACTCGCCGCGGGTGCCCGAGAGGTCGTTGGTGAAGCGGTTGGCGTTGACCTTGACACGGTTGGCATCGGCGAACTCATGGGCCGCCGCCACCTTGATGTAAGGCTGCACCAAGCCGCCATTGGCCAACGGGAAGTTACGCCCGACATGCGTACCCACCTTGCCCAGCCACGAGTCGGCGCCGTTGCTGCGTGCCTGCATGCCATTGTCCAGATCGTAGCGCTCACCCTGCACCCAAAGCGCCGACATCTGCGCGAAGGGTTCCAGGTACCAGTTGTCGGCGAGCTTTATGTGCTTGCCCACTTCCAGCGATGCGCCTACGCCATGGTTGTCGTACTTGCCACCGGTACGGCTGCCGTCGCTGACGCGCACGTCGGACTTGTTCTGGAACCGGTTGAGCTTGACCACGCCGTCCACGTAGTAGCCGCCTTCGGACAGCCAGGTGCTGTACAGCCCCAGGTAGTAGCTGTCGACCTCACCGGAAGTGCCTGCCGCCAGGTCCAGGTCGGAGCGACTGTAGCCGCCCATCACGCCTACCAACCATTGGCCATTACTGGCCGGCAGCGGCGCATCGACCCCAAAGGTCAGCCCCTGCTGGCGCTGCCTATAGGCCACACCACCCCCGGCCGACAGGTCGTAACGCCCGCCATAGGTGCGCACCCAGGCGCCACTGGTGCCACGGCCCAGGCGCAGTTCACCCATGCGGCTGCGCAGGGTAGAGAGCTCGCCGTACCACACCGTGGGTGCGGCGCTGAACAGGCCGATCACCGAACGCGCTCCGGGGGTGACCACCGGACCGCCGCCGTCTCCAGGATTGCCGGGGTCCACGGGCGTCACGGGATCTACCGGGGTTACCGGATCTCCCGGATCGCCGGGGCTCCCTGGATCTACCGGGTCTACCGGATCTCCCGGATCTCCAGGGCTCCCTGGATCTACCGGGTCTACCGGATCTCCCGGATCGCCAGGGCTCCCTGGATCGACGGGACCGACAGTTCCCCGCTGAACCAGCAACCAGTCCTGGCCTTGCTTCTGCAGGTCGTAGACGTACGTGCCCGCATCGACCTGGCCGCCGAGCACGGCGAAGGTGCCCGCGCCACCGCCGGTCTGCACTACGGTCAGGGTCGTACCCGGCGCCGGGTCGACCCCACTGCTGCTGTTGTGGATGGCCAGTTCATGGCTGCCGGCGGCCTCGCCGGTCACCACCAAACGATCACCCTGTACGGTGCCCAGATCGGTGTTCAGGTCGAAGATGCCGCTGCCGCTCAAACTGCCTGTCTGCAAGGTTCGATAGGCGCCGCTGCGGCCACCCAACGCCACCCTGCTGCCGTTCATGGCCAGGCTGGCTATCTGCGAGTCGCCTGTCATGTTCCACAGGGAACCGTCAGCCAGATTGACAGCGCCTGCCTGGCTCAACTGGCCATTCAAGGTCGAAGCGCGGTTCAGGTCCAGGTTCAGTGGACCCTGGCCGTTGCCTTCCCAGGTGCTTGCGTCCAGTGTCATGTTCGCCGTGGAGGTATCGGCGACAGTGACGTTGCCGGTCAAGCTGCTGTTGCCCAGGTTGAGCTGGGCCTGCGAGGCTTCACTGACGTTCGTGTCGCCAACCCAGCTGCTCTGTTCCAGGCTCAGGTCGAGGCGCGAACCGCCGGTGAGCAGGGCATTGCCTGTCAACGTACTGGCTTCTCGACTGACCAGGGTAAGCGCGCTGGCCCCCCCCAGCAGCATGTCGCCGGCCAGGCTGCTGCCCTGGCCCAGATCGGCCGTCACCTGCGAGGCATCTGCCAGGCTCAAACCGCCGTTCAAGGCACTGGCGGCCACTTGCAGATCCAGGGTCGACGCCTGCGTCACTTCCACCGCTATGCCATTGCCCCCGGTCAGGCTGGAACCATTGGCCAGGGTCAACCTTCCGGCTGTGGCCAGTGGATACAGCGTGGCCCCAACCAACACCGCGCTGCCGCGAGTACCTTGCAGGCTCGACCCATCGAGCGCCAGGTTGGTGGCTGCACGCGGTGTGCCGCTGCCGCCACCGTTGGCGATCAATGTGGCGCCATGGTTGGCGCCTATGGCGCTGCTCTGCACCAGGTTCATGTCCGATGACAGCACCGACAGCCCCACCCCGCCTAAGTAAGGCTGCACGCGACCATCATCGGTGCCGGATATCTGCGAACCGCTGATATTCACCACGGCCCCTGTGCTGCTTTGGATGCCTCGGCCGAAACCGGTGACCGTGCTGTTGGTCAGCGTCAAGACGGCGGGCGCGCCGGCTACCAGCGTGATACCGATGGCTGAAGAGGCATTGAGCACGCTATCGGTCACCGTGGCCGTGGAAGCGTCCACGCGCACGGCTTCGAAGCGTGCGCGCGCCGTGACCGTGGCGCCTTCCAGCCCAGCCGTACTGCCCAGGCGCAAGCCGATGTCCAGGGTTTGGCCCCCAGGGCTGACGAACAGCGAACCTCCTCGCAGTACCGACCATTCCTCGACCGGTGAACCTGAGTTGACCCTGCCGATGGAAAAGGGCCCATCCACCACGGCCGCCATGACCTCGCCAGATACACTTAATACGACTGCAACGCCCAGCAACGGGCGCCACTTGATACCGCCGTGAACAATAGTTTTCATGACTGCCACCTTTGAATTTATTTATTCAAAAAGTTACTTTGGATCGTCCATCCGAAGTGGCAGTGTAGTTGCAAATCATGCTTCATCTAGTTGAATAATAATTTTCAGAATTGGCTGGATTTAAACATTGAAATGACTCCAATCGGTGCTAGCTTGAATATCGCACCAGGCCAATTACGCCTCGCACGAAGCCGCACCGAAACTTGCAGCGTGTAAATAATCAATCACTCGCAGCCGTTATGAAAACGCTTATTCACACTGCGCGCCTCGGTCTATATCAGTTCAGTACTGGAGATTGAAAAATGGGAACTTCCAACGCGATCTTTCAGGCGCCAAGCGCGCGTCCGACAGATGCAGCCGTCACTGTGTACAAGGTTCACAAGAAAGGCCGACTGGATCCAACGTCGCCCAGCAAGCGCTCTGCCAGCCTGCGGGCAGGCGTGGGCATATTGGTGGACGATGGTCCATCGCCGTCAGTACCTGACGCCATTTCCGGGCACCCGCAGAACCTGATTCCTGCAAACAAGAATAACAGTCCATTCAGGATCTCCATTCCAAACCACACGAGCATCGTCGTTGGCGACGTGGTCCGCTTGATACTCGACAATGTGCCTATCGACGTTCCAGCCGTGGACGCTGCAGAGGTAGGCAATGGTTATATCCGCGAGTTCGACGCAACCCTGGCTCACGGTGTACATCAGGTTACCTACGAGCTGGAGGATGGCGGCGGCAATGTGATTCGGGGTAACCCACCGATCCCTTTGCGTATCGACCGTGAAGCGCCAGGCGGGACTTTGATGCCACCGCTGATCTTTGCCCAAGATGTAGAAGACGAAGGTGTGACCCTGGACAAATTGGTTGCAGGCACTTCCGGCGGTCTAGTGCTGAAGACACTGCTGCCAGACTACTACGGCATGGAAGATGGCGACATAGTCAAACCTCATTACAGACTACTGGCAGCAGGGTCTGAGTTGCTCATCGTGTCGGCGGAGAAGGTGGTGCCCGTGGGCGGCGCAGGCGAAGATCTGGAGCTTGAAATTCCGTTGGCCGCGTTGCAAGCCATGAATGACGGCGAGCGCTATTTCGGTTACACGCTTACCGACGTGGCGGGCAATGTCAGCCGTGGGCGCGCAGACGACGTTGCCTTGATCATCCTGGTCAGCAGCGCGCCAGTGGACGGTGATCTGGATTTACCAGACATCGCGCTGTTCAGCGACAACGGCCTGATCAGCGAAGCCGATGCGCGCACGCCGGTCCATGTCAAAATTCCCGAAATCCCCAAGTCCGTCGATGGCGACGAAGTGATTTTCTACCTCGGCACCTCAAGTACCTCGAGACTGCGCATCAGCACAGCGGACCTCGGCAAGCCCTTCGTGCTGGAGTTCGACCTGCCGTTTGACTTCGTTGCCAACGGTGGCGGTACGGGGTCACCGCAACGGTACACAGCAGAGGGGTACTACGAAGTCTACCGCGGCACTGTAAAAATGGCCACTTCGGGAGCCAACCCCGTGTTGGTGGACATCACCATACCCGCCGGCCCAGACCCAGTCCCCGGCACTCCGGAAAATGAGCTGTTGAGGGTAGTCACGGTCGAGGCGGACAGTGGTGCTGTCGATATCATCGACAACGCTGACTTGCAGGAGGACGCCGAGGTCATCGTTCCTTACTACGCCGACAGCACTGCCACCCCGCCGGGTGATGTCGACTACCTGCAGGCCAACGATGTCATTACCGTCTATTGGGGCGGCACGGCGCTGGCTAACAGAAGAACCATACTGGCCAGCGATCTCGCTGCCAAATCACCGCTGAAAATCACCGCAACATCGGCTGAAATGAAGGCCAAAGGGCCTGGTATCAAAGCTGTCCACTACACCGTGGCGCGTGCAACATCAGGCACGCCATCGGCGACCAACGTGGCCCTGTCGTTTGCCAAGGACGTACAAGTTATTTCTCAGGATCTGCTGCCAGGCGGCCCCAGCGGATTGCCCGCGGGAGAGTTCACAGAGCGCAGGCAGGCACAAAACTCTTTGAACAAGGCGCAGCTGCAGGACGGTACGCCATTCCGTGTGCTCCTGGATTACGACCAAGTGGCCGAGGGCGACGAGATCACCCTCACGCTGCAGGGGTATTACGGCCTTGCCGGCTCAGGCGTCGAAACGCCCAACATGAAGCTCGATCTGAGCTACACCTTGACGCGCGACGATATCCAATTGCCGGGCGGCCCTGTCAAGCATCACGACTTCCTGATTCCAGCCACGTACTTCTCCAAGAAGTGGGTGAATGAGCCCGTTGGGCAGGGGTCGGTAACGGCCGTGTACTCCATTGAAAATGCCTACGGCACTGGCGGCCCTTCTGCTTCGGTGTCCGTGCGTTGCTACGCACTGGACTTGTAGCAGCGTTACCCCTCGCCAGCAGGCAACTGTCGGCGAGGGGCCTACCTGTTCTTTGTCATGAGTGATCTCAACTCCACTTGAGGTGATCCATCGTGAAAAATCCACCCCGTTCATTATTACGCGCCATTCGCAAAGCCGCCTACGGCAGCGACC
>NZ_JACYUK010000015.1:0-13488 GCF_014841725.1 Pseudomonas sp. CFBP 8758 | reverse complement strand
GCGGGAGCCACGGGCGTTTCCGACAGCGTGCTGATCTCGGTGCAGGATGCCGCGAGCCAGACCTGGCCGGCGCCGCAGATTCACGACTCGACCGGCGCACCGGTTACCTCCTGGAGCCCTGTCAGACCCGGCACCACACAAGCCAACACCGCGAACTTCGTGCTGCGCGATACGCGCCTGCGCATAGGCGATAGCGTCATGCCGTTCTGGCGTGTGGCGGGGAATGCCGACCAGGCGATCCCGCCCATCAACGTCAGCGTTGCGGGTGAGGCACAGGGGGCCATTCCTGCGCCGATTCTGGCGGCTTCGCTGGGCAAGACGGCGGAGGTGTTCTACGCGGCCAATCAAAGTGGGGTGGTGAGGCCGGTGTCGGAGGTGTTGAGCTTGCAGGTGCTGGCGTTCACTTCGGAACAACTGGTGGCGCCAAGCGTTGCCCAGGCCAGCGGTTCACCGGCAGTGCTGGATCTCAACGCCTTCGCGGGAGATGCCACGGTAGTGGCGGTGCCGTGGCCGTTGATGACCACAGGCCAAACCTACTGGCTGCGCGCGCGAGGGACCCTGGATGACGGCACGACGCGCAGCGAAGAGCTGGCGATGGGAGCCGCAGTGACGGCCGCGCAAGTGAACTCAGGGCTGCACATCAACCTGCCTCGCAGTTTTCTGTTGCGACTGGAGAATACCTTGCCACTGACCCTGGAACTGAAAGTGGGTATGGGCAAGAGCGTGAGTGAAAGTGAAGCGGTTATATTTCCTGAAGGAGTGCTGAACATGACTCAGTTGACTTTGGTGCTACCTGCACCAACAGTGGAAAACGAAACCAATGGGCATTTGGACCCTGCGGCCATTCCCAATACGGGTGTGAAGATCACGACACCGGTGTATGGGGGGGTCGAAGCGGGCCAATGGGTAGGGTTGGAATGGACGGCGGTGGATGACGCAGGGTCCATCACCTTGCCTGCGCGCGAGGTGCTGGCGCATGACTCACTGGAATTCGTGGTTCCAAAAGCGACAGCTTTGTTGAGTGCGGGTAAAGCGGTCAGTGTTGCGTACACCGCGAGGCGAGTGAGCGGCGGCCTTGTTCAAACCTCTACACCAAGGGCTTTCGAGGTGTCTGCTGGTGATCCAGGCACAGGGCCTGTTTCGGAAGGTTTCGAGGGGTTTGCTCATGGGCCAATTTCACTTCCGATCCAGCTAGCTTCATCTTGCGTGATAGATGCCGCTCACAACAACTATCGCGCGGTTATTGGCAGTGATTCCGATGGGGCTCCCTATGTGACGGGGAATTATTTAGAAGTTTCTAGCTTGTCAAATAACACGTTCTCCATTTTTTTTGACCCTCCGGTTAACTACTTTAAATTTGGGCTGTATCAGAAGGGTTCCGGAGCCCGAAATGTAATATTTTCTGTGTATGAGGGTAATAGTATGGTGGCACAGTCAGAAGTAATAGATGAGTATTACTGGCTGACTTTTCAGGCAGGCTCCGGCCTGAATAAAATAACTTATGCGTTCCTCCAGATTCCGATTGGTAATACCCCCGTGCGACTTGATAATCTCACTATCAGGCGCGTGTAGTGTTGATGCTTTCTATCCCATATACGATCCAGTGCAGACTTTCAGCAGCAACCGTAGGTGGCTATAAAGCTCGATGTGGCCCTGCCGGTGCAGAGTCATCGGCGGTGCTCACTCCGAAAGGCGACAAGCGACCCATGCATCACCTTCTGTCCTCGGAGTTGCATTTCCTGAGGCCCGCCTGCTTGCTAGCGACTCTGCCTCCCACAATCTTGCGTGATGTGGGGGGTGTGTCTGGCGGGCCGCTTATTACGCTATAATCCCCGCCTTTCGCCGCCCGCCGTGCCCGATCACCGCGCGCGCACCCATTCCGCTCAAAGAGGCTAGACCCTTGGCATTGACGATTCTTGGCCTGTCCGGCGCCCTTAGCCATGACCCTTCCGCGGCGCTGTACATCGACGGCAAGCTGGTTGCCGCCGCCGAAGAAGAGCGCTTCGTGCGCGACAAACATGCAAAGAACCGCATGCCCTACGAATCGGCCAAGTTCTGCCTGGAACAAGCCGGCATCAAGCCGTCGGACGTCGATGTGGTGGCGATTCCGTTCGCCCCTATCAGTCTGTTCGGCAAGGCCCGTTGGCACTACGCCAAGCGCTACTGGTATGCCCCGGACCGCGCCCTCGATGCGCTGCTGATGGGCAACCGTCGCTACAAGCGCTACCGCAACAAGATCGTCTTCTGCCTGGAACAGTTGGGCTTCGACGCGAAGAAGATCAAGATCGAACCGGTCGAGCATCACCTGGCGCATGCCTCCAGTGCATACCACTGCTCGGGCTTCCAGGAAAAAACCGCGATCCTCGGTATCGACGGCAAGGGTGAGTACGCCACTACGTTTTTCGGCTACGGCGAGAACGGCAAGATCCACAAGATCAAGGAGTTCTTCGACCCGGATTCGCTCGGCGGCCTGTACGGCGCGATCACCGAATTCCTCGGTTTCGAAATGCTCGACGGCGAGTTCAAGGTCATGGGCATGGCGCCCTATGGCGACGCCAGCAAGTACGATTTTTCGCGCCTGGCTTCGTTCGAGAACGGCGAGCTGGTGATCAACACCGACTACGCCAACGTCATCGGTCTGCGCCGCTATAAAGAGAAGGGCAAGGGTTTCTACTTCTCGCCCAAGCTGATCGAATGGTTGGGCCCCAAGCGCGAAGGCGACATCGCCGACGAGCCGTACATCCACTACGCGGCCAGCATGCAGGCGTTGTTCGAAAAACTCGCCCTGCAGATGATCGACCACTACCTGGGCGACGTGCTCAAGCAGACCGGCAAGCTGGCCTTCGCCGGTGGCTGCGCGCTGAACGTCAAGCTGAACCAGAAGATCATCGCCCGCCCGGACGTGAAGGAGCTGTTCGTGCAGCCTGCTTCCGGCGACGCCGGTACGGCGGTCGGGGCGGCGGCCTACGTGTCCCATGCCCGCGGCGTGCCGGTGGAGAAGATGGAGCACGTGTACCTGGGCCCGTCCTACACCAACGAAGACGTGATCGCTGCCTGCGCGCGTCATCCGAACAAGCCCAAGGGGCGCATGCTCGGCAACATGCCCAAGCAGATCGCGCAGATCATGGTCGACGGCAACCCGGTGGCCTGGTTCCAGGGGCGCATGGAGTTCGGCCCGCGCGCGTTGGGTGGTCGTTCGATCATCGGTTGCCCGAGCGTGCCGGGCGTGGCCGACCGCATCAACCACCAGATCAAGTTCCGCGAGCGCTGGAGGCCTTTCTGCCCGTCGATGCTCGACACCGTCGCGCCGCAGATGATCAAGATCAACCACCCGGCGCCGTTCATGACGTTCACCTTCGAGGTGGCCGAGGAATGGAAAACCCGCGTGCCGGAAGTGGTCCACGAAGACGGCACCTCGCGCGCCCAGGTGCTCAAGCGCGAATACAACCCGCGCTACTACGACATGATGAAAGCCCTCGAAGAGCTGACCGGCAACGGCGTTTCGCTGAACACCTCGCTCAACCGCCGTGGCGAGCCGATGATCTGCTCGCCCACCGATGCGTTGAACATGTTCTACGGCTCGGACCTCGAGTACCTGGTCATGGAAGACATTCTGGTGGTCAAAGAGGGTGCTCAAGCCTATGACGCGCTCGACTGAGCGTCATGTGCTGCAGTTCTGCCACGGCTATGACGGGCCGTTCCTCGACTGTGCCCGTCAGTACGCCAGCCTGTTCGTGGGCCGTGGCTACCGGGTGACCACCGTGTTCCTGACCGGCGCGGCCGATGCCCAGGTGGCCGCTGGCTGCGAGAGCGACGAAGTGCTGTTCATGGAGTTCAGTTCCAAGGACATCCGTGGCTTGAAGCTGGGTGCCATTCGCGAGCTGCGCAAGATCACTGCTGCGCGCACATTCGCCTTCTGCATCGCGCACCGGTTCAAGCCTATCTATGTTGCCCTGCTCGGCACTTCGCTGCCGGTGATCGGCGTGCACCATGCGTTCGGCGACTATCAGCGTCGTTCGCGCCGGGTGTTTGCGCAGTCGTTCCGCAAACGCTTGAGCCTGCTGGGCGTGTCCGATGCGGTGCGCGACGACATGCGCCGCTGCCTGCCCGGTTGGGCGCCCGAGCGCATCGCCA
This sequence comes from Pseudomonas sp. CFBP 8758, assembly GCF_014841725.1. NCBI lineage: Bacteria > Pseudomonadati > Pseudomonadota > Gammaproteobacteria > Pseudomonadales > Pseudomonadaceae > Pseudomonas > Pseudomonas sp. CFBP 8758. The sequence goes on along the minus strand of NZ_JACYUK010000015.1, from coordinate 9,354 downwards.
CGCTGTACAACCGGTTGAACACCTTTACCTTGCAGAAAAACTTGCTGCCTGCGGCCGAAGCCCGCCAGGCGCTGGGCCTGGCGCCCGATGCCTGGATCGTCGGCAACGTCGGTCGCCTGCACCCGGATAAAGACCAGGCCACCTTGCTGCGCGGCTTTGCTTTGGCCTGGGCAAAACTGCCTCAGGAAGCGCTGCTGGTGATCATCGGTTCTGGGCGCCTGGAACAGAATCTCAAGGATCTGGCCGTGGAGCTGGGCATTGCCGAGCGGGTGCGGTTTCTTGGTCAGGTGGCCCAGGCGCGGCTGTATTTCAAGGCGTTCGACGTGTTCGCCCTGAGCTCCGACCACGAGCCGTTCGGCATGGTCCTGCTTGAAGCGATGGCGGCCAATGTGCCGCTGCTGGCCACGGCCTGCGGTGGCGCACCGGAGATCGTCGAGGGCGTCGGTATCCTGTTTCCGCTGGGCGACGCTGAGCGCCTGGCACAGGGCCTGGAACACATGGCCGGGATGGATCGCTACCAGCGCGCGCAGTGCGAAGCGCACATGGCCGAACGCCTCGAGACGCGCTTCTGCGACCGCGCGGTGCGCAAGGCTTTCTGGCAACTGCCGATGGTCACCGCACTGACGGCGGCCACATGATGCTCAACCGATTGCAGAGCGTGCGCGAACGGGGCTGGCAAACTGTGGACGCGGCCACCTATGCCCAGGCCTGGACGCAGTTCGGCGGCAGTGTGGCGACGCACCCGCTGGTGGTCGAGCGGCTGGCTGCGCTGGCCGGCATTCCGGTGCGCTACCTGGGGTGGGAGCAGGCGGGCGAACTGGTCGCAGCGATACCCACCTGGGGGCGCTACCTGGCGTTGTCCAAGGACGTGCTCAAGCAGGCCGGCAAGAAGGGCCTGTACGATCTGGGCAACGCCGAGTTGATTTTGCCGGCGGCTGCCGATGCCCAGGCACCGCTGCGCCACCATGGGCGTTATCTGTCGGAGCTGAACCAGGGGCGTTTCAGCGGCTTGAAGGCGCAGGCCGAGAGCCTGGCCATGGCCCGCACGCCGGAAGACCTGTCGAAGAAATTTCGCTACAACCAGCGCCGCGAACTGCGTCTGCTGGAAGAAGCCGGCGGCGTGGCCAAGCCCGTCAGTGAATTCACCAGCGCCGAGCTGGCAGCGATCTACTGTGACCTGTTCCAGCGCCGCTGGGGCTTTCCCGCGACCGGCGCCGAGCGCATGGCCGAGGTCATCGAGCTGCTGCGCGAGCTGATGATCGGCTCGGTGCTGCTGCTGGGCGATGCGCCCGTTGCCATTCAACTGGTGTACCGCGTCGAGGCGCCAGACTGGGTCAGCGTGGAATACATCAATGGCGGCGTGGATCCGGAGAACCGCGCGTTCAGCCCCGGCAGCGTGCTCAGTTTTCTCAATACCCAGAGCGCCTGGGAGCAGGCCCGCGCGGTGAACAAACCCCTGCGCTTCTCGTTCGGCCGCGCCGACCGCGAGTACAAGGACCGCTGGTGCAACCCCGTTCCGGTGTTTCAGGCATGAGCCGCAAACAGGCGTTGCTCGCCCGGCACCGGCGCAACAAGCGTCGGGTGCTGCTGGCCGGGCTGGTGGCGATGCTGCTGGCGGGTGTGCTGGTTGCCTGGTGGTTGCCGCTGCCCCTGTTGTTGTTGGCCTGGGTGGCCCATGAGGCGTGGTTTGCCGACCATCTGTTCTATTCGCCGGGCGACGATTACGCCTACAGCTTCGACAGCGAAGCGGAGCTGGCCAAGGTCAGCCTGAATGGCGAGGTGCTGCAGGTTGCAGGGCGCGTCGAGTCGGCGGATACCTTGATCCTGGCGCTGGATGTGAAGGCGTCATGGCTGGGGCGTCTGTTCGATCCGTATGTGCAGTTGCTCGGAAGTGAGCTGAGCGACCGGCAGACGTTCGAGCGCGGTGTCGATGGCCTGCGCTACCTGAATCTGAGTGGCTTTGCCGATGAGCTCAATCACGGGCGCCTGCGCTTGCGCGGGCGGTTCTGCCGCATCGTTGGCGAGCCGCGCTTGTGGCGCTTTCAGCATCCGGATTTCACCCGGCACACGGTCATGGTCATTGCGCCCCATGCCGACGATGCCGAGCTGGCGGCCTATGGTTTGTACAGCCGCGCGGCGAGCAGTTGGATCGTGACCTTGACGGCAGGCGAGATCGAAGCCGAGCACTATCAGGCGATGGGCCTGGCGCCGGCCGACGCCGCTCGCTTGAAGGGGCGCCTGCGCGCCTGGGACAGCCTGGCCGTGCCGCGCTGGGCCGGGGTGCCGGCCGAGCAGTGCGTGCAGTTGGGGTATTTCTGCCTGCAACTGCCAGCGATGCAGGCGGCACCCGAGCAGCCGTGTGGCTCGCGCGAGGCGGACATGACTGACATCCGTCCGTTCCGCCAGCTCAATCCCTTCGCCTTGCCGGCCGATGCCGATGGCGCGCCGACCTGGAACAATCTGCTCGCCGACCTGCGCGAACTGCTGCAACGGGCGCAGCCGGATGTGCTGGTGATGCCCCACGCGAGCATCGACCCGCACCCGGACCACATCTGCGCGCAGGCAGCGGTGCTGCAGGCGTTGCAAGGGGTGGCGCACCAGCCACGCTACCTGCTGGGCTATGCCAACCATTTGCATGACAACGACCGTTGGCCTATGGGCCGTGCTGGCGAAGGCGTGGCCCTGCCACCGTTTTTCGACGCCCGTGAACGGCTGCTGCCGTACAGCCTGCCGGTGGGTGCGGCGGTGCAGATGGACAAGGCCATGGCCCTGGGCATGATGCACGACCTGCAACCGCCGGCGCCGTTCAAGCGTCGCGTGCGGCGTTGGCTGCAATGGTTGCTGGCCGGTCGACGTTGGCCGGCGACGGGCGAAAACGAATTTTTCCGCAAGGCGGTGCGCCGCCACGAACTGTTCTGGCGCAAAGACTTATAAGGTGCCGTTAGCACAATGATGAAAGTACTGTTCCTGGTGCAGAAAGAGCAGCGCGCCATTCTCGATCGTCTCTATGAAGGCATTGCCGCGCATTGCGAGTGCGATCTGCGCTGGCTGGACAGCGCGCAGCAGCGCGATCTGAAAGGGTATTTCAAGCGCGAAGTGGACTTTGCCCGGTACGACCGCATTCTGTTCTTCCTGCGTTTCAAGCAGGAGATTCGCCAGGTGGCGTTCATTCGTTCGGTGCCCAACCTGGTGATCCTGGAGCATGACGCCTACCAGAACTACATCCCGTGCAAATACACCGGCAAGTTCAGCGCGCACTACCAGCAGCTGCCGTGGGTGCGGGTGATCAGTTCGGGGTTCATGGTCAGCGAACGCTTGCGCGCCGAGGGCTTCGATGCGCACTTCGTGCCCAAGGGCTATGACCAGGCCCTGCTGACGCCGCAGACCCGCGAGCGCGATATCGAGCTGGCTTTCGTGGGCAGCACCAAGAGCGTGGCCTACAGTGGTCGCAAGCAGATGCTCGATGCGATCGGCCAGGTGGAGCCGTTGCTGGTGACGCGGACCAACAGCGGCCAGGAGTATGGCGATACGCTGAACCGCATCCGTTTTTTCGTCAGTGCCGATGTGGGCATGGGCGAGTACATGATCAAGAATTTCGAAGCCATGGCGTGCGGGTGTGTGCTGTTCACCTTCGACCAGGGCGAGGCGGAAAACCGCGCGCTGGGGTTCCAGGACATGCGCACGGTGGTCTTGTACGACAGCGTGGCGAGCTTGCAGGCCAAGCTGGCGCAGCTGCGCCGCGAGCCGGCGCTGGCCGAGCGCATCGCTGCGGCGGGGCAGGCGCTGGTGCTGGGGGAATACGGTTTCGACCGGATCGGTGAGCGTATCGTGCAAGCGATGCAGCCGGCACTTCGCCCGCATCCGCCGTTGACGGTGTGGCAACGCCTGCGGTTGGCCTTGTCCTAGTAACCGCGCCGCGCCCTTCGCGGGCAGAGCCCACTCCCACAAAGGGGTGCGCGCAAGTCCTGTGGAAGCAGGCTCTGCCCGCGAAACAGGCGCTGCGGTGTGTCAGGCCGAACCGCGGTGCGGCTTTCGCGGCCACTGGCCGCTCCTACGGGGGATTGCGCTGTACCCGTAGGAGCGGTCATCGGCCGCGAAACAGGCGCTGCGGTGTGTCAAGCCGAACCGCGGTGCACCCTTCGCGGCCACTGGCCGCTCCTACGGGGGATTGTGGTGTACCCGTAGGAGCGGTCATCGGCCGCGAAACAGGCGCTGCGGTGTGTCAGGCCGAACCGCGGTGCGGCTTTCGCGGCCACTGGCCGCTCCTACGGGGGACAGTCCACGGTGCTACTTGAGCAGGGCTTTGTTGAGCTCGGCCAAGGGGAAGCAGGCCGTCAACTGTTCACGCTCCAGATACCGGGAGAAATGCTCGAGGTTGCGCTTGATCAAGCGCTTCGACAAAGGCCCGCGGGTGAAGCTCATGTCGGCCATGTCGATCAGGCCCAGCTCTCCTTCGGGCGTGACGATCACATTGCCCAGGTGCAGCGAGCGGAAATACACCCCTGAGCGATGCAACCGGCGAATCATGGCGATCAGCGGCTCCAGGCACTGTTGCCAGGTGAAGTCGGCGGTGTCCATCAACTGGCGCAGGTTCCTGCCTGGCAGGGGCTCGTAGAGCACGGCGGTCATGCCGGGCTTGTCCAGACGATAGTGCTGCAGCACCTTCAAGGTCGGCACGCCCAGTTGCTGCAGACGCTGGGCGTTGGCGATGAAACGCGCCGAATACGGGCGCAGCAGGGCTGAGGAAAACAGCCGTTTGCGGCGGAAAAGTTTCAGGATCTTGCCGTCTGCGAGCAGGTACACTTTCGCGCCATGGCTGTCGGCTTCCAACACCTTGGCGCCGGTGATCAGCGTGTCAAAAGCGGCCAGAGGAAGGCGGGTGCATTGCATCGTGATAAGGCCTTGATTGAAGAGGGCGGGTGGCATGATGCCCAAAAGCGCCGGCATGTTCTACCGCCAGGCCGAACTGCGGCGCGGCTTTCGCGGCCGCTGACCGCTCCTACGGGGGATCGCGCTGTACTTGTGGGAGCGGGCTCTGCCCGCGAAGGGCGCGACTCGGTCTGGCTGCAGCACCGCGATCCCCGATCGGCCCCCTGTGATAAAATTCCCGTTCTACGCCAACAGTGAGTTAGACGATGAGTGATTCACCGCGCCCAGCGGAACAGGATTCAAGCCTGAAAATCTATTTGCGACTGCTCAGCTACGTTCGCCCCTACGTGGGCATGTTCCTGATAAGTATCATAGGTTTCGTGATCTTCGCCTCGACCCAGCCCATGCTGGCCGGCATCCTCAAGTATTTCGTCGACGGCCTGAGCAATCCCGAAGCGGTACTGTTCCCCAATGTGCCCTACCTGCGCGACCTGCAACTGCTGCAGGCGGTACCCATACTGATCGTGCTGATCGCCGCCTGGCAGGGCCTGGGCTCCTACCTGGGCAACTACTTCCTGGCCAAGGTATCGCTGGGCCTGGTCCACGACCTGCGCGTGGAGCTGTTCAACAAGCTGCTGGTACTGCCCAACCGCTACTTCGACACGCACAACTCCGGCCACCTGATTTCGCGCATCACCTTCAACGTGACCATGGTGACCGGCGCTGCGACCGATGCCATCAAGGTGGTGATCCGCGAAGGCCTGACGGTGGTGTTCCTGTTCATCTACCTGATCTGGATGAACTGGCAACTGACCCTGGTCATGCTGGCCATTCTGCCGCTGATCGCCGTTATGGTTGGCAGTACCAGCAAGAAATTCCGCAAGCAGAGCAAGAAGATTCAGGTCGCCATGGGCGATGTGACCCACGTGGCATCCGAGACCATCCAGGGCTATCGGGTGGTGCGCAGCTTCGGCGGTGAAGGCTACGAGCAGAACCGCTTTGCCAAAGCCAGCCAGGGCAACACCGACAAGCAACTGCGCATGACCAAGACCGGCGCGATCTACACGCCGATGTTGCAGCTGGTGATCTACACCGCCATGGCCGTGCTGATGTTCCTGGTGCTGTACATGCGTGGCGATGCCACGGCCGGTGATCTGGTGGCCTACATCACTGCAGCCGGTTTGCTGCCCAAGCCGATCCGCCAACTGTCGGAAGTCAGCTCCACGGTGCAGAAGGGCGTGGCCGGTGCCGAAAGCATCTTCGAGCAGCTGGACGTTCCCCCCGAGCTGGACACCGGCACAGTGGAGCGCGAGCGCGTTGGCGGTTCGCTGGAAGTGCGCAACCTGAACTTCACCTACCCCGGCACCGATCGCCAGGTGCTCAGTGACATCAACTTCACCGCCAAGCCGGGGCAGATGATTGCGCTGGTGGGGCGTTCGGGCAGTGGCAAGTCGACCCTGGCCGGGTTGATCCCGCGCTTCTATCATCACAATCAAGGCGAAGTGTTGCTCGATGGCGTGGAGATTGCCGACTACCAGTTGCGCAACCTGCGCCGCCATATCGCGCTGGTGACCCAGAGCGTGACACTGTTCAACGACAGCGTGGCCAACAACATTGCCTACGGTGACCTGGCCGGCGCGCCGCGCGAAGACGTGGTGGCGGCGGCGGCCGATGCCTATGCCAAGGAATTCATCGACCGTCTGCCCGAGGGTTTCGACACGCAGGTGGGCGAGAACGGCGTGCTGTTGTCCGGTGGCCAGCGCCAGCGCCTGGCGATTGCCCGGGCGTTGCTCAAGAATGCCCCCGTGCTGATTCTGGATGAAGCGACCTCGGCGCTGGATACCGAATCGGAGCGACATATCCAGGCTGCGCTGGACCATGTGATGAAAGGGCGGACCACCTTGGTGATCGCTCACCGACTGTCGACTATCGAAAAGGCCGACCAGATTCTGGTGATGGACCAGGGCCGCATCGTCGAGCGCGGCACGCACGCGCAGTTGCTGGCGCAGAACGGCTATTACGCCAGGTTGCACGCCATGGGCCTGGACGAACCTGCGAAAACCGACATCACCTGAGCCCTGCAGGACTGCGATCTCCCTATGGCATTGCGCTATTGCGTGGGATTGCACCCCCTTGTAGGAGCGATCATCGGCCGCGAATCGGACGGCTCGGTGTGTCAGGTGATACGCGGCGTTCCCTTCGCGGCCACTGGCCGCTCCTACGGGGATCACTGCTCGCATGTAGGAGCGGTCATCGGCCGCGAATCGGACGGCTCGGTGTGTCAGGTGATACGCGGCGTTCCCTTCGCGGCCATTGGCCGCTCCTACGGGGATCACTGCTCGCATGTAGGAGCGGTCATCGGCCGCGAATCAGACTGCGCGGTGTATCAGGTGATCCGCGGCGTGCCCTTCGCGGCCACTGGCCGCTCCTACGGGGATCACTGCTCGCATGTAGGAGCGGTCATCGGCCGCGTATCAGACGGCGCGGTGTATCAGGTGATACGCGGCGTGCCCTTCGCGGCCACTGGCCGCTCCTACGGGGATCATCGCTCCCGAGGTGGGGTGGGGGCCTATCGGGTGCTTGCGTGTTAATATCGCCGCCCTGTTCATTTTGTATGTGGGTTGCCCATGAAGTTATCCATGCCGCGATTCGAGTCGGCCCCTGTATTGGTGGTCGGCGATGTCATGCTCGACCGTTACTGGCATGGCGGTACTTCGCGCATCTCTCCGGAAGCACCGGTGCCGGTGGTCAAGGTCGAACAGATCGAGGATCGGCCTGGTGGTGCCGCCAACGTTGCGTTGAACATCGCCGCACTGGGTGCGCCGGCTTCCCTGGTGGGCGTGACTGGTACCGACGAGGCCGCCGACAGCCTGGGCAACAGCTTGAAGGCTGCTGGCGTCACGGCGGTGTTCCAGCGCATTGCCCACCAGCCGACCATCGTCAAGTTGCGGGTCATGAGCCGCCATCAACAACTGTTGCGCATCGACTTCGAAGAAGCGTTTGCCACTGACCCGGTAGCGCTGGGCAACGAAGTCGAAGCGTTGCTCGAAGGCGTCAAGGTGCTGGTGCTGTCGGACTACGGCAAGGGCGCGCTGAAGAACCATCAGGCGCTGATTCAGGCGGCGCGCGCGCGCAACATTCCCGTACTGGCCGACCCCAAGGGCAAGGATTTCTCGATCTATCGAGGCGCCAGCCTGATCACGCCCAACCTCAGCGAATTCGAAACCATCGTCGGCGGTTGCGCCGATGAGGCAGAACTGGTGGCCAAAGGCGCCGCGCTGATGAGCGAGCTGGATCTGGGCGCACTGCTGGTGACCCGTGGCGAGCACGGCATGACCCTGTTGCGCCCTGATCATCCGGCCCTGCACTTACCCGCGCGGGCCCGTGAAGTGTTCGACGTGACCGGTGCCGGCGACACCGTAATCTCCACCCTGGCAGCGGCCATCGCCGCAGGCGAAGAGTTGCCCCATGCGGTGGCCCTGGCCAATCTGGCGGCGGGCATCGTGGTCGGCAAGCTGGGTACGGCGGCGATCAGCGCACCTGAACTGCGCCGTGCCATCCAGCGCGAGGAAGGTTCGGAACGCGGCGTGTTGAGCCTCGAGCAGTTGCTGCTGGCGATCGACGATGCGCGGGCGCACAACGAGCGCATCGTGTTCACCAATGGCTGCTTCGATATCCTCCATGCGGGCCACGTGACGTATCTGGAGCAGGCCCGCGCTCAGGGTGACCGGCTGATCGTGGCGGTCAACGATGACGCTTCGGTAAGCCGTCTGAAAGGGCCGGGTCGGCCGATCAACAGCGTCGACCGGCGCATGGCGGTGTTGGCCGGGCTGGGGGCGGTGGACTGGGTGATCAGCTTTGCCGAAGGTACGCCGGAAAACCTGCTGACCCATGTACGCCCGGATGTGCTGGTGAAGGGGGGGGATTATTCGGTGGAGCAAGTGGTAGGCGCCGATATCGTGGCTGCCTATGGCGGCACGGTAAAGGTACTGGGGCTGGTGGAAAACAGCTCGACCACCGCCATCGTCGAGAAAATCCGCAGCCGTTGAAGCGTCAGGTTTTACCACGTTCCCGCAGATGCACCGTGTCCACCGCCGACGCGGCTTGCGCCGCTGCTACAGGGACCGCGTCCACCGCCGACGCGGCTTGCGCCGCTGCTACAGAGACCGTGTCCATCGCCGACGCGGCTCGCGCCGCTGCTACAGGGACCGCGTCCACCGGCGACGCGGCTCGCGCCGCTGCTACAGGGACCGCGTCCACCGGCGACGCGGCTCGCGCCGCTGCTACAGGGACCGCGTCCACCGCCGACGCGGCTCGCGCCGCTGCTACAGGGACCGCGTCCACCGGCGACGCGGCTTGCGCCGCTGCTACAGGGACCGCGTCCACCGCCGACGCGGCTTGCGCCGCTGCTACAGGGACTGCGTCCACCGCCGACGCGGCTTGCGCCGCTGCTACAGGGACTGCGTCCACCGCCCACCCCCTGTA
>NZ_JACYUK010000014.1:0-55986 GCF_014841725.1 Pseudomonas sp. CFBP 8758 | reverse complement strand
GGCCCCCACCCGACTACCTATTAGAACTCCACAGTCACTCCAGTATAAAGTGCACGACCATCACCTGGCGAATGCAGGGATGCCTGCGCGCCATCCGGGTCGTACCAGACATATTCATAGTATCGATTCGTGAGATTCTTCAGCTGCAAGTCAACACTCACTGATTGAGTCACCTTGTAGGTTGCGCCAAGGTTCATTAGCACGTAACCGCCGTAAGTCCCCTTCGTATTTTCCCGCTCCAGATAATAATTAGTCTGACCGTTCATCCACGCGGTCAGCTGTAATGCAGGTGTCGCGTCATAGCTGATGCCAGCGTTGTACAAGTGATGCGGGATGTGGTCGATTTCCTGACCTTTGCTGTTAGGCAACGTGGCACTTGGCTGGAGTATTTTCGAATACTGCCAGGAGTAACCCATCCAGATATTGGTGCGTTCATTCGGATACAGGTTCATCTGTAAGTCGTAACCCCAGCGACGTGTTTCACCGACATTATCGGATTCGCCGCTCGGGTCGTTCAGCCGGCGACTGACTTCCCCAGAGGCCTTTTGCTGCCAATAGGCGACGCGTCCATCCACCCAGTCAACCGGCGTGAATTTGATGCCTGTTTCCCATCCCTCGTTGATCGAAGGTGCTAGGTCAGTATCTCTGGGCGGAATCTTGTAAGCCGCCGCCCCGCTGCCCACCTGGAAGGTACGCCCCCAGTTCGCGTAGAAGCTGGCAACTTCCCACGGAGAATAGACAACGCTAATCTTCGGCTGCTTGATCAGTCCGTAGTCGTTGATGTCGAAATTTGTGCCGGTCGTTTCATTAGTGAAATCGCCCTGGATCTTGTCGACCCGGTAGGCGGGTACGATCTTCAGAGATTCGAAAGGTTTTATCTCTGCTTGGGCATAAGCGCCGTAGGTGTCGAAGTCGAACTGCTGGTCGCGGGTTGTAGCTAGACGCTTACGGTCTCTGGTGCGATATCGCTCACTTTTGTTTTGCTGCTGCTGTACGTCCGCGCCACCTTCCAACGCGAAGTCGTATAGCCATTTGACTTCCGGTCGCCAGGTCAGGGAGGTGAGGGCGCCATATTGCGTCTCATAAGCGTCGCGTTCCTGTTGTGCGCTGGTGCTCCAGTATTGTGTCCAGCGCCTGTCATCGAAGGTGTTGACGTAGGTCTTCGCTGACCAAGCAAGCGTATCAGCCAAGTCTGTATCGAAATGCAGACTGACCTGATTCATACGACGAGTACCCTTGTCCGTCGCGTTGAAGCTGTTGGTCATTTCCGGGTGATGACGTGCATCATCTTCACTCAGATAGCCTGGCTCCTGAGCCTCGGTTTCGTAGTGACGAGCGATCAGTCCAATACGGTAACTGTCATCGTCCGGCGTATAGAACCATTTGCCCGACATCGAAAACTTATCTGCTTCAGCGTGATCTCTGTAGCCATCAGATTTTTGATAGGCGAAGAAATAGTTTTGCGTCCAGTTGCTGCCCTCAATGCCATTGGCAAGTTGGGCCTCGTGGGTATTGAAGCTGCCATAGCGCAGCCGCGCCTTGTTGTAGTCGCCCCCCGTGCGAGTCAGCATGTTCACGTTGCCGGCAATATTGTTCAGGCCATAGCGCGCATCGCTGGTGCCGCGCACCACCTCAATGCTGTCCAACTCCATGGGGAAAATCATGTCCATGTACGGCATATTGCCGTCATTGCTGTTGCTTGGGATGCCATCAATCAGCAATTTTACTGCGTTCACTTCACCTTCGCCGTTGAAGCCTCGGAAGGAGATTTTGCCTGACGTGGTGCCTTGGTTGAACTCAGTCAGCATTACCCCCGGAGCGCGGCGGAACAGCTCCCAACTGTAATTGACTGGCATCTTTTCGAGGATTTCCGCGCCCAAAATATCCACCGAGCTGAGTACGCTGCGGGTAGCCAAAGGGCCACTGGCGGAGCCTTGAACGCTTACGGCGCCCAAGGTGAGCGTCGAGCTTCCGGGCTCGCCGGCTTCAGCCTGTGCCAAGGACAGCGGGCTGGATACCAGTACGCCTATCGACAATACAGGCCACATAGAACGGGACACAGATAAACGCTTTGCAGAGCGCAAAGAAAATGGAGCAGGCATGGCACGCACTTCCTGATCATCAAGAAACTTCAAGGGCGTTCAGCAACCGTTGCAGATCGCTGAAAGAATTTAAAGCGAGCAACACCGCACGCAGTGGGCGGTGTCGTGATCAGGCAAAAGGGGAGGCGCGTGGACTCAGGCTGGGCCAGCGGATTCTTGGGTGCAGCGTTGGCAGTTCAGGATCTTCAAGGACAACGCCGGGTGTGTACTGCGGCAAGAAATGGCGGTAGTAATCCGAGGGCAGGGCTGCCAGCCCGGCATGGCCGCAACAGCAGTCCGCATGGTGCATGGCGTGTTCGGGTTCGGATTGAGGTATCTGAAGCGCCTCGATCGCCTGGCGAAACTCAGCTGAGACGACGCTCGAGTTTCCCCCGGAACAAAATCCGCCCCACAGCATGAGATTTACATCGGGCGCTTGCATCGCACGGCTGAGCGGCATGGCCAGAATGTTCAGCAAGATCGCCAGGCAGGCAATCCAGGGTCGGATACGTCTCAACGAACTCATGAATGAAATCGCTGCAAAGGGGAGGCTATTTAGCGCTCTTTAACACGCGATGTACATTTTACAAGGGTGCGCCATTTCGCCGCAGGTACATTGAGCAGGAGCAGAAGAGGTTTCATCCAAACACCACGCATGTCCAGACTGGTAACCTCGCTTATCCATACGCTGCATGAATGGCTACCGGCATGACACAGCTCTTTGAAAGCATGCGAAAAACGTCGAATGCCGGTCGAAAGATCCCCGAATCGTGAACGTTGGGGCGCTTTCGATCGAGGTTCCATCGCATTCGCAAATCAAACGACCTGCACCTAGGGGCTCTTCAAGAACGAGCACCGCAATTCCCTATTAGCATTTTTTTCTGTGACGGCACTGCATTTCCCGCTCAGGTCAACTGGAAATTTCAGGTTTGCGTGCAAACCATCCGTAGAACGCGATAGCCGCGTAGCAAGCTGCAGGCACAACCAACGAAAATGACAGAGTGTTTAAGTCCGCAACAAAACCGGTGAGGGGCGGAATAATAGCGCCACCCACGATAGCGCAGCATATGAGGCCTGAACCTTGCGCCGCTTTTTCGCCCAGCCCTTCGGAGGCCATTGCGAATATAGTAGGAAACATAACCGAGTTGAATAATCCTACTGCCAAAATTGCCCAGCCAGCAGATATACCTTCGGCAGAGGCTGCTAGACTCAGAAGCATGATCACTCCACTCGCAGCGTAGGTAAGCAGTTTTCCCGGGGCAAACCTTCTAAGGAGGGCCGCACCAATAAAACGACCTACCATCGCGCCACCCCAATAATAGGCAACGTATTTGCCTGCTGTTTCAGAATCGAAGCCAAAGGTTGAAGTTTGCATCAAGAAGTTGGTTAGTAAGCTTCCAATAGCGACCTCGGCGCCAACATAAAAGAACAAGCACGCCGCACCGAGGGAGAATCGCGGGCGTTTGAGAAGTTTAAGTGCTGTCAGCGGATTGCTGGGCTCAGGTTTGGTTTCCGCTGGTAGCTGTTTTCGCTGATGCCAAATGATCGCGGCGACAACCAATAGCACGAGTGAAATCCCCACATAAGTATTGCTGATAACCTCAGCTTCTTCAGCGAGGAAAGAAGTTAGCGCGGAGCCGTTCAATACTGAAGGATCGAAATCATTGAGCGTCCCGAGAATCAAAATTGCGCCTAGGTAGGGCGCTAGGGTAGTTCCTAGAGAGTTAAACGCGTGGGCGAACGTTACCCGGCTGTGTGCGGAGCTGGAAGAACCGAGCAGTAATATCAAGGGGTTGGAAACCACCTGCACGATGGTGACCCCGGTCGCCAAAATGAATAACGCTCCTAGAAACGTTGCAAATAATCCTATTTGAGTTGCCGGAATGAACAGTAGGCAACCTGCGGCCATGGTAAGTAGACCAACCGTGGCAGCTTGCATATAACCTATTCGTGCGATCAGCAAGCCTGCTGGAATTGAGGCGAGGAAGTAGGCAAGAAAAAATGACGACTGAACAAGCATGGCTTCGGCATAGCTTAGGCTAAAGAGATGTTTGAGTTTAGGGATCAATACATCGTTCAGGCTGGTAATGCTCCCAAAGATGAAGAATAGCGAGAAAACGAGAAAACTGAGGCGTTGGACGTTGGGATGGGCGGGTGTCGATGTCTGTACTTTCGCAGCAGTTGTCCCGTGCATCACAGGCACTCCCTATTGTCTTTTTGGTAGGAGGGTTGGCACCACGATTTTTCCGACCGTGGCGATCAAGGAGGATGCCGAGGTTTGGATGGGTAGGGCAGTGCCACTAATGGCGTTCGATGGTACGATTGTGGCGTGTTCATATCCCTGCAAGGCAGCATGCGCTCATGAGACCCAGTTTCGAACAAGTTCCGACCGAAGCTAATGCCTCCTTGACGATGTTGAACAGGCGTTTACCCGACGCGATACCATTTGAATGGCACCATCACCCAGAATATGAGTTGACGCTCACATTGAACAGTCGTGGGCACCGCTACATCAGCAACGATGTAGCGCCGTACGAGGATGGCGACCTGGTGCTGGTGGGCCCTAATGTTCCGCACAGCTGGTCGTCAGTCGAGCGTTACGACCCGGCGAAACCCTATATTGCTTTAGTGATTTGGTTTTCTGATTCATGGGCCGAGTCGCTCGTAGCTCTGTTCCCAGAAATGGGCGCTATTCGAACTCTACTGAGTGCTGCACAGACAGCGGTGCATTTCACTGAAGCGGCTTCGCGTGAGCTTCGTCCTATCATTGAATCGATGGTGGATCAGGACGCTTCGCAACGTTTGGTTTCGCTGTTAGTAGTCCTGAGCAAGCTGTCTCAAGATACGGATGCCAGGAAAATCTCCGTAGCGGCAATTTCGGATTCATCCAGTCAAATCATCGAGGATGCCCGGATCCGTCGAGTCCTCGATCATATTCACGCTCGCTACACGACCTCCCTTAGTCTGCCGACGCTCGCAGACGTAGCCTGTGTCAGCGTTTCAGCATTTCATCGCATGTTCAAAAAGCACACTCGGTGTACAGCTTTGGATTACATCGTCCGATTACGTACCGGGCATGCATGCTCGCTATTGATGCAGAGCAACTTGCCCGTTTCAACGATCGCCGAGCAAGTAGGCTACTCCTCTCAAGCACTCTTCAATCGTCAATTCAAGGTACAAAAAGGCGTGACACCATCAGAGTTCCGGCGCCAGCATGGGCGCCATTTCAAATGATGCCGCCATGTGACCGACAGAGGCTGGTCATTAGCTTGATCGTTCTGCAAGCTCAGAAAACGCCAGAATCATATTAGCCAACGCCGGGAACGTGACTGCCGAAATCGTCTTTTTGGTGGTTTGATGCTTGCGGGAAAATAAGAATTCAGGTGTCCTATGACCAAGTATCAATCTTTCGAAAGTGTAGACCTCCCCGAAAACTACAAAGACAGCATCGTCAAAATGAAAAAGACGTTGCGTGCGCAAATAGGCGATGTCGAATCGCTTTTCGCCGAGGTCAGCGAGTTCATTGCAACCGAAATCGCATCGATCAAGGAGCAGCAAGCGATGACCGGGTCGGGTTTGCCTCTGCTCGAGTTCGACGCCATAGCCAATAGGAACGTGACACAGGAGCAATTGGCGCAAATCAAACGTCGCGGCTGCTTGGTCATAAAAAACCACTTCCAGAGAGAGCAAGTCCTGACTTGGGATAGGAACCTACTTGAGTATCTAGATAGGAATGATTTTGATCGGGTGTATCGCGGGCCTGTAGATCAGTTTTTTGGCAACCTTGACGCTTCGCGACCGGAGATTTTCCCAATTTATTGGTCGAACTCGCAGATGCAACTTCGCCAAGATGAGCGTATGGCCGCAGCTCAATCATTTCTGAACAGGCTATGGAAAATCCACTCCCAGGGTCACGAGTGGTTCAATCCGGACGTTAACGCTCTCTACCCCGATCGTGTGCGCCGCCGTCCACCGGGTACCACCTCTAAAGGGTTGGGGCCTCACACTGATTCAGGCGCTTTGGAGCGATGGCTACATCCGGCTTACCTTAAGGTTTTCGATAAAATCTATAGCAACGATTTTAAGTCCTATGATCCGTGGGACGCAGCGCACCGCACTGAAGTGGATGAATACGCTTACAGAGACACGGTAAAGTGCTCGGCTTTCAGAACTTTTCAAGGGTGGACAGCCCTCTCTGACATGAAAGCCAGTCAGGGAGTGCTGCATACCTTGCCCATTCCGAAAGCGATGGCTTATATGCTTCTGAGACCTTTGTTGAAAGACGTACCAGAGGATGAGTTGTGTGGTGTAGCACCGGGTAAGGTACTGCCAGTTTCACAAAAATGGCATCCGCTACTGGTGCAGGGAATGACGCCGATCCCCGATGTCGAGGCAGGTGATTCAGTTTGGTGGCACTGCGACATCATCCACAGTGTGGCACCCGTCGAAAACCAAGAAGGCTGGGGTAATGTGATGTATGTACCAGCAGCACCCATGTGCCCAAAGAATCTTAGATATGCTCACGACGTACGAAGAGCCTTTGAGGCGGGAAAATCGCCAGATGATTTTCCGCCAGAACATTACGAAACTGCGTGGCAAGACCGATTCACACCAGATCAGTTGAACGCTCTTGGTCGCAACGGATTGGGCATTCGCTGATCGCCTGTGATGGTTGTTGCTGAATCTGGCGTACCCTCAATGCAAAGACGTTGCTGTAACAGCAAGCTTCGCATGCCTCGCTGATAAAAACAAAAAAGGTGTAAAGATGAACAAGACCAATCGCTTTGCCGTAACCATTTCCTTGGCCACACTTATCCCTATCATAGTGCAGGCTGCCGAAAGCAAGGGCACTGTTGAAGTCGTTCACTATTGGACATCGGGGGGAGAAGCAAAATCGGTAGATGTACTTAAACAGATTATCGAAAAAGATGGCTTCACTTGGCAAAACAGTGCCGTGGCAGGCGGCGGCGGAGCTGCGGCTATGACCGTGCTGAAAACACGCACAATTTCCGGCAATCCGCCGTCCGCAGCGCAGATCAAGGGGCCGGATATTCAAGAATGGGGCAACTTGGGTCTGTTAGCCAGTATCGACAACGTCGCCAAAGCGAACGACTGGGATAATCTCCTACCAAAAGCGATCGCCGATATCATGAAATATGATGGTAACTACGTAGCGGTACCGGTAAACATACATCGGATCAATTGGCTATGGATAAATCCTGAAGTGTTAAAAAAATCCGGCGTGGACAAGGCGCCGGCAACCCTCGAGGAACTCTATACTGCGGGCGACAAGCTCAAGGCGGCAGGCTTCATTGCGATTGCACACGGTGGCCAACCCTGGCAAGACACCACTGTATTTGAAGATCTCGTGCTGAGCATTATAGGAGCCGATGGCTTTCAAAAAGCCTTTGTAGAAATTGACGAGCAGACGCTGACGAGCTCTAAAATGAAGGATGTATTCACGGCGCTTCGTAAGCTTCAAACATATATGGATCCCGACGGTGCTGGTCAAGACTGGAACCTGGAAGCCGGGAAAGTCATCAATGGCAATGCCGGCATGCAAATCATGGGGGACTGGGCCAAAAGTGAGTGGATTGCGGCCGGCAAGCTGGCTGATACCGATTACCAATGCGTACCGTTCCCAGGATCGCAAGGTATTTACACCTACACCATCGATTCTCTGGCAATGTTCAAGTTGTCCAATAAGAACGATACGGACGGTAACAATGCGGCACGCGACTACCTAGCTAAAGTTGCTATGGAGCCTACGTTCCAGTACGTTTTCAATCAGAACAAAGGCTCAATCCCAGTGATCAAGGGCCTGGACATGAGTCAGTTCGATAGTTGTGCACAGGCTTCAGCCAGAGATTTTGCCGAAGCGGAGAAGGCTGGCACACTCGAGCCGAGCATGGCGTTCAACATGTCAACCTCGCAGGCAGTGCAAGGAGCTGTTTTCGATGTTGTCAGCAATTTCTTGAGCGACAAGAGCGCCGAGCCGAGCAAGGCAGGTAGACAGCTGTTCACTGCGATGAAAGCGGCCTCCCAATAGCGCTCAGCGTAATTCTAGACCTGCAGTAGCCCGGCAGATCTTGAAGGAGACAGCGTAAAAAACCACGCTTGCCGTGTTAATTTTCGCCAGTGCCCGCGCTTCCTCCAGGTGGGCGGCTTGTCTGAACTTCATAACCCGATTGGTCAGTCGTAAGATGAACAGCATCAAGGGGCGAAAAACCATTCACCTTACGATATTTGAGAGATCATCATCGGTATCAATCAGGTGCTCGCCTAGCGGATTGAGCGCGCCATTACGGTAGTAGCGCAGAGCATTGGCACCATTCTATCTGTCAGGCTTGAACGGTATTTGCTAATAATCGGGGGGCTGGCAGCCGGCATCATCTGCCTATGCGCGTTGCTGCCTTAATCGCATTGGAAACCTGCCGCGTACTGATGGAAGAACTAAATGGCCAGGCGTCTAAACGCTATCAAATGCAGACGATGACGCTATCCACGTAGGCAGCATTCGAACCATCAACTAAAAGACTGCAATATCTGTTTCTTAGACAAAGACTGGGCAACCCCACTGTTTGTTTCCGTCCATTTAGTGGATCCACAGCTAATGAGCTTTAACTGCAGGAGTCTTGCCGCCAAGCGGCAGCTACGCCAAAACGAAGGGGCTTAAACGCGAGTGGGGCTAAACTACTGGTTGGTTTCCTAAGAGTTGATACAGTAATGGTCGATTTCACATTAAGGCGCTTGGATTGCAATGCACCAGGATCACCGCAGGATAAGATTTCATTGATGTTCGATACCTTGGCT
The DNA here is from genome assembly GCF_014841725.1 of Pseudomonas sp. CFBP 8758. Taxonomy (NCBI): domain Bacteria; kingdom Pseudomonadati; phylum Pseudomonadota; class Gammaproteobacteria; order Pseudomonadales; family Pseudomonadaceae; genus Pseudomonas; species Pseudomonas sp. CFBP 8758. The sequence goes on along the minus strand of NZ_JACYUK010000014.1, from coordinate 47,092 downwards.
CAATCGTGGCTTTGTTCTCCGATTTTTCCAATAGCGAGTGAAAGCTACTCAAATCCGTTATTGTGACAAGCTGTCCGCGAGTTCACGTGGGGTCATACGAATCGTGTGACTTCTCTTCGCCAGTTCAAGCATCCAGTCAACAAAACAGCGGACGCGCGGTGCTAGATGCTTGTTGGTGGGATAGAGGAGGTGAATAGGCTTGGGCGCGAAGCTCCAGTTTGGAAGGACAGGAATCAGTAGCCCTGATCTCACCCAATGCTCGACTGCGAAAGGTGAGCCTGGGCAGATACCTCCACCTGCCATACATGAGGCAATGGCAACTTCTGGGTCATCGAAGTGCAGTCCATCCCTGGTAGTGACTTCATATTGCTCCGACGGCGAGAAAAGGTTCCAGGAGAATGGATTTTGCTGGCCGCCGAACCAAGAAATCAATTGATGAGAATGCAGAGCATGCGGATGCTTTAAATTATCATGGTGATCGAAGTATAGGGCTGAGGCGTAAAGGCCAAACTGAACATCGCATATGTACCGGGCGATCTGGCTTGAATCGTCCAAGTGCCCGCCCCGAATCGCCACATCAATTCCTTCATCCAATAGATGACTAATCCTGTCGTTGCTGCTAAGGCTTACGGAAAGATCGGGATACATCGTTTTGAATTCATGCAGGTGTGGAGATATTACCCAGCGTGCGACTGAAACCAGCGCCTCGATTCTGACGCGCCCGCGCGGATTTGAAGCGCTGCTGTTGAGAGCGCTTTCAAAGTCATCAATTTCCTGCAAAACCGCCAGACATCGAGGAAAATAAGCCTTTCCATCCTCTGTAAGGTTCAAGGAACGAGTGGTTCTATGGAGCAGCCTGACTCCGAGCAAGTGCTCCAAATCTGAGACCCGTTGCGACACCCTTGCTTTGGGTAGCCCAAGTGATTGCGCTGCTTTAGTAAAGCTGCCTGCTTCCACCACGGTAGCGAACGTGGTCATTGCCGATAATTTGTCCAAACCTACTGTTCCTGAATGTTGAACAAAGAATCATGCTTTTAGCATATATCTCTACGAGCCTCAATCAGTTAAAGTATGCTTGCTTTTTTGGCCAGCTTACGATTAGCCACATGAAGAATTTGAGCCTGGACTATGCCTGTTTCGAGCTCTTAGGCTAAACTTTTGCGTTGGTCAGTGCTGGGTCGTATCAGAACCGCAAACATTCGTGTAAAGAATCGTCTCCGGAAGTTAAGTCATGATGAATTGTGATGCAGATATGGGTGCATGCAGCATTGTGAGAGCCGAGCCTGAAGAGCAGTACCAAGGTTCTGGACACAGAAAATTAACAGTGCGATATGTGGGTGATCCTATGTGTTCATGGTGCTGGAGAATTCCTCCGGCTGTACATGGGGCTGCGGAATTCTGTGCACTCATAGGAGTCCAGTTTTCAATAACGATGGGAGGCTTGCGAGCAGGCGGCGGAGATCCGTGGGATGCTGGATTCAAAAAACTTATTCGTAATGAGTGGCAGCACGTTTCAAAGGTGACCGGTCAACCGTTCGGTTATTCTTTACTTGACGCGGAAGACTTTTATTACGATACAGAACCGTTTTGTAGAGCAGTGGCGACAGTTCAAGATCTACTGCTCGGACAAGATGGTAGTGAACAAATCGTATTGAGGTTTTTCTCTGCCGTACAAAAAACACTTTATGTAGACGGTCATGACGCAACTTGCACTGGTTTCTATGAGGGGCCGTGTGCTGAAATAGCTTTGGATTATGGAAACTTCTTGCGTAATTACGAGGCTACTGAAGCCAGGAATCGTGTAAATAAGGCATTCAGCCGGTGTCGGCACTGGGGCGTTCGTTCATTCCCTACAGTATTGATTAAAACGATCAGAAAACAACGCTACTTACAGTCAGTTTCACGACAACTGAAGAGTTAGTCTATCAGATTGGTGGGTTTATGGGTCATAAAATTATCAGCGGCTAGACGCTTATAAACTTTATCGAGTTAATTAGCTTTTCCGCAGTCTGCTGAGTTGTCTTTTTGTGCCCAAGAAAACAAGGGCGGTTAATTTAATTTTTTTGTATAAAACTGGAGCGATTTATGCCTGTTGAAGAAATACTCTACGTTGCGCATGCCCAAGCTACGGGTGGTCGTGAAGGCCGAGCCCATACTGACGACCGTGTGCTTGATGTTGCACTCACAATGCCCCGTGAGCTAGGAGGAAATGGCGCATCCGGTAGCAATCCTGAACAGCTTTTTGCTGCGGGTTATTCCGCGTGCTTCCTTGGCGCTTTGAACTTTGTTGCAAGTCAACAAAAAATCAAGTTGTCAGCACACACCCGCATCGACGGTTTTGTAGGTATCGGCCCAATTCCTACCGGTTTTGGTATCGAGGTTGAGCTAAAAATTTCGCTACCCGAACTGGATGAAAGTATGGCTCAGGAGTTAGTTGAGAAGGCGCATATTGTTTGCCCTTACTCGAATGCTACCAGTGGGAATATCAATGTCAAACTGACGTTGATCTAAAGCACTGAGGGCGGCTAGGCTGCCCTTTTCGTGCAGTTTTCGTGTAGTAGGGGGAATGATGTCATACATACTTCAAGTCGATTTTCCTTATAATGGCCCATGGGGTGAAGATATGTATGTATTAATGGAGGGTATCGCAAGATCCATAGCTAAGGAGCCCGGATTAATCTGGAAAGTCTGGACAGTGAACGAGCAACAGCAGGAGGCTGGCGGGATTTATTTGTTCAGCGATGAGCCCAGTGCGATAGCTTATTTGGAGATGCACTCTTCGCGATTACAAGGTTTTGGAATTTCAGATATAAAGGGAAAAGTCTTCGCAGTACACCAGGGACTGACTGAGCTAGATCATGGGCCAATATGATCGACACTCTATAGGCTCAGGCTGTCTATCGGCCTATCTTTTTCTGCTACTGAGGACTATTGGAAGTCGATGATCATATATCTTCTTATTCTCCTCGATGCATCAGAACCTTGTTTTCCGCTACTTAGTAAAGCCGGCCACCAATTTCTTAATTGGGTCTGATCTATGGAGCTGGTCAGTCCGTGTTCAGGTTTTCTGTGCGAAAAAGATCTCGTGTAAATGTTATAAAAAACTAAGCATTTTATTATATGTCGATCTAACAGATTTTATGTAAATAAGTTCTGTGCCGCCTGTTTCATTGCCAAACTGATACCTTTCTTATACCTGCCCTGCCACATCCTTGTGTACTAAGCATCCGCTTACATTGCTGGCGAGATTTAAATTAGACGCTTTCCCACATCTCGACGTACGGATGAGAGCAAAACTCGATGGTATTTCCCCACGGATCCTCGCCGTATACGATCTTGTAGTTTTTCACTGGATTGATCGTGAGTATCTCCGTTCTTGCTTTACCGCCTGCAGCTTCAAGGCGTTCCACGGCTTGGTGTATGTCCGGCGTGGTTAATCCCAGGTGGTTATAGCCTTTGCGCCAATAGGTAAAATGTTCGGTTCCAGGATCGGTCTCGGTCTTTTCAAAATGGAAAAGTTCAAGGCCGACGTTGTCACTCGTTGCCAAGTGGGCGAAGTGAAAGGCTCCAAAACCGTGACCATAGATCTGCGCCGCTGCTGGGCCGAGTGGCTGGTCGTCTTCCCTAACGGACAGCGGCCCTGCGAGAAGCCGAAAGTCCAAGGTTTCAACGTACCATGCAATCGCTGCTGCCAAGTCAGGAACAGTTAATCCAAAATGAGGGGCGGTGAAAGATCTTGTTATCAAATGATTTACTCCTTGAAAGCTCAGGCTCGCCTGAGGGTTTGTCGGGGCGTTTCTCCATACCTTTGTTTGTATTCGGTACTGAAACGCCCTAGGTGGGCGAAGCCCCAGCGTAGGGCTACGCCCGCAACGTTATTTGCTTCCCCGCTCACCAGTTCCTCACGCACGCTTTCCATACGAAGATTGCGCAGGTACTGCATGGGACTGATGCCCAGAAACTCCTTAAAGCCTGAATAAAGGCTGCGCAGGCTCACGCCTGCGATCATAGCCAACTGCTCGGGCGAAATTTGCTCGTGCGCGTGGGCGGTAATGAAGTCCTGCACTCGTCGCACGTGGCGAGGCAAGATGCTATGGCGGCGTTCGGGAGCGGCTTTACTGTAATTGTGCTGATGAGTGGCCAGAAGGATCGAGGTTGTCAACTGCTCGATCTGTGGGAGCACGAATTTATGCTGTGCCAAGTCAGGGGCTTGAACTGCGCACTCCATCAGATATGAAAGTAGGTGACGCCAGGCAGGACTGCTTCGCCAAGCGAACGCATGTTCGAACCTCAATGGTTCGTGTAACGAGTGCCCTAAGTGGCCGACCAGGGTGCGTTCTAGAAGGTTTCGGGAAACCTTCATGATCAGCTGATCCATGTCATGGCTCCATTGCATATGGGCCGCGTCCGATGGGCTCAGGACAGTTGCGACCTCTCCACCGTCGACGAGTCCATGATTGCCAACGGTGATATTCGCCGTGCCGCCCATCGGCATCTGAATAAGGAAGCATCCGTCTAGGGGGTCGCAGTCGATCTCCACTTTCGCGCCGTACCTCAGGCGACTGATAGAAATCTCACCTAGCGCAAGGTGATGCATTTTCGCATCTAGTTTCTCCGATCTGTCCATCTGGATAATCCGATGCGGCTTCATGACCCGGCTGACCATCGACCTAGCCTCTTCCAGGCTTGAAGAGGCGAATAGCAATTTATCAGGCGTGCTCAGGAGCTGCTCTACAGAGCCCAAAGGTAGCAGGCTCCTGCCAGATTTAGTCGGGGGAGAAAAATAACTCTGCACGGTAAGGCCCTCCTCGGAGGTGGCTGGTATCCAGCTTTTTTTGTTATTCGAAGCCCTGATCACCCTAGCACCGACGCTTCGAAATTAGACGGCGTTGTATGATTGATCATGCACTTAGTAGGCCATTAGTCTCATGAGGTCATGAAAAAATCAATCTACCGTATATCGCCTCTGCAGTTGCTCACTCAGGAGCCATTCGAGTAGAGCCTCTCTGGCCTGCAGCTTTGATTCAAAAAAGGTGCCTGGTATAGCGCGCATTAGGAGGAAAAAATCCCGCGCGGTTCAGCATATGATAGGCCATGCCTAGGTTTTCAGTATCCTGTGATATCACCTTATGCCCGTGCAGGCATCGCCGCCGCCCGGATTCCGTTTCAGGAAAATTAGCTATCTACTGGAGATTCAGTGCACCGAATTCACACGCTCTGCGCTATTTTTGGGCACCTTGCTGTTGTTTTTTCGATCCTGTGCAGCAACTATCCTCTCCATGCTTTTTGTGAAAATGCATGATAAATCATGGATTGACTAGGTGCCCTTCCGGGGAGAAAAGTAACGGCTAATAAGAACGCGCTTGACAGGGTGAACCTGAGAGGAAGCACGATGGCCGAAAGATCGTTTGTCGAAGAAGTGAAAACGCTGAGGATGGGTGCTGGTGAGGTGTTCAGTGGCGAAGGCATCCTTGCAGTTACCAAGGCTCTATTAGAGTCGGGAGTCGCTTACGTTGGTGGCTACCAAGGTTCTCCAATTTCTCATCTGATGGACGTACTCTCAGATGCCCAGGATATCCTGGCAGAGTATGGTATCCGCTTCGAAAACAGTGCCAGTGAGGCTACCGCTGCAGCATCCCTCGCTGCATCGGTCAACTACCCGCTACGTGGTGCCATTACGTTCAAAGCTACAGTCGGTACCAACGTTGCTTCGGACGCGTTAGCGAACCTCGCCTCAGGTGGGGTAACGGGCGGTGCGTTAATTATTGTTGGGGAAGATTACGGCGAAGGCTCTTCGATCATGCAGGAGCGTAGCCATGCATTTGCGATGAAGTCACAGATGTGGCTATTAGATCCCCGCCCAAATCTCCCTAGCATCGTTCAGTCTGTCAAGGATGGTTTTGAACTCTCAGAGGCGAGCAATACTCCTGTAATGCTGCAAATGCGCATTCGGTCATGCCACTTGCATGGTCAGTTTGTTACCTCTGACAATCGTCCACCGGCCTTTACTGTAAAGGATGCACTTGAAAATCCCACTCGCGACTTGAGTCGTATCGTCCTACCTCCGGCGAGCTTTCTGCATGAGCGGGAGAAGATCGAAAAGCGTTGGCCTGCGGCTATTGAATTCATCAAACAAAGGCAATTGAACGAGTTCTTCTCGGATGGCGCGGCAGATATTGGTATCGCTTTGCAGGGCGGACTCTATAACACCGTTATACGGAGCCTCCAGAAGTTAGGGCTGGCGAATGCCTATGGCGACTCCAAGATTCCTTTGTACGTAATGAACGTTGCGTACCCTTTGGTAGACGATGAACTGCAGCGATTCGCGCAGCATAAGCGGGCCGTGTTAGTAGTAGAGGAAGGGCAACCCAATTTCGTTGAACAGAACATCGCAGCGATCTTCCATCAGCGTGGCCTTCATACCGAGATCCATGGCAAAAACGTCTTGCCATTGGCTGGGGACTACAACACTGCGACGGTGCTCAAAGGGCTGCGTAGCTTTCTGACAAGCGTTGGTTTCCTTAAAGACCCTGCTCAGATCGTAAAGAAGCAGCCTGCGCCAATCCGCTTCGATCCTTTGACTGGAGCGGAGGAGAAAGGGCAAAGCGTTGCCAATGACGAGTGGAAAGGCGAGCGGATACCTTTGGCGGAGTTGGCTATCACTGATATGACTGGTTCCTTCGTCCCGGCAAAGGCAGATTTGCTTACCCTGGAAGAGACCGTGCATGCCCGACCCCCAGGGCTGTGCACAGGATGTCCAGAACGTCCGATCTTCACAGCAGTCAAGCTGATCGAGCGCGAGCTTGGCCCTCACCACTATAGCGCTGACATTGGCTGCCACCTGTTCTCAATTCTCCCCCCGTTCAACCTGGGCAATACCACCATGGGTTACGGTTTGGGCGGCGCCGCTGCGGCTGCATTCACGGTAGCGCCTGGCAGTGCTGTTGCGAAGAAGCGCGCCATTGCGGTGATGGGCGATGGCGGTTTCTGGCACAACGGTCTTACTAGCGGAATCGCCAACTCGGTATTCAATAAGAGTGACAACCTCACCATTATCGTCGACAACAACTACAGCTCGGCTACCGGAGGTCAGGATGTGCTTTCCTCGCGTGCGGATAATCCGACCCGTAGCACGGGTCATGAGATCGAGCAGGCGGTTAGAGGGGTCGGGGTGAAGTGGGTGCGCACTATCAAGCGTACCTATGACCTTAAAGCGATGACCGCAACGCTTCGTGAGGCGCTGACGACTACTGAACCTGGGCCAAAAGTCCTCATTGCCCAAAGCGAGTGCATGCTTAACCTCCAGCGCCGCGAGAAAAAAATCACTCGTAAGGCGTTGAGTGAAGGTAAGCGTGTAGTCAGGGAACGCTTCGGTATCGATCCAGATACTTGTACCGGCGACCATTCCTGCATTCGTTTGTCTGGTTGTCCTTCACTTTCTATCCGGGATAACCCGGATCCGCTCCGTCAAGATCCAGTGGCAATGGTCATGGACAGCTGTGTGGGTTGTGGCACCTGCGGGGAGGTAGCTCATGCGGCTGTGCTGTGCCCATCGTTCTATCGGGCTCAGATCGTCAGCAACCCTACCTTGATGGATCGTTTAGGTCAGAAAATCACTAGCGGTATCATCGGTTGGTTTCAGCGCGGGGAAGCCAAACGTCGAGCGAGGTATGCGCTATGAATACCGCAGCCGCGAAAGGCGGTGAAGTCGTCGCGACGACTGCAGATCCGCCAGCCAAGGTAACCGCAAGGGTACTATTCGTGTGCTGGCTCGCCATCCTTTTTGAAGGCTACGACGTAGGCGTCATGGGGGCCATTCTTCCGTCTATGGCTGAAGAAAAGGCCTGGAACCTGACTCCGCTAGAGTTGGGGGCTTTAAGTAGCTACGCGCTACTTGGAATGTTCTTTGGTGCCTTCTTGATTGGTACGCTTAGCGAGCTGGTCGGACGTAAACGCATGCTGCTGATGTGCGTGACGCTCTTCTCGCTCACGATGGGCGGAGCGGCTTGGGCGCCGACTCCAGAGTGGTTCGGCGCTTTCCGGTTCATTGGTGGGTTGGGCTTAGGTGGCGTCATTCCTGTAGCTGCAGCGTTGACTATCGAGTACTCGGCCCAGCACCGACGCAGCCTAAACTACGGAATCATGTACTCGGGATACTCGATCGGCATACTTACAGCGGCATCTGTGGCGATGTGGCTGATACAGGATCACGGTTGGAGAACTGTTGTTGGGCTCGGTCTCATTCCATTGATTGCGATCTTGCCAATGGCCCGTGCGCTTCCAGAGTCCCTTGAAAACCTGGTTAGTCGCGGGCGTCAGGAACAAGCTGAGCAACTGGCAAAAAAGCTTGGCGTTTCGATGCCTCAGCGACAGGAGCGAAGCTCAAACCTCGGTGCTGGATGGCGACAGGTACTTGCTGAGGTTTTCTCTGCGCGTCATCTCAGAGCGACCGTTTGTTTCTGGTTGGCGTTGTTCTGCGGGCTTCTTTTGATCTATGCACTCAACACTTGGCTGCCATCGATCATGCGTCGCAACGGTTATGACCTTGGCTCAAGTCTAAGTCTGCTAATTGTTTTCAGTCTCGCTTCTGCAATTGGTGGAATGTTCTTGGGTAAAGCAGCGGATCGTTTTGGTGTGCGAATCATGGTGACGGTTTTTTATCTGCTGGGTGCTTTAGCGATCTTCGCGCTTATGTGGCAGCACTCGATGTTTATCAACTATGCGTTGGTTGCTGTAGCAGGAGTTGGAACCATCTCAGCCTCTTTGATCCTAACTGGCCATCTTGCCAGTTACTATCCATCTAATGTCCGTGCAGCTGCAACCGGTTGGGGGCTGAGTTTTTCCCGATTGGGCGCCATGTCCGGCCCGATATTGGGTGGTTATGTGGCTGGAAGTGGACTGGATGTTCAGTGGAACTTCATCACTTTCGCTGTGATTGCGGCGTTAGCAGCCGTTGCTGTGGCTTTTCTTCCCCAACGGTCGGGTAATCACAAGTGACAATTCAATCTTGTTTGATAAAAGAAAATAAACACTGCTGGGATAATCGCGATGACTGATGAGCCAATCAAAATTGCCATTCTTGCCATGGGTGGTGAGGGGGGCGGTGTATTAGCCGACTGGATCGTTAATTTGGGCGAGCATAATGGCTACTTCGCTCAAACCACTTCAGTGCCTGGCGTTGCTCAACGGACGGGGGCGACTATCTACTATGTAGAGCTTTTTCCAGGTGCGAACGTGGAAAGTCGCCGTGTACCTGTACTGGCGCAAGCTCCGCTCCCTGGTGACGTCGATATCGTTCTAGCGTCAGAGCTGATGGAGGCAGGTCGCGCTGTACAAAGGGGGTTTGTGACTACCGACCGTACAACCTTGATCACATCCACTCACCGGGTTTACTCCATCGCTGAAAAATCTGCCATGGGGGATGGTCGTGTTTCAAGTCCTGCTCTTCTGGATCAGGCCCGGAGTGCCGCTCGAGAGTTCATTTGCTTCGACATGGAAAAGGCGGCAGAGAAAACGGGCAGCGTTATCTCTGCGGTTTTGTTCGGAGCATTGAGCGGTGCAGGTGTACTGCCATTCAACCGTAAGCAATTTGAGGAAACTATCGAACTAGGTGGGGTAGGTGTCAAACCAAGCCTCAAAGCTTTTGATCTCGGCTTTACTTTGGTACGAGAGGGTGCGAGTGACCAAGCCGCAACTGCGACCAAAGTCGCTCCTAATTGGCAGCAGGCTAGGCCGGACAGTCTCCATCGGGATGTGGTCACGATCATTGATCGTGTGTGCCTTATGCCCGAAGACGTGTCAGAGGTCGCCTATGAAGGCGTGAAGCGCCTAATCGACTACCAAGATCCAGCCTATGCCGCGCTCTACATGGATCGCCTCGAACGAATCGCTCAGGCACCAGGCGGTACCGATCGCGGGATGCTTCGCGAACTGGCTCGCCATCTAGCTCTTTGGATGTCATTTGAAGACACGATCCGTGTTGCGGATTTGAAAAGCCGTGGCACCCGTTTCGACCGAGTGCGTGGAGAGGTTCGCAGCAAGGCCGACCAGGTTCTGCACATTCAGGAGTACATGCACCCTAGGCTGGATGAGATCTGCGAAACGCTACCTGCAGGTTTTGGACGCTGGCTGGCGAAGCCGCACATAGTGAACCGTCTGGTTGGACGGATGACTCAAAGTGGCCGCACTGTGAAGACGAGTGCCTTGAGCGGATTCTTGCTGCTGCATGGACTGGCCAAATGGCGTCGCTGGCGACGATCGACTCTTCGCTACGAGTTGGAAGATGCCCGCATCGAAGCGTGGCTAGAGCGTGTCAGAAACCTCGCCGCGATTGATCCAGTAGTGGCGTTGGAAGTCGTCCAATGCCAACGCCTGGTAAAGGGATACAGCGATACACACAGTCGTGGACTCAAAAATTTCGAAGTGTTAATGGCAGTTGTAGATCGCCACAAAAATGTCCTTAGCGCACCAACGCTGCGTGAGCTTAGAAACGCAGCGCTCGCTGATGAACACGGATTGAAATTAAAAGAATCTCTCATGCAGCATGCGCTTACTGTTGAAGGATAAATTATATGGCTTCGAATAAGTTTGAAAAGTCGCACAAGATTCGTTTTGCTGAATGTGATCCGGCTGGTATCGTTTTCTATCCCCAGTACTTCGTCATGTTCAATAACCTCTTAGAAGCATGGGTTGATGACTTGCTTCCTGGAGTCGGGTTCGCTGGTTATATTGGTAAACTAAAATTCGGAATGCCCTCGGTTCGAATTGAAGCAGACTTCAAATCCGTTAGTAAAATGGGTGATCAAGTCGTCCTGACTCTGGAGGTTTTGCGTCTGGGTTCTAAGTCCATCACGTTGCTACTTCAATGCGTTTCTCCTGATGGTGAGGTTCGCGTCAGTGTCACTCAGGTTCTGGTTACTACCTCGCTGGTAACCCACAAAGCCATTGAAGTTCCTGACGTGATACGCCAGGCGTTGGTTTCATCACCTATTCAAGAATAAAAGAGGATCGCATCGTGAAAATCGTATGTATTGGCGGTGGGCCAGCTGGCCTGTATTTCGGTCTGCTAATGAAGCTGCATGATCCTAACAATCATGTCGTCATTATTGAGCGCAATCGCCCCTATGACACTTTTGGTTGGGGGGTAGTTTTCTCTGACGCTACTTTGGAAAATCTTCGGGAAGCAGATCCTGTCTCGGCCAAGACCATTTCTAGCGCGTTTAACCGTTGGGACGACATCGATATACATTTCAAAAATGAAATGGTGCGTAGCGGAGGTCACGGGTTCATCGGGATCGGTCGTAAAAAACTCCTGAATATCCTCCAAGCGCGTTGCGAGGAGGTAGGTGTCGAATTGGTGTTCGAGACGTTCGTAGAGGACGACCAAGAAATCGCCCGCAAATATGGGGCAGATCTGGTGATCGCATCGGACGGCCTTAATAGCCCAACCCGTACCCGTTACAAGGATACGTTCAAGCCTGATATTGATCAACGGAACTGCCGTTTTGTATGGTTAGGTACACGCAAAGTTTTTGATGCCTTTACATTCATCTTCGTTGAGACTCAGTACGGATGGTTCCAAGCCCATGCTTACCAGTTCGAAGATGGCCTCAGCACATTCATTGTCGAGACAACCGACGAGGCTTGGCAGGCGGCTGGCATTGACCAGATGTCACAGGAAGAAGGTATCGCATACTGTGAGAAGATTTTCGCACCGTGGCTGCAGGGTGAGCCGCTGATCTCTAACGCAGCTCATCTGCGTGGTTCCGCGATTTGGATTCGTTTCCCGCGTGTGATGTGCAGCCGCTGGGTTCAGTGGACTCAGCCATATGGTCAGGACGGCCAAGACGTTCCGGTTGTCCTTATGGGGGATGCAGCCCATACCGCTCACTTTTCCATTGGCTCCGGCACTAAGCTTGCTCTTGAAGATGCGATTGAGCTTTGTAACACCCTCAAGGAGCCCGGTGAGTTGTGTGAACGCCTTGCCCACTACGAAGAGGTGCGTGGCATTGAAGTTCTGAAGATCCAGAACGCGGCTCGCAATTCCACTGAGTGGTTCGAGAACGTGGCGCGCTATGAAGGGTTGCAACCTCAGCAGTTCGCCTATTCCTTACTGACGCGTTCACAACGTATTTCGCATGAAAACCTGCGATTGCGAGATTCGAAATGGCTAGGAGGTTATGAAGCCTGGCTGGCAGAACGCGTCGGTATCGACGTGGGGCAGGGTGTTAAGCCATGTCCTCCTATTTTGACGCCTTTCACCATCCGCGATTTGACGTTGGTAAATCGCGTCGTAGTTTCGCCTACCATGCTGTATAGCGCTACCGAAGGCGTTGCCGGTGATTTCCATCTGGTGCACCTTGGCAGTCGGGCCCTTGGCGGCGCTGGCTTAGTTATGGCCGAGTCGACCGCTATAAGCCCCAATGGTCGGGTGAGCACGGGCGACACCGGGTTGTGGAATGAAGACCAAGTTGCCGCGTGGAAACGGATCACAGCTTTCGTGCATGATAGCAGTCAGTCCAAAGTAGGCATTCAACTCAGCCACAGCGGGCGCCGAGGGTCGACCCAAAAAGGATGGGAAAAGCCTGATCAGCCTCTCAAAGACGGTAACTGGCCTCTCATTGCTCCTAGCGCGATACCTTATATCGAAAGCGTCACTCAGACACCCAAGGCTGCTACTCAGGCTGATCTTGCCGAGATTCGAGTGGCCTTTGCTCAGGCAGCGGAACGCGCTACGCGCGCCGGTTTTGATTGGTTAGAGATTCAGGCCGGGCATGGCTTCCTTCTTTCCAATTTCATTTCGCCTCTTACCAACCTACGTACCGACGAATACGGAGGCTCGCTTGAGAATCGCATGCGCTTTCCGCTCGAGGTTGTCGCAGCTGTTCGCAACACCTGGCCTGCGCATCTTCCGCTTTCAGTTCGCATTTCTGCAACCGACTGGGCAGAAGGTGGTACCACGGTTGATGAAGCCGTCGATATCGCACGCGCTTTAAAGGCAGTAGGTGTGGACGTCATTGATGTATCAAGCGGTGAAGTTGTTGCTAATCAACGTCCAGTCTACGGGCGCATGTTCCAGACACCATTCGCAGATAGGGTGCGGAATGAGGCGGGTATCCCGACCATCGCCGTAGGTGCCATCAGCGATGCAGACCAGGTGAATGGGATCATCGCTTCCGGTCGTGCTGATTTGTGCGCTATTTCCAGGCCGTACCTTGCGGAGCCGACCTGGCTCCTTCGTGAAGTAGCTAGATTGGGATGGAATTCAGACCAGTGGCCCCCAGCCTATCTTTGGGGAAAGGATGCCCTCGAGCGCAGCTTCAATACCCGTAAGTAGACCTGAAAGACATTGATGTCCTGAGGAGTAGACGATGACTAAGTCCTATGATCAATACCGCGAGAGCAAGCTTGGGCGCGCCGACGTTGAAGATACGCCGGAGCTACTTGCCTACTACCGCCAACTTAATGACCTGCAAGTGGGCGCGCTCTGGACTGTCGCCAACAAGATCGAGCCGTGGCAGCCCAAATCCGATTCGGTACCGGTTGTATGGCGATACAAGGATTTGCGGGAGGTTGTTCTACGTTCCGTGGATCTGGTCACGCCAGAAAAAGCTGGCCGACGCGTTATTTACTTGAATAATCCGGGGCGCACGGAAGTTTCAGCAGCGGTAGGCTGGTTGTACTCGGGTCTGCAAGTGATGCACCCCGGCGAGCTGGCCTCTGCCCACGCACACTCATCTTCTGCGCTGCGCTTCATCATGGAAGGTCGTGGTGCATACACCATTGTTGATGGACACAAAATGACGCTCGGGGCGAACGACTTCGTTCTGACGCCAAATGGTACCTGGCATGAGCACGGCGTAGAGTCTGATGGCCTGCCGTGCATTTGGCAGGATGGCTTGGATATCCCGCTGGTCAATGCCCTCGAAGCGGGCTTTTACGCTGTGCATCCTGATCTGCAGCAAGCGGTGGGTTTTCCTGTCGATGACTCTGTGAGTTTGTGGGGCGCCGCTGGCCTTCGCCCCCAAGACATTGGCTGGAACAAGCCTTATTCCCCGCTGTTTAAGTACCAGTGGGAGCCTACCTACGAAGCGCTTCGCCGCTATGCGGCCGCCAAAGAAGACAACCCTTTTGACGGTGCGCTTATGCACTACACCAACCCCGTTAGTGGCGGGCATGTTTTGTCCACCATCGGCGCGAGCATGCAGCTTCTTCGCCCAGGCTTTGTTGGTAAGGCACACCGGCATACCGGCAGCTTTTTGTATCAGGTAGCCAAAGGTAAGGGCTACTCCATCATCAACGGTAAACGCCTCGACTGGCAAGAACGAGACATCTTCTGTGTTCCTTCCTGGGCATGGCATGAGCACGTCAACGAAAGCACCGATGACACCTGCCTGTTCTGCTTCAGCGACCTGCCCGTAATGGAAAAACTTGGGCTCTATCGCGAAGAGGCCCTTGCGGATAACGATGGTCATCAGCCCATCGCTGCCCAATAAACCCCTGCAAACAATAAACAAGAATTTGGAGTTCTTATGCGCTTGGTAACTTTCCGTAGCAATGTCAACGCTGCTGCCCGCCTTGGGGCCATGGTTGACGGCCTTGTCGTCGATCTCAATGCTCTGGGTAAACACTCGGGCAACGTCATTCCTGACAACATGCTTGACTTCATCGACCTGGGCCCGCAGGCAGTCACAGCTACCACCGCTTTACTGAAGAGCTTTGAAGGCAAATGGCCTTTAGGCGTCGCTGTTCCAGCGAGCAATGTGAAGATGTTGGCGCCGATCCCGCGCCCTCGCAAAAACATTTTTGGTATCGGACTGAACTATGTTGAGCATGTAGAAGAGTCAAGCCGCACTTTGGACACATCCAAAGATCTTCCGAAGCAGCCAGTTATTTTCTCAAAACCACCAACCACTGTGATCGGCCCTGGCGATGCCATTGAGCACAATGAAACAATTACTCGCCAGATGGACTGGGAAGTTGAGCTGGCGGTGATCATTGGGCAGCGCGCTAAAGGTGTGAGTGGATCCGAAGCGTTGAGTTACGTGTTCGGCTATAGCGTCATCAACGACATCAGTGCACGCGATAACCGTCGTGCTGGGCAGTGGATTTACTCCAAAGGCCAAGATACCTATGCTCCCTTCGGGCCAATCATCGTCACTGCTGACGAGCTCCCAGATCCACATAATCTGAATCTCAGCCTTAAGGTCAATGGCGTCATCAAACAGGAGTCCAATACCCGTCATTTGCTGTTCAACATCCCCACCCTCATTGCTGACATCAGCGCCGGCATCACGCTGGAGCCAGGCGACATCATCGCCAGCGGCACCCCAGCAGGCGTTGGGGCTGGCCGTACGCCTCAAGAGTGGTTGTGGCCTGGTGACGTTGTTGAAGCCTACGTCGAGAAGATCGGTGAGCTCAGGAACCCAATAGTAGCAGTGGGTGACGAGCCTCGTTTGGGTAAGCAGCAGGCATAAGACTCTCTAAAAGGAACTATTTCATGCTCGAATTACCTCGCTTTAAAGCGGCGGCTGTTCAGACTTCCCCCGTCTTCTTGAATACCGATGCGACGGTGGAGAAAACCATTTCGCTGATCCAAGAAGCAGCAGGAAACGGCGCTAAGCTTGTTGCTTTTCCTGAGGTGTTCATCTCCGGATATCCCTACTGGAGCTGGATCGGTAACCCAATCGAAGGTAGCTCTTGGTTTGAGCGACTTGTACGTTCGGCCATCGAAATTCCTGGCCCGGAAATCAACAAGATTGCTCAAGCTGCGGCGCGCCACAAGATTAACGTGGTCATTGGCGTGAACGAGCGCAACCGTAATGGCATAGGCACGCTGTACAACACCCTGGTGACCATCAGTGAGGATGGTAAGATTTTGGGTCGTCATCGCAAACTGGTGCCGACTTGGGCGGAGAAGCTGACCTGGGCTCCGGGTGATGCTTCCGCCTTACGAGTTCACGAAACAAGTGTCGGCCCGCTGGGATCTCTCGCTTGTGGTGAAAACACCAACACCTTGGCGCGCTTTTCATTGATCGCCCAGGGAGAATTAATCCATGTCGCAAGCTACATTTCTCTACCGGTAGCTCCATCAGACTACGATATGGCCGACGCTATCAAGGTTCGCGCTGCAGCCCATTGCTTCGAGGGCAAGTTGTTCACGGCGGTATCATGTTCGACCGTCTCTGAAGAGATCATCGAAGCCCTAGAGAAAGACTTTCCTCGGGCTAGAGAGCTACTAACGCGCAAGAACAGCGCGTTCTCTGGTTTTCTTGGCCCTGATGGGCGTGTTATCGGCGAACCATTAATCGACGAAGAGGGCATCGTCTATGCCGATATTGATTTGTCTCGTTGTATTCAACCCCGACAGATGCACGACATCGCAGGGCATTACAACCGCTTCGATATCTTCGATCTGAAAGTGAATCGCAGTCCTCAGCAGGCTGTGCGCTTTGATGATGAACCCGCCGAAGTCTTCAGTACGTCTAATGGTGCATCCGAACAAATCCAGGAGAATGCCTCATGAGTGATAGCCGGATTTATCGCATTGGCCAGATCGTCCCATCCTCGAATACAACCATGGAGACGGAAATCCCGGCCATTCTCAGAGTACGTGAGACTCTGGCTTCTGAGCGGTTTACGTTCCACTCCAGTCGAATGCGAATGAAGAATGTAACCAAAGAGGAGTTGGCAGCGATGGATGGTGACAGCGACCGTTGCGCGCTAGAGCTTTCCGACGCCCGCGTAGATGTTCTCGGGTATGCATGCTTGGTGGCCATCATGAGCATGGGCAACGGTTACCATCGTGTTTCCGAAAGTCGGCTCCATCAGCGAACGGTCGAAAACGGTGGGCCCGCGCCTGTCGTGACAAGTGCGGGGGCTTTGGTGGATGGGTTGCATGCTATCGGTGCCAAGAAGATCTCGTTGCTGGCTCCATACATGAAGCCTCTGACACGTCTTGTGATTGAATACATCGAAAGCGAGGGTATCGAGGTCGTCGATAGCATCTCGCTGGAAATCCCAGACAATCTGGAGGTGGGTCGTCAGGACTCGCGAGCGCCAATCGAGATCACCAAGAAGCTTAAAACTACGGGTGTGGACGCTATCGTGGCGTCGGCCTGCGTGCAAATGCCGTCGCTTCAATCGATCCAGGCGATCGAGGATCGGGTGGGCTTGCCAGTGCTGTCGTCATCTGTGGCTACCACCTACATGATGCTCAAGCAATTGAGCCTTGATACGACGGTGCCTGGTTTCGGTTCGCTGTTGTCAGGGCGGTACTGATGTCGCGAACAGGGTTTTCCTCGCTCATTCGTAAACGCTAGAATCAACGGAATCACTTTGTGCTACAGGCCATCTTTTGCATGACCAAAACCAAGGATTTCGTCGATAACTACCTTCCCGCGCTCCTCGGTCAGGCATGGCATCTGGTTTCTACGCAATTTCATGCCGTCGTGGAGGAGCACGGGCTCTCTGTACTCGAATGGCGTGTGCTATCTACCTTAGCCAGCCATGGGGCTATGTCCATTTCCGCTCTGGCGCAGGTGACGGTGAGCAAACAGCCCACCGTAACTCGACTGCTGCTGCGTCTTGAGGCGCAAGGCTATGTCGATCGGTCAACCAGCCTCGATGATCGCCGTTTTACCCTGGTACGAGTAACACGCGCGGGGCGGCGCCTTGTGGCCGGATTGATTGAGCTGGCTGAAAAGCACGAGGTTGAAATCTTAGCTTCTTTCGAGGATGAGAAAATTTCCGCGCTGAAAGAAGTTCTGCATGAGCTGATTGCGCGTCATCAGCCGAAGATGTAAAACGCCCTTTTGCAAGGGCGTTTCACTTAGGCCTGGTCATATGAAAGAGGCCAGACTTTAAAATCTCAAAGTAGTCTGTAGGCCCCCCACCTCGCAGGATAGGGCGAGCAGACGCAGTATCGTAAACCCCATCCTTCAGAAATGCCGAATTGATGTGAACCCCCACGACCTCTCCCATTACCATCCAAGTGTCCAGTAACCTACCGTTCAGACCGCTAAGCTGCTGAACAGAGGTAACCTCACATTCCAGCGAAACGGGACTTTCAGCCACACGGGGCGATGCCACATGGATCGAAGGCACTGGGGTCAAGCCGGTCGCTTCGAACTCATCAATACCTGGGATTTCAGTGCTACTGTCGTTTACCAACTCGGCCAGCGGGCGGGTGGCCAGGTTGTAAACGAAATGGCCTGTATCCTGCGCATTGCGTACGCTATCTTTTTTTCCGACGCTGGAGAATATCAGGATCGGTGGGCGGTAATTGATGATATTAAAAAAGCTATAAGGCGCGAGGTTTGCGCGGCCATGCTGATTGACTGTCGAGATCCAACCAATCGGCCGAGGGCCGAGGATAGCCGGTAGCGGATCATGAGGAAGGCCATGTCCATCGGCGACTGAATAGCTATAGGTAGAGGAGGCCATGTTTTTCTCTCACTGGAGTGAAGCGTAAACTTAGCGCAGGCAGAGAGGCCGCGCACGAGTGGAGAGGAAATTCATGCAGAAAGTGGATGGTGAAAGCACGATACCACGTGCTTATCAACTTACAGGGCATGTCTTGATGCTCACGGTGACTGGAGACATAGAAGAGCTTTTCTGCAGCGAGAAAATGTTACTGAACCATTAGCAGTCGAGGAGATGGCTCGCGCCCCCTCCCTGATTTCAAATAGGAGGTATTCAGCGACGTGAAAGCTTGTCAGCCACAAGAATGCCTGAGCCTGCTCCTAATCCAGGCCCAGGATGCGTAGTAGCTCCGATGTGATAGACATTTTTGATCGTAGTTCTGTTGCTCCTTGCGCCATGGGTTGCAGCAAACGGACGCAGCCAGAAGAACTGATCGGGCGAACAGATGCCTGAGTAAGGGTCACCACCAACAAGGTTGCAGTTAAGTCTTTCAAGGTCAGCAGGGGAGTAGGTCTTCCTGCCTACGATGATTGAAGAGAGCCCGGGCATTACTTGCTCAAGACGCTTCTGCGCGCGGTCGGCGAAGGCCTCTCTCACTTGTTCGTTCCACTTGCCATCTTTGGGTGTAGCAATTTCGCCAGCAGCATCACCTTTAAGAGTAGTGGGCAGCTCTTGCATTTGAATCCATAGAATCCACGAACCATCTGGTGCACGCGATTTATCAACCACTACAGGCTGCCCAATACCCAACGTGGGTTTCGATGGAAGCATTCCATTGTTTGCCTCAGTAACGGACAGGCAGGTCTGTTCCATGCTTTCCGTCAAGTGTACTAGAGGTACTTCGCCCAGCTCCTCGGTAAGCCAACCAGGCTTTGCGCTCAGCGCGAAATGGATCTGCATGCAACCACGCCCATAGCGGTACCCATTGGCATGATCGCGTACAGCTTTAGGACTGTATTGGATGAGCTTGCCATACAGCATTTCGGGGGTCACATTGCAAACTACAGCCTCTGAGGCTAGGAACCTCGATCCGTCGGAAAGCATGACGCCGGTTGCGCGTTCTTTTGCACCTTGACCTTCGGTGTTCACCTGTACCACATCGCTATCGGTTCGTACGGCACCACCCTTGTCTTCGATGATACTTGCCAAGGCGTCAACCAAACGGCTGCCACCACCTTTGATCACAGGCATTCCTGCAGTAACCACCGAAGCGAACGTCAGCTTACCGATGAGAGCGGAACAAGCATCGTCAGGGCCTAACCCGGAGTGCAGCGTCCAAGGTGCGATTAGGGTACGTACTTCATTGGAGGTGAACGTGCGTTCAGACCAACGACGAAAATTTTCTAAAGACTCGGTAGCAAAGGTCAACAATCCATCCACGCCACGTTTACGCCACGCTTGGAAGAGAGGGCGGAGCATGCTTAATCCATACGGATCTTTACCAAGTAGTGTAAAGATAAGGCCGGCATCATCCCCCATGACTTGAGATACGGTTTTTTTGAACGCCATTCCATCACCCGGAGCGACCTTTTCCAAACGCGCACATGCGTCGTCCAAGTCTCGCGTCAGCGCGATCCCTTCGCCATTTGGATGAACCCATCCAGTTGAGTATTTGCTGGACAGTAGCTCGACCCCGCGCTTACGGAGCTCGGGCTCTAACTCTGCGTAGGCTGGGCTGCCGGCGAGCAGAGAGTGCCACGAGGAGAGGACTTCGTGAGTGAAGCCAGGGAACAGTTCTTCAGTCCGTATGCAACCACCTAAACGGTCATTGCGCTCCAGCACCGTCACTTGCTTTCCACGGACGGCAAGCAGAGCAGCTCCTATCATGGAGTTGATTCCGCTTCCCACAAAGAGGATCTGGGAGCTGTTTGGAACGGTCATCTCGTTACTCCACCAAGGCTAGAACGCGAAGCGGGCTGCCAGATCCAGCTTGGATCTTTAGAGGGGCAGAGAAGATGAGTGCGCCAACCGGGGGGAGCTGATCAAGATTGTTCAAGCACTGCAGGCCGTATTTGTTGGCCCCATGCATCAGCGTATGACAAGGATAAGGAATAGGCCACGAATACGACTGGCCCGCATCGGTGTTGATAGTTTCCACGCCAAAGCCATGAACATCACGCTTATCAATCAGCCACTCGATGGCCTCTTGCGAAGGGCCTGGTGTATGAGCACCGTCTTCACGGATATTCAGGTACGCCTGTGCGTCAGGAAGCCGCTTCGACCAGTCCGTGCGTAGGAAAACCCAGGCACCTTTGGGGATGCGACCGTACTCGGCTTCCCAGCTTTTAAGAAACTCAACGGTGAGAACCCAGTCTTCATGAGCCGCAACCTGCGGACTCGCATCAATCACGACGGCAGGTGCGATGAAATTGGAGGGTGGGATCAGATCCACCGTATTAGCCGGGTGTTCACGGCCTGAGATCCAATGCGCAGGGGCATCGAAGTGCGTGCCGGTGTGCTCGCCGCAGGTGAAGTTGTTCCAGTACCACGCTGGGCCCGCTTCGTCATACATCGAAATGCGCTCAATTTTAAACGGCTGAACTTGCCCGAACTGAGAGGGCAGTTGCAGCGCTGGAAAATCGGGCGAAAGGGTATGGGTGAGATCGATGATCTTTAGCTGACCGGTAGCGAGTTTTTCTGCCAGTGTGGCGAGCGTGGTTTTGCCGGTATTCATGATTTTTTGGCTCCTGTGTTTGGGTAGGTCGCTTAAAGCGAGTCGCGCCTGACCATCAAGCAATAGTCGCCTTTCGTGGAACAATGCTGATATCCAATTAGCGCGTTAACTATCCTGAAATTGCATGTTTTTTTTGTTATTGCTTTTTGTCGCGATGCGCGGGCTGCCCTGTGCTGCCTTCGCACTTTAAAATCCTGGGTGCAAGCGTTCTAAGTTGTCGCGATTCGTGTTTTTTGCAATGTGGAAAATGAATCCACGGCTTTCAGGTGTCTCCGTTCCCATCCCGATTTCAAAGTATCGAAAAACAAGAACCAGAGGTCGAAAAATGTGTGCGAGTAAACGTTTTCCGTTGATTGGCATTTCTGTTGGACTTATCGCCTGTCAGGCGCAAGCAGATTTTTTTGAAGAGTCGAGCTTGAGCCTGGGGTTGAGAAATTTTTATTTCGACCGTGATTTTAAAAAATCGGATGCACCAAAGTCCAGGGTTGGTAATTGGAGCCAAGGGTTCGACCTTCAGTTCAAATCAGGCTACACCTCCGGGCCGGTGCAGTTTGCGCTGGAAACCTCCAGTCAGTTTGCTTACCGCCTCGACGGAGGCGGAGGAAGAGGCCCGGACTCCATCATCCCGTACGACCGGAGTCGTAAAGAGCAGGCAAAAGAATACGGGCGGTCGGGCGCAGCCGTTAAGCTGCGAGCCTCTAAGACAGAGGTCAAGATTGGCGAGCATCGACCGACGCTGCCTGTCGCGTATCTGGACGATTCACGCCAACTCGTGACGACCTACCAGGGCGCGACCGTGGAGTCCAAAGAGTGGGATGGATTGACCTTGAATGCTGGACGTTTCTGGACGTTCGCATCCCGAGAATCCTCTAACCGTGAAAAACTCTACCTTTTGGGAACCCCTGATCGGGGCAGTGACGGTTTGAATTTCGCCGGCGGTACGTACACGTTTAGCCCTGCGCTCAGTGTCAGCTATTTCTACGCGCAGCTGGAGGATATCTACAACCAGAACTATCTAGGGCTGACGTACATCGCAGACCTTGGTGATGGTTACTCGTTGAAGAACGACGTCAGGTATTACAAAAATACGGGTGATGGCCAGCAATTGAATGGAGACTACGACAACAAATCGCTGGGTTTGATGACGTCCTTACGCAAGAGCGGGCATGCGTTCACCATCGCCTATCAAGAGATGGATGGGTCGGATCCTTTCCCCCTTCTCGGCTATGCGCCACAGCTTCATTTGGTGAACTGGTCGACGATTGCATTCTACCAAGCAGAAGAGCGTTCGTGGCAGGCTCGCTATGATTATGATTTTACGAAATCTGGGATTCCCGGGCTGAAATTTATGACCCGATATATGCGAGGTACCGAAATTGATCGCGGAGAAGATTTGTCACGCGGGTTGGAAAGCGAGCGAAACTTTGTAGTGAGCTATGTTGTACAACGAGGAGCTCTTAAGGGGTTGGGGTTTGAGATGAGGAACATCCAGATCAAAAGCCGATATGGCTCTGACTTTGATGAAAATAGGCTAGCGACTAACTATACATGGAAATTTTGGTGATCGAATGAAGAAAAAAAGGCCAGCGTGCTGGCCTTTGTTTGATTATCAGGTTGCCGCTGCAAGTGATTTTTTTCGACTAACTAATCGAAGCGTTGGATAAAGAACGAAGGATGCTATCAATGATGTAGCGAATTCAATGGGAACCCATGCTTTGAGTACGTAGTGAGCCAGTACGAAGCCAATGCCAACCGTTACTACACCAGCCCAGTTTACTTCGGGTGTTGAACGATTCGATCCGAGGCGGGCCACGATAAGATAGTCCGCTATGATGATGCCGGCGAAACAGGTTGTGAGTACTCCTAGGATGGTGATGAAACTGTTGACCCACTCCAGGATAGATCCCGCCAACATAACGCACGCCAGCACATTGGCTAGGATGACAAATAAGATGCGACCAGGGCGCCATCCGAACGCTACGTCTGCCAATCCTGTAAGAGACAACGAAGCGCTGTACGTGTTGAGCACCTGAGCTTTACCCTGGGCAAGAAAAAGCATGACCGCACCAAGGCTACCAGCAAAAATGACAAACGCAGCGGCAACGCTGTCCGGGCTTTGAAGTACCGCCTGCAATGCCGTCTCGTGGTTCATGCCTCGGGCCACATAGTATTCTACCAGTCGTTCTGTACCGGCATACATAATGACCGCTCCAAAAATGAGCATCACGATGTCCATGAACACGTTGCCAAAAATGGCCGCGACCAAAATGTCCTTGCTGGACTTTGCATATCGACCCAGGTCGCCATCAATAAGTGCCAAAGCACCTGCTGAGCCGATCAGCACATTAATGCAGAAGACGAATTTGCCCATATCGGTGTCCGCACCCATAGCTGCCAAGGCCTCAGGAGGAAATTGCGCCCCGAAGGACAACACTGTTTCCCAGCTCTGACCTGACGAATGGATTACGTCGAACATCATGTAGACCAGTAGCGCTAGAAATGCAACCAGCGTGATGGACGAAAACCGAGCTACCACTTGGAAACCAAAGGCTGTAAGTAGGATCCATACAACCGACATCCCGCCATAAACTGCTACCTGCAGCAGTAAGGTATCTTCAAGGCCAAGCCAGAATAATAAACCTTTGTAAAGCAAGGCGTTTTCAAGCGCGATGAACCCAATTATCATAAAGCCGAACGTAAGCGCTACCAATGCAGAACCTTTTCGGCCAAAACCGTGTTGACGCGATAGCATAGAGCTGGCAAGCCCTGTCTTGTAGGCAACATGTCCAACTCCCCACCCCAAGAGTGCGCCTACCACGGTTACTACTAGGCCTGCAATTATACCAATCCAGATGCCGGCAACAAATGTCACCAGTGCACCGAGAAATATTTGGATGAGAGTCGTGACGATTCCGGTGGTATTCCAGGTTAACTGAAGCCAGTTCTGGCGTTCACTGTGAGGCACAGACTCTAATGAGTGATCGTCTGTTGACTTGCTGAAGGTGGCCATATGCTCTCCGGTTATTGTTGGCAAACGGTGTTCATCAATAGCTGTTACTGACGCCCTGTCGGAAACTACAAGTTCGCTCAGGATGCTCTAAAATCCAATCCAGATAAGGAGCAAGATCTATCCAGTTCTTGCGAAAAGGTACCGCTTGATTATGTTTTATTCATGTGCTTTAGAGTCGAAGCGGCGTGAGGTTACGCTCGGGCTTTCTCCAAATAGGGCTCGGTACTCCGTTGAAAATCTTCCGAGGTGCGAGCAGCCCCAGTTCATTGCGACTGTCGAAACGTTTGTGGAACATCGATCACTAAGTAGTGCCTCCCTTATTTTCATAAGTCTGTATTTTTTCAAATAGGCCATGGGCGATGTGTTTAGGCACTTCCTGAAGTCATTCAATAGCTTGTAGCGTGAGACTCCCGCAGCTGTTTCTATGTCCTCTAGTGAGAGCTCGTACTTTGCATTAAGCTCTATGAAGCATCTCGCCTTTTTTATATGTGGAGGTATTGTTTTTTCACTTGTCTCTGTGAGTTCGTCGGTGTAGTTGCTGGGCTGACTGAATAAGAGGCTCTTTACAATAATTGACTCGATTTCAGCAGCTAGATGCATTTTTCCAAATGCACTCAAACCAAGTGGGCTTTCGTCAAGGTAGTACTTGATAAGTCCCCACCAGTTTCCCGATGCTCCGCTCGCCGCATCAATTGAGGGTGAGAATTCAAGGCGGCTGGCTACTCGGCGTCTTAGGAGATGTTCAAGCTTTTCGTGTAAGAGCGCTGATGGAAGGGTAAGCTGGATTTTTTTGCAAGGCTTGTCCATTGAAAGACGCTGAGCCTGAAATGGAGCGATGATACATCCGGTATTTTGATCAGAGAGAATGCTTTTTCCTTGGAGTATCAATTCCTGTGAGCCTACAATCGGCAGGCTGATGCAAAAATTATCGAAGTTTGATAGTTCATACACGTCGATCTGGGCATCCGTCCCATACTCTATGTAGCCAATGGTAGCTGTATTGAGCACGCGTCCCACATGTCGAAAGTCAACGTGGCCAGGTCGGGCGACGTTCAAATCATGTGGGCCGCAAATACTCGTCATCCAAGCGTGAGCGCCCGACTCGTCGTTCCTAAAGATATCAATATCCAGCTGCGGTACGCCGTTGAATGCTCTCATGATCAGGCTCGCTGCTTTTGATGTTTGTTCGCAATTGACTATTGATCGGTTAAACTTTACAAGCAGGGCGAGGTTCTAAACAAAAATTATTGCACTAGGTGGATATTCTTTGCGTAAAATGTATATGCAAAACGCGTTTCGTCCATATTGCTCTGTTTATTTTGGTTGCTGTCGGCGGATGAGCTTAATGAAAGTCGTACAGTTCTCAACTGAACTGCAAACTTAGGCCACGAAGCGGATAAAAAATTTATCTGTTTTGGATAGTCGTCGAGTACGAAGCGCTCACAGAATTGGAACGGCAAACGGTGGCATAGACCACCTTTTCGAAACACCTACTCAAATCTGCCGTAACTCATAAATACAAAGAGGCTGATGATGAAGAGCGCTATTGCTTTGGCTTCCCTCCTTTGCTTACCGGTAATTGCTGGTGCTGAGGATTTCCTTAAGCCATATATACTGACTGACGTGGGTTGGAATACCCATAATAACATTGGAGGAGAGCAGGAGTACCATTATCAGGAGGGACGGCTTTCGCCGAATTTCTTCGGACTCAAGGGGGAGGGCAGCATCGCCGATGGCTATAAGGGAGTTTTCAAACTTGAGTCCGGCTACTCGCTGCAGGACTTGCGTATCACCGGTCATGGCATTTTCAGTAGGCAGGCGTATGGTGGGGTAAAGACACCTTATGGGGATGTCTTTGTCGGTAAGCAGTGGGATTTTATGTTTGAAACGCTTTCCGCAGAGCGCTGGGGTAAAAACCTGGGTTATGTTTCTCTTTTTCAAGTTCACGCCGGGCCTTTCAATTTAGGGCTACCTTTCGGTTCTATCGACTACAACCGGATTGCAGGCGGCTTCCCAACGGGTAACGCTATAAAATATAAAACCCCTAGTTTCAATGGTGTGGTGTTAGGCGCCATGTATGCAGAGGGCGACAAAGATAGCTCCAACAATTTCGGCCGCACGACAAGTTACAGTGCTGCGTATTCTAAAGGGCCTTTAAGATTGACAGCGGCTTACGCCAACGCCGAGCATAAATCTATTAATGACGGAAAAGACGGTATCGAGAACTACGGCGCCGGTTTTGCTTATGAGTTCGGAAATGTTGTTTTAGATGGGTTATACACCAAGACAAACAACACCTATAGCGACGCAGGGATTGATTCTTATCTGCTTGGCCTATTGGTTCCATTCGATGATAAATCAGGCGTATACGCGAACTACGCTTACATGGATGGTAATGCCAAACTTGGGGATTCAAGCGCGAACCAGATGGGTATTACCTATTTCTATAACCTGAATCGATATTTACTGGGCTATGTATCGGGTGTCTATCAGGTCACCGGGGGCACTGGGCAGAATGCGTACATCTCTGGCGCTTATGGTGTTTCCGATGCGAGAGAACAGAGCGTTCTTCAAGTCGGGCTACGTTTTTACTACGAGTAAGGGCCGCCCCCAACGCCTAGAATGAGGCGTTGGGGATTAGACTCACTATCGGTCGAAGATGGCCAATACACGTAGCGGGCTACCTGAGCCATCCTCGATTTTTAAGGGTGCCGAGACGATGACAGCCCCCGTTGGTGGCAGCTTCTCCAGATTGTTCAGGCATTGCAGACCGAATCGACCGTCGCCTAGCATCCGGTTGTGGCAAGGGTATGGGACTTCCCAGCTACCGGATTGCCCTGCGTCGATGTTAATGGTCTCGACGCCGAAGCCGACGATATTACGCTCTTCGATCAACCATTCCACCGTGCGCTGGCTAGGGCCAGGGGTGTGCGGCGAGCCGTCGATTAAGTTCGCGAATTCGAGAGGGTTATCGATTTTCTCCGACCAGCCCGTTCTAAAAAGGAACCATGATCCAGAGGTGATCCTACCGTGTGCGTTTTCCCATTCAAGTATGAATTCGGGCTCGAGAATCCAGTCATGGTTCTTAGTCACTTCGTGAGAAGCATCTACTACCACAGCCGGAGCCATAAATCGCTTTGGGTCAATACGGTCAACTGAGTTTTCTGGAGCATCGGCCCCTGTGTACCAGTGGATAGGCGCATCAAAATGAGTTCCGGTGTGTTCGCCGCAGGAAAAGTTATTCCAGTACCAACCTGGCCCGCGCTCATCGTAGCGCGAAATTTCCTCTTTTTTGAACGCCCATGTCTGACCAAATTGCGGAGGAAGTGTAAGGGTCGGGAACTCAGACTTTAATGTGTGTGACAGATCAACAATTTCAATTTTGCTATTTAATAGATCTTCGGCCAATTGGCGAACGCTTGACATAATTGTTCCTCGAATTAAATTCCGGCGATCTGCCTTGGGAGATGTAGGTACATATAATCTAGGAAGGCGCGCAGGGCGGGATTCATATTTTTACGAGATGGGTAAACTGCGTAAATTTTATAAGTCTCCGTTTGCCACTCATGTAGAATCCGCAACACGCTTCCGTTTTTTATATCAGCTTCGGCAAGAACGCTGGGGATCAGGCCGATAAGACTTCCATTTTTGATCGCCTCCAGTTGTACTGCTGGATTTAGGCAAAACAGTGATGGTTGAAATTTGATTGTTCGACTTTCGCCGTCTTTAATAAAAGTCCATTCAACTGCACCTTCAAGGCGGTCAAGCACTGAACTGGTTAGGCGGCGTTTTTTGAGATCTGATGGGGCTTTTAATTCTCCAATATCAGGGCTGTCAGAACTGCATACCACTATGAGCTCAATTTCAGCTATGGTTCTTGCGATGAGCCCCGAGCTTGGATCAATGTCCTTGTTGTTTCTAAATGCGACATCAAAACCGTTTTCGATTATTTCCAGGCTTTGATCGCTAGCTTCCACAACGATTTTTATTTCTGGGTAAGCTTTCAGGAAGCCAGGTAGCAATATTGCGAGGTTAAGTTGCGCCAATAAAGTTGGAGCCAGCACCCGAAGCTGTCCGGATGGATGATCGGTGAGGGTAGCCATGCATGCATACGCAGCTTCACCCTCTTGCACAAGCAACTGGGTACGCTCGTAAAGCGTCAGCCCAGCAGGGGTAGGTGAGAAGTTTCGAGTGTTTCGATTGATTAATCGAACTTGTAGTCTTTCTTCCAGTTGGGTAATCCTTCTGCTCAGTGCAGATTTTGTCAACCCTGAAGACCGTTCGGCTGCTGAAAATCCGCCATGCTTGACGACTAAAAAAAAGTAGTACAGATCGTTCAGGTTCATCGTCCATTGCCTCGATATCTTCAGCCGCGATAATTCAGGTTGTCAGTGCAAGAATACGATCTGGCTTGCGATTACACCAATCAGCGTGAAAAATTGGCTCAGCACGTTTTTAATCTGCAACGCATGCCCGAACTCATGGCGATTTTGCTGGAGATCTCGGAAAGTCAGCATGGACGTCGACGCCAGCACGAACATGCTAGCAACGCCTAGCACCGCAGCACCGAGCGCAAAGGCCTTAACTCCGCCGTAACCATTCGTGATACAAACCAAGATAACCAGATACAGCCCAAAAAGAGCAACTCCTGTCATCCAGAAGGGCTTTGAGCCCTGCGTTCTAGGAAGAAGGTGATACATGACCAACCAAGCGATCAGGCTCGAAAGAAATCCTGTCGAATAGGCTGAGCCTAGCGTACCCCATGTAATTTGACTGCTATCTTTGAGGATATTGAATATATAGAAACTGTTGAATCCTATAACCAGAAAGCAGAGACTAAATGCAGTAATTCCTAACCGGAATGCCCTGCTTTTCCGCCAAAAACTATAGATACTGAATTTATGAGTTTTTGAACTTGATAATATAATTCCTCCAGTGTAGATCGACCAAGTTGCTCCAATTAAGACTAATGTCGTCGCTGTACCCATTTCACGGTATAAGGATGGCGCGAATGTTAGCATTATCAGGAGCATTACTATCGGACTCAGCATTGCTGCCATTGAGCGCTGGCTCTGATACTGGCTCTGAGCAGGGGCGTGGAAATCATTTGAAGGTTCAATGGTTAATTCATTTATGACTAAACAAGCTAACGCTGTAAGACCGAAAACTACAAAGCCTGCCTGCATGAGACGGCCAAACGGTACGCTTGAGGCGATGAAGGGGCCCAAGGCCATCCCCAAGGCCAAACCGCTAGCGTAGTAGTTGACCCCTCTCATTCTCTCGTCTGACGAATGTAATTCGAATGTAAGACTTCGAGCAGTGGTTACAAAAGCGGCTGCCCCTATCGCCATGATGCAGCGCGCGGTAAGAAGCCACATGAAATTTTCTCCGACCAATCCAATCGCACATCCTAAGACGTAGACGCTTAGAAAAAACCTCAGGAATTTCCTTCTACCTAACGAGTCTATAAAGCGACAGTTTTGCGAAATAAGTATGATCGCTATAATAGTAGGCGGAAATATCAACATGTTGAGCTCGAGCTCGCTAACTCCGTAGAATGATTTTATTTCTGAAAGTGAAAAATAAAATGCACCGGTACTGGCAAGGTCAAGAGCACTGAGCATCAACATTAATATCAAAAGTGGACGATTTCGCATATCTGGATTCTCATGGAGTAAGCATATAGTACCAATCTCATTGTTCAGTTTATGCAACGCATTGTTTCCCCTTTGCGTCAGTACATTCCATATGCTTACGAACATCCCTCGCTAATGCGGCCGGCCTTCCCGGCACCCGCTCCTCGTTGATTTTGGGGTTATTCGTCAGGGTAGAGGCCGGAATTTCGGTGTCGCATACCTGCGATTACTCGGCCTGCGAGTTCGTGCTCATCATCAGATCAACTCGTTATCTGCCATGACCCAGTGCACAGGCATTGGTGAGCATCGGCTGGCCTATCTGGCTGGTTGATTGCAAGGTTAATCTGGTGGGAACGTGTCTGAGACCTTGGTGCGTCAGTGCTACCCATTCTTTCCTTTACCACCTTTAGAACAGGCGACGTTCATGTCCATTCCGCTAGCCCCCGATATTGTCCTACCCTCCCGCTCCGCTTCCAAAACGGAAGCAGCCATGGCGGTTGGCTGCTTTGCCATTGGAACAGGTGAGTTCGCCATCATGGGACTGATGCCTGACATCGCAACCAACCTTCACTTAAGTGAGCCGCAGGTTGGGCATGCCATCAGTGCCTACGCCTTGGGCGTTATGGTAGGTGCCCCGCTACTGGCCATCCTCGGAGCCAAGTTGCTGCGCAAACACCTCTTGATCCTGCTGATGGCCCTGTATGCCATAGGCAATCTAGCGACTGCGTTCACGTCGAGCTACGAGACCCTGATGGTGTTTCGTTTCATTAGCGGTCTTCCTCACGGCGCCTTTTTCGGTATTGCCGCAGTAGTAGCATCAAGCATGGTGCCTGCAAACAAGCGAGCCGCCGCCGTGGCACGAGTGATGATGGGGCTTACCTTAGCGATGCTGTTAGGTAACCCTATTGCGACGCTGTTAGGGCAATTTTTCGGTTGGCGCTCTGCATTCGCGCTTGTGGGGCTGATCGCGATCACCTCTCTTGCCCTAGTGTGGCGCTTTGTGCCTAACCGTCGTGATGAATTGCGTAGCGATCCAATCAAGGAAATGCGCGCTTTCAAGCATCCTCAGGTATGGATGGCCCTTGCCATTGCGTCCATTGGGTTTGCGGGCATGTTCTGCGTGTTTAGCTATTTGGCCCCGACGATGCTTGAGGTAACGCATGCATCACCGGAGTGGATTCCGCTCGGCCTGGCGGCATTTGGTGTAGGCGGTATTATTGGGAACATCGTCGGCGGCAAGCTTTTCGATCGCTTGCAATTTCGTGCGGTAGGAGTGTTGCTGGTGTGGTCGATAGCAGTGTTGTTGTTTTTTCCCTTTGCTGCAGGTTCGCTGTGGGGTGTGGCGATTGGTATAGGCCTGGTAGGTACTATGCTGGCATTGGCTGCTCCGCTGCAGATTCGGTTGATGGACATCGCCCATGAGGCGCCTAGCCTGGCAGCGGCATCGAACCACGCAGCGTTCAATCTGGCGAACGCACTAGGGCCATGGTTTGGCGGCATGGCTATCACTGCTGGTTTGGGGTGGACGAGTACTGGATACATTGGTGCGTCTACGGCTTTAATTGGCCTAGGGGTATATCTGATCGCGAGGCGAATGAAGGGTGGCGATTAATCAGTCACTGTAGATACTGACGTAGCATGATTCGATAACATTCGGAATCTCGCATGCGTGCGGTGGGTGGTGCAGAGATCAGTGATGTAGAAGAATGTGTCGACGGCCGCCGAAGCAATGCAGCCTGAAGCAGGGACTTTTCTTGGTTGTATGGAGGTGATACGGATGCCTGATTCTTTAATGTGCGCAAGCTGGTCTTTCGCCTTACTGTAGTCAGTCGACAGCTTGCTCTCTGCAATTTCTAGCCCGCAGCCCAGTCTTCTGCACAAATCCAAATCTTGTTCAATCGATAGCGGTTTGGTGGTGATCTGACTAATAGCCAAGCTTTGCATTACGACCTGTGGATAAACAGCTCATTTTGTTGGCGAAGCGGGAGCAGTCATCGCCTGCGCCGTTGCTGGGTAGGATCAGCAGGGTGCCACCAGGTTTTATTCGGATTGCCCGCAGTAAATCACATCGACGCTAGGATCAGAAAACAGCTGCGGATAGCGCTGACAAAACTCTCCAATGTCGATCTCGGGCAGGACTTCTGGCGGCATCTTTATACTGTTCGAGGTTCAATGTAGGGGTAGAGGCCCGGCCAAGTGATTTGCGATCAAACCGCAAGCTGAGCGCGCAGGCCGGGGATGGCCGCAGGCGTGAGGATGGAAGCCCGCTAGGGCCAAGACCCGCTAAAGCGGGACTTGGTTTACGACAGCCGGCCCGAGACGGGGGACAACGAAGGGCTACTGAAGGCGATCAGGCGTTGGCAAATACCTGTCTTCGGCTATACGGATGAACTCATGCAGGCTACGCCGTCCCACATCACGCCTGAACGTCGCAATAACGTACTTCGAGTTGACTGTGTTGATTACCCAAAACCTGCCTTGCTTCGTCGCAGATTGAATATCCGATGTTCGAATCAGACGACCATCCGCAAATCGTTGGTATGGCCCTGGGGAAATGTGACTGAAGACAACACCGACGGCGCTGCAGGCATGAATGTGGACACCCACCAGAAACGCAGTAACCAGCCCGTCGTAATCCTGTCTCGCTGCTCTGGCGAGGCGAAGCAGGTCAAAGTCCGAGTAGCGTTTAACGTGCAAGTCGACCGCAACAGTGTTGATCTCGGCCATGGCTACATAGCCTCCGCTGTTGAAGCCAAATCAGTGGTCGCAGCACTGCGCCGGTAGAACTCCTTCACCTCGGTCAGGGAGCTAATATCAAGGTCATGCTGATGCGTATTCACGTACACCTGACCGCCTTCGACCTCGAGCACGCAGATCGGCACCTCAACCTGGTTGAAGCCCATCGGCAGAGATGTCAGTTTTTCCATTTTCCAACTCGATCCTTTATTCATCCAGGCTGGTGTGACGACCTGAACGTCTTCTACCGCTAGGCTGTCA
Source organism: Pseudomonas sp. CFBP 8758 (assembly GCF_014841725.1). Taxonomy (NCBI): domain Bacteria; kingdom Pseudomonadati; phylum Pseudomonadota; class Gammaproteobacteria; order Pseudomonadales; family Pseudomonadaceae; genus Pseudomonas; species Pseudomonas sp. CFBP 8758. The sequence continues at coordinate 14,352 of NZ_JACYUK010000014.1, read as the reverse complement.
TCCTGGGCTATCAACAACTCTACGAGTCGAGGCTCATCGCTGACCATCTCCTCATAAGCCCGGAATCGCCCCTCATGCCAGCGCTTGATACTGACGTGATACCAATGCGTTGCGAGAGATCATGACACCGCGTGAAAGTGCGCCGGCTTTCTCCAAACATCCCAACAGGGCCAGCCTGGTCTTGCATGTGAATCCGGAACATCGTGTCTCTCGTGTGAAGCAGGCACGTCTAGCCCCCGCGATTAACGTAAGTCGAATATTGTCTTCAATGAAGCAGTCATCTCCCGTCCCTTACCCATCAGCACGTAAACCGTGTTGCGCGTCTCGAACAGGCAAGCGCCGTCGAACGATTTGCACAAGGTCGACCGCACCCACCCGCCAGGAGGAAACCGCCCTTGGTTGTCGTAGGCGACGCAATGGGAATAAAGGAACATTGGCTGCAGGCCTATGGCACGCACCCTGTCGAGCGATTCAGGAGGCTCGTCCACATGAAAGATCAGCCAGTCCTCAACCAAACAGTACGGCTTCCGGCCGAATTGATCCGCCACCAATGCCTCTATTTCGGTTTGAGGCAGCTCCGTTCCAAAGGACGATATCTCACCCTCGCGGAGCAACTCATGCTCCGAAGAATTACCCATAAATTGATGATCCTCATGGTGCGAACCCAAAAATCCAGGCTCTGCGAACACGCAAAATACCGGGCAACAAGCCAGAAATCCCATCGATATGATTATATGCATTTGTGTGGGATCTAGCAAACGCGTCATACCGTCTCTTTTTTGGGAGAGGTAGGTTGGATGTCCCTGCGGAAGGCTTATGCGGCGACGCTACAGTGGCTGAGGATTCGAAATGGCTTATTGCAAGCAGACCTTCAGCATCAAGCTGACCAAGCTTACATAAGCCGCTTAGAGGCTGCGACGGCGACACCGACTATCGATCTGAGTGCTGATCTGGCTCAGGCGCTGGGCCTAAAGCCTCTAGCGCTGCTCACACTGGTGGCCGCAGCCGATGAGGGAAAGACAGCACGCTCCGTCTTGAATGAAGCGATGATAGAACTCATGCGGCTAGGAATTCTCGATGAACCTCTGCCTGCCGAGCCGCAAAAGCTCACCACATCACAGAGAATCGCAGCCGCAGAAAGGCTCGAGGCAGTACGCAAACTCAAGGCAGAAGGTCTTTCTCAGGCAGAGATCTGCAGGCAGTTGGGATTACCCAGAAGCACCGTTGGGCGTCTGTGGCACGCTGACGATTGACCGAACTACCTTGGATCATGGTGGCCGAGGTACGAGGTGGGCGGGTTTCTTCCCTCATGGGGCATTTATCAATAAGCCAAGCTTCTGGCCATTCTCACGATGCTCTCCTGTGTCCATAGCTCCACCATGGGTCGTGTAGCAGGGATGAAAAGTCGCGACTCACTAACTACCTTTTCACGGCGCATAGGCATGGAGTAGCTGCTAGGCGCCGTTGCTGGCGGCTCTTCTATCTTCGCCATATCTAAATTCTTCAACCTAATTCGATACCAACCACTGCAGAACGCGGCTACCTCGAAGCACGACACAATCAGCTTTGACAGGTTGGTCGGTGACACGAAATAGAGACCCGGAGTACGCCCCTCCACTGGCATGCTTGCATCAGTTTCCAAGAGGACGAGCCCGTCGTCGAAAACGCGCCAGGACGTATCTCCAGATTTCAAACCTGTGAACGATCTGTCGTCCCACTCTTCGTAGCCTTGCTTGAATTTCGCCAAGCCTAGGTTATGAAAGCTTTGGAAAATTTCATCGCGGCGTGAGGCAGCTCCATGCACAGCATGTTGCTCTAAAGGTTGGGGCAAAAAAGCAAACTCAAGCTGCGGCGCGTATGAGTGCCCGCCGTAGGAGCGAAAGCTTGATGCCTCTGTGATGCGCTCGTGAAATGCTTTCTCGGGAAGTGAGTTTTGGATTTCTCCATCCTGCTTAGGCCTTGGACGATAGCTTTCAACAGCTCTTGGGGATCTGAGAATGAGGCTCTGAAAAAACCTTGTTTGTAGTCAGATACCTCGTTGACGAACACGGCCTGCTTCGCGTCAAAGTCAGTCTGCTGGATGAAGACCAGAACCGGTTTTCGCTTATTCACTGCCTGGCGGAATTCTTGCTGCGTAACCGAGATACCCGGCTGGGGTTCATAGCCGTAATTAGCGCCTAAGATGAGGATGTATACGTCACACTGGTCGACCTCTGTTAGGCAAGCGTGCTCCGACGAGTAGGTTCGCGCTCCGAAGTGCTCGCTCATGACCGGTTTCATGTCTAGTGTTTCCACGGCGTCTTTGGCTGCGACTCTGAACTGCTCGAATCCTCTTACAACGGAGCTTATGAACACCTTCATCAGTGCATCCTCTGAACGCTGGCATATGTGCCGCTTTGGACTACTGCGCGGTGTAATTGTTGCGGACAGTCCTGACGGTAGAGGGCAGATCACCGGCTATACGATCAAACGCATCCACATTCAGATCAGACGCCGTATCGTTTGTTACCGCCGGTGGTAATGCAGTAACGACCTCCGCGAGGCCCGATGCACACGTTGCCCGATGAGCAAGGACAAGACGACCCGTACCCAGCGCTTTGTTGGCGAGCAGGCTGTGCTGGCTGAGCCACTGGTTTGGGTTTCGAAACGACGTAACAGCCCGATCCGCTGCACAGGCTTTTTGCTGAAAGCCATTTCGAAGACTGACCATCAATGCTGATGCGTGCCCATTCATTCCTCGTCTCGAAGACCTGAACTTTTTCCCCGCGCTTCAGTTTGGAGATGACCTTTCCGCCTGGTTGATCCCTGACATTGAGATTATCAGCGCTCACAAAGTGCTCAGTCGAAGAGACAAGGGCCGGCGCTGAGGACGGGGTCGGCGAAATCGACCCTAGCGTACTCGGTGTGCTCAGGGCGCTTGGCTGTAACGGGGCAGGAGGAGTGTCTTTCTTCCCCATTGCCCATAGGACGGCAAAAAGAATCAGGAGCGGGACAAACCATGACTGGGACTTCTTGCGCATATCCATTGCTCTCATTTGGCACGCATTACAACGGCTGTTTTCCTGACCAACCTGACGTCATCACCTATTGCTAGCTTAGCCAAGCTTCCACTTTTTGCATCCTGTTCAGTTCCAAAAGCTTGGGCTTGCGAAAAATACGGTACCTCAAGCAGCCGACTTCTCGCCTCAGGGGAAGGGAACCATTCGGCAACTTCAACGTTGCAGTGTCTTGAATCGCTCAACGCCCATTTCACGAACATGTCTGCTGCGGCTCTGTAGTGATCAGACACCAGTTTCGACACGCCTGGAAGGCCTCAAGCCTATGAGGTAATCCCTATCGCTTTAGTCGCCGCAGCAGTAAACACCGCTGCGGGCGGTCGCGACCAGACAGTGGAAATCGCAAAGGAGGCGGCTTTTCTGGATACCGATAGCAACCAAGTGCTGGCAGAGGTGGTACGCAAAGGCAGAGGTAAACCGTTAGAAAATGATCAAACACAACTCAAGCTTGAAGACGTCAAGCCAGTGGTGGACGGTTGGGCTTCTGACATGCGCTTGACCTATGAACGGCTTAGGGCGGACTCAAAATAGTCCTAGGGTGGCGCTGAGTACCCAACTGGGCAGCACGTTTAGTTATGTTCGCTCATTAGCATAACTGCAAGGTAATTCAGATTTGCGATTACTGACTTCCAACGTGTACATAAAGAGTAAAACTGCCTAGTAAGACCCACAAACTACCGAATATCCATGGCGTACGCATTGAAAATGCAAGAGCTTTATTGTTTCCGTTTTGCATTGTCTCTCTATAGTGAAAGAGAGGAGCATCATCGCGGTCAAGACTTGCTAGCGGTTCGTTGCGCAACATGAATGTTTGCTTGGCGTACCAATGGTCGATAACGTCGTAAGACGATTTCAGTCCTGGCCAAGCCTGAATCGAAAGAAATACTCCAAACAAGGCTAAGAGAACGGGTAGCACCAGGGTGAAGAATTTGCCCCACTCTGAATTCAGGTTCGCCATAGTTGACGCGTAGACAACGACCAAAAACGATTGCGCGCCTAGGTAAGCATTGCTGCGGTCAGACAGAACAGTTGTTTCACATTGAATTTCGTTCCGGTAGAAATCCAGTCGGTCGCGTACCGTCACGAATATTTTAGATGGGTCTTCATGATGTACATCTTTGAGGGTATCACCAGTAATGATTCGCTTCAATGATCCATTCCTTGCAAGCTGAGGCGAGATAGCGCCTACCCAAAAATCAAGTCGCTCTGGAGCCCCGAAACCAGCATCAAGCAGACACTCCACTACAAGTTTTGAGCGTCACCACTGTGTTAATGCAGGCTCTAGAGTAACAGCTTGAGCACGAGACCTTTGTAAATCGGCGGAATGCCCCTGGTTAGGGACATTCCTTGCCGCTCGGCTAACGATCCATTTCCAGTATGGTCTAGAATTCAGACCATCGCACGACATTCAATGAGCTGATCAAGTTATCGGGGGTTTGGTTGGTCATCCATTTCAGCGTTGTCGGGATCGATATCAGGTACGCCCTTCTCGTAGGGATTAGTTGACTCATCACTTGGCGCATCAACTTCGTTGTTAGGCAGCTCATCAATGCCTTCTTCATCACTCGGATTCAAGTCAGTACGGCCAGGGCTAAGAGGATCAGTATTTTCAGGCGGGAACTGGGTGCCATCCGCTATATCATACGAATTTGAGTCTGACATGGTTATCTCCAATGAACGATTTCTACCGGTTTGATATGATTGGCTTCAGCCTTTGCTATGGCTATCAGATGTTGGGGGGATAGCAACACCTCTTGGCCCCGCGATGCCCCAGATAGCGAGTCCAACAACCGGCAATATGAAGATCAACACCGTCCAGCCTAGCTTCGTACCAGAGCTTTTGGTGCTTCGCCACACGCTTGTCAGTACCCAGACGTCTAACAGCAAGACGATCACAGCGGACGCCGTCCAGAAAATTGAGTTTTCCATGGTTCATCACTCCTGAGGGATCACCTACAGGAGAGGAGCACCGGCCTGCGCAAGTTCCCGGCCACTTCCAAACGGCGATCTACCGTCTACTGTATGGCGGATCGGTACGACTGATGCAGGTGTACGCTACAACCCTACCGCGAAGTATCTCAAATCGTAACGCAGGTGCTGTATGCTCCAACAACCTTGCGGTATGGGCGCTGTTTATCGGTCACGGCTATGTGTGAATGTATGTCATAGCCATCCAAGCGCATTCAAGGGGCACCAGTTGATACGGTCGCGTGTAAGACACGGCATTGAGTAGGCCCTCGATAAGCGGATTGCGACGCGATCAAGTTGACGCGCGGAAAACCTATCAACTAACCTTACTGGCTCATGTGTAAGGCCCGTAGAGAATGTCTAAAAGACGCGGCAAGCGTGCTCGTTACACGTTGATCCAGGAGGGTTCATGTCGCTACCGATCACAGCTAGGCAACTAAACGCCCTACGCGCCTTGCACAGAGCAAATCCGGATCTGGGAGAGCTGGCGAGCGCGGTTGCCTTAGCTTTTGACGCGTCAAAAATCGACAATCCAGAGCTCGCCAGGTTGATTTTGGAGAAGACCTGCAGACGTATTGTCAGCGGCCAACCGGGAAGCCGCGAGATCATGGTTCAGCACCTTCAACACTTCGGGAGCCTCGAATGCTTATCTTCCGAGCAGGTCACCGAGTTCTCAACCCGCATTCGGAAGCTGGGCTGAGCCCGTAGGTGCACTGACAACGCCTACGCGCCTAGAAGATGCGATCAGGACAACCAGGACTCGACTGTGTCCGAGCCGTGCTCTGCCTTCCATTCTTTTAGGGTCTTGTGATTGCCGCCCTTGGTTTCGACCACCTCGCCATTATGCGGGTTTTTATAGACCTTCAATGCACGAGCTTTCCGGCTCGCCTTGGCCGGGGCAGGCGCAGTACGGGTAGATTTGGAGTCATTCTGGGGATCCAGGATCGCAATGATGTCCCCTAGGCTTTTGTTATATTCACCCAGCAAAGCGCGCAATTTGCTCTCAAATTCGATTTCTTGCTCAAGCCCCTTGTCGCCTTTCATGGCTTCCAGTGCAGCGAGTTGTTCGGCAAGATGACGTTCGAGACGGCGGAATTCAGCGAGTTTAGACATTCGTATTTCCTGAGATGATTAAGAGTAAATAGATTATGGCTCACTACGGCAAGATCTGCACGGTAGTAATCAAATTTACGTTGTGCCGATAGTACGGATCGCCTCAATCGGGATGTTGAGCCTGGTGGTTCAGTTGACGAGAGGTTTAGCCAATCTGCTGCGCCATTCTGGATCAAGCAATTCGCGGCCTTTTATCCGAATTGCCTAATTCGCCGTTTTAGCATCAGTTAAGCTGATTCAGGCAACGGAGGGCTCCGCGCTGCGCCATTTCATTTCTGATATTCCAAGGCGCTCGGCCTCAGGCCTCGATGTCTTTCTAGTTTTGTCGCGAGAACTCTTCGGGATGTACCCAAAACCGGCATCGCAGCTTGCCCAGTGCCATGCGGCAACAGTATCCATCTTATCGGCGCGAACCACGAAGCTCCTGGGCTGGCCATGGATGATGTAGTCGATAATATAGAGATGGCTATTCATGTGGAGCGCCCCTGAAAGCGTGAGTAGGCTAACTGATTTCCGTCGCATTGAAAAATTCCTTCTGCGCCAATGCATTCGTCGGAGTAGGTCGCTGCAGTAACCATTCTGAACTTGTCGGTACTCAGGAGCTCACTGTCAGATACACACGAGTCCTATTCGCAGAGGGAATTGGTATGGAAAACTACCACGTCACCACTAGCACCGACGGCTGGCAGCTGAAGAAACAAGGCGCTACTCGAGCTTCGAAGACGGCGAAAACGAAGGCAGAGATCGTCAAATTAGCTACTGATTTTCTTGCTGGAAAGACCGCTTCGCTGAAGATCCATAAAGAAGATGGCACCATCCAAGAGGAGCGCACGTATCCTCGTAGCGCCGACCCTAAAAAGTCCAAAGGCTAATACCGTGGAGCGATTCATGGACGATTATCAAAGTGAGCTGGTTAGGATCACTGAATACATCAGGCAGAACTCGTTGCTGCTGTCCACGGCAGAGTCCTGTACAGCTGGCCAAATGATATCCTTAGTGGCCTCCGTGCCCGGCGCTGGTCAGCTTCTGGAGAGCGGGTACGTCGTTTATTCTCCTGAAGCCAAACAGCGGATCCTGCACGTCGAAGCCGACACGATCAATCAATACGGCCTCACGAGCGAGCAGGTTGCGGGCGAAATGGCATACGGTGCGCTAAAGGGTGGGCCCGCTACCGTGGCGATAGCCACTACTGGGGTTGCTGGCCCCGATTCTATAGAGGGGATTGCGCCGGGGACAATATGCTTTGCATGGTTGTTCGCGATGAAAGATCGCTATGCTAGTTTTACTGACACTCGTCATTTTGAAGGTGATCGACTCGAGGTGCAGATCGCCGCTTCACTGTACGCCTTGGAACAGTTGCAGCCGCTCCATTCTAAAGCGCTAAGAGGCGAGGGCCTGTGAGCCGTAGGGCCAGTTGGAAAATTGCCGGTAACGCCCCTATGACTGGGTATCGCTACCGGCACCTTAATTTACTGACCGGCATCGTGTAGTGGTCAACTGATCCCGGACACTTCGTTAAGTTTTTCCTCAGCGACCGCAGGCGCTGACCCTTGATTGAACTGGTGTGGTCGCCGTCAGTTGTACTGCTGCATCAGATACCGACCGATATCCTGATTTGCCAGCGCAGCGCTCATGTAGCTCACAGTCGGTATCCATTCAGTTCTCGAGCTACGTAATAGCCGCTCCATCGGTGAATTGTCGTGGCAGTTACCACGCCGGCTCATGCTTTGTTTGGAGCGATATCGCCACGCCTCTGGCGGAAAGCTCTGCTCCCGTATTGGTTGCCATGATCACTGTGAAACAACACGTTTTGCGGCCGGCCCCGTGGCTCGTAAGCCTTTGAATGCTTGGCTCGCTTAGTAGGCTACAAGCACGGGCTTGACCTCAAGTCGCTGACGTTTCATTGGGTAAGCATGCGACCCCAAGCGCCGAACATCACATCACCGATGTAGATACCCTCCGACTGGGTTCGCTCTTTGTCCAACCGCTGGTGCAACGTGCTCATGCCAATCTCGTCTGAAGATGCTACTCCGAGATCGAGAATGCGTGGCAAGCAGGCCTGGACGATGTCACCCTAATTCGTAGGACACGTCTGGGGTCTGAACGATACATTCAGCACGAAGACCGCCGACTCCCAGCCCTGCTTTCGTAAATATGTTATGGAGGTTAAAGCCGATATGCAGGTCAGCTCCTTCACGAGCGATCATTTCCCGTATCCAGCCTTGAACCCGCTTGTGAAGGACGAATGAATCCAAGCTCGCTGGAACCATAGTGGTATCGTGCTCCTGAAAAACCATTACTCCCCCGGGAGCAAGATGAGCACTCAATGCGGCTATGACCGCAATCGCGTTAGCCTGGTACATCAACACCCGTCGTCCTACGATGGCATCGAAAAAGCCTAGTGATTTTGGAAGGGCAAGGAGTTCGCCTTGTATGAAAGTTGGTGTCCGTCGCTGATACGCGCCCGCGCGGCTTTGGGCCACCTTTAAAGGTCTGTCATCCTGGTCTATTCCGATTACTTCACCACAGGGGCCGACTAGGCCTGCGGCCAGAAAAGCGAGGTCACCTGTCCCGCATCCGACATCCAATACCCGCATGCCCGTACTGACGCCAGCATCAATCAGAAGTCGGGTAGTGAAATTGTGGCTAGCGGTTGTCATTAGGTAGCTCCCAGAAAATTATCTAGGAGTTTGATACAGGGGCAATGCTTCACGCAATCTAGCCCCGCCTGGGGTTGAGCAATATCTAAGGGTTGTCACTCATCTCAGCGTCCTAGGGCCGTGCGAATCCGGAATACGTCGGTCGAACAAAGAGTTGGCCAAAGCACTACTGAATCGCGGTTGAATAGGTGAGCAATCTCTCAAGCCCATCCCAAGTGCGGCTAACGGGTTCCCTATCTCTAGGATCGGTGAGTCCCAATTTCTCAAGGGTGTAGTTGATCTTCCCAAAATTGCAGGGCATGCAGGATAGCTCTGGCGCGATACCTAGAAGATGAGACGGCCGGATTGCTTAAACAAATCGGTCTGGACGCCTAGCGCTCAAGTAAGGGCCCTGGAAATTGAGTATGGATGCGTTGATGAAAACAGGAGCCCCAAGGGCCCCGCTTAATCGTGTAGCCACGCAGTCAAGCCGTCAGGTACTCGTCCACCGATTTGACGGTAGCGTAGCCGAACTCCAAAGTTGCCATCATCGTTGCATGCACCTGGACGGCGGGAACGTTTACACCGTTGAATGTGAGATCCAAGGTAGCGCAGGCATCGTGCAGAACGGTAACGGGATAGCCCATGTCTGCCGCCGCCCGCACTACCGCGTCGATGCACATATGGCTCATGGCACCGATGACCACGATTTCCTGGATATCCGCAGCTTCCAGCTGCTGCTTAAGATCAGTTTCACGGAAGGCGTTGATGTGTTTTTTTACAATCACAGGCTCGTGACCTACAGGGGCAACAGCAAGTTGAATGCCTGCGCCGCTAGAGCCCTTGACGAAAATCGGAGCGTCTTCATCACCGGACTCGTGCCGAATGTGAAAAACAGCAACATCTGTTCGGCGCGCGTAGCTGATCACTCGAACAGCGTTTGCGACAGCCGCTTCAATGCCGATCAGTGGCAGGTTGCCGGTGGGCAGGTATTCGTTTTGCAGATCGACTACTATAAGGCCACGTTTCATGAACGTTCTCCGGTCAAATTATCCGAGTATAGGGATTGGGTAGTGAAGGCTCAGATCGGCAGGTTGAGCACCTGCCTTATTCCGAACCTAAAAGGTTTGAGTCAGAATTCCAGCGAAGCGCCATCTTCCGGAATATCGACCCGGCTCTCGATACCTTGCTTTTTGACGTATGTGCGTAGCTCTTCACGAGTCAGGGACATGTGGTTAATTGCGTCCATGTGCACTGCGACAATTTTCGCGTCCTTCGCAGCCTTTGAGGCGCGTAAAACGTCTTCCTCGCCCATGATGATCGATCCCTTATAGCCGGTCATCATTGCTTTCCCGGCATTCAGTACGATGACTTCGGGATGATATTTCTCAATGGTCTGATCAACCTCTTTTCGCCAGATTGTGTCGCCGGCGAGGTAGAAGGTCTTGTAGCCCGGCGCCTGAAAAACTACGCCCATTGCTTCGCCCAGAGGCTTCGCGAGAGCTGGAACGGCATACATCTCGTCGGTACCGTGCTGCCCACCGGTCTTGGTGATTTTGACGCCGCCGAATTCAGCTTCGTCAGTCAGCACGCGCACATTCTTGAAACCTTGGGAGCGAATCAATTTCGCATCGTCTTCATGCTGTGCAAACAGAGGGATGTCTTTGGGTAACGCTTTTTGAGCGGCATCATCCCAGTGATCGAGATGCGTATGCGTGACGATGACAGCGTCTACGCCAGAAATCACTTCTTCGGGCGACTCTGTCAGATCGACGAGGGGATTACGCAGGTTGCTGCGGTAAGTATTGTCAAATCCTGGGTAAGTACCTTTCTTGGACAGCATCGGATCGATCATAAAAGTTGTGTCGCCATAAGAGATTTTCACCGTTGCATTACGGATTTGCTGCAAACCGACTTTATGAGCTGCATCGGGAGTTCTGTGAGCGTCGGAACCTGCGAATGCCAACGGAGTGGCCGCAGCGCAAGCAATGCTCAGGGCGATGGGAAGTGTTTTGAGATTCATGGGCTTAGTCCTTTGAATAGGTTATGACCCCATTCTCATGCAACGGTATACAGGGTACCAGTGGCCTGAATGACATATTTCGATATAATCGGGCCATGTAATCAGCGGTGTTCACGAATGTGAGGCTTACCGATGAAATCCATCAGGGTTGCTGTTCTGGCTTTCGAAGGCGTGAGCCTGTTCCATCTCTCCGTGCCCGGAATGGTGCTGGGGACGGCTCAATCCGCTCCTGGCGAACCTCAATACGAGGTCAGCTACTTCACAGAGTCGCCAGGTATGGTCAGCAGCGACCAAGGCATCGGCCTAAAGGTCAGTCACGGTCTGGAGCTGATGGAGGTATCCGACGTGATTGTCATTCCGGCGTGGGGCGATCAATCGGTCGCTGCGTCTGCAGAACTTGTGAAAGCCTTGCAGCTCGCGAACACTCAGGAAAAACTCATCGTGGGCTTATGCCTGGGCGCGTTTGTGCTCGGGGCTGCGGGACTGCTTGACGGTAAAGAAGCCACCACTCACTGGGCAGCCCGCGACGAGTTCGCACGCCGTTTTCCTGAAGTTCGTTTCAGGCCCGAAGTGCTCTATGTCAGTGATGGCAACATCATGACCTCGGCGGGTACTGTGGCGGCAATCGATTGCTGCCTTCATCTGGTACGCCAGCGACTTGGCGCTGATATCGCGAATCGCACCGCGAAGATGCTGGTGACCCCGCCGCACAGGCAGGGAGGCCAAGCGCAATACGTGGAGCACCCGGTGCCGCAGCTATCCAGCGAGACGCACTTATCTGATGTACTAGGGTGGGCCCGGAAGAATCTGGCCAAAGATCTGACGCTCGACGTGCTGGCGGACAAGGCGAAAATGAGCAGGCGTACATTTACCCGGCGATTCAGAGACACCACTGGCAGTACCGTCTCGAAATGGTTGAACGCAGAGCGCGTCGTCAGAGCACAAGAGCTATTGGAAACCACCGATTTGCCGATCGAATGTATTGCCGGCGAGGCAGGTTTCGGAACGCCTTTGTCGCTGAGGCAACAATTCGCTGTTCATCTCGGGACATCGCCGTCTGAATACCGACGGGCGTTTTCTCACAAAATGAACCCAGGCCGCAAGACGAGCGGCAGTACGCTCATCGCCAAAGAGTCGGCTCACTCTCCTGCATGAAATAGAGATCTCGAGTGGTCAGGCAGTATCATCTCTGACCACTGCGAGCAGCGCCTGCAGCGGATGCAAGATGGTTACTGCGTCCTGTCGCTTAACTTGGCTTCGGCAAGAATATCCGTCAGCCAATTACCGGCCTCAAGCGTTAAGCTTTTTCACAAGCGGTCTTCATGACTGTTTGTAAATTACGCCAGAAGTGCCAGCGTTCTTTGCTTCATGCCCATAGGTGCCGGACATGCCACAGCATCCGCTGGCTTGAACGCTCATCTTCAGTCCCATGCGCTCATAGACTCGCTGCCAAAGAACGATGCTGTTTGGCTCATTTGTCTTTTCAGTGCAGTGGGGAAGGAAATGATAGGGTTCGGCATCTTTCACAATTTGCGACTGTGGAAGCGTATTGGCGAGCCACTCCTGCGGCAGGAGTACGGTAGGAACCTTGTGGCTGCCAAGTGTCTTCGCATACTCCTGGCGATACACCAACGTCATCGCGTGATCGAGGCCCACCAACGGTATTTCGTACTCCTGAAGCTGGTGCAACGCTTCACCGTTGAAACGTGCGGCCTTTTCAAAAGCTTTGATGAAGCCTTGCACCTGAAGCGGTTTGCCATTGGGTGCAGAGGGTGCGATATAAACCTGATAGCCAGGCCTTGAGATCAGTTCGATCCAATCAATGAACGTGACTTATCGACACTTATCAGCCTGATGCGTAAAACAAAAGATAGGGTTGAGAAACTTTTTCTACTTAGATCTCAAGCAGGGTTACAAGCTCAAAGTCATTCGTAGGTGCAAACGCTCTGAGCACTCATTCTTGTGCTTCCTCGCCAGACCTAAAGCGTTCGCGATACTCGCCAGGCGTCACAGCATAGGTTTTCATAAAACTACGTATCAAGGTCGCTTCATTAGATAGGCCGCATTTTCGGGCAATTGTTTTGAGTGGCGTACGTGACGTTAGCAGCATATGACAAACGGCTTCCAAGCGGATTTTTTCGACCATTTTGCTAGGTGTAAACCCACTGTCCTCACGATATTTTCGAGCAAATGTTCGCTCACTCATATTCATGAAGTTTGCTAGTGAAGATACCGATAGATCGCCACTAATATTAGTGTTGATCCATGCGTGAAGGTCGGAGAAATCGCTGCTCTTTGACTGTAGGGTTAGTGTTGAACTGAACTGATTCTGATCGCCGGAACGCTTCAGAAAGACAACCAGATGTCGTGCAACCTCTAGTGCAGTAGCATACCCCAGGTCTGCCTCGATAATTGCAAGAGCTAAATCGATTCCTGAGGTGACGCCAGCAGATGTCCATATATCTCCATCGTTAATAAATATAGGCCCGCGCTTCACCTTGATAGATGGGAATTCAATTTCCAGCCTATCGTAGGCCGACCAGTGTGTTGTGACATTTCGTCCGTCTAATCTTCCGGCAGTCGCCAGTGCAAAGACCCCTGTGCAAACTGAAACTAAGCGAGATGCTTTTTCACAATGCCCTACAAAACTTCTAAAGAAATCTGGATGTTCACAAAAGTTGTGAATTCCAGGCCCGCCCGGCACGATCAGCGTGTGCGGTGCTGGTGTATCTATGCCCAAGACTTCGGCGCTGAACGAGAAACTAGGAAATATCTCCGTAGTTGGATCTAACGACAGAATGGATAATGAATATGGTGCATGATCAGCTTGCGCAAAATGGTTGGCAGCAATGAAAACGTCTAAAGGGCCGGCTAAGTCAAGCAGGCTGACTTCAGGATAGGTAACGAACTGAATACATTTGGCAGGCATCTGCGATCGACCCTCGTCTAGAGACTACTATGCGGATTTGTGAATCTTGGCAGGAATCGGCAACGTTTTGGCATTTTTTTTACCAATTTTCGTTTATTTTAGCCTCTTGAGAGTTATGCAGGTTGGATCGATGGTAACTGAGGTTTTAGTAATATTTCGGTTTGTCTATATTTAATTTAGCAGTTTACCTAAATTTATAAATTCTTTTCAGCTGGGAGGTTTAATTTATGCCGAGTCTTATGAGAACAGCTATGGGATTCGAGATTAAGATGGATGATGATTTTCAGAACAGGATATCTCACGTTCTTGAATTGTTAGAAAGCGATTCTGTGGGTAATGCAACATGCGAGTTAAAAAAAGGTTCCGAATCAGATGGCTGGGTAGTAGAGTGTTTATGGCATGATCAAAATGCTATGCATGCTCATTTCGTGTCGAGTCACCTGCAAGATTTGATAGCCCTCCTTGCTTTGCGATCCCGTATAATTAAATTCGAGTGTGGAATTTTATTGATCTAATTTCCAATGGTGCTGGGGTTTTATCAGGTTATTTCCTCTTTCGATGAACAGGTATGGAAAGCAGGGCACGTTAAAACATTGGCGGCTGAGGCCCAGTAGGCCTCAGCCG
>NZ_JACYUK010000013.1:0-57622 GCF_014841725.1 Pseudomonas sp. CFBP 8758 | reverse complement strand
CCGCCGACGCGGCTCGCGCCGCTGCTACAAGCACCCCGCGATCCCCTGTAGCAGCGGCGCAAGCCGCGTCCGGGTTCACCGCGGTCGGTCAGGCACACCGCTTTGCCGCCAGCGCCGCAGGGAAAAGGAGTCAAGTGCCGTCAGAATAGGAACGGTTTTCCTGTCAGGGCAATTTACTAATAGTTTTCCCAGGCATAAACTCAGGTCATGTCTAATCTTCGCAGAAAACTGCCCAGCTCCGGTTCCTTGTTCGTTTTCGAGGCAGCCGCCCGTTGCGGCAGTTTCACCCGTGCGGCCGACGAACTTTGCGTCAGCCAGCCTGCTGTGAGCCGCATGCTCTCGCGCCTGGAAGAACACCTTGGGGTGCAGTTGTTCGAACGCGTTCGTGGCGGCGCGCGGCTCACCGAAAGCGGGACCCTTCTTTACCGCCGGGTCCAGGAAGGTTTCGACACCATCGAATCGGCCATCGGTGAAATCTCCGCCCGCGCTACCGGCATGGAAACCATCACCCTGTCGGTGTCCACCGCGTTCACCACACACTGGCTGATGCCGCGCATGAGTCGTTTCAGCGAGCGCTTTCCCGCGGTGGACATGCGTTACCAACTCATGTCCGGGCGCATCGGCGGGCCGTTGATGGATGTCGACCTGGGCATGCGCTACCTCGACGCCGGCAGCGTCAAGGCCGCAGACAGCCTGGTTCTCCCGGAGATCACCCTGCCCGTGTGCAGCCCGCAGTACCGTGCCGGCGTACCGAGCGGCAAGGGCAAGAATGCAATGCCCGCGCTGATCCACATGGACAACCAGGACCGTACCTGGGCGGCGCCTTTCGACCAGGGTGGACGCGCAGACAATGCCCTGGTGTTCTCCGATTATGCGGTGGTGGTGCAGGCCGCCCTGCTTGGCCAGGGCATGGCCCTGGGTTGGCTCAACGTGGTCTCGCACTGCCTGGCCAACGGGCAGTTGCTGCCGGTGGGTGACGAGGTCACGGTCAGTGCCCGGCACTGCTGCCTGGTGACACCGGCCAACCGTCCGAGCCGCCCTATCGTGGAAAGCGTGCGCCAGTGGATCATCGAAGAAATGCAGGCCGACATCGTGCGCGTCGACGCGCTTTACCCACAGTTATGCCTGGCACGGAAGATCGCGGAGGCGTCATGAACACAGGTATGCCGCCATCGCGGGAAAAACAGTAGGTTATGCCCTGAGGTAAGGACAAAACAGAACATATGGCGATTCACCCGGCTGATAATTGAACCACACCTTGCACCTTCCCCTGGTTCATCATGCGGAGCGCCCTATGTCATTCAAGCAGTTCAAAGCCCTGACGTTCGATGTCGTCGGCACCCTGATCGATTTCGAAGCCGGCATTCTCAACCATGTGCGCGAAGTGGCTGGCGAAGCGGGCAAGGCGTGCAGCGACGACGACATTCTGAAGGCCTACCGCGATGCCCGCGCGATGCCCGATTCGGGCTGGTGGCCGGATGACCTGGAGCGCTGCTATCACTTGATCGCGCGCAAGCTCGGCTTGCCGGACAGCGACGAATACGCCCGCGGCCTGGCGTTGGCGGTGGAAAACTTCCCGGCCTTCCCCGACTCGATCGAGGCGCTCAAGCGTCTGCACAAGCACTTCAAGCTGGTGGCCACCACCAACTCGCAGATCTGGGCCTTGAACCACATGGCCAAGACCCTCGACGAGCCGTTCGATGTGCGCGTGACCGTTGACGATGTGCGGTTCGAGAAGCCCGATCCGCAGTTTTTCGCCTACACCCGTGGGGTGCTGGCCACGCAGGGCATCGTCTTCGAAGAGATTCTCCACGTTGCGCAGAGCCAGTACCACGACATTGGCGTGGCCATGCGCCTGGGCTACCAGACCTGCTGGATCGAACGTCGCCACGCGCAAAAGGGCAGCGGCGGCACCCTGGAATCCGAGCACACCAAGCCGCACTACCATTTCACCTCGTTGGCGCAACTGGCCGACGCGGTCGA
This sequence comes from Pseudomonas sp. CFBP 8758, assembly GCF_014841725.1. Lineage (NCBI taxonomy): Bacteria > Pseudomonadati > Pseudomonadota > Gammaproteobacteria > Pseudomonadales > Pseudomonadaceae > Pseudomonas > Pseudomonas sp. CFBP 8758. The sequence continues at coordinate 55,639 of NZ_JACYUK010000013.1, read as the reverse complement.
ACAGGAACTGGGCTGACAACAGCGGCGCTTGCTCCGAGCGCCGCCTTCTGGTGGAAACCGGCTATGACTGCGAAGAGTTTATGGGCGGCCACCGCCCGACCGGCCCCGGCCCTGCAAGCATTGCAGGGCGAGCGGCAGTGCGACGTGGTGATCGTCGGTGCCGGCTACACCGGGCTGTCTGCGGCTCACCACATTGCCCTGAGCGGCCGCGAGCCGTTGATTCTGGAAGCCAATACCCTGGCCTGGGGCGCCAGTGGCCGTAACGGTGGCGTGGTGTCACCCAAGTTTCGCGTCGGCTTTCCTGCCCTGATGCAGCGCTTCGATCGCGACACCGCTCTGCACATGTACCGCACCGGTTATGCCGCCGTGGACAGCCTGGTGGAAATGATCGACAGCCTGGGCATCGAGGGCGCGCAGTTGCACATGGGTGGGCACATTGCCGCGGCCCACAACGAACTTGCCCTGACCGGACTGCGCAACACCGCTGACTGGATCAGGCGCGAAACCGGCGGCGAGTCGTCGCGCATGATCGACGCGGGCCAGGTGCGGGAAATGACCGGCTCGACCCTTTTTCATGGCGGGCTGCTGACGCCGAAGGCGGGCGGCATTCACCCGCTCAACTATGCCCGGGGCATGGCTCACAGCCTGAACGAGCGCGGCGTGAAGATGTTCATCAACAGCCCGGCGTTGCAGGTTCGCCAGGAAGGCGACCGGGTCATCGTGCAGACGCCCCAGGGGCGGGTCAGTGCCAGACAGGTGGTGTATGCCACCAACGGCTATTCCGACCAGAGCGCCGCGACCGATACTCTGCACCGACGGCTTATTCCCTTTCGCAGCGCAATCATTGCCACTGCACCACTGCCGGCCGACGTATTGGCCACGCTGATGCCCGGCGGCCAGGTCTGTGGCGACACCAAACGCATGCTGCGATGGTTCCGGGTGGTCGGCGACCGGTTGATCTTCGGCGGCCGCGGAGCGTTCGGCAAAGACGATTCGGACAGCGCCTTCGCCACCCTGCAACGCAGCATGGGCGTGGTGTTTCCGGTCCTGCGCGACCAGCCCGTGGCGTTTCGCTGGTCTGGGCTGGTGGCCATGACCCTCGATTACCTGCCCCATGCAGGTCAACTGGACGCGCGCAGCTTCTATGCCATCGGCTACAACGGCGGTGGCGTGGCGATGTCCACCTACATGGGCAAGCAACTGGCAGCCATGACCGCGGGCGAACCGGTGCAACTGGGCCTGCTGGCGGGCGACACGTTCAAGCCCATTCCCCTGCATGCCTTTCGCGCGCCGGGTGTACGCTTGGCCGCAGGTTGGCAACAACTGCTGGACGCCATCGGCCGCTGAGCCGCGAACTTCTTCATTGCCAAGACGAGACCTATGCCCCCGATCCTGCATTATTCACAGCCCGCCATCGAACGCCGTCTACCCGTCGCCGCCTTTGCGTTGCAGGACGACCCCCTGGCGGCCGGCCGTACCGTGCATTTCCATGACCCCCACACGGGCTACGCGGTGGGCGCCTCGACCAGCGTCGGCGCCAATTTGTCGATTGATGATTTTCCCTGGGTCGAACTGGGGATTGTGGAGGCCGGCGAGCTGACCCTGCAGGGCGACGGTTTCGACCTGCGCCTGAAGGCCGGCGATTGTTTCGTGGTGCCTCGTGGTGTGGCGGTGCGCTGGCAGCATCGCGGGCAGTTGCGCCGTCTGTTCATGGCTTTTCCCGGCTTGCCGCCGAGCCGGGACATGCCTCGCACGCCGCTGAAGATCGACTTCGCTCAACCACTGCCGCCCAGCGAGCCGCCGTCGGCAACGGTGCTGCTGACCCCGGCTCCAAAAGCCTGGAGCGCAACGCTGTTCAGCGCGGCCAATTTGCGCATCGGTCTGTGGCAGTGCGAGCCCTATGCACGCAAGCAGGTGCAGCCGGCCTATAGCGAGCTGATGTTCATTCTGGAAGGCGCAGTGACCTTGACGCCCGAGCAGGGCGACGCCTGCACGGTCAGCGCCGGCGAGGTCGTGGTGGTGCCGGCGGGGGCGACCAATGCCTGGTCCAGCGAGCAGACGGTGCGCAAGGTGTTTTGCATATTGAGTTGAGACGGCGTAACGGCCGGACGCGGCATGGGATGTAGGGTGGGCGGACGTGAACATCGGCCTGTAGCAGCGGCGCAAGCCGCGTCCGGGGTCACCGCGGTGCGTGAATCAAACCGCGCGCACCAAACTGCGCAACGGCACGGCGCTCTTGAGCACCGGGCTCTTGATGACGATGTAGCTGAAATACTTGTCGATACCGATGTTCTTGTCGAGGATCGACTCCATCAGCTCCTGGTAGTGCTGGATGCTGCTGCACAGGAACCGCACCAGGTAGTCATACCCGCCGCTGATCAAATGGCATTCGAGCACCTCGTCGATGTTGCGGATGCTCGATTCGAACTTCACGAAATCGGCGCGTTTGTGGTCTGACAGGGTCACCTCGGTGAACACCGTGACGGAGCTGGCGAACTTGGCCAGATTGACGTGCGCTTCATAGCCACTGATGTAGCCCGCCGACTCCAGGCGTTTGACCCGTTGCAGGCAGGGGCTGGGGGACAGGCCAACGGCTTCGGCGAGGCTGACGTTGGTCATGCGCCCGTCCTTCTGCAGCTGCACCAAAATATTGATGTCGATGCGATCCAGTTTCGTTGCAGCATCCATGGGGTGGACCTCGTCAAGTCAAAGCATGAACGTGGGCCTCAGGCGTGCAATGCCGTTTGATGGGCATGGGCGAGGTCCGCAAGGCTGGCGTATTCACAGCGCTTGCCGTCCAGAGCCTGGGGCGAAAGATTCCATGGCTGGCGGTGGTCGCGGTGCAGGGTACACACCGGAAAATCCACACGCAGGTTCCAGGGGTCATCCGTTTCGGTACTGCGCACCGGCAGCAACTGCGAGCGCTCCAGGCCCAGGCGCTGCAGCTCGGTGGCGAGGCTGCTGTGCCAGTCATCGTTGCAAGGTTCGATGACCGCATCGAATGCCACCGGCAAGCGTTGGGTCAGGGCGCCGACATCGATGCCGTGGGGTGGGGCGATCAGTATCAACCGGTAGAACTTGCTCAGGTACTGCAGGGCGCCGGGGGCGTCTTCGAAGATCGGCCAATGGGCCGACGAGCTACCGAAAGCCACACTTTCATCCCAGCCGGGAATCACATGCAATCGGTGCGCCATGCGCTGGTACAGCTGGCCGTGGAACGCACTGGCACTGGGGTTGCCGCCCGCCTGGCCGAGCTCCTGGGCGATGGCGCGGTAGGCCGTCAGCAGTTGCGCGTCACTGCCGGGAGTCTCGCTCTGCACCGACAAGGGTCGCAGGCCTTCGAGAATGCCCCGTTCACGGTCGACCAGGGTGGCATAGGAGAACCCCAGGGCCTTGTACTGTGTGACTTTCATGGATTGCTCCTGAGCGACGGTATGAAGGGCTTCCCTGCAGACTCCTACAGCTTTTCCACCGTAGGAGCGGTCCGTGGCCGCGAAGAGCACGCCGCAGTGTGCCAGGTGTACCGCGGCGCATTCTTCGCGGCCGCTGACCGCTCCTACGTTTGGCCCTGATCCCTGTAGAAGCGGTCCGTGGCCGCGAACAGCGCGCTGCAGTGTGCCAGGTGTACCGCGGCGCATTCTTCGCGGCCGATGACCGCTCCTACGTTTGGCCATGATCCCTGTAGGAGCGGTCCGTGGCCGCGAAGAGCGCGCCGCCCGCCCCGCTCCCACAGTCAGGCCCCGGCTTTTGCCAATGCCTTGTCGAGCATCTGCAAGGCTTCTGCCACCTGCTCGGCGCTGGTCACCAGCGGCGCGAGGAAGCGAACCACGTTGCGATACAGCCCACACTTGATCACCAGCAACCCCGCCTGCCGCGCTTGGTCGATGACCCGCTGGGCCAGATCGGCGTCGGCGCTGTGCCCGGCATCGTCCTTGACCATCTCGATGGCCAGCATGAAGCCCAGGCCTCGCACATCACCGATGCGCGGATAGCGTTGCTGCAGCCCCAGCAAGCCCTCGCGCAACTGCACCGCGCGCTGCTCGCCCTGCGCCAGCAGGTCTTCGTGCTCGAACAGGTCCAGCACCGCCAGCGCCGCCGCACAGGCCACGGCGTTGCCACCGTAGGTGCCGCCCAACCCACCGGGCGTCGGCGCATCCATGATCTCGGCTCGGCCCACCACCCCCGACAGTGGCATGCCACCGGCCAGAGACTTGGCCACCGTGACCAGATCCGGCTGGATACCCGCATGCTGGAAACCGAACATTTTCCCGGTGCGGCCGAATCCAGCCTGGATTTCATCGGCGATCAACACAATGCCATGCTGCGTGCACAGCGCGCGCAGCGCCTGGAGAAACTCGACCGGCGCGGCCAGGAAACCACCGTCGCCCTGCACCGGCTCGATCAGGATCGCCGCGACCCGATCCGGCGCCACGTCGCTGGCAAACAGCTCGTGCAACTGCGCCAGGGCGTCGTCGCTGCTGATGCCGCGATAGGCATTGGGGTAGCTGGCGTGATAGATCTCCGCCGGGAACGGGCCGAAATTCTGTTTGTAGGGCTGGCTCATGCCGGTCAAGGTCACCCCCAACAGGGTGCGTCCGTGGAACCCTCCGCGAAACGAAATCACCGCAGGCCGCTGGGTGTAGCCGCGGGCGATCTTGATCGCGTTTTCCACCGCTTCGGCGCCGGAGGTGAACAGCACGCTCTTGTAGTGCTCGTCCCCGCCGACCAGCACGTTCAGCCGCGCGGCCACGTCGATGTAGGTCTCGTAGGCCGCCACCTGAAAACTGACATGGGACACCTTGCCCACCTGGCTGCGCACCGCCTCGACCACAGCGGGGTGGTTGTGGCCGACATTGAGCACGCCGATGCCGCCGACGAAATCCAGATAGCGCTTGTTGTCCACATCCCACAGCTCGGCACCCTGGGCGCGCGCGGCCACTATCGGGTGCGCGGTGGCGATGCCACGGGGCACGTGTTGTTCGCGCAGGGCCAGCAGGCGTTGATTTTCGGTCAGTGCAGAATTCATCTCGATCTCCGTTAGCGCCGAGCGTGGCGGGTGATGTGATCAGGATAAGGAGTGGCGCAAATCACAAGCACCGAAGTTGTGGGTTTGGCTGGGGTGTTTGCGTTTTTTTTGCGGGTGGGGCGGTAGATTCGGTTGTTTGGGTGGTGGGGTGTCAGTGCTGGCCTCTTCGCGGGCAGAGGGCTCGCCGCCCGCCCCGCTCCCACAAGGGCCTGCACTGAGCTCCTCAAACCCCGGCGCGCGGCACCACGATGGTGTCTTCCGGATGCAGGCGCATCAGCATCGGCGAGCCGATCGGCGGCAGGCTCAGGTTGCCTTCGTGGTGGCTTGGCTGGCGCAGGCTGACGGTGGGCCCACCGTCCAGATCGACGAAGACCTTCAAGCTTTCGCCCTGAAAGACGATGTCGGCGACGCGCCCGCTCAGACGGTTCCATTCAGGGCCGGCGCTGGCGCTGTCCAGCAGCAGCTTTTCCGCTTGCAGCGCCAGGAATACATCGCCCGTAGCGGGCACCGGGCGCGTGGTGCGCAGGGCCGTGGAGCCCAGGGTCAAACCGTTGTTCGCGCTGCGTTGCAGCGGCACCAAGGTGCTTTCGCCGATGAAGCTGGCGACGAAGTCGTCCGAAGGGTGATCGTGCAGGCGGCGTGGCGTGTCGACCTGAACCAGTTGCCCGCCGCGCATGATGGCGATGCGGTCGCTCATGGTCAGCGCTTCACGCTGGTCGTGGGTGACGTAGATCATGGTCGCGCCCAGGCGCTTGTGCAGGGCGCGCAGTTCGATCTGCATGGTTTCGCGCAGCTGCTTGTCCAGCGCCGACAGCGGCTCGTCCATCAAGATCAGCTTGGGTTCGAAAACGATGGCCCGGGCCAGTGCCACGCGCTGGCGCTGGCCGCCGGAAAGCGCGGCAATCGAGCGCTCTTCGTAGCCACTCAGTTCCACCGTCGCCAAGGCCTGTTTGACCCGCTCCCGGCTCTTGCCCGCGCTTTCGCCACGGGCACGCAACGGGAAGGCCACGTTCTCGCCCACGGTCATGTGCGGGAACAGCGCGTAATTCTGAAAGACCACGCCGATTTCGCGCTTGTGCGGCGGCATCAGGGTGACGTTGCGCTCGCCGAACAGGATATTGCCGGAGCTCACCCGTATGAAGCCACCCAGAATGCTCAGCAGGGTGGTCTTGCCCGAACCCGAGGGCCCCAGCAGCGACATGAATTCGCCGGCTTCCACCTTGAGATTGACGTTGTCCAGCGCCTTGAGGCTGCCGTAGTGCTTGCTGACCTGGTTGACGCTGACCGATTCGAAACCTTCAGTGAAATTCATCTGTGGTGCTCCAGGAGATCAAGAATGTCGTTTCGGGAAGATGTCAGGGGTGGCCTCTTCGCGGGCAGAGACCCGCTCCCACAAGACGTGCACACAACCCTGTGGGAGCGGGTCTCTGCGCGCGAATGAGGCCCGCCATGACCCCGCGCCTTCAACCCAACCCACCGATGTGCCAGGCCTTCACTTCGAGAAATTCATCCAGGCCGTACTTGGATCCCTCGCGGCCGGTGCCCGATTGCTTCACGCCGCCGAAGGGCGCCACTTCCATGGAGATGATCCCGGTGTTCAAGCCGACCATGCCGAACTCCAGACGCTCGCCCACGCGCCAGGCGCGGCGCATGTCCTGGGTGAAGTAGTAGGCACCCAGGCCATAGGGCGTGGCATTGGCCAGCGCCAGCGCTTCGTCCTCGGTGTGGAAGCGAAACAGCGGCGCCACGGGGCCGAAGGTTTCCTCGCCGGCCAGCAGCATGTCGGCGTGGGCGTCCAGCAACACCGTGGGCTGCACGTACAGACCATCGTTTTGCGGCAACCCACCAATGGCGACAGTAGCGCCTTTCTCCACGGCATCGCTGATGTGGCGGGCCACCTTGTCCACTGCCGCAGCGTTGATCAACGGGCCGATGGTCACGCCCTCGGCCAGACCGTCGCCAACCTTCAGCTCGGCCACCGCCGCCTTCAGGCGTTCGGCGAAACGTTGGTAGATGCCGTCCTGCACCAGAATGCGGTTGGCACACACGCAGGTCTGCCCGGCGTTGCGGAATTTGCTCTGCATGACGCCGGCAATGGCCAGGTCCAGGTCGGCGTCATCGAACACGATGAACGGTGCGTTGCCGCCCAGCTCCAGGCTCAGGCGCTTGATGGTCGTCGCGCACTGGCTCATCAACAGCTGGCCGACGCGGGTGGAACCGGTGAACGACAGTTTGCGCACGGCCGGGTTGCTGGTCATCTCGCCGCCCACGCCTGCCGGCAGGCCGGTGAGCACGTTGAACACCCCGGCCGGAATGCCTGCGCGTTCGGCCAACACCGCCAGGGCCAGGGCCGACAGCGGGGTCATCTCCGACGGCTTGACCAGTACCGGACAACCGGCGGCCAGGGCCGGTGCGCACTTGCGGGTGATCATGGCGTTGGGGAAATTCCACGGGGTGATCGCCGCGACCACGCCGATCGGCTGCTTGAGTACCAGAATGCGGCGGTCGGCGGCGGGTGAAGGAATGGTGTCGCCATAGATGCGCCGCGCTTCCTCGGCGAACCATTTGACGAAGCTCGCGCCGTAGGCAATTTCACCGCGCGACTCGCCCAGGGGTTTGCCCTGTTCGGCGGTCATGATCAAGGCCAGGTCTTCCTGGTTGTCCAGGATCAGTTGGTACCACTTCTCCAGCAATTTGGCGCGCTCGGCCGCAGGCACTTCGCGCCAGGTGACGAAACAGGCCTCGGCGGCGGCAATGGCGCGCCGGGTTTCGGCCGCCTGCAAGGCCGGTACGTTGGCGATCACGCTGCCATCGGCAGGATTGGTCACGGCAAGGGTGGCGCCGTCATCGGCGCTGATCCACTGGCCATTGGCGTAGGCGCGCTCGACGAGCAGGGAAGGGTCACGCAGTGAATGCTTCAACATGATCAAGGTGCCTTTGCAGTCCGAACGATGGACCTAGTGTAGAAATGTCCACGCAGCGGGCGATGCCGAGATGGGGCACGCGGCGCGGCGTGGATGCTGAATTGCGGTGGAGTGGCGGCAGGCTGTGCTGGGGGGTGTTACCCCTGCTTGTTGCGTCCGGCCACCACCACCAGAATCAGCGACGCCAGAATCAATATCGAACTGATCGCCGCAATCGTCGGGTCGATTTCGTCGCGCAGTGCAGTGAACATGCGCTTGGTCAGGGTCTGGTTGTCACCCCCGGAAATGAACAGCGCTACCACCGTTTCATCCAGCGAAGTGATGAACGCGAACAGGGTTGCCGAGACCACGCTGGGCTTGATCTGCGGCAAGGTCACCGCCATGAACGCGCGAAAGCGGTTCATGCCCAGGCTGCGCGCGACCATCTCCTGCGACATGTCGAAATTGCGCAGCCCGGCGAGCAGGGCGATGATCACGTAGGGCAGGGCCAGCATGATGTGCGCCAGTACCAGGCCGGTCAGCGAGCTGATCAGTCCCACCCGCGCGTAGACGAAGAACACCCCCGCCGCGATCAGGATGATCGGCACCATCATGGGCAGCAGCAACACGATCTGCAGGGTGCGGATGACCTTCAGGCTCGAGTTGTTGATGGCGTAGGCCGCGGCCATGCCGATGGGCAGGCTCACTGCAGTGGTCACTACGGCGGTGATCAGGCTGACCCGCGCCGCCGACATCCATTCGGCGCTGTGGAAGAAGGCTTCATACCAGCGCAGCGACCACTCCTTGGGGGGGAACTGCAGGAAGCGCGCCTCGGAGAACGACATCGGCACCACGATCAGCACCGGGATGATCAGGTACAGCAGAATCGCCGCGACCAGCACGGTGAACAGCACATGCGACAGGCGTAGCTGGCGCAGGTAGGCAAGCGTATTCATCAGCGTGCTCCCAGGATGCGTTCGATGGGGATGAAGCGGTTGATGCCCCAGAAGATCAGGAACACCACGAACAGCAGCACCAGGCCCACCGCACTGGCGGCGCCCCAGGCGTGATAGAGCTCGACGTTGCGCTGTACCAGCATCGACACCAGGATGGTGCGACCGCCGCCCAGCAGTTCAGGGGTGATGAAGAAGCCCAGGCAGATCACGAAAACCAGGATGGAACCGGCCATCACACCCGGCGCCGCCATCGGCAGGAACACCCGGCGAAAGGTGTAGAAGGGTTTGGCGCCCAGGCTTTCGGAGGCCTGCATCAGGTCCTGGGGAATCTTCTTCATCACCGAATACAGCGGCAGCACCATGAACGGCAACATCACGTGCAGAGTGCCGATCACCGTGCCGGTGGTGTTGTGCATCATGTTCAGCGGTTGGTCGATGATGCCCATGTCCAGCAGCGTCTGGTTGACCACCCCGCGCCGCTGCAGCAACACCAGCCAGGCGTAGGAGCGCACCAGCACGCTGGTCCAGAACGGCAGGATCACGCAGATCAGAATCAGGTTGGCCCAGAAGCCCTGCAGGCGCGAGGCTGCGTAGGCTATCGGGAAGCCCATGACGATGGACAGCAGGGTCACGATCAGGCTGATCTTGAACGTCAGGTAGAACGTATCCCAGTAGATGCGTTCTTCGAAGATGCGCGCGTAGTTGGCCAGCGAAAAGCCGTCTTCGGTCTGTACCGACTGGAACGCCAGCCAGCACATCGGCAGGATCAACAGCACTACCACCATGAACAGCGCCGGGGCGAGCAGCAGCAACATCGAGGTGTTCTCTCGACGTTCCTCGCGCGCCAGGGCATCGGCATTGCTTGCAGGCGGCTCGCTGTGGGCGTCAGGCATGGATTTGGCGAGATAGGCGTTGGACATGGAACGATTCCTCACGGCCGAGCGCCGGTGAACCAGCGCAAGCAGCTTGTTGTTGGTCGGTCATGGCGACCCTCAAGGTTCAATGTACCGACTCAGCCAAGAACGAAACGGGCTTAAAAGGCCTGCGCCGGAGTGGTTTGTTTCGTATTGAGGGTGGGCGACAGCAGCAACTGCGTCGGCCCCTTCGCGGGCAGAGACCCGCTCCCACAAAGGCAGTGCTCAAGTGCCCCATTTCAGGAGCAGGCTTCAGACGTACTTCTGTGGGAGCGGGGCTCTGCCCGCGAAGAGGCCCGCCCTGGCACGCCTACTTTTTCTGCACAAAGGCCAGCCAGCGCTCTTCGGCCTTCACCCCCTCCTGCGACGCCCACCACTTGGCCGACAGCAGCGCCTGACGCGAGATGTTTTCAGGCGAAGACGGCAGCTTGGTCGCGCGTTCGGCAGGAATGGTGCCGGTCTTGAACGCCTCGGGGTTCAGCGGGCCGTAGTCGATGATCATCGGCAGCGCCGCCTGCAGCTTGGCGTCGATGGCCTCGTTGACGAACTTCATCGCTGCCGTCCGGTGCGACGTGCCCTTGAGCACGCACAGCGAGTTGGTCTCCAGCACGCCCTGGTTGTAGTCGAAGGCTACCGGCGCACCGTCGGCCTGCACCGCCGTGATGCGACCGTTCCAGGCCTGGATCATGTCCACCTCGCCGTCACTGATCAACTGCGCCGACTGCCCGCCGGAGGTCCACCAGGTGGCAATGTGCGGCTTGATTTCCTCGAGCTTCTTGAAGGCCCGCTCCACGTCCAGCGGGTACAGCTTGTCAGGCGCTACGCCGTCGGCCATCAAGGCAATCTCGAGGGTGGGGCGCGGCAGGTTGCGCAGTGAGCGCTGCCCCGGGAATTTCTTCGTGTCCCAGAAATCCGCCCAGGTCCTGGGCACGTTGTCGCCCTTGAAGGCATCGGTGCGATAGGCCAGCACGGTGGAGTAGCTGATGTAGCCGACGGTGTAGTCGTCCTTGAGCGCCGCCGGAAGCTGCGCAGCGTTCGGCACCAGGGCTGGGTCGAGCTTTTCGAACAGGCCTTCGGCCTCACCGCGCAGGCAATCGCCGGTGGGCAGGTCGACCACGTCCCAACTGACCTTGCCGCTTTCGACCTGGGTCTTGATGATCGGGTAGGCCTTGGGCGAGCTGTCCTGCTTGAGGGTCAGGCCGAGCTTCTTGGCCGCCGGTTCGAGGATGGCCTTGCTCTGTGCCTCCTGGTAGGCACCGCCCTGCGATACGAAGGTGATGTCTTCTGCCCAAGCCTGCCCGAAGGCGCCGACCAGCAGTGCAAGGCTTGCGAACTTGAATGCGCGCAGTGGCGTCGGTGTCATGTACGGGACTCCTGAAGGTTGGCAGGTTGGAGGCGAGCTGGTTGTTGTCGCTCGGTCGTTCTGCTGGACCGCTGCTGTCCAATCTACCGCCAGGGGCTGCGCGCAAGCGGCCACAAATCGGCGCCGTCGAAGCGTTTTATTGCGAAAACACCGAGTGGCGCAGCAGGAACTGTTTTGCCCACAGGAAGCTATCGAGATGAGTGAAGAGCGCGCTCCCCGCGCAGGGATTTTTTGCACTCTGCAGATCAGGCCGGGTCTGCTCTTAACCTGCCCCTACAGAAGGTCTTCGTCATGATCATCGTTCACCACCTGAACAATTCACGCTCGCAACGCATCATCTGGCTGCTGGAAGAGCTCGGCGTGCCTTACGAGATCAAGCGTTATGAACGCGACACCAAGACCAACCTCGCGCCAGCCGAACTCAAGGCCGTCCATCCGTTGGGCAAATCGCCGATGATTCAGGACGGCCCTCACACCATCATCGAGTCCGGCGCCATCGTCGATTACCTGATCCGTCGTCACGGCCAAGGCGCCCTGCAGCCTGACCCGGCCAGTGCCACCTACGACGAGTACGTGCAGTGGCTGCACTTCGCCGAAGGCTCGGCCATGCTGCCGTTGATGCTCAATCTGTACGTCGGCCGTCTGGGCGAAGCCGGCGCGCCGCTGCATCCGCGCATCGAATCCGAACTGGACAACTACCTGGGCTACCTGAATACCGCCCTCAGCCTGACGCCTTACCTGGTGGGTGAAGAACTGACCGGCGCCGACGTGCAGATGAGCTTCGTCGGCGAGTTGGCCAAAGCCCAGGGCAAGCTGGACGCCTACCCGCACCTGGCTGCCTGGGTCGAGCGCCTGCAAGCACGGCCGGCGTATCAAAAAGCACTGGAGCAGGGCGGCGAGTACAAGTTCGCCAAGTGAACACGCGACGCGCCTCAGGCCGGTAGCAGTTTCTTGCAACCGTCCTTGCGCGTCGGGTACTGCGCGCACTTGCGTGCCAGTAGCTTGACCTGTGCGTCGTCCTTGAGCCGTTGGTTGGCGGCCAGCTTCTCGGTGATGAAAAGCTCTTCGGAGCCCAGTGTCTTTTCCGCTTGGGCGATCAGTGCCAAGGCTGCGCGTGGATCGTCGTTGCGCAGATGGTGAGCGATCATCAAGTCGTACAGCTCAGGGCTGGCCAGTGACCAGTCTTTGATCGACTGCAACTCGATCAGCGCTTCGCGGCGTTTGCCCTGCGCCATGTCGACACTGAAGGCGGCTCGGCGGATGCCGGGCTGGTCGCGTACCGCAGACGTCAGCGCCCGGTCGCTGAACAGCTGCGCTTCGCGCAGTTTCTTTTGTTCAAGTGCCACGGTCGCCGCATAGGCGTCCTTGTAGGCTTGCAGCGACGGTGCGACCGCGCCAGAGGCCCGCAATCGCTGCCAGTCATCGGCATTGACCGGCGCACGTCGTTGCCCATCGTACTGGCGTTGCAGGTACTGGCGCAGTTCGGTATCGCGGTCCAGCGGCGACATGTGCGAGCGCTGGAAATACTGGCCTGCGGCAGTGATGCCGGTGGCCAGCCCTTGATTCAAGGTAACTTCCACCTCCTTGACCAAGCGATCGACCTGCAGGTTCTGCAACGACGCCTGCATGGCTTCCTTTCGCTGCGTGGCAAAGCTGCCGAGCAAGGACTTCTGCTTGCCCTGGAAATCGCTCAGGCGCTGCAGGCTGTGGCTGGCGGCGCGCGGAGCATAGCCGGCCTTGATCATCAAGTCGGCGCCCAGCAGATCGGCCTGGTCCTCTTGGCTGCGCCCCCAGGCCGTGCTCCAGATGTTTTCCGAGAAGCTGTTCACCAAGGCCGTATACAGCACCGTATTGCCCACGGTTTTCTGCATGCCCTGCGGGTCCTTGCTGATGAACTTCAAGCTGCCCGAGCTACGGTTCACCCCGGTGTCAGCGATCATGGTCGCGAGCACCACCGAGGTTGCCACGTTGCTCAGCACAGCATTCTGCTGCTGGAACGCTGCCCGTCGATCATGATGGTGCAGCAGTACGTGGCTCATTTCGTGCCCCAGCATCGCCGCGATCTCGTCCTCGCTCTGGACGTTGTCGAGCATGCCCAAGGGGACGAACAGATTGCCGTACGGGTCGGCCGATGGCCCGAAACCGTAGCTGTCGATGACCTTCACCTGCAGAGCGGGCAACTCGCCTGGCCAACCTTTGCCGAGCCTGCCGACGATGCCTTGCAGGTACGTCTGCAAAGGTGGAATGAGCACCACATTGTGCTGGCGAATTTCCCCGGCCGGGACCGCCATGCCGTCATAGCTCAGGCGCTGTGCGCTGACCCGTTGCGGGTCGAGCCTGTAATACTGGCGTACATCCGCCGTGTCCAGATAGCGTCCTTTGACCTGGGATTGGGTAGAAGGCCCTACCAGGTTCATGAATGCAGCATCTGCGCCCTTGAGCGTGCCGCAACCACCGAGCAGCAGGCAGGCCAAGGCGCAAAGGCTGGTGTGCAAGGCCCGGTCCCTCATGATCCGGGCACTCATGGTTTGCTGCAGCCAGAACCGAAGCCGATGGTCGAGGCGTTCCGGGTGTCGGCCTTCTGGCTGATGGGCAGGCTTTCGCAAGGCGTGGTAACGATCTTGCCTTCGCTCAAACGCAGGTCCATGGTGTCCAGCCAGACTTTGCGTCCGCCAAGCTCGACCTGTACCTGATCCAGATTCGGGTGGGTGGCCAACACCTGCAACGGCGGCTTGGGTGCATCCTTCACAGGCAACCTGCCCTGAGATTTGCCATGCTCGTCGAGCAATGTCAGCGGATCGGCTTCATAGGCGTCGACGGTGGTGGCCAACACACTCGGGCTGCACAGCGCTGCCAACAGCAAAAACGTGATTCGGGTCATCCTTGAGTTCCTTCTACAAGTGAAATACGAGCGCGCCTGCGCTGGGCGAAATAACGCACGAGCGATCGCCATCGCCGCTTGGCAAACAGGCTGATCGGCGCTGAAATGATTGAAATCGACAACACGGCAATGGCCAGGACATTGGCCGGGCTGATGTTGTTTTGCCACAGTCCCCAGCACAGCACGGCCAGTGCGGCCTGTACGATGGCCCAACTGAACAGGGGGGCGCGCCACGCTTTGGCGCGACGATGGCGGCGCCGTCGATACCAGGCACGCAGACCGACGATGACGATGACGAAACCCAGTTGCACCAGGTCCAGCCAACTGATCGACAGCCAGAAATAACTGTCCGGATCGCGTTGATACGCATCGTGGTAGGTCACCAGGTTGTCCAGCGCCATGGCGTGCAGGTACACCCCTGGCAGCAGGCCGTGCACCGGCGTTTGGGTAAGGTCGCCGGCCGAGGTGATCTGAGCACCCACCAGCACCAGCTTGTCGCTGAGCAACTGCCGCAAGAGCGCACGGTCCTCGGGCGAATTGGCTTCCAGGGCGCTGGCCTTGAGGGTGAGGGTATAGGCACAAGTGGCCTGGCCACTGTCGCCGAACTTCCAGAAGATCGCCTGCCATAACTGGGCATACCAGGCGTTGCCCGCTACCGAGCATTCCGCCACCGAGGTGGCCAGCGATTGCAGGGGTGGCAGTGTCCTTCCCCAGCGCAGCGCGATGGGTGCGCGTTGCGCTGCCTGGGCTGCATCGACAGGCAGCCCGGTACATTCGCGGTCGCGACAAAACTCGCGGTACAGACCCAGCGCTGGCGTTTCGATCAGCCCCTGCGACGTCTCGACGGCCAACGGGTATCGGTCGCCGACATCGCTCCACTTCACCAGTGCACGACGGCTCATCTGGTCCAGCGCCGCCAAAGCGTTGGCCTGACCGTCGACACCGCGGGTCTCGCCGGTGTTGGCCAACAGAAGCGAGATGCCCTGTTCTCGATAGCGCTCGAAGACATTGACCAGCAGTTGGCTGCCGTTGTCGGCATCATTGAGTGAGTGGTCGTGGCTGTACATCAAGTCCACGAAGACCGCCCGTGGCTTGTAGGCCAACAGACGCCTGAACAGCTGGCTTTGCTGCGCATAGGGCAGGGGCCAGAAGGTGGCGTTGCGCATGAGGTAGGCGTCGTCGATCAGCACGACGACCACCTGCTGCTGCCCAGTGTCCGGGTAGCTGCTGGCGGCGATGCGATTGATCCACTGCGAAGACGCAGCGTCACTGGAGCTGGAAAGCCCGAAGGGGTCCAGCAGTGCGATGCAGCCTATGAACAGGCCGAGCAGCACCTGCCCCAGCCAGAATCGAAAATAGTTAGCCTTCATCCGTGGCCTGATCAGCGAATCCCTGTGTGTCGGCTTTGTAAAGGAATTGGACAGATGATGTCAAGGCGATGGCAGGCTGAGCCGCGTAGCGACGAGTACGCCACCAAGAAGTTTCGCGAGGCCAACCCAGGACCTACCATGCATTCGTCGAGGCCCTGGCTGAAGCGGCCGACTTCGTCTAGACGGAGTTGAGGGCAGAGCAGTCAAGACACGGAAGCGGCAAACGGCTCGATCAGCGGTTGCTGGCGGTGCTCTGCCTGCCATAGATCCCAGTCAGCCTGAATGGCCAGCCAGGTACGTGCTTTGCCGATTCCAGCACGCTCCAGGCGAACGGCCAGGTCCGGGCTGATGGGGGCATGACCGTGCAAGATCCGTGAAAGGGTTTCCCGGGCATAGCCCAAGCGCCGGGCGAACTCCGCGATCTTGATGTCCAGGGCCGGAAGTACATCTTCCAGCAACGCTTCGCCGGGATGAGGAGGGTTGTGCATAGGCATGGCGCAGGCATCCTTAGTGATAGTCGAGGTAATCGAGCAGTTCGACGTTGCCGTCCTCGAAGCGAAAGATCAGCCGCCAGTTGCCGCTCACCGTTACCGACCAATACGTCACGAGATCACCCTTGAGTGGATGTAGCCTCCACCCAGGCATGTCGACATCGCCAGCATCAATGGCGCGCTCCAGAATCGGCAAGATGCGAGCAAGGCGTTTGGCATGATCAGCGCAGATACCCTTGGTTGATCCGGTTTCGAAGAAAGACTTCAGGCCCTTGTGTCGAAAGCTTTTTATCATGCTTATTCCGTGATGTAAACGATCACGCTTCCTGCGTATCGGCATCTCAGAGTAACGACATTGTGAGAGGTCTTCGAACACCCGGCTGTTTCCAAATGTGGTCTGGAGCCAAGCGCCCGGTACGAAAAAGCCCCGTCCATCACTGGCGGGGCCTGGGCCGATCGCGTTGCGATTTACTTCTTCTCGGGCGCCTTGATCTCGTCCGGTACGTCCGAGGACAGCGCCTGGTGGCGGTCCTCGGTCACGCGCTTCTCACGGGCCTTGTCGTGTTCTTCGGCGGCTTCGGCTTTTTCCTCGGCGGCTTGCGCAGGCTTGCCTTCGGCTTGCTTCTGGGCGGCGGCTTCGGTGTGCTCGTTGGCTTTCTGCACATGGTCTTCGGACGTCTTGTCACAGGCCGCCAGGCCCAGGGCGGAAATCATCAGCAGAGCGAGGGAAAGTTTCTTAGGCATGGAGGTGCAACCATTGTTCGGAGTGAACCCCTTTGAAACCGGCGCACGGCGATTGGTTCACCGCCAATCCCGTGCGCGACGCTCTGCCGCAGGCGCTCAGCTCACGTTCAAACGGTCGAGCAGGCTGTACCAGGCCACGCCTGCGCCGATGTAAAAGCGTTGCAGGCCATGCATGGGCAGCTTCTGCAGAGGGCTCACCGGGTAGGCAAATTCGGCACGGCTGTCGCACAGGCTGGCAGCCAGTTGTTGCCCCAGGCTGGTACACAGGGCGATGCCGCGGCCATTGCAACCCAGTGCCAGGGTCAGGCCCGGCGCGGGTTGGTGCACGTGGGGCATGAAGTCCCGGGTGATGGCGATGCGTCCGGCCCAGCGGTACTCGAAATCCAGCTTGCCCAGCTGCGGGAAGAGCAACGCCAGCGAGCGTTCCAGATGGGCAAAATCCTGAGGTGCGTCGGGGTCGCTGAAGGTGCCGCGGCCGCCCATCAGCAACCGTCCGTGGCTGTCCTTGCGAAAGTACAGCAGCAGCCGCTGCGCCGTGGACACGGTCTCCTGCCCGGGCAGAATGCTCTGTGCCGCCGCCCCCTGCAGCGGCCGGGTCGCAACGATGAAACTGTTCGCCGCCAGGACGCTCTGTGCCATGCCCGGCCACAGGCCATCGCTGTAGCCGTTGGTGGCGAGCACCACCTGGGTTGCGTTGATCTGGGCGCCATTTGCCGTCTGCACCTGCCAGCCTGACCCCACTGGCTGCAACCCGGTCACCGGGCTCTGCCCATGGACACTGGCGCCAGCCGCTTGCGCCGCAGTGACCAGCCCGCGGGCATAGGCCAGGGGCTGGATGGCGCCGGCGCGGCCATCCAGCCAACCGCCGGCGAACGCTTGGCTGCCCATGCGCGCAGCGACCTCGCAAGCATCCAGGCGCTGCACCGGCACCCCGCGTTTCTCCCACTGCGCGGCGCGAGCGTGCAGGCCAGCCACACCCTTGTGCGAATAGGACACCTGCATCCAGCCCTTGCGCACCGCTGCACACTCGATGCCGTGGCGCTTGATCAGGTCGAACACCAGGTCGGCCGAGCGCGACACGGTGTCGATCAATGGTTCTGCGACGGCTGCGCCGTACAGCCGCACCAATTCGTCCGGGTCATGCTTCAAAGTCGGGTTGACCTGCCCGCCGTTGCGCCCCGAAGCGCCCCAGCCCGGCTCCCGCGCCTCCAGCACGCACACGCTGACGCCACGCTCGGCCAGGTGCAGCGCAGTGGACAGGCCGGTGTACCCGGCGCCGACGATCACCACATCGTACGTACCCGACTCGCGCAATGGCGGGGTGACCCGCGCAGGCGGCGCGGTCGCCGCCCACAGTGAAGGCACATCGATCATGGCTGGCTCCGGGTGCTGGTGGTCGGGTGCAAGACCCGGCGCAGGAAATCCTGGGTGCGCGGGTGCTGCGGATTGCCCAGCACCTCGTCGGCCGGTCCGGTCTCCACCAGGTAACCGCCGTGCAGGAAGCACACGCGGTCGGCGACTTCGCGGGCAAAGCCCATTTCATGAGTGACGACGATCATGGTCATGCCTTCGTCGGCCAGCGTACGCATCACCTGCAGCACATCGCCCACCAGCTCCGGGTCCAGCGCCGACGTCGGTTCATCGAACAGCATGGCCTCAGGCTTCATCGCCAGTGCGCGGGCGATGGCCACGCGCTGCTGCTGGCCACCGGACAACTGCTCCGGGTAGGCATCGGCCTTTTCCGCCAGGCCGACCTTGTCGAGCAACGCCAGTGCCTCGCTGCGCACCTGCGCGGCCGGTTCGCCCTTGACGTACAACGGCCCCTCCATCACGTTCTCCAGCACCGTGCGATGGGGGAACAGATTGAAGCGCTGGAACACCATGCCCATGCGGCTGCGCAGGGTGTGCACCGTCTTGCTGCCGCGCTGCACGGTTTCACCGAAGGCCTGGATCGAGCCACCTTCATAGGTTTCCAGCGCATTGATGCAGCGCAGCAACGTCGATTTGCCCGAACCCGACGGGCCGATCAGGCACACCACTTCGCCTTTCTGCACCTCGAGATCGACCCCGTGCAACACGCGGTGGTCGCCATAGTTCTTCTGCAACTGGCTGATCTTGATCATGCCTTCTTCCTCCGGCTCAGACGCTGCTCCATGCGCCGCAACCCGTACACCAGCGGCAGGCTCATCAGCAGGTACAGCAAGGCCACCAAGGTGTAGACGGTCATGTTCTGGAAGGTCGACGAGGCAATCAACTGGCCCTGGCGGGTCATCTCGGCCACGGTGATGGTCGACACCAGCGAGGAGTCCTTGAGCATCATCACCAACGTATTGCCGTAGGGCGGCAGCGCGATACGAAACGCCTGCGGCAGAATCACCCGGCGCATCATCATGAACGAACGCATGCCCAGCGCTTCCGACGCTTCGCGCTGGCCCTGGTCGACGGCAATGATGCCGGTCCGAAAGTTTTCCGCCTGGTACGCCGAGTAGGCGATGCCCATGCCGATCACGCCGGCCTGGAAGGCGGTCAGATGAATGCCCATCTCCGGCAGCACGAAATAGATATAGAACAGCTGCACGATGATCGGCAGCCCGCGGATCACGTTGATCACCGTGCTTGCCGCCCACGACAGCGCGCGGATCGGCGACAGCTTGAGCAGCGCCAGCACCAGCCCGAGCACGCTGCTGAGCAGAAAAGACAGCACCGTGATCTGGATGGTCACCCACGCACCCTGAAGCAGAATCGGCAGGAAGTCCTGCGCGTTCTGCAAGAATTCAGCAAGCTTCATGGTCGCTCCTCAGCCTACACGCCCCACTTCTGCACGATGCCCTGCAGCGTGCCGTTGGCCTTGATGGTGTCGATGGCCTTGTTCAGGCGCTCCAGGGTTTCGCTGTCACCCTTGCGCACCACGAAGCACACATCGCCTACTTTGGCCGGCGTGTAATCCGCAGCCAGCTTCACCCCTTTGAAGGTGTTCTGACGAATCTGGTAGGCCACGATCGGCTGGTCGGCCACGGCGGCCTTGATGCGACCCAGGGACAGGTCACGGACCATCTCGGCAATCGAATCGTAGGTGCGTACTTCCTTGAAGATGCCCATTTTGTTGACCAGGTCGTAGAAAGCGGTGCCCGCCTGGGCGCCGATCACTTCACCCTTCAACGCATTGAGGTCGGGGTAGGCGGTGTTGTCGTCGGCACTGACGATCAGGCCTTCGCCGTAGGAATAGACCGGCGTGCTGAAGTCCACCACCTTGGCGCGCTCTTCGGTTTTGAGCATGCCCGCCGAAATGAAGTCCAGCTTGCCCGACGTCAGCGACGGGATCAGCGCCGCGAAATTGGTCTGTTCCATCTGCGTGCCGAAGCCGCCCGCCTCGCCGACTGCCTTGGCGATGTCGACCATCATCCCCTGAATGCTGTTGCTCTTGATGTCCAGAAAGGTGAAGGGCGAGCCCGTGGCGGTTGCACCAACCTTGTACATCGGTGCCTCGGCAGCGTGCACCAGAGAGGCACCGAGCGTCATGCAGATACCGAGCGCGAAACGGCGAAACAGAGGGGAAAGGCTGTTCATCGGGTCACTCCAGAAGGAATCGGAAGGTGGGTACCGCCATGCGGTCCTGAGGAAGGTCGCAAGCTCTGTGCCATTCCAGGTCTTTGCTATCAATTTACGCAGCTGAAAAATCGTTAAACGGAGGTTTCGTATCGATATACGATTTTCAGGTCCGTTATTTGCTGTTGATTAGCTGTCGTCCGGGTTCAATCGCTGGTCATTTCCTTGAGGCCCTCATGTCCGAAGATCGCAACAGCCTGTTCAACCAGTCCCTGGAAAAAGGCCTGGCCGTGCTGCGTACATTCAGCGCCAAGCGCCGCAGCATGAGCCTTGCAGAGATCGCCGAAGCCGCCCACATGACCAAAAGCTCGGCCCAACGCATGGTGTTCACCCTGGAAAGCCTGGGTTACCTTCGGAAACACTCGCGCACTCGGCATTACCAGTTGACCCCACATGTGCTGGAACTGGGCTTCAGCTATCTGGACGCTCACTCGCTGATCGAGGTGGGCAACCCGTTTCTCGCCGAACTCACTCGGCTGACCGGCGAGACCGCCTGCCTGACCGAGCCCACCGGTGTGGAAATGACCTACATCGCGCGCTTCGTCAGCGCCCGCTTCGTACCCGTGCACATGCCCATCGGCAGCCGCGTGCCGATGTACTGCACCGGCTCCGGCCGTGCCTACCTCAGCGCCCTGCCACCCACCGAGGCCCTGGCCCTGGTGCAAAGCAGCGCACGCGTCGCGCACACCCCGCACACCCACACCGACGTGGACGAGATCATGGCCTCGCTGCAAACCGTGCGCGAATGCGGCTACGCGGTGAACACCCAGGAACTGTTCCTCGGCGACATGACCATCGCCGCCCCCGTCATCGGCGGCAACGGCCGCCCCGTGGCCGCCGTCCACGTGGTCGCCCCCACCAGCCGCTGGACCCGCGCCGACGCCGAAAGCCAGCTGGTGCCGGCGTTGATGCAGTGTGTGCAGGTGTTGAGCAATTCGGCGCGGAGTTTGGGGTAGGAGAAAATTGAGGCTCCAGCCTAGTATTGTGATATCGCCAAATTGGCGATACTGAACCTTATACTCATTGGATCGGGATAGTCGCGGTTTAGCTGTCTCACTGGAGGAGTGGAAGCAATGGCATCGATGAAACGCCCCCGCCTGCGGGCTGTGCAGGCACATCCAGGCGCCATACTTGATCTGACGTTTACCAGCGGTCAGCAATTGCGCCTCAACATGCATGACGATTTGAAAAGGTACCCTGGCCTGCGCTCACTGACCAAAGGCAAAGCCTTTGAAGGCGCCGTGATGGGCGACGCAGGTTGGACGGTCGAATGGCCTGCGCTCGATATTCAGATTGGCGCCGACACGCTGTTTCTGGACGCGCTGGCGCAATCGGCGCTGGACGAAAATACGCGCCTCTTCATCCAGTGGCGATTGAAGCACCGTCTTACACTGGATCAGGCTGCCGAGGCTCTAGGCGTTAGCGCTCGCAGCATCAGCCGATACAGCAGTGGCCGAGAGGCAGTGCCGCGGACCTTGGCGCTAGCGTGCCTAGGGTGGGAAACGCTGGATCATCCGGATGCGGCTTGAAGGGTAGGTCTTCTTTCAGGACTTGGGATGTTCAGCTTGTTCTAACGCGATCTCATAGCGCGTACTCCTACCCCCACCTGGCAATCGTTGCAGCAGGCCCTTTTCCAATAGATCGGCGAGATGGCGTGTGGCGGTGGCCTTGCTGACCTTCGCTACCGCTTGATACTGCGCGGCGCTGATCCCTTCTTCGAATCCCTTGGCGCCACCATCGAGCAGGCGATTGATCACTTTCAGCTGCTCCTTCGATAACGGCAGCGCACGGTGCGCCTGCCAGAAGCGCGCCTTGTTCAGCACTCGATCGATGTTCTTGATCGCTGCGGTAATTGCTGCGAGCAACGTCTGAAGAAACCACACCAGCCACGGCGTGACGTCCATGTCGGCTTTCTGCGTTTGTTCCAGAACCGAGTAGTAACCCACCCGGTTGTCCAGAATGCTGGCTGACATCGCGTAGAAACGCACCGCTTGGTGGTCACCCTGGGCAAGCGCCAGGTCGGTGAGCGCGCGGGTCAAACGACCGTTGCCGTCGTCGAAGGGGTGCAGAGTCACGAACCACAGGTGAGCGAGACCCGCGCGCAACAGGGGATCCAGCGTGGTCGACGCCACGTTGAACCAGTCAACGAACGTTTCAAGCTGCTGTTCCAGCCCGTGCCGGGATGGGGCTTCGAAGTGCACCGTTGGCCGATCCAGCCGGCCCGACACCACCTGCATTGGCTCATTGCCACGCAACTCACCCACACGCACCGGCGTGTGCAGCTGACTCGAATCGTCCGCTGGAAACAGCAGCGAATGCCACTGCAGCAAGCGCTCTACGCTCAAAGGTTCAGCGTGATTGCACGTTGCATCGACCATCAATTGCGCCAGACCCTCGCTGCGCGAAGTTCTCTGCGCCTCTTTGGGCTCGTGTACACCCAAGCGACGAGCCAGGGAAGATCGAACCGAACCGGCATTGAGTGCCTCACCCTCGATTGCCGAGGACGTGATGATGTTCTGCAGCAGCGTATCGAGCATGCCCTGTCGGCTGCTCTCATCACCAATGGCGCCAAGCCTGCCCAATAGCCGCCCTTGCTCGCTTGTACATCGACGCAGCAGGTCAGCCAGCTTGTCGGCTTGCCAGGAGAATTGCGGCCATTGAGGTTGCTGCCAGATCCACTGGGGCATGAGCATTCCTCGCCTTGATGAGCCGATTGGGGATCTTATTCGGCTCATATTGTGAGCCGAATGTTGAGTGTATTCGGCTCACGCTGGATATCAAGGACTGTTTCAAGGTGCGTAGTTTGTGATGTATTGCTGTAGTCCATAAACGATCAGTACCTTGGCAATACAGCCTTCTGTAGGTTTATTGCTGAAGTGTTGGAGTTACACGACCGCGGCGAGCGCCTACTCATAGTAAAGATAGCGAATTCAACGCGCCATTTAGAAGGATTGTGCTATTGGCTTGAAAGCTGCGGCGGGCGCTCGATGGGCTCCAGAGCACAGCCAGTATTGGTCCAATGCAGGCTGTTGAAAAGGTCGTGCAGGTTTGAGACTGTCTAGTGTCTGACCGCGAGCGCGACTCTGCTTGAAACGTCCGTTAAAGATTATCATCCCCGCCCAACCTGCAGATCCGGACAGCGGTACAAATCAAGGTGGCATACTTCTGTACCTCCCTGAAGGAGCTGCATTGAAAGCCCCCCGGACCGGTTGGCACGTCAGTCACGGGACCACCCGTATAGTGACGTTTGCACGATGAGTGATGGGTGGCGCAGCAACGGCCCTCGTGAAACGTACCGCTTGGCAATGAGAGTCTATGCACGCCGAACATGTTGATTTATCCCATCCCGTTTTCCTGCCTGTCGCCGAGGAAACCTGTTTACGTCTGCTCGCCGAAGACGGTGCTTCCCAGCTTGAATCTCTGAGCGGTCCGGAGCTGGCTGCCGTGCTCGTCATTCAAAACCTGGCACAGGCCGCTGAAAAAGACTTGAACGCCGCTGGGGCCGAAAGAATATTGGCCAAGTTGATCGGATGGGCCGTGGCCTCTCGACGACCGAGCGGCCTGTTATCCGAAGCACAACGCTTGTTCGACCAAGGCAAGCTGTATTACGGCCTTGAAGCGATCAAACCCCTGAAACTGCGCTTGCTGGAAGACGAAGAGGTCGCCGCCCAGGATTACCTCTTGCCTGGGGGGGAGTGGGATAGCAGCTTCAGTATTCGACACTACCGAGCGAACAACCCCTACCGCGAGCATGTGATTACGCCGCGGCATCGGGAGCGCTGGTTGAGCGACGCGCAAGACAACCTGCTGCGCACCTTCCGCGCCAATCTGAATGAAGATTTGCATGTGCAAGGTTATGCCGGCGTCGGGAAAAGCCATTTGCTGGGCGCACTGCTGGAGTTTCTGCGCCCCGAAACCACCCTCGTACTGGCGCGCACGAAGAGCAAGCTTGAAGTCTTGCGCAAGCACATGGGCGGAGATCGCGACAGAAAAGCCGGTTCTACCTTCCAGGGCTTTGCGCACGCACTGCTGAAGCATTCCAGGTTCAACACGGCAACGGCCCCGGCCAGATTGCCGACGAAGCAGGCACTGGCTCTGGAACTCAACATCCTGGGCCTGCGTCAGTATGACGGGCCGACTACCTTGGGCCTGTGCCTCAAAGTACTGGAAAACTACAGCGCTTCCAGAGACTACAGCTTGAGCGCTGCACATCTTCCGCATTTCCAGCAGGCATTGACCAGTGAGGATGCCAAGGTGTTGCTCGAGTATGCCAGACGCCTATGGCGGTACTTGGACTCGACCCCGGCATGGGCAGGTCATGGGTATTTCGCCACGCTGTTGATGATCAAACGTGCCAGCTTGGCGGACTGCGTGGTACCGGCACGGTTTACCCATGTGCTCATCGATGAAAGTCAGGACATTCCCGCGTCGCTATTGCAGATCATCGAGCGTGGCAAACAAGTGTTGATCACCCTTGGCGACGAGTATCAGCAGATCAAGGGTGCAACTGTGCCGCGCCGTCATGGAGTGCGTCGCAGTGATATCAGCTATTCGTTACGTTCGGGGCGCAACGTGGAGAAGTTGGTCAACCCGCTTATCTCTCGGCACTCGGCCAAGAGCAAAGTGTATTTCGAGGGGGCTCGCAACGCGGACGTACGAGTGGAACATTATCACGAGGGTTTCTTGCCACCTGAAAGCTGTGCGGTGTTGACGGCTTCGCATTGGGACACCATGAAATGGGTCATGCAGCTTCACGACGCCAACTGTGGCTTCAGCTTCCCGAACAAAAAGGCTCAGGACGACCTTCAGCACTTCATGTCCACGGCCATCGCGCTCTACAAGCCTGAATATTACAGCCTTGACCATCATGGCAAAGGCGCACACCCGGATCTTAACGAATTGCTCGACTGGGCTCAGGTGCGCGAAGCCAATCGATACGACAATTCGTTCTCATGGGTAGAAGACGCGCTGGAGAAGGGTTTCAACGTTGCAGACATGACACGGCTGAACCGCTTGCAAGGCCAGCTCGGCAGCAGTTGTGTGCTGATGATGGCCCAGGACGCTGGCGGAATGGAGTTCGATCAGGTGCTACTGACCCCCGAGCTGCTTACCACGGGGGCGTTCAAGGATGCCTACGAATTCGATGAGCGAATTTGCGCAGTGTACGTCGCAATTTCCCGCGCTCGGCACCAGCTGTACATTCCTTACGATGTGGAGGAGTGGGTTGAATACCATAAGGGCCAGGCATTTCGGCAGCTTCACGGTTATTGATGATGCATTTTGAATGCTTGCAAGAAAGCGTCCGGTCTGGCGGTTGGAACGCAGGCACACAACCCGGCAGGTCACAGTAGCCTCGATCCCCATAAACCCGACCACCTGCTTCAAGTCCCCCTTCCCAAGGCCGATAGGAGAACCAATGCAAGCCACGCCCCGCGTGCGCTGTGCCCTCTTCTAGCGAGCCCAGTGATGAACCTTTTCAAACGCTTCAACAACGCCCGCGCAAACAGCCAGGGCGCCGTGAGCCTGAGTTGCACGGCCGGTGAGCTGGACCGTGCCCTGGCCGGTTTGCGCGCGGATCCCGTGCTGGTGACAGGTTTCGTCTCGCCCCACCTGGACATCGACAAGGTCGCGGCCAGCGTCCGTCAGCGCTTTCCCAATGGCACCATCAGCCTGTGCACCACCTCGGGTGAGCTGTGCAACAGCGCTGATGGCCTGTACTGCGCCGCGGGCGAGCATTGGGACCGTATCGTCCTGCAGTGCTTCGAGCGCAGCGTGATTGCCTCGGCGGAAGTGGTCATGGTGCCGCTGGAGTGCGAAGACATTCGCAAAGGCGGCAAACGCATGGAGATGCGCGAGCGCATCGAAAAGCTGGTCAACAACATCAGGCGCGTGCAGGTCAGCACGCCCATCGACCACCGCGACACCCTCGCCTATGTGGTGTTCGACGGGCTGTCGGCGTCCGAATCGTTCTTCATGGAGGCGCTCTACGAGTCCGGTCGTTTTCCATGCCTGTTCGTCGGCGGTTCCGCCGGCGGCAAATCGGACTTCCAGAAAACCCTGATCCACGATGGCAAACGCAGCTACCAGAACCACGCCCAGATCGTTTTCCTGAAGACGGCTCCGGATATCCGGTTCGGTGTGTTCAAAAGTCAGAACTTCGAACCGGTCGGGCTGACGTTCAGCGTGCTCACCGCCTCCGTCGAAGACCGCACCATCGACCAGGTGATCGACAGCAACGGCAACATCATGAGCATGGTGCAGGCCCTGTGCAACGCATTCAAATGCGACAGCCACTCCCTGGAAAAGAACCTGGCCGAGTACTCGTTCGCCATCCGTGTCGGCAGTGAATTGTTCGTGCGCTCCATTGCCCGCATCGACCACGCCCAGCAGATCATCCAACTGTTCTGCGACGTCGCACCGGGCGAAGAGCTGGTCATGGTCAAGCGTACGCCGTTGCGTCAGGCCACGGAAAAAGACTACCGACAGTTCCTGCAAGGCAAGGGCGGCCAGCCGGTCGCCGCCATTCTCAACGACTGCATCTTGCGCAGGCTCAACAACGCCAATGACCTGGGCAGCATGCGCGGGCTCTTTGGCGATGTGCCGGTGGTGGGCTTCTCGACCTTCGGCGAAATCCTCGGCCTGAACCTCAACCAGACCCTGACCGCGATCTTCTTCTTCCACGTCGCCAAAGGCGCCTCGTTCACCGACGAATACGTGGACCGCTTCATCGCTCACTACGGCGAATTCAAAGCGTTCTTCCTGCGCCGCCAACTGAAGAAAATGGTTGGCTTGAATCACGTAGTGGTCAAACAGATCGAAGCCTTCAAACGCAACGACTTCACCAGCGCGCTCGACACCCGCGGCCTGGACAACGGCATCCTTCCCGTCTTCAAAGGCCTCGCGGCCCTCGGTCAGGTGCTCTCTGACGCAGGCGAACAACAGGAGCAGATGGCCACCCAGATCAAGCATTACTCCGGCGAACTGCACCTTTCCATGGACGACCTGGCGGCCACCATCGACCGCCAGAACACCGTGTCCAGCCAGGCCGGCAGCACCGTCGAAGACCTTGCCCGGCAGGCGGACGAAGCGGTCGTGGGCGCACGTGCGCTGGCCAGTTCGAGCCTGCAGATTCAGTCCATCGTGCAGGTGATCCAGCAGATTGCCGGGCAGACCAATTTGCTTGCGCTGAACGCTGCTATCGAAGCAGCTCGCGCTGGCGAACTGGGCAGAGGGTTTGCAGTGGTGGCCGACGAGGTGCGCAAGTTGGCGGAGATCACACGCAAGAATGCGGCGGATATCGGCGTGGATGTGGACTTGCTGTCGAGCGAAATTCAGCGGGTGGCTCAGCAGATCGAAGACCAGTCCACAGGGGTAGGCGCGTTGAGGGAGATGCTGGATACCCTGGAGGCATCGAGCCAGGCCACGGAAGGCACGGCGAGGCGGACCAAGGGGATTGCGGATACGTTGACCGGGCTGACGCGGGGGTAGGGGAGCTTTGCGCAGGTTGGGGATCGGTCATGACGTCGAGTCTGCTCCGGTACTCAAAGCCTGAACCCCTCGACGATATGCTCGGCCAACGCATCGATCATCGGCGACCGGGTATCTGGGTTGCGCAGCAGCATGATGCTCGCCAATGGCAACAAGGGCATGCCCTCGGCTTCGCCGATGATCCGCAGCCCCGGCGTGATCAGGCTCTGCAACTGTGCGGTGACCGCCAGGCCAACGCCGACCGCGGCCATTATCGCCGCGAGGCTGGGGCTGGAGTAGGCGATCCGGTACGGCTTCTGCGCGGCGTCCAGGGCATTGCACGCCCATATCCGGCAAAAACAGTCGGTATTGAACATCGCCAGTGGCACGGGCGTTTGTTCATGGAGAAAAAAGCCCTCGGCTTCGGCCCACACGAAGCGTTCCTGACGCAGCAGCTGGCCGACTTCGCGCCCGGGCTCACGGGTAACGATCGTCAGATCCAAATCCTTGCGTTGCATCAATTGCCGGGAGCTCTCGCAATGGACCTCCACCTGCACCAGCGGAAACGCCTGGGCGAAGCCGGACAAGATCCCCGGCAGAAAGCGCATGGCGTAGTCGTCCGGAGTGCCGATGCGCACGGTGCCGACCATGTGCGGCTCGCGCAGGGTGGTGAACACTTCGCTGTGCAATTTGAGAATGCGGCGCGCGTAACCCAGCAGAATCTGCCCTTCAGCCGTCAGCTTCACCTGCCGGCCATCACGTTCGAACAATTGCCGACACAGCACGTCCTCCTCGAGCCGCTTCATCTGCATGCTCACTGCCGATTGAGTGCGGTTAACCCGCTCGCCGGCCTTGGTGAAACCGCCTTCATCGGCGATGGCCACGAAAGTACGCAGGACTTCCGAGTCGATGCTCTGGTAATGGGACATTGATCAATCTCTGAGATGCACAGCATTCAAAACATTCGTTGGATTGATGTTAAGCCTGAACCGAGAATCAAGCCATCAACCCGGAGGATGAGCAGATGAAAGGTCAAACAATGAATGCCTGTGTTTCGAACGATGGCTGCACCCAGCATAAGTCGTTGGGGCCTCTAGCCAATCTCTGGAAGCGCATCACGCGCTGGTATGAACTAGCTCGGCAACGGCATCAATTGGAGCAGATGAGTGACGCCGGGCTCAAGGACCTGGGCCTGAGCCGGGCGGATATCTATAAAGAGATCGAGCGCCCGTTCTGGGACGATCCGTTCTGCAAGTGATGCAATACCCATCGGTCGTGGGTTGCTCAAACGCAGTTTTTGCTTCAATGTAATGACCAATGTCATTACAGGAGAACGTCCCATGGCTTCCATCAACATACGTATCGACGATGACCTGAAAGCGCGCGCTTACCACGAGCTGGAAAAACTCGGCGTCACCCCATCTGAGCTAATGCGCCAAACCCTGCAGTACGTGGCGGAGCGAGGTCAGCTGCCCTTCAAATCCGTCTTGGTGACCGAGGATGATGAAGCTTTGCTCGAAAAGGTGCGGGAACGGCTGGCGAATCCTCAGCGAGTCAAGGTTTCGCTAAATGACCTATAGTCTCGAGTTCGACGCTCGGGCGCTAAAGGAATGGCACAAGTTGGGATAATCCGCTCGGCCATCGCCAGAGCAAGACAAACGACGCCGTCATCCGTCTTATGGACATGCGAGAGCATTCTCCACCGCGCAGGTGTGCCGGTCGGCTTCTTTGACGTCGACGGCATCCGCTTGCGGGCCTGCCCAACGAGGACCGTCTGAAATCATGATTCGTAAAATAATTGCAGTGTTCACCGCCTGGCTTCTTGGCGCGGCGATGGCCGCTCATGCGCAGCCGGTCACGCTGGACGGTACCGAGCAATGGACCATGCAAAGCGAAGGCGGGCTGGAATACCGCATCATGATCAGCCTTCCCAAGGGTGATGTGCCCTACACCGGCGGTTATCCAGTGATCTATCTGTTGGACGGCAATGCCTATTTCCCGGCGTTTCATGCCGCCAAGCGCGCCCAGGCCAAACTACGCGGAGCCATCCTGGTAGCCATCGGTTATCCGAGTGACACGCCCCTGGACTTCGCCAGGCGCGCGTTCGACCTGACCCCACCTGCGCCCGCCGATCGCAACACACCTCCACAGGGCGGCCAGGATCTGTTTCTCGATTTCATCCAGACGCGCCTGATGCCCAAGGTGTCCGAGCATTTCAAAGTCGACGAAGACCAGCGCAGCCTGGTCGGGCACTCGTTCGGCGGCATGCTGGGCGTGTACGCGATGTTCACTCGGCCCACTCTGTTTCAACACGTTGTCGCGGTCAGCCCCAGCCTGTGGTGGCGCGACCAGTTTCTGCTGGCGCCTGAACGCGCCTTCACCGAACGCGTCCGCGCCGGGCAACTCGACATGACGCAGACCAGCCTGAGTATCGTGATGGCCGAGCGCGATTCGGTTCAGGGCATCCAGGATGCCAGGGCGTTGTATTCACGCCTGCAGCAGTTGTCCGGTACCGGGCTGCGCACCGGCTTTGTGGTCGAACCTGGCGAGGACCACACCTCCATACCCTTTCGCATCCCCAATCAGGTACTGGGTGAATTGATTGGAGCAAGGCGCTATTGAGCAGGCAGGAAAGCGCAGGCAACAACGCCTTCGCAAGCGCAAATGATTCTCTTTGTGATATTTTCCTGCCCTGCCACTCCGCCTTTCAAGGTTCCTTCATGTCCGGCCCAGATCTCAAGGCGCTGTACCTCGCCCACCGCAGCGAAATTCAGGATTACCTGGACCGTCGTTTGCGTTGCAAAGAGACCGCCGCCGATCTGACTCAGGACACGTTCATTCGCCTCTCCGAACAGATGGGCCGAACGCCGATTGCGAATTTCCGCGCTTATCTGTTCTCCAGCGCCCGCAATCTGTTCATCGATCACACCCGGCGCCAGGAACATCGCAAGGGCGAAACCCTTGATCCGCAGACAACCTCAAGCTTCGAGCCGTCCACGCCAACGCTTGAACAAGCGGCAATTGCTCATCAACAACTCAATACGTTGAACGTCGTGATCCAGAACATGCCCGCGCCTTGTCGCGAGGTGTTCCTGATGGTGCGCGTGGAAGGCCTGACCTATGTGGAAATAGGCCAGCGCCTGGGTATTCCTGCCAAAACCGCATATAGCCGCATGGTGCGCGCCCTGGATCTGCTCAAGATCGGTATGTCCGAATGAGCGCCGAACCACCACCAGCGTCCCCTGTGGCGCACGTTGACGACATAAGCCATCAAGCCAGCGCCTGGTTTGCGTTGATGCACGGCGGGTCGCCCACTGCAGCGGAACAGGCGGAGTTGGCCGCGTGGCTGGATGCCGACCCCCGACATGCCGAGGCCTATGCCCAGCTCGAGCACCTGTGGGCCGCGTCCGCGCAGTTGCATTCGCTCAACGCGGCACCGGCCGCTGGGCAACTGTCTCGACGGCGTTTCGTCGGCATGGGCATCGCCGCCAGTGCCGTGGCCGTCAGTGCATGCGCCTCCATGCTGTGGCTCAACGATATGGGCCTGCCGTTCGCCGATGTCCGCAGCGCCGTGGGCGAGCGGCGGACGGTCAGCTTGCCCGATGGGTCCACCGTCGACCTTGCCGGCCACACCGCACTGAATGTGGATTTTTCACCGACCCGGCGGGCCGTAGAACTGCTTCACGGCGAGGCTTACTTCACTGTGCTGCCCGCAACCGCCGGTGAGTTCACGGTCAACAGCCGATCCGGACAGGTGATAGCCGCCGAGGGCGAGTTCTGCTTGTCATGCGATGACGCATCGACACTGCTGACGGTAAGCCGCAAGACGGTCCGTGTGGTAACGGCCAACCAGCAGATCGATCTGGCAGAGGGCCTTTCGCTGCGTTTCAGCAGTGATCGGACCGGCCCCATCCAGCACGCCGAACTGGCCCAAGTTCTCGCCTGGCGCAGTGGGCGATTGGTGTTCTTCGACAAGCCCTTGTTTACGGTCATCGATGAGTTGCAACGCTGGCGAGAAGGCCGAATCTTCATCATGGACAAGCAACTTGCCAGCCGCCGGGTCAGTTTGATCCTCAATCTGAACAAGCCCGAGCAGATGCTCGACGCCATCACCAAAGCCCTGGCGGTCCGTGTGGATCGTTACACGGACCTGATCACTCTGATCTATCCCGCCTGATCCCACAGAAAAATCTTTTACGCACTCTCAGGGAATTGCGTGCGCTCATGCGTCTTAGCCTGACTGATTGGTATTCGCATTTTCGCGCACTTCCTGGGGTACGACCGCAATGGCAAGGCAACTCAACCATGAATCCAGCATCGACAGCCGCTGGCAGCGCAACGCGCTGGGCACCGCATTGGCGTGCACACTGCTCGTCGGCGCACTTCAGGCTCATGGCGCGCAGGTCCATTCGGCGGCGACGTCCGTAGAGCGGCTGTCACTCAATATTTCCGCGCAACCCCTGCGTCAGGCCTTGCTGCAGTTCAGCCAGCAGTCCGGCCAGAACGTGCTGTTGGACGGCAACCTGGACAGTGCCCTGCGCAGCACTGCCGTAGAGGGCCGCTACTCGTCGGAAGAGGCACTGGCGAAGTTGTTGCAGGGCAGTGGCTACACCTTCGCCCGAACCGATGCCATGACCGTTTACCTGGTCCCGGTGCAGAACACGCAGGCCAGCAGCGAAATCCTCCTGGCGCCCACGCAGATCCAGTATCAAACCTCCGGCGACGTCAGCCCAACCCGCGGTTACCGCGCAAACCCGGTGTCCAGCACCACTCGCCTGGGCCTGAGCGACAAGGAAACCCCGCAAGCGATCACCGTGATTACGCGCGAGCAGATGGACGATTTCCAGCTCAACAGCGTGAAGGACGCGCTGCGCAACGCACCGTCGGTGACCGTGGAACAGTTCGAAACCGATCGCACCGCCTTCACCTCACGTGGTTTCAAGATCGAAAACTTCGAGTTCGACGGCATGAGCCTGCCGTTCTCCGGCGGCGTATTGGTCGGCGATCAGGACATGACCGAGTTCGAGCAGGTCGACGTGCTGCACGGCGCCAACGGCTTGATGAGCGGCACCGGCGATCCGTCTGCCACGGTCAACCTGGTGCGCAAACGCCCCACGGACACGTTCCAGGCGCGGGTCGACAGTAGCGTGGGCTCGTGGGACAACCGTCGCTTGAGCTTTGACGTGTCAGGCCCACTCAGCCAAAGCGGAAACGTTCGCGGACGCTTCATCACCTCCCATGACAAAGGCAACTCCTACCTCGATCAGTACGGCCATGAGGTCAACGTCGCAGCAGGCCTGCTGGCTTTCGACCTGTCCGATGCCGACACCCTCACGGTAGGCTTCACCCAGCAGAACAGCTACTCCAATGGCAGCACCTGGGGCGCCTTGCCCATCGCCGACTACCAGGGCAACCGCATTCACTACAGCAGCCGCAGCTCCAGCGTCGGCCAGCCCTGGACTTACTGGGACGTGCATACCCAGCGCGCCTTCGCCGAGCTGACCCACGCGTTCGACAATGGCTGGACCAGCACCCTGACCCTGGCCGGAATGAAGCAGGATTCCGACACCAAGATGTTCTACGCCATCCCCGCCACAGCGGACCAGGTGTACGGCTACATCAACCGTACCACCAGCAAGGAAGAGCAAGTCACCGCCGAGGCGAAACTGTCCGGACCCTTCGCGCTGTTCGGCAGGGAACATGAACTGACCCTGGGCGCCAACTACGGCCGCACCCACCACGACGAGGTCGGGCATTACAAAGATGCATCCGGCAACCAAATGGTGAGCCTGGCCGACGCGCTGTCCGGCAATGTCGTGCAACCGCCGCTGAACTACACCGACGACCTCAATACCCAGCTCTTCACCGACCGACAAAAGAGCCTGTTCGCCGGCGCGCGCTTCAGCGTCATCGATGACCTGCACTGGATTGCCGGCGCGCGCATGCTCAGCGCCGACGGCGATGGCGCCGGATACGGATCGCCCCACGACACCCGGGTGCACGGCAAAGTGACCCCGTACACCGGCCTGGTCTACGACCTCACCCCACAGTGGAGCCTGTACACCAGCTGGACGAAAATCTTCAAACCGCAATACCTGCGCAGCACCAGCGGCGGCTTGATCCTGCCACTCGAAGGCAAAAGCCTGGAAGTGGGTGTCAAAGGCCTCGTGCTCGACGAGCGACTCACCCTCACCGCTGCCGCGTTCAAAACCGATCAGCAAAACGTCGCCGAGCTCACCGGCGAAATCGTCGGTGGCCAGTACCTGTACCGCGGCACTAACGTCAAAAGCCATGGCTTCGAACTGGGCGCGTCGGGCGAAGCGCTACCCGGCCTGGACATAGCGGGCGGCTACACCTTCGTGCAGATCGAAGACGACAACGGCGACGACACCCGCAAGTACATCCCCACCCACACCCTGCGCGGCAGCCTGACCTATCGCCTGCCCGAGATGCCCAGCGTCAAGGTAGGCACCCGTTTCCAATGGCAGAGTGCAACCGAGGTCGACACCAACAGCAACGTGCGCCAAGAGGCTTACGCGCTGGTGGACTTGATGGCCAGCTACGACATCGACGACAACTGGAGCACCTCGCTGAACCTCAACAACGTCACCGATCGCAAGTACTTGCTGTCGCTGTATCAGTCGTCCGGGTCGACCAACTACGGCGCGCCGCGCAATTTGACGGCTTCGGTGACGTGGAAGTATTGAGCGGGCTTGTTCCGGCCAGATGGGCACAGGTTAGCGTAAGGCGATAGTGAGTCGTCGATCATGAATGCTTGAAAAATATGCGGAGCTCAGTGCGGTCGGTCGAAAGTGAGGTAGCTTTCCTCAAGCACCAAACAAGATACTAGGGTGCTTAAGAAATTCTCGTCCACCGACTGAGTGAGCTTTCATGAATCGCCGCAATTTCATCCTGGGCGCCGGCTCTGCCATGCTGATGTTGAAACTGGCCGCCGCTCAGGCCAATGATCCACCGGCCAACAGCGAAACAGTCGAGCTGTGGAGCGGCGTACCGCCAGGCGGAGGCGGACCGTCGGGAGATAACACGCTTACATCCCATGGCTCTCTGAGCAATGTCACCCGCCCATACCTGCAGATCTTCAAACCCGCCACACCCAATGGAAAAGCCGTGATCGTCGCTGCCGGTGGGGGCTACAAACGAATCGAACTCGGCATCGAGGGATGGCCCTTGGCGCAGTGGCTGAACGAGCGCGGGTATACCGCCTATGTGCTGGCCTACCGCTTGCCGAGTGAAGGCTGGAACGACGGCAACATCGTCGCGCTGCAAGATGCACAACGCGCGCTGCGCATCGTTCGCAGCCGAGAAAAGCATGTGACCCTGCTGGGCTTTTCAGCGGGCGGGCATCTGATGGGCATGACCGCGACGCTGGGCGACTCTCAGACGTATGCCGCGCAGGACAGCATCGATTCGATACCCGCCGTCGCTGAGGGGGCGGCGTTGATCTATCCACCCATTACGTTGGAGCGGCCTTATACGTATACCTCGACTCACAAGGTATTGGTGGGGGCAGATGCGTCGGCGGCAGAAGAGGCTAAGTGGTCTGTGCAGAACCGGGTGACTGGCAGCACACCCCCTGAATTCTTGGTGCAGGCGGAGGATGACTCGGTGGTTGATCCCCACAACACGCTGATCATGGCTGCGGCTTGTGAGCAGCGTGGGGTGGCTGTGGAGATGCATCGGTATGCGACAGGCGGGCATGGGTTTGGGTTGGGGAGGGGCGATGCGCCGACCAAGGAATGGCCTGGGCGGTATGAGGAGTGGTTGGGGAGGTTGGGGGTGGGGTGAGGTGATGGAAGCAAGTTTTGCGCGGGTTAAAGCGACGCGCTACGCTCGAGTCTTCGTGGTTCAGCACGTAATCAATCGAGCCGCTTCAAATTCTGATACACAAATGCGTATGACGATAGTTGCGATAAGTCAGCCCTCTAAGTAAGTTCGTTTCTCTCGCACCAAGGACGGTGTGATCAGGCAGGTAAACTCAATGACTGGCGCTAGAGTTCACCTATCTCAAATCGTGAGTACCACATTCGTTCTAAGTGAGGGAGAGCCGATCAATGCGTCACAGCGCTACTGCACTACGCACTAGACCGGGCTGTCTTAGGCTTGTTATCGCGTTTTCAATGCTTCAGATGCTACTTATGAGTATCCGTTCCTGCAGTTAAGTCTATCAACGACTGGGCAAAACATAAATAACTAGGCGGAGCGAACCCTGCAGACGACGCCAGCCGCTTTTGTTCCATCAGATCGTATCTCTTCGAAAGGAATTCATGCCATGGACTTGCATAAAGAATTTGTTAACAGTCGTTTTTTCCACAACGCTCGCATTGACCGTCGTGCTGCCGATGCCTTGGTAGGTATTGCAGCGGGCTTGACTGCCGATGGTATGGTTGACACATGCGAGGCGGTATTCCTCAAACAATGGCTCGAAACACACGTAGCTCATCTGAATGACCCGGTCATCAACCTGCTTTATTCGCGTCTCTCCTGCATGCTCAAGGACAATGTGCTGGATGAAGATGAGTCATTCGAGTTGCTAAATCTGCTGCATGGCTTTGCCGGATTGCCCATCTCGCAGCCCACCGCGGGCCAACCTGCGGCCGTTGCACCTAACGATCTGCCATTTGATGCACCAGCGCCGAATATGGTGTGGGAGGGCCGTGTATTTGTGTTTACAGGTGTCATGGCTTTCGGACCGCGTAAGAACTGTCAGGCTTTGGTGGAGGAGCGCGGTGGAGTGATCGGTTGCGGGGTCAGTAAGAAAGTCCATTACTTGGTAGTGGGAAGCATTGGTAATGAGCAGTGGCGGCACAGTACGTACGGTACAAAGATCATGAAAGCAGTGGAGCTACGCAATGCCGGTGCATCTATTGCCATTGTAGGAGAGGACCATTGGCAGCGGCTGCTGTTAGGTTGAGGGTCGCTGCTTAGCAAGCAGTTCAGGCAGAAGGTAAGGGCGTAGACAAATCAGCCCGGATGCTGACCTAGAAAAATACATACAAGAAAGGCGTCCGCATTGCTGCGTCATTACGGGTACCGCCGCAGTCACTGAGTCTCTTGCAGCTGCCTCACTCTAATGCTTCGAGATCGAGGCTCTTTGGATACCTCCGACGAGATGCCCAACTGTGGAAAGCCCACGTAGTCAAAAAGCCGCATACAACGCCTAACATGGCGGACAACGAAGAGCTTGGGAGGTCAAAAAGGAAAGCGGGACGAGGGCCATAGACCGCTATCAAAAAACCAGCGGCGGCTACAAATAACGGCGAAAAAACCCAAGCGCTCAGTTTCGCAACAATTTTATTTTTTGACTTCCGTCTAGGCTTGGGCCGGGTGAACTGCCCTAGGTTTGTAAATCCTTTGGGAAGGCCAATCAGCGTACCAAGCAGCCGAGGTTTCCGTTCGGTACTAGTGTGCAAAATTTCCACTACCGCACCGTCGTTCGCGTCTAGAAAGTCGAACGTAAGCGGCGCTTGTTTTGATAGCTGGGGGGCCAAGTCGGCCAACCTGAAATTAGTGACCTCACGAGTCTTCTTTAAAACTGCTACTGATAGTATTTCTCCTTCTCCACCGATCTCCAGCCGCAGCGGATCACTGGCAACCAAATTGTCTGCAGTGATGGGGTTTTCGCCATCGTTCCAAATTACGACCACAGTTTTGGTCAGCCTAGGAATGCTGATGCCGTTGTACTGAACGACTATCGCAGGCGGAAGCGTATCTGAAGCGCTGCCCAGCAGATGTTCGCCTACATATACGTAGGCCAACTTAGTGCGCCGACGGGTCCAGACATACGACAAAAACGCAAAAAAGAAGCTTGCGATGGCAATCAAGCCGTTGAGCCAGTTCAGTCCTAACACACGCAGCGCATCGTCAATCCACGGCACAGACGGTCCCTCGTAAGCTGCTACGGCCCAAATTTGCATGCTTGTTACGTGCGTTGTTACGTGCGAGACAAAAACAAAGGGCCTGCATCGCTGCAAGCCCTTGTTTTGTATGGTGCCGGCACCAGGAATCGAACCCGGGACCTACTGATTACAAGTCAGTTGCTCTACCATCTGAGCTATACCGGCAAGTGAGGGCGCTGATTATAGCTATTCGATCGGCCGAGTAAACCCCCCTGCGGCATAATTTCTTCGCCTTTAGCTCTTAACCCGCCAGTGCTTATGCACATTTGGCGTGCCAACCCCAGCAACCGCTCGGCGTTTAGGTCGGTTTGATGACATCGTTCGCAAGCTACTGTTTTCGCAGGCGAAACGGACATGAACGAAAAATGACTGATCTTCAGCCTGGCGTTCAAACGCAGACTCAATGCACTGCGCAACATTTCTACCCACAGAGTTATCCACAGGTTGCGCACGCTTCAGAGGCGTTCGGCGATGATCATCAGATTGCGTGGGGTCAGGGTTTCCGGGCAGAAGGTGCCGACCTGTGCGCTGTACTGGCGCTCTTGCAGGTACAGGGCGCGGTCGAGCACCAGCCACAGTTCCAAGGGCTTGCGAAACAGGCCGCGTAGCAGTTCCAGGTTGCGGACTTGGGCAAGTCGTTGCCAGCCGCGCGCTTCAAGCTTATCGAAATTCACGGCATGCCCAATAGTTACGCTCTGCAGCGCTGCAAGGTCGTGGCAGTAATCGGCAAAGGGTTTGTCCAGCCAGGCGGCGGGCAGGGAGGGGCAGGGCAGGTAGTGGTCGATGCGGCGTTGTTCGCGCTGCAGCAGGTCGAAAGCCAGGCGGCGGGCCATGGAGTGGTCACGCTGGCGGCGCACGCGGGCGCCGGCGGTGACGGTGGCTTCGAGGGGCAGGCCGAGGTCTTCGAGGGTCAGGGAGAGCGCCGAGGGTTCGGCGCATAGTTGGCGATAGGCGCCGTGGGTGCGGTTGTAGCAGCAGGGTGCGAAGGCCAGGTGTTGGCAGCCTGCCTGGGTGGCGCAGTGCATGAGTCGCACGTGCAGGTCGCCGCAGGCATGCAGGGCGACGGGTGTGCTTGAGGCTGGCAGGCGCAGATCGTCGGCCATGACGTCTTGCAGGTGGTGCTGTGCGGGCAAGGCGTGATGGGTGCTGAACTGGGCGCCGCTGGCCACCAGTGCCGGGTCGTGTTCCAGGCAGGTGAGTTGCTGGCCGTTGCGCAGCAGTCGGCGGCCGAGGTGGCCTTTGCCGGCGCACCAGTCCAGCCAGTGGCTGGTGGAGTTGGCGAAGGGCAGGGCAGCGGCGAAGGCTTCGATCTGTTGCCATTTGCGGCCGGGTACATCGACGTTGAGGCGGTGGCGCGCAGTGGGCAAAAAATTGGTCGGCAGCGGACCTACCGCGGCCAGCGCATGCGCCTGCTGGGCTAAAGCGGGAAAGGGCGCCGGGGCGTCCAGTTCCAGCAGCGAGTTATGCACAGCCTCGGCCTCGGCCAGGGTGCGGGTGCGCAGCCAGGTGGCGAGCTCGGGATGTTTCGCTTCCCAAGGTAAGGTCAATTGGGTGAAGGGCTTGGGCCGCCACAGGTCGACGTGGGCAGCCAGAAAGGCGTCCAGCGCGTGAAAGCGCTCACGCAGCTGGTCGCCTTGCAGTGTCAGCGGCCCTGGCACGCGTCCACGCGCAGCCAGCGCTCGAGAAGTTTGAAGCCCTGCACCAGCACGAACGACATGGCCAGGTAGAACATGCCGGCGGCGAAGAAGATTTCCACCGGCAGGTAGGTACGGGCGATGATCGTGCGGGCCATGCCGGTGAGTTCCAGCAGGGTGACGGTGCTGGCCAGCGAGCTGGCCTTGAGCATCAGGATCACTTCGTTGCTGTAGGCCGGCAGGCCGATGCGTGCGGCGCGTGGCAGCATGATGTGCAGCAGGGCTTTGCTGCGGGACATGCCGAGGGCGCGGGCGGCTTCGATTTCGCCCTTGGGTATGGCTTGCAGCGCCCCGCGCAGGATTTCTGCGATATAGGCGGCGGTGTGCAGGGTCATGGTCCCGGCGGCGCACCAGAACGGCCTGCGCAGGTACGGCCACAGGCTGCTCTCGCGCACCGCGTCGAACTGCGCCAGCCCGTAGTACACCAGAAACAGCTGCACCAGCAGCGGAGTGCCGCGAAAGAAGAAAATGTAGGCGTAGGGCAGGCCGCTGATGTACCACTTTTTCGAGGTGCGGGCGATACCCAGCGGGATGGCCAGGATGAGCCCGGCGAGTACCGCGATGGCCACCAGCTCGAGGGTCAGGGTGGCGCCTTGCATCAGGCGCGGCAGCCACTTGATGATCACTTCCCAGTTCATTGCGAGGCCCTCGCGAAGCCGCGCGAGGCGCGTTTCTCCATGAAATGCAGGGCAACCATGGCGACCACGGTGAGGCTCAGGTACATCAGGGCGGCAACCATATAGAAGGTGAACGGTTGTTTGCTGACGGTGACGGCGTTCTGCGCGTTGCGCATGATCTCTTCCAGGCTGATGACGGACACCAGGGCGGTGTCCTTCATCAGAATCAGAAACAGATTACCCAGCCCCGGCAGGGCGATGCGCCACATCTGCGGCAGCACCAGGCGAATGAAGATGCGCGACGTGCTCAGGCCCAGGGCCAGGCCGGCTTCGCGGTGGCCCTTGGGGATGGCCAGGATGGCGCCGCGGAACACTTCAGTGGCGTAGGCGCCGAAGCACAGGCCCAAGGCGATGACGCCGGCGGCGAAGGGGCTGAGTTCCAGGCTGCCGACACCCAGCGCCAGGCCGATGCTGCGCAGGCCGTTGACGGTGCCGAAGTAGATCAGCAACACCCACAGCAGTTCGGGGATGCCGCGTACCAGCGTCGAGTAGAAACCGCCGAGCCATTGCAGGGGGCGGTTGCCGGAGGTTTTCGCCAGGGCACCGGCGAGGCCCAGCAGCAGCCCCAGGCACAGAGCGCTGAGGGCCAGTTTGACGGTCATCAGCGCGCCTGCGGCAAGCGCAGGGCCGAAGCCATAGAGATCGATGTTCATGGGCAGGCTTGTTCAGGGGCGGGCATCGGCCGTGTAGGCCAACGCCCGCCGGGCTGTCAGAGGATGCTGAAAGGGAAGTACTTGTCGTTGATCTTCTTGTAGGTACCGTCGGCAATGATTTCCTGCAGCGCGGCATTCAGCTTGTCGCGCAGGGCATCGCCCTTGCGCACGGCAATGCCGATCTTGTCGCTTTGCTCGACCGCGTCACCCTTGAACTCGAAATTTTTGCCGGCGTCGCTCTTGAGCCAATCGTAGCTGGCGTACTTGTCGGCCAGGATGGCGTCGAGGCGGCCGCTGCTCAGGTCGAGAAAGGCGTTTTCAGAGGTGTCGTACAGCTTGAGGTCGACATCCATGCCGTACTTGTCTTCCAGCCAGGTGCCGGACAGGGTCGCGCGCTGGGCGCCGATGACTTTGCCCTTGAGGCTGTCGCCGTCGGTCTTGAAGTCATCGCCCTTCTTGGCAATGAACTGCAGCTTGTTGCTGTAGTAGGGGTTGGTGAAGTCGACCACTTCCGAGCGCTCGGGGGTGATCGACATCGACGACACCAGGAAGTCGAACTTCTGCGACTGCAGTGCGGGAATGATGCCGTCCCAGTCGGAGGTGACGATTTCGCATTCCACTTCCATCTTGGCGCACAGGGCCTTGCCGATGTCGACGTCGAAGCCCACGACCTGGCCGCTGGTGTCCTTATTGTTGAACGGTGGGTAGGCCGCTTCCACGCCCATTTTCAGTTTTTCGGCAGCCATGGCGGCGCCGTTGACCAGCAGTGTGGCGGCAACCGCCAGGAAGATTTTCTTCATGCTCATATTGTTATTGCTCCGTTAGCGGTTGCTGGACATGAACTGCCTGCAGCGCGCCGACAAGGGGTTGTCGAATACTTGCTCGGGCGTACCCTGCTCTTCCACCAGACCTTGATGCAGAAACACCACCTCGCTGGAGACCTGCCGGGCAAAGCCCATCTCGTGTGTCACCAGCAGCATGGTACGGCCTTCTTCGGCCAGGTTGCGAATAACCGCGAGCACCTCCTGGACCATTTCCGGATCCAGCGCCGAGGTCGGTTCGTCGAACAGAATAACCTTGGGCTGCATGGCCAGGGTGCGGGCAATCGCTGCACGTTGTTGCTGGCCGCCGGAAAGCTCGTTCGGATAGGCGTGGCGCTTGTCGGCGATACCCACCT
Source organism: Pseudomonas sp. CFBP 8758 (assembly GCF_014841725.1). Taxonomy (NCBI): domain Bacteria; kingdom Pseudomonadati; phylum Pseudomonadota; class Gammaproteobacteria; order Pseudomonadales; family Pseudomonadaceae; genus Pseudomonas; species Pseudomonas sp. CFBP 8758. The sequence continues at coordinate 13,800 of NZ_JACYUK010000013.1, read as the reverse complement.
TGGCCAGCAGCGCCTCAGCCACTTCGATCGCTTCGGCGCGGCTTTGCCCCAGCACGCGGCGCGGTGCCTCGATGATGTTGTCGAGCACGCTCATGTGCGGCCACAGGTTGAAATTCTGGAAGACGAAACCGATCTGGCTGCGCAGCCGGTTGATCTGGCGGCTGTCGGCGGCGATCAGCTCGCCGTTGCGGGCGGCCTTGAGCTTGAGCGCTTCACCGGCCACCAGGATCTCTCCCTGATGGGGGTTTTCCAGCAGGTTGATGCAGCGCAGCAGGGTCGACTTGCCGGAGCCGGACGAACCGAGGATGGAAATCACCGCGCCGTCGTTGGCGACCAGCGATATGCCCTTGAGCACGTCCAGTGCACCGTAGCGCTTGTGCAGGTTACGGATTTCCAGAGCGGGCGTGGCCTGAGCCATGTGCGGTCCTCATATAGGCGGGTGCGGCCTGCCGTCACCGAAGTGAACAGCCAAGCGCAAAGCTAGCATAGCGCGGATGGCGAGGCTGGACTTGCAGCTTGTGTCCGATCTGCCTGGCGCGATGTGCGAAGGCACCGCAGCAGGAACGTCGGACGGGCAGGGCGCGATAAAAAAGGCGCGATGTTGCCAGTTTTGCCCAGTGGAGGAAAGCGCGAATGCGGCTTGAATGTGGCAGCGCGATAAGAGGCAGGTCGCACGAAGTTGCACCTGAGCCATACAGAGCCCATGCAAAAGTTGCGCCTTTAGGTTGCACTGTTTTTGTGCGGAGGTGTTACCGGCGTCGTTTTTTGGTGCGGCATATCGCCCCACGCTGAGTAGTTCGGTAATCCGTCTCAGCCCGCAAAGCAAACCTCAACAGATTCAATCTGTTGGCACGAATGGCCAAGAGGTCCGTTTCAGGGCGGCAGGATATACCTTGGTACAATTTGGCGCAATTTTTGCGTAAAAGATAAGGAACGGGGTGTAGCGGACTTTGCACAAGGCTCGCGATCACCGCCGGACAGAACGCTATTCTTCGCAAAGGTAGTTTTATGAGTACGCAGAATTCCACAGGTCTCGCTCAGGGACTCAAGCCGCGTCATGTAACTATGTTGTCGATCGCCGGTGTCATTGGTGCCGGCCTGTTCGTAGGTTCCGGGCACGCCATCGCCGCTGCCGGCCCTGCCGTGCTGCTGGCCTATGCTGCTGCCGGCAGCCTGGTGGTGCTGGTCATGCGCATGCTCGGTGAAATGGCCGTTGCCTCGCCGGACACTGGGTCGTTTTCCACCTACGCCGACCGTGCCATCGGTCACTGGGCCGGTTTTTCCATCGGCTGGTTGTACTGGTGGTTTTGGGTGCTGGTGATTCCGCTGGAAGCCAACGCCGCCGCCTCGATCCTGCATGCCTGGATTCCCGGCGTGTCGCATTGGGTGTTCGCATTGTTGATCACCCTGGTGCTGACGGTGACCAACCTGTTCAGCGTGAAGAACTACGGCGAATTCGAATTCTGGTTCGCGCTGATCAAGGTGCTGGCAATCATTGCCTTTATCGTCGTTGGCCTGGGCGCCGTGTTCGGCTTCATGCCCAACAGCCAGGTCAGCGGTGTCAGCCACCTTACCGACACCATGGGCTTCATGCCCAACGGGTTGGGTGCCGTCGTCGCCGCCATGCTCACCACCATGTTCTCGTTCATGGGTACCGAGATCGTCACCATCGCCGCCGCCGAATCGAAGAACCCCGGTCAGCAGATCTCCAGGGCCACCAACTCGGTGATCTGGCGGATCTTCCTGTTCTATCTGGTTTCGATTTTCCTGGTGGTGGCCCTGGTGCCGTGGAACGACCCGCGTCTGGCCGAGCTGGGCTCGTATCAGACCGTTCTCGAGCTGATCGGCATTCCCAACGCGAAGCTGATCGTCGACATCGTGGTATTGGTTGCCGTGACCAGCTGCCTGAACTCGGCGCTGTACACCGCGTCGCGCATGCTGTTCTCCCTCAGCAAGCGCGGCGACGCGCCTGCTGCCGCGCAGAAAACCTCGAAGTCCGGTACCCCGTCGGTGGCCGTGCTGATGTCCACCGCGGCCGCGTTCGTGGCCGTGATCGCCAACTACGTCGCCCCAGCGGCGGTGTTCGACTTCCTGCTGGCTACCTCTGGCGCCATCGCGCTGCTGGTGTACCTGGTGATCGCCGTGTCGCAACTGCGCATGCGCCGCAAGCGCGAGTTGGCCGGTGAGAAGATCGACTTCAAGATGTGGCTGTTTCCCGGCCTCACCTACCTGGTCATCCTGTTCATCGTCGCGGTGCTCACCACCATGGCCCTGCGCGAAGACCACCGCGTGGAAATCCTCGCCACCGGTGGCCTGGCCATCGCCGTGGTCGTCGCTGGGCTGATCGTCTCCAGCCGCCGCAAGGCGGGTAACTCANTTGTTGTTTCTGCGACTGCCGCGCCAGGAGCAACCCAGCCCGGTGCACTGCATCAGGAGGGTCGGTTGTCCGGCTGCTTCGCTTTGGCGGTCTGTATCTGGGCGGCTGCAACAGGTTTGAAAAAATCCTGCTTCCACTGAGGCCACTGCGCAACCGTCTGGCGGCACGCAGAGAGATGGTCGAGAAACGCCTGTTTTTTACTGGTCATGTCATTTGTTCTCCAAGTAGCTGGACAGCAGGCTCGCCGCGGTCGATTCCCGGTCTACATAAGACCAGGGGTGCATCTGGGTTCGCAGTTTCGCGTCGCCCTCTTTCCATTCCACGACTTCGCCATCTTCATTCTTGCGAGCGACAGGGTAGCCGCTACCGAGGTTGGTGGAAAACAAATTGAAGAAGCTGCGAGGACCAACCCCTATGAATGGTTCGAAAACGACATTGGTGTGGTTTTTCGTCAGTGAGATCGAATCCGAGTGGAATTCCAACGCCTTGCTTTTCGGATAGGGCTCTACATACACGACTCGTTTGATACCTGCCGCCACGATATGTTTGGCGCAGTTGTGGCAGGGGAACGTCGTACAGTAGAGATCGCTCCCCGCGCAGGAAGTGCCTGAACGGGCACTGGAAAGCAGTGCTTCCATCTCGGCATGCACCACGCGACCGTATTCAGTGATGTCCTTGATTCTGCTTTTCTTGATCAAGGGCGCCAGTTCCTCCTGGTACTGCGCAGGAATCACCGCAAGGATTTCGTCGACGATGAGCTTTTTGTGCGAGGCATTGGAGTCCAGACCGCGCATGTAGTCGCGTCCATCCGGCGTGTCGACGATGCCATGGCTTTCCGGGTCTTTTTCAGGCCAATAGAGCCCGCCGTGTGCCTTGGGCACGTCATTGGCGCCGGTGGCGACGATGCAGCGGTCTTTGGTCAGCACGGCGCCGACCTGGCGCGAGAGATCGGCCGAACGCAGCGATGCGGAAAATGCCATGAACATGGCGTACTCATCGAACGTGGGCGTGATGTAGGGACGCCCGAACAATAGATCGAGGATTCGCCAGGTCTGCTTCTTGAGCGCGTCCGAGTTGCCGTCGTAGTCGATGAAGAAGTCCGAAAGGTGATAGGTGTTGCGCGTGTGCTGCCCATGCTCGTCGCGTTCGTCCGCGTCGCGCTCGATCAGTCGGGAAGCCTGCTGTTCGGTCATCGAGCGATCTTTGACGAGGTACTCGTGACGCCGCGCCGAGTCCGCATGGACACCGACCAGGAAAAAACCATCGGAGTAGATTTTGCGCAGGCGTTCGACCTCGGCAGGACTTTTCAGCGAGTTGATGATGAACGCCCGGCGGCGCATGGGGGCGGACTCGCTGCGCAGCTTGTTGATCTGGGCCGCCGCGCCAAGGGCCAGGATGGCATTGTCCTGGCTGTCCTTGCGCAGCCGGTTGCCTTCTTCCATGTAGCTGCTGATGCGCTCATATTCACTGGTGGTCTGGGCCGGACAGCCAATGCTGGCGATGACATCCGTCGAGATTTTGATGCAGCTGGTTTCATAGCCGAAGATCTTGAGCCTGTCACCGATCAGCTTCGAGACTTCAGGCAGATCAGTGCCGATGGTGCCGACCAGGCCGATGATGAGTTCGGAGTCTGAATAGGTGTCGTCGATGAAGTAGGACGTATCTGATGGGGGAACCTCGGAGAGTTCCGCAACCATCTGCGCTGCACCCAGGGATGGGATGGATGAGCTGCCGTACTGGCTGTCGAGTAGAGGACCGACCATTTCCTGCAGTTTCGCCGCTGCATGCGGCTTGCCCTGGAAGTGGAGGGTTCCGGTAGAGGGGTACCAATTGAGAATGCCCTTGCCCAGGGTCTTGAACTGACATTGATTGTCGTTGATCACCCGCCATTCGCCTGCAGGCAAAATGCTTTCGAGCTGTGATTTGAGCTCTTCGAATGTGCCATCGAAACGCATAGTGACTCCTTGTTCTCACTGCCGATCAATCCGTTGATCGAGGGGGCTCCCGGTGTCTTTCGAGAGGTAAGGCCATACGGGAATCAAGATAGCCCAGAGTCGAGGAAGGTACAGGCGTTACCCGCGTTGATAAGTAACAGCGTATGTAGGCGTAAGCCGCACCCAGGCCGATCGAGTGTCTGCACCGCAGATTGATCTGCAAAAAGATGTGCGTGCCTCGCCCCCAAATCCCGCCCAATAAAAAACCCCTGAATCTTTCGATTCAGGGGTTTCTCGGTATTAGTGGTGCCCAGAGACGGAATCGAACCGCCGACACGGGGATTTTCAATCCCCTGCTCTACCGACTGAGCTATCTGGGCAACGGGGCGCATTAAACTGGTTTTTCGACGGGTCGTCAAGCGTGATGTCGAAAAAAATTTTAATCATTACCGTCGCTTACGATTTTGCTGGGTTATTCGGCGGGTGGTACGTAGCCGTCGGCCTTGGCGTATTCCTCGCCGGACAGGTACTTGTCCATTTCGCCCTGGAGGAATTTGCGGTCTTCGGCGTTCATCATGTTCAGGCGGCGCTCGTTGATCAGCAGCGTCTGGTGTTTCTGCCAGTCGCCCCAGGCTTGCTGGGAGACGTGGTTGTAGATGTCTTCGCCCTTGGCGCCGGGGTAGGGGGGGCGTTCCAGGCCAGGCAGTTCTTCTTTGTACTTGCGGCACAGTACGGTGCGGGTCATTACAGATCTCCTGCGTTCAAGGCGTCGGCTGCGTGTTGCAGCAGCTTCTTCACCGGGGCTGCGAGGCCCAGGCGCGGCGGTGTGGCGAGGTTATACCAGAGCCAGTCGGCCTCGGCCACGTGGTGGGCGGTCTGTTCGACCTGCACCAGCCAGGGGTCGATGGCCAGCTGGAAGTGGCTGAAAGTGTGGGTCAGGGCTGGCAATTGACGGCGTGCGAGCATGTGCAGTGCGTGCTGGTCGGCAAGGTGATCGAGGTCGCTCAGATCATCGAGCTGCGGAAGGCTCCACAGGCCGCCCCACAGGCCCGTTGAGGGCCTGCGGTAGAGCAGGATGGCGCCGTCGCGGTTGGCGAGCAGGGGCATCAGCGTTGCGCGTTGCGGGACGGTCTTGCGCGGCTTGGGCACCGGGTAACGGATTTCCAGGCCGAGCATGTGCGCTTCACAGCTCTTTTCCAGCGGGCACAGCAGGCAGCTGGGCTTGCTGCGGGTGCACAGCGTGGCGCCCAGGTCCATCATTGCCTGGGTGTAGTGGTTCACCCGGGTCTGCGGAGTCAGGCGTTCGGCGGTGGCCCACAGCGCCTTGGCCACCTTCGGCTCGCCTGGATAGCCTTCCTGCGCGGTGTAGCGGGCGAGCACGCGCTTGACGTTGCCGTCGAGGATCGGCGCACGCAGGCCCATGCTGATGCTGGCAATCGCGCCGGCCGTGGACAGGCCGATACCGGGCAGCTCGACCAGTTTCTCGACGTCGCGGGGAAACTCGCCGCCGTGCTCGGTCATCACGATTTTCGCGGTTTTCTGCAGGTTGCGCGCGCGGGTGTAATAGCCCAGCCCGGTCCACAGGTGCAGCACTTCGTCTTCCGGCGCCTCGGCCAGCGCCTGCACCGTGGGCAGCGCGGCCATGAAGCGGTCGAAGTAGTTCAGCACCGTGCTGACCTGGGTTTGCTGCAGCATGATTTCCGACACCCATACCCGGTACGGGTTGATGCCCTGCTGCCAGGGCAGATCATGCCGACCATTGCGGTCGTACCATTCCAGCACGGCGCTGGAAAACTGCTCGGGGCTCATCGGTTGAACAGACCTCGCAATGCGTCTTTGAGTTTTGGATCGACCTTGTCGCCCAGTTTTTCTTCGAGCTTCTCGTCGATCTTGTCGCGGATACGGTCGCCGGCCAGCTTGGCGGCGACCTGGCCCAAGCCGTCACGGTCGATGCGGCAGGCCTTGGCGCCCATCTCCAGCGGGCCGCGGCAGCGCAGCGGCAGCTCGACGCCGACGAAGCGCTCGCCCACCTGGCAGGCCGGGTCGGCGCTGGTGCCTTGTTCGCCGTCGACCACCACACCGATGCGGTAGTCCATGCCCAGCACGCGCAGATCGACGTCGCCGTTGCCCTTCACGGTCAGGCCGGGGATGCGTACGAGCAGGTCCTGGTTGCTGGCCACACCGTTACGGAACACCAGGCTGCCCTTGAGCTCCTTGAACGGCGTGTCCTTGCCGCGCGGTTCGCCGTTGAGCGTTTTGCGGTTGAGCACCGAGATGCCGCGGCAGATCTGCTGCTCGAGGTTGGCGTTGACCAGCACGCCGTCGTTGAGGACGAAGCTGGCGGTACCGTTGAGCGATTCGACCAGGGCCTTCTGGCTGTTGCCTGAACCGCTGAGGTTGCTGTTGAGGTTCAGCAGGCCGCGCAGCGGTGGGTTGGCGTTCTGCGTCTTGATGAAGTTTTCCACCGGCACCTTGTCGATGCGTGTCTGCAATGCCAGCAGCGGCATGTCCGGGCGCACGTCGAGCGTGCCCTGGGTGTTGAAGCTGCCGTTGTAGAGGCCGCCGGCCAGGGTCTGCAGGGTCAGCATACCGCCCTGGCCCTGTGCCTTGAGGGTGGCGTTGTGCACAGGCAGGCCCTTCAGGGTCAGTTGGCCAATGGTCAGGTCGGCCTGCACGTCCAAAGCGCGCAGACGTTCCACGGGCAGCAGGCGGTCATCGCTCCAGGCGCCGCGGGTTGGGGGCTCCGGCAGCGGTGATTCGCCCGAGGCGACTGCGGCCGCTTCGCTGTTCTGCACTTCGGCCTGGCGCGCCGCGCTGGCATTGGCGGCCTTCTCGGTCTTGGCCGGCAGGTAGCGATCGGCGTTGAAGGTGTCGCCCTTGAGCTGCAGGCGCAGGGCCTGGCGGGCAAAATCGTCCACGGCGATGCGGCCGGTGAAGGTGCTGTCGTCCAGTTTCAGCGTCAGGTCTTCCAGACCAAGGCTGTCGCGGGTGCCCTGCAGGCGGCTGACCAGCTCGAACTTGCCGAGGCTGCCCGGTGCCATCGCCGGCAGCGGTTGGCCGATGCCGTCGAAGAACGCGCGCAGGTCGAACTCGGCAATCGACAGGCCGCCGGTGAGCTGAGGGTCGCTGTCCAGATTGCGCACGCGCAGTTCGCCCAGCGCGCGCAGCTGATTGGCGGCCAGCTTGAGGCCGGTCCATTCGGCGACGTTGGCGGACTGGTCGAGCAGCAACTGCCCCTGCGCGCTGAAGGTCACGGTCTTGCCCTGCAGCGGGTCGCCCGAGGCTTCACCGCTCAGGCGCATGTCTTCGAGCTGGTAGCGCTTGAGCACGCGGTCGAAGCGAAGCTCGCCGGCAAGCTCGGTGCGGGCCCGCACGACCGGCTGGTTGGTGCCCAGGAAAGCGGTGAGTTTCAGCGGAATGTCCGCGCCTTCATGGACGGCGCCGGTGCTCAACTGGATGCTTTCGGCGGTGTACATGCGGCCTGTGCGTACGTCATTGTACTGCACGCGGGCGTTGTTCACGGTCAGGCTGTCGATGTCGAGCTTGAGCGGGCGCGAGGGCGCCTGCGGTTTGCCCGGCTCGGTGACTGCCGGTGCATTCGGGTCGGTGGCGTCGGCCGTGGTGACGGGCAGCGGCTTGCCGATGTCTTCCCAGTTGCCGTGGCCGTTGGCATCACGTTCCAGGGACAGGTTCAGGCCTTCGACCCGTACGTCGCTCATCTGCACTTCCTTGCGCAGCAGCGGCAGCACGCGCACGGACAGCCCGAGCATCTGCAGATCGGCGAAGGGTGCCTTGGGGTTGGCAAGGGTGGCCACGCTGGCGTCGTGCAGTTCCAGGCCCAGCCATGGGAACAGGCTCCAGCCGATATCCCCGTTGAGGGTCAGCTCGACGTGAGCCTTGTCCCGTGCCAGTTGGCGAATCTCGTCCTTGTAGTCGTTGGGGTCGAACAGGTGGGTGAGGGCGAAGCCCAGGGCCACCAGAATCAACAACAGACCGAGAATGCACAGGCCGAGGATTTTGCCGAACGCTTTCATGGGCGAGTCCTTTAGTCCGAATTTTGGAAGTTAGCGGGAGAGTATAACGTTGTGCGACTGGCGATGTGGGCGGTCCGTCGGTGCCATTTCACTGGGCGTCGACGGTCGCTTCGTGAAGGTCGCCCAAGCGCTTTGGGCCGTGGGTTTCACCGCTCCATCAGGCGACTGCCGAGCCATTCAGGGGGATTTTGCCAACCACCTGGCAGTTCATCGCGATAAAGGGATAGCAGTTTGCTTCCATTGGTTACATCTAGTGGTAATCTCCGCCCCTTCAACTGTCCGCTGCGACTTTATGTCGCGATTTGCCAAGTGCTGCCGATAAAACAATCGATCGCCAACGCGCGTGAAGAATGTGGGCGCATTTGTGTGCAGACAGCTGAACTACAAAAATCAACGGGGGTTACAAAATGAGCAGTAGTCTTTCGGGCGGCGGCGTGGGTGCCCAGCCAGGATTCCTGTCCAAGGAGCGGATCATCGCCAAGCCTGGCTTCAACCGCTGGCTGGTTCCACCAGCAGCGTTGGCCATTCACTTGTGCATCGGCATGGCGTACGGTTTTTCGGTGTTCTGGCTGCCATTGTCCAAGGCGATCGGTATTACCGCGCCAGTGGCGTGCGCGCCCGACATGAGCTTCTTCAGCCAAGTGTTTTCATCGTCCTGTGATTGGTCGGTGTCGATGCTGAGCTGGATCTACACACTGTTCTTCATCTTCCTGGGCTGCTCGGCAGCCATCTGGGGTGGCTGGCTGGAACACGCCGGGCCGCGCAAGGCCGGTGTGGTTTCGGCACTGTGCTGGTGCGGTGGTCTGGTCATTTCCGCGTTGGGTATCTACACCCACCAGATCTGGCTGATGTGGCTGGGCTCGGGCGTGATCGGTGGTATCGGCCTGGGGCTGGGCTACATTTCCCCGGTATCGACCCTGATCAAATGGTTCCCGGACAAGCGCGGCATGGCTACCGGCATGGCGATCATGGGCTTCGGTGGCGGCGCCATGGTGGGCGCACCGCTGGCAGCGGTACTGATGGGCCATTTCGCCTCGCCTACCAGCGTCGGCGTGTGGCAGAGCTTCCTGGTGATGGCGGCGATCTACTTCGTCTTCATGATCGGCGGCGCATTGTCCTACCGGGTGCCGCCTACCGGTTGGAAGCCTGAAGGCTACGTCGCTCCGGCGAAGAAGGCCAAGGGCATGATCACCAACCGCCACGTACACGTGAACGTGGCCTGGAAGACGCCTCAGTTCGCCCTGGTGTGGCTGGTACTGTGCCTCAACGTTTCCGCAGGTATCGGCATCCTCGGCATGGCTTCGCCGCTGCTGCAGGAAGTGTTCGGCGGCAAGCTGCTGGGCGTGGACCTGGCGTTCAACCAGCTGGACTCGGCGCAACTGGCGCAGATCGCTGCCATCGCGGCGGGCTTCACCGGCTTGCTCAGCCTGTTCAACATCGGTGGACGCTTCTTCTGGGCTTCGTTCTCCGACTACATCGGCCGCAAGGTGACCTACTTCGTGTTCTTCGCCCTGGGCGTGGCACTGTACGCCTCGGTACCGACCCTGGGTCATTCGGGCAGCATCGCGCTGTTCGTGGCAGCCTTCTGCATCGTGCTGTCGATGTACGGCGGCGGCTTCGCCACGGTTCCGGCCTACCTGGCCGACCTGTTCGGCACGCAGATGGTCGGCGCCATCCACGGTCGCCTGTTGACCGCCTGGGCCGTGGCCGGTGTGCTGGGTCCGGTGCTGGTGACCAACCTGCGTGACTACCAACTGGCGCAGGGTGTTCCGCGCGCGGCCGTGTACGACACCACGTTGTACATCCTCTCCGGTTTGCTGGTGCTGGGTTTCATCTGCAACGCGCTGGTGCGTCCGGTGGCCGACAAGTACTTCATGACCGATGCCGAGCTCAAGGCCGAGCAGGCGCTGGGCCATGACAAAGGTGCAGACGGCACGACCGTGCTGGAGTGGAAGGCCAATCCGGCTTCCAAGCCGCTGGCCATCGCTGCCTGGCTGGCCGTGGGCATTCCGTTGGCGTGGGGTGTGTGGGTGACCCTGCAGAAGACGGCGGTGCTGTTTCATTGATGTAGATGCTTGAATCGGCGGTGGCCCGTTCGCGGCCACTGACCGCTCCTACGACATCTCGTAGGAGCGGTCAGTGGCCGCGAAAAGGCCACCGCAGATCATCCTTTCCCCCCTCTTCTGTTCCCGTTTCCCGCCTGCGTGCCTATAATGATCACCTTTTTCGCCCAACGATTTTGCGGAGCTGGTGATGGCCGAACGTATCGCGTTCGTCGAGCGCAACACTCTGGAAACCCAGATCAAAGCCTCGATCAACCTGGATGGCACCGGAAAGGCCCGATTCGATATCGGCGTTCCTTTTCTTGAGCACATGCTTGACCAGATCGCCCGGCACGGGCTGATCGACCTGGACATCGAGTGCAAGGGCGACCTGCACATCGACGACCACCACACCGTGGAGGACGTCGGCATCACCTTGGGCCAGGCATTCGCCAAGGCCATCGGCGACAAGAAAGGCATCTTTCGCTACGGCCACGCCTACGTCCCGCTGGACGAAGCGCTGTCGCGCGTGGTCATCGACTTCTCCGGCCGCCCCGGCCTGCAGATGCACGTACCCTACACCCGCGCCACCGTTGGCGGCTTCGATGTCGACCTGTTCCAGGAGTTCTTCCAGGGCTTCGTCAACCACGCCAATGTCTCCCTGCACATCGACAACCTGCGTGGGCACAACACCCATCACCAGATCGAAACCGTGTTCAAGGCCTTCGGCCGCGCGCTGCGCATGGCCGTCGCGGTCGACGAACGCATGGCTGGGCAGATGCCGTCGACCAAGGGCGTGCTCTGATGCAGACCGTCGCGGTAATCGACTACGGCATGGGCAACCTGCACTCGGTGGCCAAGGCTCTGGAGCATGTCGGTGCCGGCAAGGTGCTGATCACCAGTGACGCCAATGTCATTCGTGAAGCCGACCGCGTGGTCTTTCCCGGTGTCGGCGCCATTCGCGACTGCATGGCTGAAATCCGTCGCCTGGGCTTCGATGCGCTGGTGCGCGAAGTCAGTCAGGACCGTCCTTTCCTGGGTATCTGCGTTGGCATGCAGGCCTTGATGGAGCACAGCGAAGAAAACGCCGGCGTCGACTGCATCGGCGTGTTTCCCGGCAAGGTGCGCTTTTTCGGCAAGGACCTGCATGAAGGTGGCGAGCACCTGAAGGTCCCGCACATGGGCTGGAACGAAGTGCAGCAGGCGGTGGATCACCCGCTGTGGCACGACATTCCCGACCTGGCGCGTTTCTACTTCGTGCACAGCTATTACATCGAGGCCGGCAAGCCGGGCCAGGTGGTGGGGCGCGGCCATTACGGTCGCGACTTCGCCGCGGCACTGGCCGAGGGGTCACGCTTCGCCGTGCAATTCCACCCCGAGAAGAGCCATACCCATGGCCTGCAGCTGCTGCAGAATTTCGCAGCCTGGGATGGACGCTGGTAATGGGCAAGGCCAGCAAGCCGCCCATTCTTACCCTGACGCCGGAGCAGGAGAGCGAAGCGGCCGAGAAGATCAAGCGGTTCATGCGTGACCGCTTCGATCTCGACCTGGGTTCGTTCGAGGCCCTCGAGGTGCTCGAGCTGTTCACCCGCGAAATGGCTCCACACTATTACAACAGGGCGATTTTCGATGTGCAGGCGCACCTCAGCGAGAGGTTCGAAAGCATCGAGAGCGACCTGTGGGCGCTCGAGAAGAACTGACTTCCGAGCATCGCCGTTCACCGACTTCGAAGGTTTTTGCAGATGCTGATTATCCCCGCTATCGATCTTAAAGACGGTGCCTGCGTGCGCCTGCGCCAGGGCCGCATGGAAGATTCCACGGTGTTCTCGGACGATCCGGTGAGCATGGCCGCCAAGTGGGTCGATGGCGGCTGCCGTCGCCTGCACCTGGTCGACCTCAACGGCGCCTTCGAAGGCCAGCCGGTGAATGGCGATGTGGTCACTGCCATTGCCAAGCGCTACCCGCACCTGCCGATCCAGATCGGCGGTGGCATCCGCTCGCTGGAAACCATAGAGCACTACGTCAAGGCCGGCGTGAGCTACGTGATCATCGGCACCAAGGCGGTCAAGCAGCCCGAGTTCGTCGCCGAGGCCTGCCGTGCATTCCCCGGCAAGGTCATCGTCGGCCTGGACGCCAAGGATGGCTTCGTCGCCACCGACGGCTGGGCCGAAGTGAGCACGGTGCAGGTCATCGACCTGGCCAAGCGGTTCGAGGCCGATGGCGTGTCGGCGATCGTCTACACCGACATCGCCAAGGACGGCATGATGCAGGGCTGCAACGTGCCCTTCACCGCTGCTCTGGCGGCCGCGACCAAGATCCCGGTGATCGCCTCCGGCGGTATCCACAACCTGGGCGACATCCGTGCCCTGCTGGATGCCAAGGCGCCGGGCATCATCGGCGCCATCACTGGCCGCGCCATCTACGAAGGCACCCTGGACGTCGCCGAGGCCCAGGCATTCTGCGATTCGTACAACGCGTAACGGCTGGACGCGGCCCCCTGTAGCAGCGGCGCAAGCCGCGTCCGCCAGCAGCTCGCTCCCCATCCAATCGGAGATTCCCCATGGCCCTGGCCAAACGCATCATCCCCTGCCTGGACGTGGACAACGGCCGAGTGGTCAAGGGTGTCAAGTTCGAGAACATCCGCGACGCCGGCGACCCGGTCGAGATCGCCCGGCGCTACGACGAGCAGGGCGCCGACGAGATCACCTTCCTGGACATCACCGCCAGTGTCGATGGCCGTGACACCACCCTGCACACCGTCGAGCGCATGGCCAGCCAGGTGTTCATTCCGCTGACCGTGGGCGGCGGCGTACGCACGGTGGCGGATATCCGCAACCTGCTCAATGCCGGTGCGGACAAGGTTTCGATCAACACGGCTGCGGTGTTCAACCCGGAGTTCGTCGGTGAGGCGGCTTCGCGCTTCGGCTCGCAGTGCATCGTGGTGGCCATCGATGCGAAGAAGGTCTCGGGGCCCGGCGAAGAGCCGCGCTGGGAGATCTTCACCCACGGTGGTCGCAAGCCTACCGGCCTGGACGCCGTGCAATGGGCGCAGAAGATGGAAGGCCTGGGCGCGGGTGAGATCCTGCTGACCAGCATGGACCAGGACGGCATGAAGAACGGCTTCGACCTGGGCGTGACCCGCGCCATCAGCGACGCGTTGGGCATTCCGGTAATCGCCTCCGGCGGGGTGGGCAACCTGCAGCACCTGGCCGATGGCGTGATCCAGGGCGGCGCGAGCGCGGTGCTGGCCGCCAGTATCTTCCACTTCGGCGAGTACACCGTGCCTGAAGCCAAGGCGTTCATGGCCAAGCAAGGCATCGTGGTCCGCTGACCCTGCAGCAGCGGCGCAAGCCGCGTCAGGCGTCACCGCGTTGCGCCAGGTTCACCGCGCTGTCCGCCGACGCGGCTTGCGC
>NZ_JACYUK010000012.1:0-76295 GCF_014841725.1 Pseudomonas sp. CFBP 8758 | reverse complement strand
GATGGTAGTGTGGGGTTTCCCCATGTGAGAGTAGGTCATCGTCAAGATTCAATTCCGAAACCCCTATCTGCGCAGGCAGGTAGGGGTTTTGTCTATAAGTAGAAGTCCCAATATTTCGCTGAGGTTGGCTAAGCCAACCCGGCACACGGAATTTCTTGACGACCATAGAGCATTGGAACCACCTGATCCCATCCCGAACTCAGCAGTGAAACGATGCATCGCCGATGGTAGTGNCCTTAGTGCAGCCTGTATCTCAAGTTGTCGCGCGTTGGTTCAGGTAGCGCTGGATGGCGTCCACGCCGCGCTGTAGGTGCTCTCGCAGCAACTCGACAGCCCGTACTGCATCGCGCTGTCTTGCAGCCTGCAACAGGTTGCGGTGATCGTCCTGAGCCATGTTGCGCAACCCCATGGCTTCCAGATTGAAGCGCAGGAACCGCTCTTCCTCGATCAGCCCTTCATCTATCAGGTTCAACAACCGGCGGTTACCGGCCTGTGCGTATAGCGTCCAGTGGAAGGCCCGGTTGAGACGACTGATCTCGACGTAGTCCGAGGTCCGTTCCAGGCGCTCGATGCAGTCCTGGGCGAAGGCGAAATCAGGCTCTTCCAGCAGGGGCACCGACAGGCGCAAGGCTTCGCACTCCAGAAGCATGCGCAGGGCGTAGGTTTCCACGGAATCGTGGTTGATCAGTGGGGCTACCACCGCGCCCTTGTGATGCACGACTTTCAGCAGGCCTTGTGCTTCGAGTTGACGCAGGGCTTCGCGCACGGGCATTCGACTGACGCCGAACAATGTGGCGAGTTCTTGCTGCCGGATGGCCATGCCACAGGGCAGGCGCCCGTCGTAGATCGCTGCGCGAATCCTTTCTTCGATCACCGAGCGTGCCAAGTGCGCGGGCACCTGTTCACTGCCCAGGATACTGGCCAGCACAGTGGATTTTTCAGTCACGCCAAACAGCCTCAGTCAATTTGCGCCATCCTGACGTAAGCAGTTACACATTGAAAGATGGCAGGTTTGAATAACGTCCCAGCCAAGCCGATAGCCAGACGAAGTGCAGTGCCGAAGCGACGAACAGGCTGCACAGGGTCATGAGAAAGTGATTTCATCGTGCCATTGTTTTTTGTCATGCGCCCCCGCACCATGGTGGGCTGAATTGCCTCCCTGGCGGATCGAACACGTTGGTTACACGGCTGAAGTACCTACAGACGGTGCGCTGTCTCGCGATCGCCTTTGCCTTGGCAGGCACGTTGCTGGGCGGGCTTCGCGCCGACTGGGACTTCAATCAGATCAGTCGCCGTGCCGAGGCGCTGTATGGGCCTCTAGGTGAAGGTGCGCAGCGCATTGATGCGTGGCAACGGTTGTTGGCAACCCAGAAGCCGCTCAGCGACGGCGAGCAGCTGGAAGTGGTGAATCAGTTCTTCAATCATCAACTGCGGTATCGAGAAGATCTCGATCTGTGGCGCGAAGTCGACTATTGGGCCACGCCGGTGCAGTCGCTGCTCAAGGGTGCCGGCGACTGCGAGGACTACGCGATCGCCAAGTACTTCAGCCTGCGCCACCTGGGTGTCGCGGCGGACAAGCTGCGCATCACTTACGTCAAGGCATTGCGACAGAACCGTGCGCACATGGTACTCACCTATTACGCCACACCGACGGCCATGCCCTTGGTGCTGGACAGTCTGATGGACCCAATTCTGCCTGCCAGCCAGCGCCAGGACCTGCTGCCGGTCTACGCCTTCAACGGTGAGGGGTTGTGGCTCACCGGCGCTGGTGGCAACAAGAAGGTAGGGGATACCAAGCGCCTGTCGCGTTGGCAGGACGTACTGAAGAAAATGACCGCAGAAGGCTTTCCGGCGAGTCTGGATAATTAAGTGGAGCAACGATGTCTCTGTTCAAACAACTGTTGATCGCGATATGCCTGTTTCTGGTGGTGGCTTTCACTGGCAGCTTCATGGTCAGCCTGGAAAGTTCGCGCACTCAGTACGTCAACCAGCTGCGCTCCCATGCCCAGGATGCGGCCACGGCGCTGGCGTTGTCGCTCACGCCCAATATCGATGACCCGGCAATGGTCGAACTGATGGTCAGCTCGATCTTCGACAGCGGCTATTACGCCAGTATTCGCGTGGTCAACCTGGCGGACGACAGTGTCATCGTCGAACGTGCGGCCGAGCCGGACGGCAGCGGCGTGCCGGCCTGGTTCGTCAAGATGATCAACCTGGCGCCGGCCGGCGGTGACGCGATCGTCAGCCGCGGTTGGGAGCAGGCAGCCCGGGTCGAGGTGGTCAGCCACCCGATGTTTGCCGTGGCCAAGCTGTGGCAGGGCGCGTTGGGCAGCCTGGGCTGGTTGTTGCTGTGCGGCGCGGTCAGTGCCGCGCTGGGCGCACTGCTGTTGCGGCGCCAGCTGAAGCCTCTGGACTACATGGTCGAGCAGTCGCACGCCATTGCGCGCAGGGAATTCCTCAGCCTGCCGGATCTGCCACGCACTCCCGAGCTGCGCCGGGTGGTGCAGGCGATGAACCAGATGGTGGAAAAACTCAAGGCACTGTTCCACGAGCAGACCGTGCGCAGCGAACGGCTGCGTATCGAGTCGTACCAGGACAGTCTGACGGGCCTGGCCAACCGACGCTATTTCGAGATGCAGCTGCACACCCGTGTCAGCAATCTTGAGGAAGCCAGTGCAGGCTATCTGGTGCTGTTGCGCATCAACGACCTTGCGGGCCTCAACCAGCGCCTGGGCGGACAGCGAACCGATCAGTTACTGCAGGCGGTGGGGCAGCAGTTGCTGCGCACCTGTGCGCGCCACCCTGAGACGCACAACCTGATCACCCGCAGCCGGGGTGGGGAGTTTTCCATACTGGCACCGGGCATGGTGCGCGAAGAGGCGCAGCAGCTCGCTCAGGAGCTCGACGCGAACCTGCGCAGTCTGGCGCAGACCGGCGCTACCGATCTGCTGCCGGTGGCTCACCTGGGGCTGGCGCCGTACACCCCCGGTGACGACCCCCAGGCATTGCTCAAGCTGGCGGACGAGGCCCTGGCGCAAGCCGAGGGTGCTGGCGAGTGCAATTGGGTGTGTCTGGAGCACATGGCGCTGGCGACCGTGGAGAACGATCACCACGCCTGGCACATGCTGCTCGACGAGGCCTTGGCCAAAGGCCGCTTCCAGTTGTACTTCCAGCCGGTGGTGAGCAGCGTGGATACCACGCGCGTGCTGCATCACAAGGTGCTGTCGCGGCTGATCGACGAGCAGGGCCAGGCGGTCGCTGCTGGGCGATTCCTGCCTTGGCTGGAACGCTTCGGCTGGTCGGCGCGACTGGATCGGCTGATGCTGGAGCTGGTCCTGGAGCATCTGCGCAAGCACGATGCCACACTCGCCTTGAACCTGTCGGCGGCCACTTTGAACGATCCCCAGGCGCTGGAGGGTTTGTTCGACAGACTGGCGCAGCATCCTGCTCTGGGCCCGCGCCTTACCCTGGAGATAGGCGAGGAGCAGATTCCCGAGCAGAACGTGCTCGAGCAGCTCACGCGGCGTTTGCGCAGCCTGGGCTACAGCCTGAGCCTGCAGCGTTTTGGCGGGCGTTTCAGCATGATCGGCAACCTGGCCCACCTGGGCCTTGGCTACCTGAAGATCGACGGCAGCTACATTCGCGCGATCAACGAGGAAAGCCACAAGCGTCTGTTCATCGAAGCCATTCAGCGGGCAGCGCACAGTATCGACTTGCCGCTGATTGCCGAGCGGGTCGAGACGGAAGGGGAATTGCAGGTGATTCGCGAGATGGGTATTGCCGGCGTCCAAGGACAGCTGGTGGGCGAGCCGCAGCCCTGGAAGCTTGGCTAGGGCTGTTGCGCGTGCCTTCGCCTGCCTTCGGACCGTGCCGTTGCCGGCGCGGTGGTGGAGGGGACGCAGGCTTCAGATCAAGCCGGTTTCGTCGTCGTTGATCAATTGATTCAAGCCGCCAAGCGCCACCCGTGCGCTGGAACGATCCTTGAGCTTGGCCTGGGCCGCTGCCGGTAGATCGGTCACACGGATGATGCCTTTGCTGGTCAGTACCTGGATCAGGTCATCGAGTACCCGAATCATGTCCAGATCGCTCTGCTTGAGCTGTTTCAGGCTGGTTTCGACCACATCGTTGGCGTACCACGCCTGTATCTCATGATGATCGGCAGGCAGGGTTTCTGTGGCCTCGGCAAAGGCTGCCGCTTCCACGCGGACCAATGCACCTTGTCGATCGCGTTGCACGTAGAACATCGAAGCGCTCCCATCGAAAAAAACCTGCCGAGACTGCAGGGCAGTCTCGGCAGAGATTACACGGATTCAGAACCAGTGGATGCCGCTGGCGGCCGACTTGCTGGGCCGGCCGCCGACTGCATCAGTCGTGGTGCTTGACCAGCAGGTCGCCACCGGAAATCAGCGACTTGATGGCATCGGTGCCGCTGCCCCAGTGCGCATTGTCGACCTTGATGGTGACGTCTGGCGTGACCGTGGCCGAAGCCGAGGTCATGCCGCCCTTGGTGCTGATCTGCAGGGTCGAGTTGCCGGCCGTGTCGGTGCTCAGCTTCAGGTAGTTCGCCAGGTTGGTCTCGGCGTCCGATGGCAACAGGTCGGACAGATCAAGCTTGTCGCCCTCGGCATGGCTGAAGTCCTTGATGGTGTCGGTACCTACGTCACCGGTCTTCCACACGAACGTATCCTTGCCGGCGCCGCCAAACAGTACATCGTTGCCGGCGCCGCCGCGAAGGGTGTCGTCACCGCGCTGGCCGTAGATGATGTCGTTGCCATCACCGCCGTTGAGGAAGTCGTTGCCCCCCTTGGCGACGGTGAACAGACCGGCCTGGCCGTCTGAGCTTGCAGCGCCGACGTTGAACTCACTGGCGTGCTTGGTGATGTAGTCATGCACCTGCTCGGAGGTAACGGAGCTGGTGTTGGTGACCGACTTCACGTACTCGCTCAGCGCCGTCGTGCCCTCGGTGGTGACGCCTGCCTTGGTGAAGGAGATGGTGTCGCCGAACAGGATGTCGTGACCCTCGCCGCCGTTGATGGTGTCGCCACCGGCGGTAATGAGGCTGTTTTTCAGTGCCGCGGCGATATTGGCGACGTCGATCTTGCTTTGTACTTCGCCATCGCTGTCGAACTTCTGCAAGGTCGCCACGGTGGCGCTGTTGGCGTTGTTGCCAACACCGATGGCTTCCACGGTCGACACCTTGGCCAAGGCCGCAAAGCCTTCGGCGGAGCCATCGATGACGGCGCTGGTGGTGGTAGAGCCATTGCCCTGGCGATTACCGGCAGCGTCGAGGTAGTAGTTCGGTTCGCCATCGGTGATCAGGTAGCTGAGCTTCACCGCGCCAGTGTTGCTGGTGGCCTCGGTACCGTTGAACCAGGTCGCCGCCTTGAAGAACGCCGATTCGTAGTTGGTGCCACCGGTTGCCGTGATCGCATTGAGGCCCAGGCCTGCCTTGATGGCATCCACCGACATGTTCGGCGTCAGCGTCAGCGTGGCGCCTTGCTTGGAGTCGGTGCCAAAGTCGACGATGGTCACCTTGACCGTGCCGCCGCCCAGGTTCTGCGAGAGCTGCTGGATTGCGTTGGCGACCGAGTCCTTCGCACTGGCCAGGGTGTCCTTCATGCTGCCCGAGCGATCCAGGATGTAGGCGATGTTGTAGCTGGCGCCGTTCTGGGTCTGGGTCGGGGTCACGTCGCCGACGATGATGTCGCGGCCGGTGGTGCCGTCCAGCGTTTCGGTGCCGGCGTTGCCGGTGATCACACTGTAGCTCTGCTGGGTCGCCACGACGTGCACGGTCAGCGTTTGCTCGGCAGCCGATGCGGCCTCGGCACTGCCGTCCTTGGCAGTGGCATTGACCTTCAGGTTGATGTCGCCGACCGGGGCGTTGGCTGCGGTGGTGAGCGTCAAGGCAGCCAGGTTCCAGTTGCTGACATCCGCCGTCTGGGCAGTGCTGCTCGCCGTGAAGCTGTGGGTACCGTCGCTGAGGGTGGCACCGGCCTGGATGTTGGAGATCGTTGTGGTCAGGGTTTCGGAGCCGTCACGGTCGACCAGTTCCGAAGAGATCGCTGACAGCGCGATTGCCTTGCCGGCCACGCCGGTGTTGCTGGTGGTGGCCAGCGTAATGTTGTCCAGCAGGCCGCCGAACGAGTTCTTGTCCACCGAAGCGAAGGTCAAGGTCTTGCTCGCCGTGCTGTCCACCGGCAATTGCAGGCTGTAATGCACCATGCCCGGTGTGGTGCCGTTGATCACGGCCACGACCTTGTCGCCCCACATGACCTTGATGTCGGAATCGCCTTCATGGCCTTTACGTGGCGAGTAGTCGAAGTCCAGCGTGTACAGGGAACCGGCCTTGGCGTTGGAAACGACGGTGTAGAGGTCGCTGGCATCGCTTTCGCGGCCTTCCAGTTCGATGACCTTGGTGGTGCTGGCCGTGCCGTTGTAGACGCTGTACGGATTGACCTCGATGTAGTTGCCGGCGTTGTTGGTTTTCCATGCCTCGCCCAGTTGGCTGACCTGAGCGCTGGTAACGGTGTTGGCATCGGCTGCCAGCGACCAGGTGGTCGGGCTGGCAACGCTGAGCAGCGGGGTATCGCTGACGGGCGCCACGGTGACGTTCAAGGTGCTCACGGCACCGGTGTCGGTTGTGTAGGTGACCGTCGGCAGGCTGCCGCTCCAGTTTTCGTAGGCCTTGATCGGGGTGTAGGTGTAGCTGCCATCGCTGGCGATGGTCAGGTTGCCGACCGTTACCGACTGGTTGCCGACGGTTGCGGTGACCGGCGCCGAGGCATGGCCGCTGGCGTCCATCGCGTAGCTGGTGCCGCCGATGCTGAACTTGGCCACGGTCAGGCTGTTGTCGCCGTCGCGATCATTGGTCAGCACGTTGCCGTTCAGTGTGACGCCTTCATCGACCGTGGCGGTATCGACCACCAAGTTGTTGTCGATGATGTTGATGGCGACACTGGCGTGGGCCGGATCTGTGGTCAGGCTCTGGAAGTTGCCACCGGTGACCGAGTCGATGGTCACCACCAGCTGTTCGGTGCCTTCGCGCAGTTGATCGCTCAGGGCGCTGATGGGGAAGGTCGCGGAGGACTTGTCGGCGTCGATGACCACGGTGGTCTGACCCTGGAAGTCGGCGCCGTTGGCGGCCTTGCCCGAGTAGTTCAGGGTGACGGTGACCTGGCTCTTGGTTTCGTTGCTCAGGGTCAGGGTGTAGATCGCCGACTGACCTTCGATGATCCGCTCGGCACCCGTGATACCAATGGTGGTCTGTGGACCGGTCACGGTGGTGCTGGCTGAGGCATCCTTGTACTGCAGGTTTTCGAAGTTGCCGTCGATCAGCTTGCCGTCGGCAGCGCTGGCGATGCCGGCAATGGCAACGGTCAGGATACCGGCGCGCGATGCATCGTTGCCCACCGTGTAGTTGACGAAGCCTTGCTTGGCATTGGCAGCGATGTCGATGGTCTGGCCGTTCGACAGTACCAGTTTCAATGCCTTGTCGGCGGCATGGTCGAGGGTGGCGGTGTACGTGATCACGCCGCCGTCGTTGACCGCCGAGGTGGCGTTCAAGGTGACCTTGGTCGCGTCGATGGTGTCGTTTACCAGCACATTGACCGGCGTGGTGCCTGGGACCAGCGTGACGTCGCCGCCACCGGTCACATTTTGGATAGTGCGGCTGACCGAGTCGGCATCCTTATAGACGTCATCCAGCGGCGCAGCGACCGTGATGGCGCTTGCCGAGGCACCTTTGGCAATGCTGATGCTGTCGCCATTGCCGATGTCGACCCGGACGGTTTCCAGGGCGTTGACGGTATTGCCGTGCAGGTCGGTCAGGGTCGCGGTGTATTTGATCACACCGCCTTCGACTGCCTGCGGTTCGGCGGACAGGGTCACGACCACCGCTGGCTTGACTGCCAGCATGCTGTTGGCCACCACCGAAGTCGCGCCGTTCACGCCATTGCTCTGCACGCCAGTGTCGGTCACTTCGACCGACACCTGGCGCACGGTGCTTTCCGGATGCTCGCCGGTCGCCTGGAACTTGATCGAGTTGATCAGCTCCTGATACGCGGCACGGCTGGCCATGCCTTCCAGGGTGATGGTCATGGTGCCATCGCTCGCAACGCCACCGACCTTGTAGCCAATGCCCTGGGCAGTGGTGCCATTACCGGTTTCGAACGCCGAGCTCAGGGTGTCACCGGCCATGGTGTTCTGGATGACGATCTTCGCACCCTGCAGTTGATCGCCGGCGCTGTTGTCCTTGTCGCTGATGCTCAAGCCCGAGACCAGGTTGACCGATTCTGCCGAGCCTTCGTTGAAGACTACCTGCCCGTCCATGACCACCACTGGTGCGGTGTTCACGGCGTCGACGATGACGTTGAGCGGCTGGCTGACCGACGCAGGGTTAGCCAGGTCAGCGTTCTCGGTGGCGATGGCCTTGACCGTCAGGGCCAGAGTGCCGATGAAGTCGGTCGGTGGCGTGATGGTGAGGGTCTTCAGATCCCACTGGGTGATATCGGCCGTGCCGTTGCCACCGGCTTCGGAAACATAGCTATGGTTGGCACCGTCGCGCAGCACCGCGCCCTCCGGGATACCGCTGATCTGCAGCACATGCTGCTCGGATTTATCGGCGGTGTCGCCGAAAGTCACGTTGATGGTGCTCAACTGGATCGCAGTGTTTTCGGCGCCGTGGTTCAGTTCGTAGCCGGCGTAGTAACCGTCGCCATTGGCGTCGACGTGCGAGGTGACGTTGATGCCCTGGTTCACCAGGTCGGCAATGTCGGTGTACAGCGGCACACCGCTCTGGCCGATCGAGGTCGCAGGACCCTGGTCGACTGACAGGTTCAGGTCGTAGAAGCCTGGACCGTTCTGGTTGTGATGGTACAGGTCGAGGCTGTAGTAGCCGGTTTCAGCGGGCGTGATGCTGCCGCTGAAATCGCCCGAGGTCGGGTCGACACCGGCACCCCAATGGGCGGTGCCCAAGTCCTTGCCGCCAACGTTGATCAGCAGGCCGTCGTCGGCCTTGCCGCTGAAGGTGTAGACCTTGCCGGCTTCGAGGAAGATCAAGCCGGTGACCTTGGTCCCGGTGCCCTGCACGATGTTGCTGTCACCGACATCGGCGATGACCACGCCTGGACGGCTGCCTGCTGCCTCGATGGTCGATTTGATCTGTGTGGGATCGGCGCCTTCGCCGGTCGTGCCCAGGCCCTGCAGGTCGGTGTAGGTGTACTTGATCAGCCCGGTCGGAACGACGTAGCCCGGGGTCAGGCTGAGGATCGGCGCGTCGGCCACCGGCGCGATGTCGATGGTGACGGTGCCCGGCTTGCCCACTAGGGCATCGACCGTTGGCGTAAAGGTGAAGCTGGCGTAGTCGCTGCGCTGATCACCGGTGCCGGCGTTGTTGTAGGCATCGCTGCCCGACTCGTCGGCTACCGGTACAAAACGCAGTGCGCCTGCTTCGATCTGGGCCTTGCTGAAGGTGGTGCCCAGATCTGCCTGGGTCAGGTCTCTCCACTCGCCACTGTCGTTTTTGAGTTGCAGCGAGCCGTTGACCGGCAGGCTGGTGAACTTGATGCCCAGGTCGAGGCCGGGGTTGGCGGTCGGCTGGATGTTGAACGAGGCCCAGTTCAGCGCCACGGCAGTGTCTTCGGTGCCGCTGAGCTTGTTGCCGGCGACGCCGTTGTTGTCGCCATTGTCGCCGACCACCGGAGCATCGTTGTCGATGATGGCGGTGTTGACGCTGGCAGCCTGCGGGTTGACCACCAGGCTTTCGAAGTTATCGCCGGTTGGCGTGGCGATGGTGACCACGACGTTCTCGCGACCTTCGACCAGGCTGTCATCGACGATGGGCAGCTGGAACTGGACGCTGGTCTGGCCCTTCGGAATGGTCACGGTGATGCTGTCCTGACCTTGGTAATCGGCACGTGTCGCGCTGCCGCCGTAAGTCAGGTTCAGGGTCACCTGGGTATCGGTGTTGGTCGGATTGCTCAGCGTCAGGGTGTAGACGGCCGACTGGCCTTCGGTGGCCGATGCATCGCCGCTCAGGCCGATGGTGGTCACGTCGATGCTGTCGCCGACCGGGGTGACGACCGGGGTGGTGATCGGGGTCAGTTGCTCGTAGGTGCCGCCGGTGGCGCCAATGATCGTGGTGGAGATCGAGTCGGCGCCTTTGTACACATCATTGCCAACCACGTAGGACACCGAACCCGACGTCTGACCCACGGGAATGGTGATGGTCTGGTTGTTCGACAGCGTCACGACGACCGGTGTGCCGGTCACGGTGTCACCTACGGTCGCGGTGTAGACGATGGTGCCGTTTTCCAGCACGCCGCCTGCAGGCGTTTGTGCCGTGAGCACGACATTGGTGACGTCGGTGACCGGGTCGACGATGACGTTCAACGGCTGGCTGACCGACGCTGGATTGGCGACATCGGCGCTTTCGGTGGCAGTGGCCGTAACGGTCAAGGCCAGAGTTCCGTTGTAGTTGGCCGGTGGCGTGATGCTCAGGGTTTTCAGGTCCCAGCCAGTGATGTTGGCTGTACCGGTGCCGCCGTCGTTGGAAAGGTAGCTGTGGTTGGCGCCGTCACGCAGCACTGCACCCACCGGGATACCGCTGATCTGCAGCACGTGCTGTTCGGAGCCGTCACGTGTATCGCCGAACGAGACGTTGATGGTGCTCAGCTGGATGGCGGTGTCTTCGGCGCCGTGGTTCAGTTCGTAGCCGGCGTAGTAGCCATCGCCATTGGCGTCGACGTGCGAGGTGACGTTGATGCCCTGGTTCACCAGGTCGGGGATGTCGGTGTACAGCGGCACGCCGCTCTGACCGATCGAGGTCGCAGGACCCTGGTCGACCGACAGGTTCAGGTCGTAGAAGCCTGGACCGTTCTGGTTGTGATGGTACAGGTCGAGGCTGTAGTAGCCGGTTTCAGCCGGCGTGATGCTGCCGCTGAAATCGCCCGAGGTTGGGTCGACACCGGCACCCCAATGGGCGGTGCCCAGGTCCTTGCCGCCAACGTTGATCAGCAGGCCGTCGTCGGCCTTGCCGCTGAAGGTGTAGGTCTTGCCGGCTTCGAGGAAGATCAGGCCGGTGATCTTGGTCCCGGTGCCCTGCACGATGTTGCTGTCACCGACATCGGCGATGACCACGCCTGGACGGCTGCCCGCTGCTTCGATAGTCGATTTGATCTGTGCAGGATCGGCGCCTTCGCCGGTCGTGCCCAGGCCCTGCAGGTCGGTGTAGGTGTACTTGATCAGACCGGTCGGAACGACGTAGCCCGGGGTCAGGATGAGGATCGGCGCGTCGGCCACCGGCGCAATGTCGATGGTGACGGTGCCCGGCTTGCCCACCAGGGCATCGACCGTCGGGGTGAACGTGAAGCTGGCGTAGTCGCTGCGCTGATCACCGGTGCCGGCGTTGTTGTAGGCATCGCTACCCGACTCGTCGGCTACCGGGACAAAGCGCAGTGCGCCTGCTTCGATCTGGGCCTTGCTGAAGGTGGTGCCCAGATCTGCCTGGGTCAGGTCTCTCCACTCGCCACTGTCGTTTTTGAGTTGCAGCGAACCGTTGACCGGCAGGCTGGTGAACTTGATGCCCAGGTCGAGGCCGGGGTTGGCGGTTGGCTGGATGTTGAACGAGGCCCAGTCCAGTGCCACGGCGGTGTCTTCGGTGCCGCTGAGCTTGTTGCCCGCCACGCCGTTGTTGTCGCCGTTGTCGCCGACTACCGGAGCATCGTTGTCGATGATGGCGGTGTTGACGCTGGCAGCCTGCGGGTTGACCACCAGGCTTTCGAAGTTATCGCCGGTTGGCGTGGCGATGGTGACCACGACGTTCTCGCGACCTTCGACCAGGCTGTCATCGACGATGGGCAGCTGGAACTGGACGCTGGTCTGGCCCTTCGGAATGGTCACGGTGATGCTGTCCTGACCTTGGTAATCGGCACGTGTCGCGCTGCCGCCGTAGGTCAGGTTCAGGGTCACCTGGGTGTCGGTGTTGGTCGGGTTGCTCAGGGTCAGGGTGTAGACGGCCGACTGGCCTTCGGTGGCCGATGCATCGCCGGTCAGGCCGATGGTGGTCACGTCGATGCTGTCGCCGACCGGGGTCACGACCGGAGTGGTGTTCGGGGTCAGTTGCTCGTAGGTGCCGCCGCTCACACCGGTGATTGCAGTGCTGACGGTATCAGCGCCCTTGTACACATCGTTGCCGATGACATAGGACACCGAACCGCTGGTGGCGCCGACGGCAATGGTGATCACCTGGCTGTTGGACAGGGTGACCACCACGGGCGCGCCGGTCACCGGCGAATCGACGGTTGCGGTGTAGACGATAGTGCCGTTCTCGACAGCGCCGCCTGCTGGAACTTCGGCAGTGAGGACCACGTTGGTCACGTCGGTGACCGGGTCCACAATGACGTTCAATTGCTGGCTGACCGACGCCGGGTTCGCCGGGTCGGCGTTTTCGGTGGCGATGGCGGTGACGGTCAGGGCCACGGTGCCGTTGAAATCGGTCGGTGGGCTGAACGTCAGGGTGGTCAGATCCCAGTCGGTGATGTTGGCCGTGCCGTTGCCGCCGGCTTGGGCCGTGTAGCTGTGGCCAGCGGCGTCACGCAGTTCTGCACCGACCGGAATGCCGCTGATCTGCAGAACGTGCTGCTCGGAGCCGTCGCGCACATCGCCGAAGGAAACAACGATGGAGCTCAGCTGGATCGCGGTGTCTTCGGCGCCGTGGTTCAGTTCGTAGCCGGCATAGTAGCCATCGCCATTGGCGTCGACGTGCGGAACCACATCGATACCCTGCTTGATGATGTCGCTGATATCGCTGTAGACCGGCACGCCGCTCTGGCCGATCGAGGTCGCAGGACCTTGGTCGACCGAGAGGTTCAGGCCGTAGAAGCCTGGGCCGTTCTGGTTGTAGTGGTACAGGTCGATGCTGTAGTAGCCGGTTTCGGTCGGCGTGATGCTGCCGCTGTAGTCGCCCGAGGTTGGGTCGATACCTGCGCCCCAGTGAGCGCCGTCCAGGTCTTTGCCGCCGACATTGATCAGCAGGCCGTCGTCGGCCTTGCCGCTGAAGGTGTAGACCTTGCCCGCCTCGAGGAAAATCAGGCCGGTGACCTTGGTCCCGGTGCCCTGCACGATGTTGGCGTCGCCCACATCGGAAATGATCACGCCCGGACGGCTGCCGGCCGCTTCGATGGTGGACTTGATCAGCGCAGGATCCGCGCCTTCGCCGTTGGTGCCCAGGCCCTGCAAGTCGGTGTAGGTGTACTTGATCAGGCCGGAGATGCCCTGGGCTACGGACAGCACGGGGACGTCAGCCACCGGCCTGATGTCGATGACCATGGTGCCCGGCTTGCCCACCAGGGCATCGACCGTCGGGGTGAAGGTGAAGTTGGCGTAATCGCTGCGCTGGTCGCCCGTGCCACCGTTGTTGTAGGCGTCGCTGCCCGACTCGTCGGCTACCGGGACAAAACGCAGTGCGCCGGTGTCGATCTGGGCCTTGCTGAAGGTGGTGCCCAGATCGGCCTGGGTCAGGTCTCTCCAGCCCGTGCCGTCGTTGAACTGCAGCGAGCCGTTCGCCGGCAGGCTGGTGAACTTGATGCCCAGGTCGAGGCCGGGGTTGGCGGTCGGCTGGATGTTGAACGAGGCCCAGTCCAGTGCCAGTACGGTGTCTTCGGTGCCCGTCAGTTTGTTGCCTGGGACGCCGTCGTTGTCACCCACCACAGGAGCATCGTTGTCGATGATCGTGGTGTCGACGCTGGATGCCTGGGGATCGACCACCAGGCTTTCGAAGTTGTCGCCGGTCGGCGTGGCAATGGTCACCACGACGTTCTCGCGGCCTTCCACCAGGCTGTCATCGAGGATCGGCAGCTGGAATTGCACGCTGGTCTGGCCGCGCGGGATGGTCACGGTGATCGTATCCGGACCTTGGAAGTCGCTGCGCGAAGCAGTGCCGCCGTAGCTCAGGTTCAGGGTGATCTGCGTGTCGACATTGGTCGGGTTGCTCAATGTCAGGGTATAGGTCGCCGACTGGCCTTCGGTGACCGACGCATCGCCGGTGAGGCCGATGGTGGTGACATCGATGATATCGCCAACCGGGGTTACGACTGGCGTGGTGATCGGGGTCAGCTGTTCGAAGTTGCCGCCGGTTACACCGGTGATCGCGGTGCTGATCGTGTCGGCGCCTATGTAGACGTCATTGCCCAGCGCATAGGAAACCGTGCCGCTGGTTTCGCCAACGGCGATGGTGATGGTCTGGTTATTCGACAGGGTAACGACAACCGGCGTACCGGTGACGGGCGCGCCGACGGTGGCGGTGTAGAGGATGGTGCCGTTTTCCAGGGCGCCGCCCGCAGGGACGGTTGCGGTCAGTACGACGTTGGTCACATCAATGCTGTCGCCCACTGGCGTCACGACCGGGGTGGTGATCGGCGTCAGTTGTTCGAAGTTGCCGCCAGTCACGCCAGTGATGGCAGTGCTGATGGTGTCCGCACCGTTGTAAACGTCATTGCCCAGAGGGAAAGAAACGGTGCCGCTGGTTTCACCCACACCGATGGTGATGGTCTGGTTGTTCGACAGGGTAACGACAACCGGCGCGCCGGTGACAGGCGCGCCGACGGTGGCGGTGTAGAGGATGGTGCCGTTTTCCAGGGCGCCGCCTGCAGGAACGGTAGCGGTCAGCACGACGTTGGTGACGTCGATGCTGTCGCCGACTGGCGTCACGACTGGGGTGGTGATTGGAGTCAGCTGTTCGAAGTTGCCACCGGTCACGCCAGTAATGGCAGTGCTGATGGTGTCAGCGCCGTTGTAGACGTCGTTGCCCAGAGGGAAAGAAACCGTGCCGCTGGTTTCGCCCACGGCGATGGTGATGATCTGGTTGTTCGACAGGGTCACGACAACCGGCGAACCGGTGACAGGCGCGCCGACGGTAGCGGTGTAGACGATGGTGCCGTTTTCCAGGGCGCCGCCTGCAGGGACGGTAGCGGTGAGCACGACGTTGGTCACATCAATGCTGTCGCCGACTGGCGTCACGACTGGAGTGGTGATTGGAGTCAGCTGTTCGAAGTTGCCACCGGTCACACCGGTGATGGCTGTAGAAACAGTGTCAGCGCCGTTGTAGACGTCATTGCCCAGCGCGAAGGAAACCGTGCCGCTGGTTTCGCCCACGGCGATGGTGATGACTTGGTTGTTCGACAAGGTCACGACAACCGGCGAACCGGTTACAGGCGCGCCGACGGTAGCGGTGTAGAGGATGGAGCCGTTTTCCAAAGCACCACCGGCAGGGACGGTAGCGGTCAGCACGACGTTGGTCACGTCGATGCTGTCGCCCACTGGCGTCACCACTGGAGTGGTGATCGGGGTGAGCTGTTCGAAGTTACCGCCAGTCACACCGGTGATGGCTGTAGAAACAGTGTCAGCGCCGTTATAGACGTCATTGCCCAGAGGGAAAGAAACCGTGCCGCTGGTTTCGCCTACGGCAATGGTGATGATCTGGCTGTTCGACAGAGTCACTACAACCGGGGAGCCAGTCACTGGCGCACCGACGGTAGCGGTGTAGACGATGGTGCCGTTTTCCAAGGCGCCGCCCGCAGGGACGGTGGCGGTCAGTACGACGTTGGTCACGTCGATGCTGTCGCCCACTGGCGTCACGACTGGAGTGGTGATCGGGGTGAGCTGTTCGAAGTTACCGCCAGTCACACCGGTGATGGCTGTAGAAACAGTGTCAGCGCCGTTATAGACGTCATTGCCCAGAGGGAAAGAAACCGTGCCGCTGGTTTCGCCTACGGCAATGGTGATGATCTGGCTGTTCGACAGAGTCACTACAACCGGGGAGCCAGTCACGGGCGCACCGACGGTGGCGGTGTAGACGATGGTGCCGTTTTCCAGAGCGCCGCCCGCAGGAACGGTAGCGGTGAGCACGACGTTGGTGACGTCGATGCTGTCGCCCACTGGGGTCACGACCGGAGTGGTGATCGGGGTCAGCTGTTCGAAGTTACCGCCAGTCACACCGGTAATGGCTGTGGAAACAGTGTCAGCGCCGTTGTAGACATCGTTGCCCAGAGGGAAGGAAACCGAACCGCTGGTTTCGCCCACACCAATGGTGATGGTCTGGTTGTTCGACAGGGTCACGACAACAGGCGAGCCAGTCACTGGCGCACCGATGGTAGCGGTGTAGACGATAGTGCCGTTTTCCAGGGCGCCGCCCGCAGGGACCTCAGCGGTCAGAACGACGGTCGTCGTGTCGATCGAGTCGACGATATTGACCACCGCAGGCGTCGTGCTCGGCACCAGGCTTTCGAAGTTGCCGCCGGTAGCACCAGTGATCGTGGTGTTGATGGTCGTCGGGTTGTTGTAGACGTCATTGGCCGGCGCGGCGACATCGACCGACCCCGAGGACTGGCCTGCCGGGATGGTGATGGTGGAGCCGTTGGAAAGAGTCACGGTCACCGGCGTCTGTGCCGGGTTGGTGAGCACGGCGGTGTAGGTGATGGTGGTGCCTTCGGTGACCGGGTTGTTGCCCACGGTCAGGGTCACGGTGGTGACGTCGATGGTGTCGTCGACACGGGTAACGGCTGGGGTCGGGTCGGTAGTGACCACCAGATCGCCACCGCCAGTGGTACCGGTGACCACCACGGAAATCTGCGACGGGTCGATATACGGCGTGTTGGTGTCCGGTACGGTGACGTTGACCGCGCCCGTGGTCTGGCCTGCGGGGATGAGCACCGACTGGCCGTTGGACAAGGTGACGGTCAGGTCGCTGGACGGCGCCTGGGTCAGGGTGGCGGTGTAGGTGATCACGCCGCCGGCTTCGGTGATGGCGGTAGTCGCGGTCACGGTCAGCGTAGCGGTACGCAGGACTGGCCCGTCGGCATCGGTATCAGCGTTGATCGGGTTGGTATCGCCCACGATCTCCCGCGCGTTCGGACCTGCAGCGCCGTTCGGGCCTTCGGTGGGATAGCCCACGGTTGGATCGACTTCACCCGCGGTTTCACTGAGCAATACGAAGCTGTGACTGCCGCCGCCTTCACCGCCGGTGTCATTGGCGCCGGGGCCCGCAGCGGTGGCTTCGAGGTCTTGGGTAGGGTCAGCGCCGGCCGCGATGGCCTGCTGCAATTCCGCTACCGAAGGGGCCGCCTGGGCAGTGGCCGCGCTCAGATCAGTGCTGGAGTCCGGGGTGTTGGCGCTCCATTGCGTCTCGCGCCCCAGATCGATGGTGCGGCCGTCAGCCAGCTCCAGCGTAACGGCACCCGCCGCGCCGGTAACCACCTGCTCCCCGGCGAACAGACGATCCCCTTCGATGAGCACACGTCGAATCCCCTCTGGGGATACTGCGAACACTTGGCCAACAATGCTTTTGACGATGGCAACAACACTGCTCATGTAGGGGACTCTCCGGGGGTGACCATTCGTTGGTACGGTGCCTGAACATCACCAGAGACGGCGACGGGCATTCGGTACATTTTTATGCTGTAATATTGACGCCAACTAATTGTCTAAAAGTCGCAGAAATGAACTTTCTGACAATGTATTGACCTATTTGGCGCCATCCTAAACAATCCATTGTGTAATGTCACATTGATATTTCTCGGCTATGCAAAACGCTTCAACAGGGTGAGTTCGTTGACGTCAAGACGGCTGCGACTGACGTTTTTTGCAGATGGATGTGACAAAAAAAGTCGCTTGTGAAATATCGCAGGGACGACACGAGAGATGTCCGCGCTACTTGGCCTGACCACAGGCTGCACGTAGCACGAATCCTGCCAGGCACGGGTCGGGCGCCGCGCAGCCTGTGCATGAGCGCGAGGTCAGCCCTGCGCCAACGATGCAAGTCATGGATGTGAAACGCATGTTGGCAAGTCATCGATGAATGCCGCACTGATAGTGCCGACCGATGGACATATATCGCATTGGAAAGTTCGTAATACTTAGTGTGCAAGTAATAACGGTTAACTCTTTGTGTTTATTGAAGAAAATCGCTGAGTGACACTCGGGGCAGCGAATGGTGACCGACCGTTGCTTGGCGAATGAGGCTGCAGAAGCGGGTGACTTGGCTCAGCGGTGAAACACCCTGAACGGCCATTCATCAAACGAGCCCATGCGCAGCCAGCCACCCCCGTGTACGCTGGCATCCGTTGTGCAAATACAACCCAAACCGCTACAAGACCAGGCGGGATGAAGCGATCCCGATGGGACCAAGGTGTTCAATGAGCGATAAGAGAGTGTCAGCGTGGATTCGGAATTAAGTTCGGTACTACTCAGCCAGGATCCA
This sequence comes from Pseudomonas sp. CFBP 8758, assembly GCF_014841725.1. Classification (NCBI taxonomy): domain Bacteria; kingdom Pseudomonadati; phylum Pseudomonadota; class Gammaproteobacteria; order Pseudomonadales; family Pseudomonadaceae; genus Pseudomonas; species Pseudomonas sp. CFBP 8758. The sequence continues at coordinate 58,042 of NZ_JACYUK010000012.1, read as the reverse complement.
CGCAGCCAGCACGACGACCCGTTGCTCGATGGGCTGTTGACTCTGTGCTCGCTGCATCACAAGCCCGCCAGCCGGGCCATGCTGACCACAGGCCTGCCGCTGCCTTCGCAGCGCCTGACCGCCGACCTGTTGCCGCGCGCCGCCGCGCGTGCCGGTCTGCAGGGCCGCGTGTTGCAGCGCAAGCTGGAGCAGATTCCATCCATCGCACTGCCGGCCATGCTGATGCTCAAGGATGCACGGTGCGCCGTGCTGCTGGGCTGGGAAGGCGATACCGCGCGCTTGCTGCTTAGCGAAAGCGATGGCGGTGAAGTGCGCGTGGCGCGCGAGGTGCTGACTCAAGACTTCACCGGCCGGGTGTTTTTCGCCCAGCCGCAGCACAAGTTCGACGTGACCAACGGCTCGCTGATCCCCCGCGCTCATTCCTGGTTCCGTGACACCCTCAAGCGCTCGCGTTGGCTGTATGCCGACGCCATTGCCGCCAGCCTGGTGATCAACATCATCGCCCTGGCTGCACCCTTGTTCGTGATGAACGTGTACGACCGAGTCGTGCCCAACCAGGCCACCGCGACCTTGTGGGTGCTGGCGGTGGGCATCTGTGGTGCCTACCTGTTCGACCTGTTGCTCAAGGGCCTGCGCAGCCTGTGCCTGGATCTGGCCGGCAAGAAGACCGACCTGATCATCTCGGCCACGCTGTTCGAACGCATCGTCGGCATGTCGATGAAAAGCCGCCCGGCTCGGGTAGGCAGCTACGCGCAGAACATTCACGAATTCCAGGGCATGCGCGACTTTCTCACGTCGCTGACCCTGACCAGCCTGATCGACCTGCCGTTCACCATTCTGATCTTGCTGGTCATCGCCCTGCTGGGTGGGCACCTGGTATGGATTCCGATCATCGCGTTCCCGCTGGCGCTGGGCATCGGTCATTTCCTGCAGAAACCGCTGACCAAGACTCTGGAGCGGACCATGGCCCTGGCCGCCGAGCGTCAGTCGAGCCTGATCGAGACCCTGGGCGGCCTCGATGCGGTCAAGGTCAACAACGCCGAAAGCGAGCGCCAGTACCAGTGGGAACAGACCATCGGTACGCTCAGCCGCCTGGAATTGCGGGTCAAGACCCTGTCCAGCCTGGCCATGAACATCACCTTGCTGATCCAGCAACTGGCCGGTGTGGCGATCATCATTTTCGGTGTGTACCAGATCATCGAAGGCAACCTGAGCATGGGCGGCCTGGTGGCCTGCTACATGTTGAGCGGTCGCGCGCTGGCGCCATTGGCACAGTTGTCCGGTCTGCTGACTCGCTACCAGCAGGCCAAGGTCACCATGGTCTCGGTCGACCAGATGATGGAGCTGCCGCAGGAGCGCAATTTCGACGAGCGTCCGCTGAGCCGTCAGGTGCTGCAGGGCGCAATGGAATTTCGCAACGTCGACTTCACCTACCCCAACCAGCAGAACCAGGCCTTGCACGGGATCAACCTGACCGTGCGCCCCGGCGAGAAGATCGGCATCATCGGCCGCAGTGGCTCAGGCAAGAGTTCGCTGGCCAAGTTGCTGGTGGGGCTGTACCAGCCCGATGCCGGCTCGTTGCTGGTCGATGGCGTGGACATTCGCCAGATCGACGTCAGCGAACTGCGCCACAACATCGGTTATGTGCCGCAGGACATTCAGCTGCTGTCCGGCACGCTGCGTGACAACCTGGTGTCCGGGGCCCGCTACGTCGATGATGAAATGGTCCTGCAGGCCGCCGAACTGGCCGGTGTGCACGAATTTGCCCGCCTGCATCCGCAGGGTTATGAACTGCAGGTCGGCGAGCGCGGACAGAACCTGTCCGGCGGCCAGCGGCAGAACGTGGCGCTGGCGCGGGCATTGTTGCTCAACCCACCGATTCTCTTGCTGGACGAACCGACCAGCGCCATGGACAACACCGGCGAGGAGCGCCTCAAGGCGCGTCTGCAAGCCGTCATCGAGAACAAGACCGTGATTCTGGTTACCCACCGTGCTTCGCTGCTGAGCCTGGTCGACCGCCTGTTGGTGATCGACCGTGGGCAGATTCTGGCTGACGGGCCGAAGGCTGCTGTCATGGAAGCGTTGAAGAAGGGGCAGATCAGTGTTGCTTAAATCCTCTTCCGGCGGCTTCAAGAATTCCCTCGTACGTTATTTCAAGGGCTCCGATTCCTTGGAAGGCCAGCCCTTGCCCGAGGTCGAGAAGGCGCTGATCGACGATGCGCCGCGCATCGTGCGCCTGACTATCTGGGGGGTGATCGCATTCTTCGTGTTCCTCCTCACCTGGGCGCACTTCGCGGTGATCGACGAGGTGACCAAGGGCGACGGCAAGGCAATCCCTTCGTCGCGGATCCAGAAGATCCAGAACCTGGAGGGCGGCATCGTTGCCCAGATCTATGTCAAGGAAGGGCAGATCGTGGAGGCGGGCGCACCGCTGATTCGTCTGGACGACACACGCTTCGCTTCCAACGTCGGTGAAACCGAAGCCGATCGTGTGGCCATGGAGCTGCGCGTGGAGCGCCTGAGTGCCGAGGTCGAGAACCGACCGTTGAACATTACCGCCCAGGCACGCAAGTCGGTGCCCAACCAGGCGGCCAACGAAGAGTCGCTGTACATGAGCCGTCGGCAGCAGTTGGCCGATGAAATCGGTGGCTTGCAGCAACAGCTGGTGCAGCGTCAGCAGGAATTGCGTGAGTTCAGCTCCAAGGCCGAACAGTACCGCAGCAGCCTGAACCTGCTGCGCCAGGAAATCAGCATGTCGGAGCCGTTGGTGGCCAGGGGTGCGATTTCGCCGGTCGAAGTGCTGCGTCTGCGGCGCTCGGAAGTGGAAACCCGCGGCATGCTCGACGGTACCACGCTGGCAGTGCCGCGGGCCCAGGCGGCCATTGGCGAGGTGCAGCGCAAGATCGACGAAACGCGCGGCAAGTTCCGCAGCGAGGCGCTGACCCAGTTGAACGAGGCGCGTACCGATCTGGCCAAGACCCAGGCCACGGCCAAGGGCCTGGAAGATCGGGTGAGCCGTACCATGGTGACCTCGCCGGTGCGAGGCATCGTCAAGCAGGTGCTGGTCAACACCGTAGGTGGGGTCATCCAGCCCGGCAGCGACATGGCCGAGATCGTGCCGCTGGATGACAGCTTGCTGGTGGAGGCGCGCATTCGTCCGCAGGACATCGCGTTCCTGCACCCAGGGCAGAAAGCGATGATCAAGTTCACGGCCTATGACTACACCATCTATGGCGGGCTGGAAGGCACCCTCGAACAGATCGGTGCCGACACGGTGCAGGATGAAGAGAAGAAGAACACCTTCTATCTGATCAAGCTGCGGACCAACAAGAGCCACCTGGGCTCCGATGAGAAGCCGTTGCTGATCATCCCGGGGATGGTAGCGTCGGTTGACATCATTACCGGCAAGAAGAGCGTGCTGAGCTATCTGCTCAAGCCCATCATCAAGTCCCGCGCCGAAGCGTTGCACGAGCGGTAAGGATTCACCCGTTCGCGGCCGCTTACGCTCTGCTGTAGGAGCGGTCTGCGCCCGCGAAGGGCTTGTAGGGTGTGTCTGACACCGTGCGGTGTGTTCTTCGCGGCCGATGACCGCCCCTGCAAGGGATTGCATTCGGTCGCCAATTCTTGACGAAATGTTTCCGTTCCGCGAATATAGATAGTTAGCAAACTATGAATATTCGCACTCTCCCGATGAATATCGACAAGCTCCAGCTGAACATCAGCAGCGGCATGGTGGTCGCTTCGCGGCACTGGCGCCGTATCTGTCAGGCCACCCTGGCCAATTACGGCGTGTCCGAAGCCTGCGCTGTGCCGCTGTTGCTCATCGTGCGCCTGGGCGACGGCGTCCGGCAGGTTACGGTTGCCCAGGCGGCCGGCCTGGAAAGCCCCTCGCTGGTGCGGCTGCTCGACCAGCTCTGCACGGCCGGCTTCGTGGTCCGCACCGAAGACCCGACCGACCGCCGCGCCAAGGCACTGAGTTTGACCACCAGCGGTCGCGATCTTGCCGAGTCCATCGAAGGTGAGTTGGTGCGCCTGCGCCGCGAAGTGCTCAAGGACATCGCCCCGGCGGATCTGGAAGCGGCATTGCGTGTGGTGCGTGCCTTCGAGGAAGCGGGCCAGGGCACGCCGGATGGCTACCCGTGAAAGGTTTCTTCAGCGACGTACCCCCGGCCCGGGACTGGTTCTACGGCGTGCGAACCTTCGCCGCGTCGATGATCGCGCTGTACATCGCCATGCTCCTGCAGATGCCACGGCCCTACTGGGCGATGGCCACCGTCTACATCGTCTCCAGCCCCTTCGTCGGGCCCACCAGTTCCAAGGCGGTGTACCGTGCGGTAGGCACTTTCACCGGCGCTGCCGCTGCGGTGCTGTTCGTGCCGCTGTTCGTGCAGACGCCCTTCCTGCTGGCCACGGTCATCGCCCTGTGGACCGGCACGCTGCTGTACCTGTCGTTGCACCTGCGCACGGCCAACAGCTACGCCTTCATGCTGTCGGGCTACACCCTGCCGCTGATCGCCCTGCCGGTGGTGGACAACCCTACCGCCGTGTTCGACATCGCCAGCTCGCGTTTCCAGGAGATCTGCCTGGGCATCGTCTGCGCCGCTGTGGTGGGCGCAATGTTCTGGCCGCGCCGGCTCACGCCGGTGTTCATCGGCGCCGCCGGCAAATGGTTCGAAGATGCCGCCGGCTACAGCGACCACTTTCTGGCGCGCGACGTGAAAGCCGACGAGGTAGGCCCGCTGCGTTCGGCCATGGTCGGCACGTTCAACTCGCTGGAAATGATGATCGGCCAGCTTCCCCACGAAGGCGCGCGGCCGCAGTTGGTGCGTAACGCGGGGGAGCTGCGCGGGCGCATGATCCATCTGCTGCCGGTCATCGATGCGCTGGACGATGCGCTGTTTGCCATCGAACGCCGCACCCCTGAACTGGTGGCACGCCTGGCGCCGGTCATGGCCCTGGCGCGGCAGTGGCTCAAGGACAGCGTCGACGACCCCAGCCAGGCCCGCTGGCAAGCCCTGCGCGATGAGCTGCAGGCCATCCGCCCGAGCCCTGCGCAACTGGACGACCGTCGCGAGCTGCTGTTTTCCAACGCGGTGTATCGACTGGGCGAATGGATCGATCTGTGGCAGGACCTGCGCAGCCTCGAACGGGCGATCAAGACCGATAGCCGCGTGCCTTGGCGGGCGGTCTACCGGCACTGGCGCCTTGGCCGACTCAAGCCCTTCCTGGATCGCGGCCTGATGTTGTATTCGGTGTTTTCCACGGTCACGGCGATCATCGTCGCTTCGGTACTGTGGATTCTGCTGGGCTGGACCGACGGTGCCAGCGCGGTGATTCTGGCGGCGGTGGCGTGCAGTTTCTTCGCGGCCATGGACGACCCGGCGCCACAGATCTACCGATTTTTCTTCTGGACCGTGATGTCGGTGGTGTTTGCCAGCCTCTATCTGTTTCTAGTGCTGCCCAACCTGCATGACTTCCCGATGCTGGTGCTGGCCTTCTCGGTACCTTTCATCGTCGTCGGCACGCTGACCGTGCAGCCACGTTTCTTCCTCGGCACCTTGCTGACCATCGTCAACACGTCGTCGTTCATCAGCATCCAGGGCGCCTACGACGCGGACTTCATGAATTTTGCCAACAGCAACCTGGCAGGTCCTGTCGGGCTGCTGTTCGCGTTCATCTGGACCCTGGTGGTGCGCCCCTTCGGCGTGGAGCTGGCGGCCAAGCGCCTGACCCGTTTCAGTTGGCGCGACGTGGTGCATATCACCCGTCCGGCGAGCCTGGCGGAACAGCGGGCGATGGGTGTGCAGATGCTCGACCGGTTGATGCAGCACCTGCCGCGCCTGACCATGACCGGCCAGGACACCAGTGCCGCGCTGCGCGATGTGCGCGTGGCGCTGAACCTGCTCGACATGCAGGCCTACAGCCCGCGGGTGCCCGCTGCCGTACGGCCGTTGCTGCATCACGTGATAGAAGAGGTGGGCGGGTATTTCCAGGCCTGTCGCAAGGCCAGTGAACGCCTGCCTGCCCCCATGGGTCTGCTCATGACCATGGACCGCGCGCGCCGTGGCCTGACCGTGCAAGCCATGGGCGAGGCCGAAGAAGCCCGCGAGCATTTGCTGCACGCGCTGAGCGGCCTGCGCCTGGCGCTGCTGCCAGGTGCCGAAGTGGTCACCGAGGCGGGCGATGCCGCCGAACACCTGCCGCATGGCATCGATGGAGCACCGCTGTGATTGGTGAACTGGATATCAGCGGGATCTTCCTGCCCACCGTGCTGGTGATGATGGTGTTCACCTACGGCCTGTTTCTGTTGCTGCATGGCGTGCTCAACCGCCTGCATTTCTACCGCCTGGTCTGGCACCGGGCTCTTTTCAACGTCGCTCTCTACGCTGTGCTGCTCGGCGCGGTAGACGCCATCTGTCGAAGCCTGATGCTATGAAAAAACCGATCCTCACCTTTGGCCGCCTGGTCCTGACCCTGCTGTTCGTGTGCTTGGCCGCGTTCATCGTCTGGCGCATGGTGATGTACTACATGTACGCGCCCTGGACCCGTGACGGGCACGTGCGCGCCGACATCATCCAGATCGCGCCGGATGTGTCCGGCCTGATCGAACACGTCAACGTGCACGACAACCAATCGATCAAGGCCGGTGACGTGCTGTTCACCATCGACCAGGACCGCTTTCGTCTGGCCCTGCGCCAGGCCCAGGCGAGCATGGCCGAGCGCAAGGAAACCCTGGCCCAGGCCGAGCGCGAACTGCGGCGCAACCGTAGCCTCGGCAACCTGGTGGCCCGCGAGCAGCTCGAAGAGAGCCAGTCGCGCCAGCTGCGTGCCCAGGCCGCCTTGTCCGAGGCCCAGGTCGCGGTGGACGCCGGGCAACTGAACCTCGATCGTTCGGTGATCCGCAGCCCGGTGGATGGCTTCATCAATGACCGCGCACCCCGTCCACACGAATTTGTCACCGCAGGCCGCGCCGTAATGGCCGTGGTGGATGGCACCTCGTTCCATATCGATGGCTATTTCGAAGAGACCAAACTGGGCGTTATCCATGTTGGCCAGGCGGTGGACATTCGCATGATGGGCGACAACACCCGTTTGCAGGGCCGGGTGCAGAGCATCTCGGCGGGCATCGAGGACCGCGATCGCAGCAGTGGCAGCAACCTGCTGCCCAACGTCAACCCCGCCTTCAGCTGGGTGCGCCTGGCGCAGCGAATCCCCGTGCGCATCGCCTTCGAAAACCTGCCCGATGGCTATCGCCTGATTGCCGGCCGCACCGCCACGGTGTCCATCATCGAAGACGGTGCGGTGGCGGGAGCGACACCATGAGCAAGGCCCTGCGTCTGTCCAGCCTCGCTGCCGCGCTGTTGCTGTCGGCCTGCCAGATGGTCGGGCCCGACTACCACACCCCGTCGGAGGCCGCGCTCAACCGCAGTGACCTGCAGGGTGCGCTGGTCGAAGGTGACAGCAACGTGGTCTCGGCACCGGTGCCGCAGGACTGGTGGAAGCTGTACCACGACCCGCGCCTGGATGCGCTGGTGCGCCAGGCCATGGCCTCCAACACCGACCTGCGCGTGGCCGCCGCCAACATTGCCCGTTCGCGCGCGCAGATCGAGCAGGCCCAGGCCGAAGGCGGTTTTGACTTCAACGCCAAGGCCGAGGCGCAGCGGTTGCAGGAGTCGGGCGAGGCGTTCCTGATGACGGAAAAGTTGCCTGTAGATAACCTGGGCAGCGCGTCCATCAACCTGTCCTATCAGTTCGACCTGTGGGGCACGCTCAAGCGCGGCATCGAAGCGGCGCGCGCCAATGCCGATGCCACCCAGGCGGCTGCCGACACGGCGCGCATCACCGTGGTGGCGGATGTGGTGCGTGCCTATACCCAGGTGTGCGCGGCCAACGAGGAATACGAGATCGCCCGGCACTCGCTGCAGTTGCAGCAGGAAGGCGTGCAGCTGACCCAGCGCCTGCGCGATGCCGGCCGTGGCGACGAGACGCAGGTCACCCGCTCTGAAACCCAGTACAAGTCTTTGGGTGCAGAGCTGCCGCGCTATCAGGCATCACGCCAGGCGGGCCTGTACAAACTGTCGATGCTGCTGGCGACACCGGTGGCACAGCTTCCGGCCGATGTGGTCGGGTGTGCGGAACTGCCCCACATCAACCAACTGATGCCGGTCGGCGACGGTGCCGCATTGCTCAAGCGCCGTCCCGACATCCGCCAGGCCGAACGCCGGCTGGCGGCAGCCACCGCCAACATCGGTGTGGCGACCGGGCAGTTGTATCCAGACATCAGCATTGGCGCCACGGTTGGCACGGTCGGTATTCTCGACGATCTTGGGCACCCGGCCACCAACCGCTGGGGCATCGGCCCGTTGATCAACTGGAACGTTCCCACCAACGGGGCGCGTGCGCGGATTCGCGAAACCGAAGCGTCGACCCAGGCCGCCTTGGCCAATTTCGACGGTGTGGTACTCAACGCCATTCGCGAAACCCAAACGGGTCTGGCGCAATACGCCGCCTTGTTGCAACGTCGCGATGCCCTGGCCGACGCCGAGCAGTCAGCGAAGCAGGCAGCGGATCAGACGCATCAGTTCTTCACAGCCGGCCGTGCATCGTTCCTGGCGGATCTGCAGGCAACGCGCACCTACACCGACGTGCGTGGCCAACTGGCGGCGGCCAACACCCAGGTGGCCATGGAACAGATCAACCTGTTCCTGGCCTTGGGCGGCGGTTGGGAAAGCGCCCGGCAGGCGCCGGGCGCGCGTTGAGTCGGGCCACGTTGGTCGGGCCACATTGACCGGGCTGGTTGAGGAGCTTAGAAGCCTTCCAGAACGATCTTGCCCTTGGCCGTGCCGCTTTCGATGAGCTCGTGAGCGCGGATCAGGTTGGCGGCATTGATCGCGCCGTAGTGCTCACCCAGGGTGGTACGCAGCACGCCGCTGTCGATCAGTTCGGCCACACGCTCGAGCAGCTCGTGCTGCTTGATCATGTCCGGGGTCTGGAACAGTGAGCGAGTGAACATCAGCTCCCAGTGCAGCGACAGCGCCTTGCGCTTCATCGGCATCACGTCGAGGCTCTTCGGATCGTCGATCAGGGCCAATTGACCTTGAGGACGCAGGGCTTCGATCAACTGCTCAAAGTGCTTGTCGGTGTGGGTCAGGCTGGCGACATGGTCGACCTGGCCGACGCCGATGGCTTCCAGCTGCGCCACCAGCGGCTTGCTGTGATCGATGACATGGTGGGCGCCCAGGTCGGTCACCCACTGGCGTGTTTCGTCCCGCGAGGCGGTGCCGATCACGGTCAGCCTGGTCAGCTTGCGCGCCAGCTGGGTGAGGATCGAGCCGACGCCACCGGCTGCGCCGATGATCAGCAGGCTCTGGCCTTCGCCACCGCCCTCGGGCACGCCCAGGCGATCGAACAGCAACTCCCACGCGGTGATCGAAGTCAGCGGCAGGGCGGCGGCATGGGCGTTGTCCAGGCTTTGCGGCTTGTGCCCGACGATACGTTCGTCCACCAGATGCAGCTCGCTGTTGCTGCCCGGGCGGTCGATGGCGCCGGCGTAGAACACGCTGTCGCCGACCTTGAACAGGCTGACCTGATCACCGACCTGCTGCACCACGCCGACCGCGTCCCAGCCCAGCACGCGCGGCTCGGTGACGGCGGCGCCGCTGCGCACCTTGGTGTCGACGGGGTTGACCGAAATAGCCTGGACCTGCACCAGCAGATCACGCGGGCCCGGGGTGGGCGCGGGCAGTTGCAGGTCGGTGAGCACGGACGCCGTGCCGTTCTGGGTATACGCAATGGCTTTCATAAGGGGTTCCCAAGTGGGTGCTATGGGCCGGCGCGCCCTTCGCAAAGGGCGCTCGCGGGTCACGAAAAGGGCAGAGGACTAGGCGGAGCGCATTTCCTGAGTATCTCGCTGCATCGACTGCAGGTTGCGTTCGATGTTCTCACACAGCGAATCCATCTGGATCTGATGTTCGCTGACCTTGAACGGACTCTGCAAGTCGGTGCCGATCCGCTCGATGGCCAGCAGCATGAAACCGACCACGGTAGACGCCAGCGGTGTGAACCATTCCAGCGAATCCACCAGGCCGATCGGTACGATCAGGCAGAATACGGTGATGAACAGGCGCGGAAAATAGACATACGGGTAGGGCAGCGGGGTGTTGGCGATACGCTCCATGCCGCCCTGGCAGTTGGAGATGTCCACCAGCGTCGACTCCAGGCGTGCCAGGCGGATGCTGTCCAGGCGCCCCGCCTTGTACTCGCGGGCGAGCAGAGTCGCCGAGCCGGTCAGCAGGTCGTTGGAAAAGTTATTGGTGCTGTCGCGTCGTTCGAATTCTTCGGCGCTGATGAAGGCTGCCACTTCCGGTGGGCAGGGTATGTGCCGTACGTGCGCTGCCAGGCAGTTTACATAGGCCACATGGCGCCGCAGCAAGGTGGCCTTGACCGGATTCACGTCATCGCCCGCGTCGTCGATCAAGGTCAGCACCTGGCGCGCATAACTGCGCGACGCATTGACCAGCAACCCCCACAGCGTTCGCGCTTCCCACCAACGGTTGTACGCACTGCTGTTGCGAAAGCTGATCAGCACGATCAGCGCCGAACCCAGCAGCGTCAGCGGCATGATCGGCAGGCTCAGCTTGGTGTTGAGAAACAGCATGAAGTCGACGGTCACCGCGATATCCCACAGCAGCAGCCAGAACAGCGACCAACCGACATAGCCCATGGTCTTGATGATCAGACGGTATTTCTTGGCGATGGCTTCTTTCATAAGCGGACCCTAGGCGATGAGCGTGCCTAGGTCGGACGCCGGCTTTGCGACAAGGTTCGTTGCACGCTAACGAATGGCCGTTACCAGTTGCTACAGGGTCATGGTGGCGTTTTAGGTATGTCCGCGGCGGGCGAACAGCGGGCCAGCGCCTGCCAGCCCCAGCAAGCCACCACAGGCGCGATTGAAGCGACGTTTGGCTTGCACCGTATTCAGCCAGCGCTTGAGGTTTACGCCCAGGTACGCATACAGCCCAACCGCCACCCATTCCAAAACCAGAAACAGCGCGCCGAGCACCGCAAACTGGGCCCCAACGGGTTGTTGCGGATCAACGAACTGCGGCAGGAACGCGGTAAATATCAGGATCGCCTTGGGGTTACCCGCGGCGATCAGGAACTCGCGGCGCAGCATCCGCCACAGGTTGGTACCACCGGCTGTAGAGTCCCCTGCCATGTCGACGGGCTCGCTGGTCCACAGGCTCCACGCCAGCCACAGCAGGTAGAGCGCGCCCACCGTCTTGATGGCCAGAAACAACCATTCGGATGCAAACAACACCGCTGCCAGCCCCATGGCCGCCAGCGCGATCATCGCGCTGAATGCTACCAGCCGCCCGAACCCGGCCAGGCACGCGGCCCTGTAGCCGTGGTGGGCGGCGTTGTTGATGGACAACAGGTTGTTCGGCCCTGGGGCCATGTTCAGGGCAAAGCAGGCGGGGATGAAAAGCAGGAGGGTGGTGAGGTCCATGGGGCTTTCCATTGACAGTGATTGGAACGAATGAGCCGGCCAAGCCGCTCGCATTGGCTTATAGGTAGTCAAAGTAGTCGACGTTCTCTATAAAGTTGCCGAAAAAATAGAAAATGGTCCACCAGTTCTTGACCTGACTCATTATTTGCCACCCACAAAAAAGCCCCGAGCTTTCACTTGAGGCTTTGATCTTGAGTCTGCGGTCCTTGATGCTGACTTAGTTAAAGCACGAACTTACTCATCAGCCCCTGCAAATGCACACCCAGTCGTGCCAGTTCAACACTGGACGATGCCGTTTCTTCACTTGCCGACGCTGTCTGCTCGGAGATGTCCCGGACATTGATCACGCTGCGGTTGATTTCTTCAGCCACTGCGCTCTGCTCTTCGGCAGAGGCGGCTATCTGCTGGTTCATTGATTCGATGGTTGCAATGGAGCGGCTGATGTTGCCTATCGAAGTGCCTGCATCGCGGGTCAGCGCCACGCTGTCATCGGTCAGCAGGCGGCTGTTCTCCAGGGTGGTCGCCACTTGGGCAGTTCGGCTGTGCAGGCCGTCGATCAGGGTGGCAATTTCTTCGGTGGAAGTCTGAGTACGTTGGGCGAGACTTCGGACTTCATCGGCGACCACGGCAAACCCACGTCCGGCTTCGCCCGCGCGGGCGGCTTCGATGGCGGCGTTGAGTGCCAGCAAGTTGGTCTGCTCGGCAACCGCCTTGATCACGTCGAGCACGCCACCGATCTTGTTGCTCTCTTGTTTCAACTCATCCATGGCCACTTTGGATCTACCGACTTCAGCCGCAAGCGTTTCGATTTGAAGCACCGCCTTGGACACCACTGCATCGCCTTCGCGCACTTCCTTGGAAGCGCTGACTGCCGCATCCGAAGCCTGCTCTGCATTTTTCGCTACTTCCTGAACGGTCGCCGCCATTTGATTCATGGCAGTCGCTACCTGATCGGTTTCACTGCGCTGGCTATTGACCCCGGCGCTGGTTTGCTCGGTGACGGCTGAGAGCTGTTCGGCCGCGCCTGCGATCTGAGTGACGCCATCACGCAAGCCGCCTATCAACTGGCGCAGGTTCAGGGTCATCTGGGACATGCTGGTCTGCAGCATGCCGATTTCGTCCTTGCGCGTGCTCGGCTCATTGTGGGTCAGATCACCGCGGGCCACACGGTCAGCCAACTGCAGTGTCTCGCGCAGTGGAACGACTATGAGACGAGTGATGATCCACGCCGCCAGGGCGCTCATGACGAGTGCTGCGGTGAGCCACAAAACCAACATCCGGTTGGCCTGATTGACGTCTGCAAGACGCAGGTCGACCTGGTTCTGCGCCAGTTGGTTGGCCGAACCGAGCAGGACTTCGATGTTCTTCGAGATCCCAGCCTGGCCCTGGTTGATGGTGGCTTGCGAAGACGAGAATCCATTGATGGCGGATCCATAGGCGTTCATCGAGTCCACCAGGCTGGCGACAGCGGAGGTATCCAGGCCGGAACTTGTCAGGTTTTTCATGTAGTCGGAGGCTGCGGCAATCGAGGCGACGGCCAGCTGTTGAGCCTCGGGTTTAAGGGTGTAGGTGTACCCACGAACATCGAAGCGCATCTTTTGAAACAGCATGATTGCCCGGAGCACTGCATCGCGTTGCGCGGCGTCGCCATCCATAGAATTGGCCCGCCCATTCAGCTGTCGCAACTTGGCGTCTGCGGTGTCGGCCGCAGTGCCGAAGACATCTCTGCTGGCTTCACGCGTGTGGGTGGCAGCAATGATGCTGTTGTAATGATCCTTGTATTCCTTCATGGCCGCCATGGCCGCTTTCACGTGAGGAATATTAAGCTCGGAATTCAATACGCTGTTGAGGTAGGCGAGATGGTTATCGAGATTTTCGTAGGCTTTCAGCCAGGTCGTGGCATTGGCGTCGTCAGAGGTCTGGCCATAGACCAGCCGTGCTATGCGCATGTCTCGCGTCAGTGTGCTGAGCTTGGCAATGTCCGTGATGCGCTCGCTGCGCTCACTCATGGAGGCGATGCCTCTCCAGCCCGTCAAGGCGATCAATACGGTAAGTATGATAACTAGTGTGAAGCCAAGTATTAACTTCGATCTGACCGTTAAGTTGGTTAAAGCACTTTTCAACATGTGAGCCTCTCGAAATCGCTGTTTTAGTTTCTCCGGTCGGCTCCTCCATGCCAGTGCTGCGTTCATCCAATCGGCAGCGCACAGGGAATCTTTAGCGAAGACTTTCACGAAAATGAGGTTTTCTTACATGCTGCTTGAAGCATAAAAAGTTCAATTTTTTTAATATTAAATGTAGCGGGTCGAAGCGCCAGGACGCTACTGCTCGTTCGCAGAATGGCAGCAACAGCGTCACGTTGGGGTGGGCCTGACGCCATAGACACGAACACTGACGTTTGTACCCGACGTGCGTGCGCCATTTTTGGATGCGAAAATGATTTGAAAGGGTGCGAGGGGTTGAAGCGATCAAGCTGAGATCGTGCAGCACAAGGAGGTGCTGGACGAAAAGGAGAAGATGGTGCACCAGACGGGATTCGAACCCATGACCCCTGCCTTCGGAGGGCAGTACTCTATCCAGCTGAGCTACTGGTGCGACGCGGGCGCCATGATACCCATGTCGGGGGTGGTCGTCCATTGCGATAACCGGCACATCGTTTGTAATCTGCTACGGTGACACTCGCGCAAGCCGACCATACCCAGGCTTGCAAGGCGTGTCGTTCTTTTTTTCGAACGGCTATTGTCCTTTACCGCCATAGATCCTAGGATTCGTTTGAGATTTCAAACGCTCTTGTCTGGTTGCTGATGCGCATGCGTTCATCCATGCGGTATTTCACCTCAGCCCGGGCGCCTTTTCATCCCTCCATTCGTGCCGTCACGTACGGCGCCATCAAGGAAGCCGACATGCAGCTCAAAGACACCTCGTTGTTCCGCCAGCAAGCCTATATAGATGGTGCGTGGCTGGGCGCCGACAGTGGGCAGGCCATCAAGGTCAGCAACCCGGCCACCAACGAAATCCTCGGCACCGTGCCGAAAATGGGCGCCGCCGAAACTCGCCGCGCCATCGAGGCTGCCGACAAGGCACTGCCCGCCTGGCGTGCGCTGACCGCGAAGGAGCGCTCGAACAAGCTGCGCCGTTGGTTCGAACTGATGATCGAAAACCAGGATGACCTCGCGCGCTTGATGACGCTGGAGCAGGGCAAGCCATTGGCCGAAGCCAAGGGCGAGATCGTCTATGCCGCTTCGTTCATCGAGTGGTTTGCCGAAGAAGCCAAGCGCGTCTACGGCGACACCATTCCCGGCCACCAGCCGGACAAGCGTCTGATCGTGATCAAGCAGCCAATCGGCGTGACCGCCGCCATCACCCCGTGGAACTTCCCGGCCGCGATGATCACCCGCAAAGCGGGCCCGGCGCTGGCCGCAGGCTGCACCATGGTGCTCAAGCCTGCCTCGCAGACGCCGTTCTCGGCATTGGCGCTGGCTGAGCTGGCCGAACGCGCAGGCATTCCCAAGGGTGTGTTCAGCGTCGTGACCGGCAGCGCTGGCGACATCGGCAGTGAGCTGACCAGCAACCCGATCGTGCGCAAGCTGAGCTTCACTGGCTCGACCGAGATCGGTCGCCAGTTGATGGCCGAGTGCGCCAAGGACATCAAGAAAGTCTCGCTGGAGTTGGGTGGCAACGCGCCTTTCATCGTGTTCGACGATGCCGACCTGGACAAGGCGGTCGAAGGCGCGATCATTTCCAAGTACCGCAACAACGGCCAGACCTGCGTCTGCGCCAACCGTATCTATGTGCAGGACGGCGTTTACGACGCGTTCGCCGAGAAGCTGAAGGTTGCGGTGAGCAAGCTCAAGATCGGCAACGGTCTGGAGGAAGGCACCACTACCGGGCCACTGATCGACGACAAGGCCGTGGCCAAGGTCAAGGAACACATCGCCGACGCGGTCAGCAAGGGCGCGACCGTACTCACCGGTGGCAACGCGCTGCAGGGCAACTTCTTCGAGCCGACCGTGCTGGTCAACGTCTCCAAGGATGCCGCGGTGGCCAAGGAAGAAACCTTTGGCCCGCTGGCGCCGCTGTTCCGCTTCCAGGACGAGGCCGAAGTGATTGCCATGTCCAACGACACCGAGTTCGGCCTGGCTTCGTACTTCTATGCCCGCGACATGAGCCGCGTGTTCCGTGTTGCCGAGGCCCTGGAATACGGCATGGTCGGTATCAACACCGGCCTGATCAGCAACGAAGTGGCGCCGTTCGGCGGCATCAAGGCCTCGGGCCTGGGCCGCGAAGGCTCCAAGTACGGCATCGAAGATTACCTGGAAATAAAATACCTCTGCATTTCGGTGTAACCCACCGCGCAGACCCCTTGGCGGCCGGCGGCCGCAGCAGTCGATCATCGTATGCTGCTGCGGTACTTACCGGCCGCTTTATCCTTGAATCACGCCGACCGATGAGCGGCGAATGAGGAATGTCATGAGCAAGACCAACGAATCCCTGATGCAACGCCGCCAGGCTGCCGTGCCACGCGGCGTGGGCCAGATTCACCCGATCTTTGCCGAGTCGGCGCAGAACGCCACGGTTACCGACGTCGAAGGCCGCGAGTTCATCGACTTTGCCGGTGGCATCGCGGTGCTCAACACCGGTCACGTTCATCCGAAGGTGATCGCCGCTGTGCAAGCGCAACTGCACAAGCTGACTCACACCTGCTTCCAGGTGCTGGCATACGAGCCGTACGTTGAAGTCTGCGAGAAGATCAACGCCAAGGTGCCCGGTGACTTCGACAAGAAGACCTTGCTGGTCACCACCGGCTCCGAGGCCGTCGAAAACGCCATCAAGATCGCCCGCGCTGCCACCGGCCGTGCCGGGGTGATCGCCTTCACCGGCGCCTACCACGGCCGCACCATGATGACCCTGGGCCTGACCGGCAAGGTCGTGCCGTACTCGGCTGGCATGGGCCTGATGCCCGGCGGTGTGTTCCGCGCGCTGTACCCCTGCGAACTGCATGGCGTCAGCGTCGACGATTCGATTGCCAGCATCGAGCGCATCTTCAAGAACGACGCCGAGCCGCGTGACATCGCAGCGATCATTCTCGAGCCGGTGCAGGGTGAGGGCGGCTTCTATGTCGCGCCGAAAGCCTTCATGCAGCGTCTGCGCGCCCTGTGCGACCAGCACGGCATCCTGCTGATCGCCGATGAGGTGCAGACCGGCGCAGGCCGTACCGGTACCTTCTTCGCCATGGAGCAAATGGGTGTTGCGCCCGACCTGACCACCTTCGCCAAATCCATCGCTGGCGGTTTCCCTTTGGCCGGCGTGTGCGGCAAAGCCGAGTACATGGACGCCATCGCTCCAGGTGGCCTGGGCGGCACCTACGCGGGCAGCCCGATCGCCTGCGCGGCGGCACTGGCCGTGATGGAAGTGTTCGAGGAAGAGAACCTGCTCGATCGCAGCAAGGCAGTCGGCGAGCACCTGGTGGCGGGCCTGCGCGCCATCCAGGCCAAGTACCCCGTGATCGGTGATGTGCGCGCACTGGGCGCGATGATTGCCATCGAGCTGTTCGAAGGCGGCGACACCCACAAGCCGAACGCCGCAGCAGTGGCCCAGGTCGTTGCCAAGGCGCGCGACAAGGGTTTGATTCTGCTGTCGTGCGGTACTTACGGAAACGTCCTGCGCATCCTGGTTCCACTGACGGCGCCTGACGAGCTGTTGGACCAAGGCTTGGCCATCATCGAAGAGTGCTTCGCTGAGCTGGCGTGAGTGATGTGAATGCTTGGTAGGAAAAACCCGCTTCGGCGGGTTTTTTATGGGGTGGTTTTAGTTTGCACCTCGTTTGCAGCCAGGCGCGTCATGCGCTAAAACCCTCTGCTGAATCCGTTTTTTTGCAGTACCGTTCATACTCACCATCGAGAGTCATGCTGTCATCCCTGGCCCATGGAGTGCGCCTATGAATACCGCTACCAGCATGCCTCCTCGTGTGTTGATCGCCGAATCCGACCCTTGGATGCGTGATCTGTTGTCGCAGATGCTGCTCGATGTACGTTGCGATGCGCGCCTGCAGGCGTGCGCCACGGGACCTGAGGCGCTGGAGCATCTGCGCGAGCCACCGGACTTGGTGATTGCAGCGCGCCAGTTGCTGGGCATCAGCGGTCTGGACTTGCTGCGCGGAGTGCGCAAGAGCCCTCGTCTGTCGGCCTTGCCGTTCATCTTGTTGAGCGAGCGCAGCGACAGCGCGAGCGTGCGCGAAGTGCTGCCCCTAGCGCCGACGGCCTATCTGACCAAACCCTTGAATATGACCAGTTTGAAGGCGCGCCTGCAGACGCTGTTGTCTGGCTCCGCAGAGGTGGTGGTTTGCCGGATTCCGCAGATCGCTGCCGGTACCACTTTGGAACAGTATCTGACGCGTCGCCGCGCGGACTGCGACGGTGGGCCGCTGCTGTGCGACGTGCAGGCGGCGGTGCAGCGGGCGCTGGGGCCAGAGGGCTTGAACCTGAAGGTGCTGGAAGCCAACGTGCGTAGCGACCCGCAAGTCACCGGGGTGCTGGTAAGCGCCGCCAACAGTGCGGCGAAACAGGGCGCGGCGCCGGTGTTGACGCTGATGCAGGCCTTGCAAGCGCTGGGCCCTACGCAGAGCATGAATCTGCTGTTGGGCATGACCACCCGGCCCAGTGCCTACCTGAGTGACCCGCTGCTGCTCGAACAAGCCGAAATCTGCTGGAACCGCTCGACCCACACAGCCGAATTCGCTCGCAACATTGCCCGCCAACAGAATGTGGACGAGTGGCGCTGCTATTGCGCAGGCGTGTTGCACTGCCTGGGCGATCTGGCGCTGCTGCGCGTTTTGCAGGAATGGCGTCTGGCAGGCGGTGAGCTTGACGAGACGAAGCTGACTTACGCGCTACGAACGTTTGGTGCGCCTTATGGCTCGGAATTGCGCCGACGCTGGCGATTGCCGCTCGAGCTGCGCGAGATGATCGCCGCGGCCTACCAGTTGGGCGGCGGGGTGTACTCAAGGGAAAAACTGATCGTGAATATTGCTGCGCAGATGGCATCGCTGGGCGCCGACGAAGACGTCACCCAGATAGCCCAAGGCAAACCAGCACGGTTGCTCAAGATAGGCGTGTCGCAGCTGAACTGGTGGCGGGGCGCGCCAATGATT
Organism: Pseudomonas sp. CFBP 8758; assembly: GCF_014841725.1. Lineage (NCBI taxonomy): Bacteria > Pseudomonadati > Pseudomonadota > Gammaproteobacteria > Pseudomonadales > Pseudomonadaceae > Pseudomonas > Pseudomonas sp. CFBP 8758. Next base: position 39,383 of record NZ_JACYUK010000012.1, on the reverse strand, counting down.
CGCTGACGTGCTGGGCTATGCCGGGACATGAATAAAGGCCTCTATCTGATCACTGGCCTTGGGGGTGATCGAGAGAGGTGGGGATCACCCACCCCAGCAATTGTCGAAAATCTTCTGTGCGATCCACGGCAGGTCACGCTGAAATTCTGGAAATACCTCGAAGCGGCCGAGCATGCGGTCGGTGCATATGAATACTTTTTGGCCAGAGCCTGCGATGGTGCAGATTGCGCCAAAGCTGACATTGCCTTCGCGGGATGTGGTCACCGGCAAACTATAGAGGCTTTCGCATGACTGGATTTCAGTGGTGTTTTGATTCCAGAGGGCGTTGTCTCTGAATTCTTTCGTCACAGACTCCCAGTCCTCCCAATCAACTTTAGTTAACGTGGAGTAAGCAGGCGGAAAGCTTAGGTGATCTTTGCTGTCATAATTAGCAGCAACCGATAGCGGGACAAGCGTGGCAATCATAAATAATTGTTTCATGTGTAACTCCTTGATTAGTTATTCTCCGTAGCTTCATGGAAAAGTAAACCATGACCTAACGTATGGCTCAAGGAAACGAATATGTCTTTTTGATAGAGAACAATGAAGTTGGCTAGCACAACCTTCACCCAATGGGCTTTGATCTAGGTAGATAATTCTGCAAATTGATACAACATGGTTGAATTCCCTAATGGGCCAGACGCGATCAATTCAGCACGGTTGCATATAATAGGCGTGTCGCAATTGAACGAGTGGCCGGGGACACCAATGGTTCGCTGACTAGGCCGGCACGATCTGGTTCTTGCCCTGGCGCTTGGCCTGGTACATGGCGGCGTCGGAGCGCGAGAAGAGGGAGTCGAGCATTTCGTCTTGCGGCTGAATACTGGTCAGGCCCTGGCTTACCGTCACGCCGTAGTTCTTGCCATTGTGGTGGAAGCTCAGGCGCTGGATTTCGCGCTGCAGGCGCTCGGCGATCTGCATGGCCATGTCCGGCGCGCAGCCCGGGAACACGGCGGCGAATTCTTCACCGCCAATACGCCCGAACAAGTCGCCACGGCGCAGTACCGCACGGCCGGTTTCGGCGATGCGTTGCAGCACGTGGTCACCTTCCTGGTGGCCATAGGTATCGTTGATCATCTTGAAATCGTCGATGTCCAGCAGCAGGAAGGCCATGGGCGTGTCGTTGAGGCGGGACTGCTCGAACTCGCGGTGGGCGCATTCGAAGAAGTGTCGACGGTTGCTGCTCTGGGTCAGGACGTCGGTGGTGGCGAGGCGCTGAAGCTCGCCTTCAAGGTGCTTCTTTTCGGTAATGTCCTCGGCGATACCCACCACGATCACGCGCTGGCCTGCATCCACCTGATGGCTGACGAAGCATTTGTCGCTGAGCCAGCGGATCTGGCCGTCGGCGCTGATGATGCGGTATTCGCGGTCTTCGACAGCGCCTTTGTCGAGGACTTCAGCCAGGCTGCGATCGGCGTAGTCCAGGTCATCCGGATAGATGCTGTCGCGCCATTCGTTGTAGTCGGCCAGCAGCAAACCCACCGAGCGGCCGAAAATCCGTTCGTAGGCGGGGCTGACGTAGATCATCTGCTGGGTTTCCCAATCGAACGCCCAGAGTACCGCGTTGACGCTGACCAACAGCGAGCTGAACAGCTGCTCGCGCTCCTTGAGCCGCGCGACCTCACCCTGGGCATGCATCAAGGCCAATAGGGTTTCAGCGGCTTCGGGTAGAGGTTTGACGGGTGTAGAAGGTAATTTTTTATTGACCATCATCACGGCATCTCAGAGGCGTTGGGATTACTGCGAACGGATGCGCGAAAAGGCGCGGCCAAGGCATGATCCCAGGCGGTAGCGCTATGAGTCTGAGAGCGGAAAATTGTAACGAAGTTCCGAACGGCGCGCCCTGGGGCCAAGGCGCACCGATAAACGGCTCAGGCTGCAGCAGGCCTCAGCGAGTACGTCTTGAGCTGGGTCGCGAAGTCGCGCAGCGAGTGAATGCCACTGGCTTCGGCCTCTTGGATCCAATCCTTGATGGCGGCGAGCATATCATGACCGTTGGAGCTGGTGCGCGCCCAGATCTGTTGCAGGGCCAGGCGCTTTTCATAGATGACGCGCAATGCGTGGCTGTGTTCGAGCATCGTCTGGATGTGCAGGTGATGCCCTTCGTCCAGCAGGCTGGTTTCACGCGACAGCAGGCGCTTGGCCCGGCGGAACTGGTGACGTACCGATTCGTCGACCCTGCTCAGCTCCTGTTGCACCAGCGGCGCGATCACCAGCTTGCGGTACTGCGCCATGATCTGGAAGCGATTGTTGAGGATCGCCATGGCGGTGTCCATGTCGAGCTGGCCCTTGCCTTCCACGCGGTGGGCAATCGGTGCCACGCGCTGGACCTTGGCCAGGCGCAGCCAGGTAAACAGCTTGATCCAGGCCCACCCCATGTCGAACTCCCATTTCTTGACCGACAGCTTGGCCGAATTGGGGTAGGTGTGGTGGTTGTTGTGCAGTTCTTCGCCGCCGACGATGATGCCCCACGGCACCAGGTTGGTGGCCGCGTCGCGGCATTCGAAGTTGCGGTAGCCCACGGCGTGGCCGAGGCCATTGATGACACCGGCTGCCCAGAAGGGAATCCACATCATCTGCACGGCCCACACGGTCAGGCCGAGGGCGCCGAACAGCAGCAGGTCGATGACCAGCATCAGGACCACGCCAGTGTGGCGGAAGCGCGAGTACAGGTTGCGCTCGATCCAGTCTTCGGGGCAGTTCTTGCCATAGATGCGCAAGGTGTCGGGGTTTTCCGCCTCTTTGCGATAGAGCTCGGCGCCGGTACGCATCACGGTGCCCAGGCCCTTGATCACGGGGCTGTGCGGATCGTCGACGGTTTCGCATTTGGCGTGGTGCTTGCGGTGGATGGCGGTCCACTCGCGGGTGTTCTGGGCAGTGGTGAGCCAGAGCCAGAAACGGAAGAAGTGCTTGAGCCCGGCGTTGAGTTCCAGCGAGCGGTGGGCGGAATAGCGGTGCAGGTAGACAGTGACGCTGATGATGGTCACATGGGTCAGCAACAACGTGACTGCCACCACTTGCCAGGCGGACAGATCGAGAAAACCGTTGTACCACATAGGCGGGAAGGCCCTCGGTTGGGTGGGTAATGCGTGCAGCGCATTATCGACTAGCTATCAGATAAAGCCAGTCGCTCTTTTAGATAAGAGTCGCTGAATGTTTCTATTCTATAATTGGTACACATTTTGTGTGGCCGATTGACCCTATGTCTGTTTTATCTCGGGTTACAGCGCGCGGCGTTGTGATTTACCTGATTGTCTGTGTGGTGTGGTTTCTGTTGTGCGGTCGTGTGGCAAACGGCCTTTTCGGAGCGTCGTCGGCCGGATGGGGGGTTCATCTGGCCGGTTGCGGTGTGTGGTTGCTGGGCAGTGCGTTCGCCTTTGGCTGGCTGCGCGCGCGGCAGGCCAACCGCGAAAGCCGACGTTTGTCGGCAGCGGTTTTCGACTGCACCGCCGACGGCGTGCTGGTGACCGACACTGCAGGGCGCATCCTGCAGGTCAACCGGGCCTTCATGGCGATCACCGGGTATGCCGAGGACGAAGTGCTCGGGCAGAACCCGAACACGTTCAAATCCGGGCAGCATCCGCCGGCCTTCTATCAACAGATGTTTCGCACGCTGGCCGAGCACGACCAGTGGAGCGGCGAGATCTGGAACCGGCGCAAGGGCGGCGACAGCTACCCGCAGTGGCAGACCATCCGCGCGATCCGCGATGATCGGGGCAAGCAGAGCCACTATGTGGCGGTGTTCTCCGACATCAGCGCGATCAGGCATTCGCAGCGCGAGCTGGCCCATCTGGCACACCATGATCCGCTGACCGGGTTGCCCAACCGCCTGCTGTTCAGCCACCGCACCGAGCACGCCTTGAGTACGGCCCGGCTTGCGCAACGCTGCTGCGCGTTGTTGCTCATCGACCTCGACCACTTCCAGAACGTCAACGACAGCTTCGGTCATGGCGTGGGCGATCGGTTGCTGATGGCCGTGGTCGAGCGTTTGCAGTGCGGGTTGGGCGAGGAGGTGACCCTGGCTCGGCTGGGCGGCGACGAGTTTGCGGTGCTGATGGAAGGCGAGTTGCGCACAGGGCAGGCGACGGCGCTGGGGCAGGGGTTGCTCGAAGGCCTGCGCGCGCCCTTCGCCATCGACGGGCACACCTTGTTCATCAGCGCCAGCATGGGCATCAGTCTGTTTCCCGACGACGCGCAGGGTGCCGAGCAGCTGTTGCGCAACGCCGACTCGGCGCTGTTCCAGGCCAAGGCACGGGGCCGTTCGAGCTATGCCCTGTATACCCAAGAGCTGACCACCCGCGCCCAGCAGCAGATCGAAGTGACCGCAGAACTGCGCCAGGCCCTGGCCGACGGGCAGTTGCGGGTGCACTACCAACCGGTGCATGCCCTGCGCGACAAGGCCATGGTCGGGGTGGAGGCGCTGGTGCGCTGGCAGCACCCGGAGCGCGGCCTGGTACCGCCGGGGCAGTTCATACCGATCGCCGAGCGCAGTGGCTTGATCGCCGAGATCGACACCTGGGTGCTGGCCACCGCGTGCCGCCAGATGCGGCAGTGGCAGGTCGAGGGCAAGGCACTGGATTTCGTCGCGGTGAACATCTCTAGCCGTCTGTTCAGCCACCATGATCTCTACCGGCAGGTCGAAAGGGTCCTGGCCGAGACAGAGCTGGCGCCTGCGCATCTGGAACTGGAAGTGACCGAAAGTGCGGTGATGGATGATCCGGACCGCGCACTGGAGCAATTGCATCACCTGCGCGATCTGGGTTTGCAACTGGCGATCGACGACTTCGGCACCGGTTATTCATCCCTGCTCAGGCTCAAGCGCCTGCCGGTCCACAAGCTCAAGATCGACCAGGGTTTCGTCGCCGGCCTGCCCGGCGACGAAGACGATGTGGCGATCACCACGGCGATCATCGCGCTGGCGCACAGCATGGGCATGCAGGTGCACGCCGAGGGCATCGAGCAGGCGAATCAGGCGCAGTTCCTGCTGGAGCACGGTTGCGGACTGGGCCAGGGCTATTGGTTCGGTCGTCCGGTGCAAGCCGCTGCGCTGCAATGGCAGGTCGAGTAGGTGCAGATAAAAACTTCTGGTTATATGAAAATTCTTAAACAGTATTTTTAAGAATAATAAGACCGCTCTACTATCGCGCTCACGCCACCTTGGCACCCCTTACCCAGGAGCATGATCATGAGCGCATCGCTACGCAGCGTCGAAGGACAGGACGAAGCCACCATTCTGCGGGAAATTCAGAGTGCGCTGCGCGACCTGCGTTTCGGTGCGGTGGAGATCACCGTACACAACGCTCAAGTCGTGCAGATCGAACGCAAGGAAAAATTCCGTTTGCAGAACCCGGGCAACAAGCCCAGCTGAGTACGCGTCCTGCGTAGCAGCCATAAGAAAAATACCCGCCATTCCAGGAGCTTCGTCCATGTCTATCCGCCGTTATGCCTTGGCAGCCCTCGCCAGCGCCGTATTTGCCGGCTCCGCCGTCGCCAAGGACTACGAGCTGCTCAACGTGTCCTACGATCCGACCCGCGAGCTGTACCAGGAATACAACGCCGAGTTCGTTAACTTCTGGAAAAAGGAACACGCGGGCGACACCGTGTCGATCAAGCAATCCCACGGTGGTTCGGGCAAACAGGGCCGCGCGGTGATCGACGGCCTGCCCGCCGATGTGGTGACCCTGGCGCTGGCCGGTGACATCGACGAGATCAGCCGCTTGGGCAAGTCCATCCCGGAGAACTGGCAGACCCGTCTGCCGGACGCCAGCACGCCCTACACCTCGACCATCGTGTTTCTGGTGCGCAAGGGCAACCCCAAGGGCATCAAGGACTGGGGCGACCTGATCAAGAATGATGTCTCGGTGATCACGCCGAATCCGAAGACGTCCGGCGGCGCCCGCTGGAATTTCCTGGCAGCCTGGGCCTACGGCCTGAAAGCCGGCGGTGGCGACGAAGGCAAAGCCAAAGAGTACGTACAGACGCTGTTCAAGCACGTGCCGATCCTGGACACCGGTGCCCGTGGCTCGACCATCACCTTCGTCAACAATGGTCAGGGTGATGTGTTGCTGGCCTGGGAGAACGAGGCGTTCCTGGCATTGAAGGAAGACGGTGGCGCGGACAAGTTCGACATTGTCGTGCCTTCGCTGTCGATTTTGGCTGAGCCGCCAGTGGCCGTGGTCGACAAGAACGTGAAGAAGAAAGGCAACGAGGAAATCGCCGAAGCCTACCTCAAGCACCTGTACAGCCCGGCTGGCCAGGAAATCGCTGCGAAGAACTTCTATCGTCCGCGCGACAAGGATGTGGCAGCCAAGTATGCGAAGCAATTTCCAGCGCTGAATCTGGTTACTATCGACAAGGATTTCGGCGGGTGGAAAACCGCACAGCCTAAATTCTTCAATGATGGTGGGGTGTTCGATCAGATTTATCAGGCTCAATAAGATTCGTTGAGGCGACTGGCCTCTTCGCGGGCAGAGCCCCGCTCCCACAGGTCACCGTAAAGCCTGTGGAAGTGGGCTCTGCCCGCGAAGAGGCCCGATTGCGTAAACCGTATTCATCAAGGACTTCTATGTCGCGTCGTATCTCCCCCGTCATACCCGGCTTCGGGCTGACGCTGGGCTACACCGTCGTGTACCTCAGCCTGATCGTGCTGATCCCCCTGGCCGCCATGTTCGTGCATGCTGCGCAGCTGACCTGGGAACAGTTCTGGACCATCGTTACCGCACCTCGCGTACTCGCCGCACTGAAACTCAGTTTCGGCACGGCGTTGTGTGCGGCGATCATCAATGGAGTGATCGGCACCCTGCTGGCCTGGGTGCTGGTGCGCTACACCTTTCCCGGACGCAAGATCATCGATGCGATGATCGACCTGCCGTTCGCCCTGCCCACGGCCGTGGCAGGCATTGCCCTGACGGCGCTGTATGCACCCAACGGCCTGGTTGGGCAGTTCGCCGCCGACCTGGGTTTCAAGATCGCCTACACCCCCTTGGGCATCACCCTGGCCCTGACCTTTGTCACCCTGCCGTTCGTGGTGCGCACGGTGCAGCCGGTGCTGGCCGACATCCCGCGCGAGGTCGAGGAAGCCGCAGCCTGCCTGGGTGCCAAGCCGTTGCAGGTGTTCCGCTTCATCCTCGCGCCGGCGCTGTTGCCTGCCTGGCTCACCGGTTTCGCGCTGGCGTTCGCCCGCGGCGTGGGTGAGTACGGATCGGTCATTTTCATTGCCGGCAACATGCCGATGAAGACCGAAATCCTGCCGCTGCTGATCATGGTCAAGCTGGACCAATACGACTACACCGGCGCCACGGCCATCGGCGTGATGATGCTGGTGGTTTCCTTCATTCTGCTGCTGCTGATCAACTTGTTGCAGCGGCGCATCGAAACCCCTTGAAGGAGGCTCCGCACATGTCTGCATCTTCCATTGCTGCCTCCACCAATGCGGCCCGACGTGGCAGCGCAACCTCGCGGCGGGTGTTGATCGCCCTGGGCTGGCTGGTGTTCGCCGTGTTTCTGTTGTTGCCGTTGCTGATCGTCGTGTCCCAGGGCTTGAAGCAGGGCCTGGGGACCTTTTTCGCGGCGATCTTCGAGCCCGATGCGCTGTCGGCGCTGAAGCTGACGGTGTTCGCCGTGCTCATTTCGGTGCCGCTGAACCTGGTGTTCGGCGTCAGCGCCGCGTGGTGCGTGAGCAAGTATTCGTTTCGCGGCAAGAGCATTCTGGTCACGTTGATCGACCTGCCGTTCTCGGTGTCGCCGGTGATTGCCGGTCTGGTTTATGTGCTGATGTTCGGCGCTCAGGGCCTGTTCGGGCCGTGGCTGCAGGACCACGACATCCAGATCGTGTTCGCCTTGCCAGGTATCGTGCTGGCCACCATCTTCGTGACCGTGCCGTTCGTGGCCCGCGAGCTGATCCCGCTGATGCAGGAACAAGGCACGCAGGAAGAGGAAGCGGCGCGTCTGCTGGGCGCGAATGGCTGGCAGATGTTCTGGTACGTCACCGTGCCGAACATCAAGTGGGGGCTGATCTACGGCGTGGTGCTGTGTACCGCGCGGGCCATGGGCGAGTTCGGTGCCGTCTCGGTGGTGTCCGGGCACATTCGCGGCGTGACCAATACCCTGCCGCTGCACGTGGAAATTCTCTACAACGAATACAACCATGTCGCCGCCTTTGCCGTTGCGAGCCTGTTGCTGATCCTGGCGCTCTTCATCCTGCTGCTCAAGCAGTGGAGCGAGTCCCGTATTGACCGCCTGCGCAACAGCGCCGCGGAGGAATGATTAATGTCGATCGAAGTTCGTAACGTCAGCAAGCGCTTCAATGCCTTCCAGGCCCTGGACTCCATCAATCTGGACATCCAGAGTGGCGAGCTGGTGGCTCTGCTGGGCCCATCCGGGTGCGGCAAGACCACCTTGCTGCGCATCATCGCCGGCCTGGAAACGCCCGACCAGGGCAGCATCGTGTTCCACGGCGAGGACGTTTCCGGCCACGATGTGCGGGATCGCAACGTCGGTTTCGTGTTCCAGCACTACGCGCTGTTCCGACACATGACAGTGTTCGACAACGTCGCCTTTGGCTTGCGCATGAAACCCAAGCGCGAGCGGCCCACCGAAACGGTGATTGCGCAGAAGGTGCATGAGCTGTTGAACATGGTGCAGCTGGACTGGTTGCACGATCGCTACCCCGAGCAGTTGTCCGGTGGCCAGCGCCAGCGTATTGCCCTGGCCCGTGCCCTGGCGGTCGAGCCCAAGGTGTTGCTGCTCGACGAACCTTTCGGCGCGCTCGACGCCAAGGTGCGCAAGGAGCTGCGTCGCTGGCTGGCGCGCTTGCACGAGGACATCAACCTGACTTCGGTCTTCGTGACCCACGACCAGGAAGAAGCCATGGAAGTGGCGGATCGCATCGTGGTGATGAACAAGGGTGTCATCGAGCAGATCGGTTCGCCAGGCGAGGTGTACGAGAACCCGGCCAGCGACTTCGTCTATCACTTTCTGGGCGACTCCAACCGCTTGCAGTTGGGTGGTGAGGAGCATGTGCTGTTTCGTCCGCACGAAGTGTCGCTGTCGCGCCACGAGCTGGACGACCATCACGCCGCCGAGGTGCGTGACATTCGTCCGTTGGGCGCGACCACGCGGGTGACGCTCAAGGTCGAGGGGCAGAGCGAGCTGATCGAGGCCGAAGTGGTCAAGGACCATGACAGCCTGAGTGGCCTGGCGCGGGGCGAGACGTTGTTCTTCAAGCCCAAGGTCTGGCAGAAGGCGTCAGGTCTGTAGCAGCGGCGCAAGCCGCGTCCGGGGTCGATGCGGTGCAGCAGGCAGACTGTACGTGCCGCCGACGCGGCTTGCGCCGCTGCTACAGAAAATCACGCGCACCTTGTAGCAGCGGCGCAAGCCGCGTCCGGGGTTATGCGGTGGCAGCAGGCAGACCGCGCGTGCCGCCGACGCGGCTTGCGGCGCTGCTACGGGGCTGACTGACCTTTATTTTGGTTATTAATAAATAGCTTCTTATTCCTTAACGGATATAACTCCTTTCCCTATACTGGCCTCCAACGCAACGTTTGCAGGAGGCGCATCCCATGCGCAATGAGTCGATCCGCTATCTGATCGTGCCAGGCTGGCAGGGCTCGTCCGACGACCATTGGCAAAGCCATTGGCAACAAACCCTGCCCAACAGCGCGCGGGTCGAGCAGGACGACTGGCTCACGCCACGGCGTGAAGACTGGGTCGCGGCGCTGGACCGCGCGGTGAATGCCAGCGCCGATCCGGTGATTCTCATTGCTCACAGCCTGGGATGCGTGACCGTCGCCCACTGGTCGGTCGCCGCCTCGCTGGTCTCGTTGCGCAAGGTTCGCGGAGCCCTATTGGTGGCGCCCGCAGACGTAGAGCGCCCGGCCTGCTCGCCGGCCCTGCGCAACTTCGCACCTATCCCCAAACATCTGCTGCCATTCCCCAGCCAAGTGGTGGGCTCGGACAACGACCCTGCGGCCAGTGCTCCGCGAGCCTTGCAACTGGCCCGCGACTGGGGCGCCGAAGCCGGCATTCTGGCCGGTGCCGGGCATATCAACGTCAAGTCCGGGCATCGACGCTGGGAACAGGGGTTTGCCTACCTCTATCGCCTGCAGAGTCGCATGGACCAGCACATCCAGCTGCGCGCCTGAATGCCCGACAACCGAGTACGCCGCCTGCAGCCAGGCCGGTGGGAGCCTTGCCCATGACCGCATACAACGACACCTTCGGCCAGCCGCTGCTGACCTTTCCCGACGCCGACAAGAGCCCGCTGAGCATCCGCGCCAAGGCGCTGGTGTTCGTCGATCCGCGCTCGCGACGCTTGCGCGAGGAGCTCGAGCGGCTCGCGCCCAAGGCACTGCCGGTGCTGATTCAGGGTGAAAGCGGCACCGGCAAGGAACTGCTTGCCCGCCACATTCATCGCGGCAGTGATCGTGGCGGCCTTTTCGTCTCGGTCAATTGCGGCGCGATCAGCCCGACCTACGCCGATGCCGAGCTGTTCGGCTACAGCGCAGGCGCCCACAGCGGCACGGCCAGCAGCCGGGCCGGATGGTTCGGCTCGGCCAACGGCGGCACGCTGTACCTGGACGAGATCGCCGACCTGCCGCTGGCGATCCAGACCAAGCTGCTCGCGGCGTTGGAAACCCGTGAAGTGACCCGCGTCGGCGCGGCCCAGCCCAATCCCGTGGACGTGCGCCTGGTGGCGGCGTCGAGCATCGATCTGGGCCAGGCCGTGGCCGCGGGGAAATTCAACGAACGGTTGCACGCCTATCTGGGCGAAGGCCGCCTGACCTTGCCGCCGTTGCGCGAGCGGACCGGCGATATCCTCGCCCTGGCCGAGTATTTCCTGGGCATCTACAGCCACCGTCTGAACCTGGCGGTGCCGCTGATCAGCGCCGATGCGCAGCGAGCGCTGGAGCGCCACGATTGGCCCGGCAATACCCGCGAGCTGGAAAACGTCATCCATTTTGCCTTGCTGGTCAGTCGCGGCGACGAGATCCTGCCCGAGCATCTCAATCTGCCAGCGGCCGCGAACACGGACCTGCTCGTGCATATCGAGCAGCTGTTGACGCAGGCCGCCGAGCACGCCGAGCCGGTTGCTTTGGCAGCACTGCTGAACCGCAGCGTCGAGCGCTTGCGTAAAAAGGCATAAGCAGCAAACTAAAAGGTATTTGTAGGAATATTAATTCCCGGTATTGTCCGCGCAAGGCTGGCCGATTGCTGCCGCCGCCACCCAATTTCAAGGACTTAGCATGAAAAAGGCTTTGCTGTTCACCGCTCTGGCGGCCTCCCTGTCTTTCGGCCTGGCCAACGCGGCAGAAAAACTCGTGATCGCCGCCACGCCGGTTCCCCACGCCGAGATCCTCGAGCTGATCAAGCCGACCCTGGCCAAGGAAGGCGTCGAGCTGGACATCAAGGTGTTCACCGACTACGTGCAACCCAACGTACAGGTGAACGAAAAGCGTCTGGACGCCAACTACTTCCAGACCCTGCCGTACCTGGAAAGCTTCAACAAGGGCAAGGGCACCAACCTGGTCACCGTGATCGGCGTGCACGTCGAGCCCTTCGGCGGTTACTCGAAGAAGGTCAAGTCGCTGAGCGAGCTCAAGGACGGCGCGACCGTCGCCATCCCCAACGAGGGTAGCAACAGCGGCCGTGCGTTGATCCTGCTGCAGAAAGCCGGCCTGATCACCCTGAAGGACCCGAGCAACGCCCTGGCCACCCCCAAGGACATCGCCAGCAACCCCAAGAACCTCAAGTTCAAGGAGCTGGAATCGGCCATGCTGCCGCGCGTGCTGGACCAGGTCGACCTGGACATGATCAACACCAACTACGCACTTGAAGCCGGCCTGAACCCGGCCAAGGATGCCTTGGTGATCGAAGGATCGGATTCGCCTTACGTGAATTTCCTGGTGGCCCGTCCGGACAACAAGGACAGCCCGGCCATGCAGAAACTGGCCAAGGCGCTGACCAGCCCCGAAGTCAAAGCCTTCATCGAGAAGAAGTACAGCGGCGCGGTATTGCCGGCGTTCTGATTCCCGAGTGTGACAACGGTTCACCTGAGCGCCGACAGCTTGTACAGTGTCGGCGTTTTGCTTTGTCCGGGCAGGGCCATTCCCGGCAAATGAACCTCGCATCACGGCCACAGTCGCATACACACCTGGCATCACAGCGCACGCAAAGGAGCCTGCATGGCTGGTCCTCGTTGGAAGGTTGTAGGGGTTTCCCTTTTGTTGGTTGCGCTGGCGGGGTGTGGTGAAGACAAGCCCATCGAGCCGACGCATCCGCGCGTGCGCGTGGAGAATGTACAGAGCGGCGAGTTCGCCGCTGCGGTCAATCTCACCGGCGATGTGCAGGCGCGCATCCAGACCCAGTTGTCGTTCCGCGTCGGTGGCAAGATCATCCAGCGGTTGGTGGACGTGGGCGATCATGTCAGCGCACGGCAGGTGCTGGCGCGCCTGGACCCCAAGGACCTGCAGACCAACGTCGATTCGGCCAAGGCTGCAGTGGCCGCCGAACAGGCACGTGTGAAACAGACATCGGCGGCCTTCGTGCGCCAGCAGAAGCTGCTGCCCAAGGGCTACACCAGCCAGAGTGAATACGACTCGGCCCAGGCGGCGCTGCGCGGTGCGCAGAGTTCGTTGGCGGCGGCGAGCGCCCAGTTGGCCAATGCCCGTGAACAACTGAGCTACACCGACCTGGTGGCCGACGCCCCAGGCGTGATCACTGCCCGCCAGGCCGAGGTTGGCCAGGTGGTACAGGCCACTGCGCCGATCTTCGGCCTGGCCCGCGATGGCGACCGCGATGCGGTATTCGACGTGTACGAGTCGCTGTTTGCCCAACCGGCCGGCCAGCAGCCGATCACCGTCAGCCTGCTCGACGAGCCGGCGATCAAGACCACCGGCACGGTGCGCGAAGTCACCCCAGCGGTGTCCGCGCAGACCGGTACTGTGCGCGTGAAGATCGCCCTGCAAGGCCTGCCCAAGGGCATGGACCTCGGCTCGGTGGTCAACGCATCGCTCAACGGTCCGGGCAAGACCAGCGTCGAGCTGCCCTGGTCGGCGTTGACCAAGGACATCGCCGAGCCTGCCGTGTGGGTGGTGGGGGAAGGCGACAAGGTCAATCTGCGCAAGGTCGACGTGGGCCGTTACCTGACCGGCAAGGTGGTGATCGCCGATGGCTTGAAGAACGGCGACCGCGTGGTCGTCGCCGGCGGGCAGTTGCTGCACCCGGACATGCAGGTGGAAATTGCCGAGGAGCGCCAGCCATGAAGGCGGTGATCGCGTTGTCTGCGGCCGTGCTGTTGCTGGCAGGCTGTTCGAAGGAAGAGCAAGCTCCCGAGCCGATCCGCCCGGTGCTGTCGGTCGAGGTCAAGGGCCTGGACCAGCAGAGCCTGGGTCGCTTCGCGGGCAATATCCAGGCGCGCTACGAAAGCACGTTGGGCTTTCGCGTATCGGGGCGTATCGCCCGGCGTGCGGTGGATGTCGGCAGCCAGGTGGAGAAGAACCAGCTGCTGGCCACCCTCGATCCGACCGACCAGCAGAACCAGTTGCGCTCGAGCCAGGGTGATCTGGCCCGCGTGCAGGCGCAGTTCATCAATGCCCAGGCCAATGCTCGCCGCCAGCAGGAGTTGTTCGACCGTGGCGTCGGTGCGCAGGCTGGCCTGGACATCGCCCAGACCGACCTGAAGACCGCCCAGGCCTCGCTCGACCAGGCCAAGGCCGCCGTCAGCCAAGCCAGGGATCAACTGGGCTATAGCGAGCTGCGCGCCGACCACGCCGCCGTGGTCAATCAATGGAAAGTGGAAGTCGGGCAAGTGGTGAGCGCCGGTGAAGAGGTGGTGGTATTGGCCCGTCCCGATATCAAGGAGGCGGTCATCGACCTGCCCGACGGGCTGGCCGAAACCCTGCCCGAGGGCGTGGAGTTTCGTGTGCAGTCCCAGCTCGACCCGAGCGTTGCCACCACTGGCACCCTGCGTGAGCTGGAGCCGCGGCCCGACAGTGCCACGCGCACCCGGCGCGCACGCCTGACCCTGCGCGAAAGCCCCGCCGGCCTGCGCCTGGGCACGGCGATCAGCGTGACCTTGAGTTCAAGCATCGCGCAGCGCCTGGAATTGCCGGAGACCGCAGTGCAGGAAGTCGATGGCAAGACCCAGGTGTGGCTGGTGGACGTCCAGAACAAGACCGTCAACCCGCGCCCGGTCACCGTGCTCAGCCGCGACCGTGGCGTTGTAGTGCTGGGCAGCGGTGTGCAGGCGGGTGAGCGCGTGGTCAGCGCTGGCGTCAACAGCCTGAAACCCGGGCAGAAAATCAAACTGGACGAGGCGAGCCGGCAATGAAGGGAAGTTTCAACCTGTCCGACTGGGCGCTCAAGCACCAGTCCTTCGTCTGGTACCTGATGTTCGTCGGCCTGCTGATGGGCGTGTTTTCCTATTTCAACCTGGGCCGTGAAGAAGACCCGGCGTTCGCCATCAAGACCATGGTCATCCAGAGCCGCTGGCCGGGCGCGACCCAGGATGAAACGCTCAAGCAGGTCACCGACCGCATCGAAAAGAAGCTCGAAGAGCTGGACTCCCTGGACTACGTGAAAAGCTACACGCGGCCTGGCGAGTCGACGGTGTTCGTGTACCTGCGCGACACCACCAATGCCAAGGCGATTCCAGAGATCTGGTATCAGGTGCGCAAGAAGGTCGACGATATTCGCGGCACCTTCCCCCAGGGCCTGCAGGGGCCTTCGTTCAACGATGAATTCGGTGACGTGTTCGGTTCGATCTACGCCTTCACTGCCGACGGCCTGAGCATGCGGCAGCTGCGCGACTACGTGGAGCAGGTGCGCGCCGAGATCCGTCAGGTCGACAACCTGGGCAAGGTTCAGTTGGTGGGCCAGCAGGACGAAGTGATCTACCTGAATTTTTCCACGCGCAAACTGGCCGCGCTGGGCCTGGACCAGCAACAGGTGGTCGGCGCGCTGCAGGCACAGAATGCGGTGACGCCGGCGGGCGTGATCGAGGCTGGGCCGGAACGCATCTCGGTGCGCACCTCGGGCCAGTTCAAGTCGGAAAAAGACCTGGAAACGGTCAACCTCAGGCTCAACGACCGCTTCTACCGGCTGACCGATATCGCCGACATCGAACGTGGCTACAAAGACCCGGCCGCGCCGATGTTCCGCTACAACGGCCAGCCCGCCATCGGCCTGGCCATCGCCATGAAAGACGGCGGCAACATTCAGGAATTCGGTACCGCGCTGCATGCGCGCATGAACGCGTTGACCGCGCAGTTGCCGGTGGGCGTGGGCGTGCACAAGGTTTCGGACCAGGCCGAGGTGGTCGAGAAGGCCGTCGGCGGGTTCACCAGCGCGTTGTTCGAGGCTGTGGTCATCGTGCTGATCGTCAGCTTCATCAGCCTGGGCGTGCGCGCTGGCCTGGTGGTGGCCTGCTCGATTCCGCTGGTGCTGGCCATGGTCTTCGTGTTCATGGAGTACAGCGGCATCACCATGCAGCGTATTTCCCTGGGGGCGTTGATCATCGCCCTGGGCCTGCTGGTGGACGATGCAATGATCACCGTGGAAATGATGGTCACTCGCCTGGAAGCGGGCGACAGCAAGGAGGAGGCGGCTACCTTCGCTTACACCTCTACCGCATTCCCGATGCTCACGGGCACTTTGGTCACAGTGGCCGGCTTCGTACCGATCGGCTTGAACGCCAGCTCGGCCGGTGAGTACACCTTCACCCTGTTTGCCGTTATCGCGGTGGCCATGCTGGTGTCCTGGGTGGTGGCGGTGCTGTTCGCACCGGTCATCGGCGTGCACATCCTGAGCAAGAACGTCAAACCCAAGCCGGAGCAGCCGGGGCGTGTCGCGCGCTGGTTCCACAGTGGGCTGCTGGGCTGCATGCGTCATCGTTGGCTGACGATCATCGGCACGTTGCTGCTGTTCGCTGCGGCGCTGTTCTGCATGCGTTTCGTGCAGAACCAGTTCTTTCCTTCGTCCGACCGCCCGGAAATCCTGGTGGACCTGAACCTGCCGCAAAACGCTTCGATCAACGAAACGCGCAAGGCAGTCGACCGCCTCGAGGCTACGCTCAAGGATGATCCGGACATCGCGCGCTGGAGCACTTACATCGGTCAGGGCGCGATCCGTTTCTATCTGCCGCTGGACCAGCAGTTGGAGAACCCTTACTACGCCCAGTTGGTGATCGTCAGCAAAGGCCTTGAGCAGCGTGGCGCGCTGACCGAGCGTTTGAAGAAGCGCCTGCGCGAAGACTTCGTCGGCATCGGCACCTACGTCCAGGCGTTGGAAATGGGGCCGCCGGTGGGCCGGCCGATCCAGTATCGGGTCAGCGGCAAGGACATCGACCAGGTGCGCAAGCACGCCATCGAGTTGGCAACCTTGCTGGACCAGAACGCGCACGTCGGCGAGATGATCTACGACTGGAACGAGCCGGGCAAAGTGCTGCGCATCGACATCGCCCAGGACAAGGCGCGGCAGTTGGGCTTGTCGTCCGAAGACGTGGCCAAGCTGATGAACACCATCGTCAGCGGCTCGGCGGTGACCCAGGTCAATGACGATATCTATCTGGTCAACGTGGTCGGCCGTGCCAACGACGCCGAGCGCGGTTCGCCGGAAACCTTGCAGAACCTGCAGATCGTCACGCCCAGCGGCACCTCGATTCCGCTGCTGGCCTTCGCCACCGTGCGCTACGAGCTGGAGCAGCCGCTGGTGTGGCGGCGTGATCGCTTGCCGACCATCACCTTGAAGGCGGCGGTCAGCGACGATATCCAGCCGACCGATCTGGTGGCCCAGCTGAAGCCCGAGATCGAGAAATTCGCCGAAGGCCTGCCGGTGGGTTACAAGGTGGCCACCGGTGGTACGGTCGAGGAAAGCGGCAAGGCGCAGGGACCCATCGCCAAGGTGGTGCCGTTGATGCTGTTCCTCATGGCGACCTTCCTGATGATCCAGCTGCACAGTGTGCAGAAGATGTTCCTGGTGGCCAGTGTGGCGCCGCTGGGCATCATCGGTGTGGTGTTGGCGCTGGTGCCGACCGGAACGCCCATGGGCTTCGTGGCGATTCTCGGGATACTGGCGCTGATCGGCATCATCATCCGCAACTCGGTGATTCTGGTGACCCAGATCGACGCCTACGAGCGCGATGGCTACAAGCCGTGGGATGCCGTGCTGGAAGCAACCGAGCATCGCCGCCGGCCGATCCTGCTCACGGCGGCAGCCGCCAGTCTGGGCATGATCCCGATTGCCCGCGAGGTGTTCTGGGGCCCGATGGCGTACGCGATGATCGGCGGGATCGTGGTGGCGACCTTGCTCACCCTGTTGTTCCTGCCGGCGCTGTATGTGGCCTGGTACCGGATCAAGGAAGACGAGCGCGAGGGGAAGGAGGCTTGATTCAGGTTGGGCAAAAGAAAGTAGGGTGCTCCGTCTGAGATACCGCAGCGTGGCGTTCGCGGCCACGGACCGCTCCTACGCAGGACATTATCCCCTGTAGGAGCGGTCGTTGGCCGCGAAGGCCCGCCACGAACCCCCCGTAGGAGCGGTCAGCGGCCGCGAAGGGCGCATCTCGGTTCCGCGACTAGCGCTTGTTGAGCACCCGCGCCAATCGGTCGCCGCCGAACTGGATCAGGGTCACCAGGGCCACCAGCAACACGATGACCGTGAGCATGATCTGGCTGTCGAATCGCTGGTAGCCATAGCGGTAGGCGATGTCGCCCAGCCCGCCGGCACCGATCGCACCAGCCATCGCCGATGAATTGATCATGGTCACCACGGTGATGGTAAAGCCGGCCACGATGCCCGGTCGCGCTTCGGGCAGCAGCACGTGCCAGACGATGTGCCAGCGTCGGCAGCCCATGGCTTGCGCGGCTTCGACCAGGCCATGGTCGACCTCGCGCAGGCTGACCTCGGCAATCCGTGCAAAGAACGGCGTCGCTGCGATGGTCAACGGCACCACGGCCGCCCACACGCCATAGGTGGTACCGACGATCAACCGGGTAAACGGGATCAGCGCCACCATCAGAATGAGAAACGGCACCGACCTGAACAGGTTGACGAACGCGCCCAGCACGCGGTTCAGCGCGGGCGCCTGGTAGATACCGCCACGGTCGCTGGTGACCAGCACCACGGCCATCACCACGCCCACGGGCAGCGCGATCAACGAGGAAACGCCCACCATCAGCAAGGTGTCCAGGGCGCCCTGCAACAGACGATCAAACCACATAGCCCAGCTCCTCTACCCGTTGTGCCCATTGCCCGGCGCGTTGCAGCAGATGCTCGCGGTCGTGGGGCGAATTGCTTACCGCCACGACCAGATTGCCCAGTGCGCGACCTTGAATCCGTTCGATACCGCCCTGCAGCAGGCTGACCTGGCCACCCAGCAGGTTGAACAACGACGACAGGTCCGCCTCGCCGGCCTGTGCCCCGGTCACGCGCAGTCGCAATACCAGCGCTGCGCCAGGCGTTGCAGGCGTGCTGCGCAGACGGGCGCGCAGTTCCTCGGGCAGGCCGTGTTGCAGCGGGGCCAGCAAGGTCCGACTGACCTCATGCTGAGGGTTGCCGAACACCTGCCACACCGGGCCCTGCTCAACCACCTGGCCGCCTTCGAGCACCACCACGCGGTCGCAGATGGCGCGGATAACGGCCATTTCGTGGGTGATCAGGATGATCGTCAGCCCCAGCCGCTGGTTGATATCGCGCAACAGGGCGAGGATCGACTCGGTAGTCTCCGGGTCCAGCGCCGAGGTGGCTTCGTCGCAGAGCAGAATCTGCGGGTCGTGCACCAGCGCCCGGGCGATGCCGACACGCTGCTTCTGCCCGCCGGACAACTGCGCCGGATAGGCGTCGCGCTTGCCTTGCAGGCCAACCAGTTCGAGCAGTTCACCGACCTTGCGCCAGCGCTCGGCCTGGGGCACACCGGCGACCTTGAGCGGCAACTCGACGTTCTGCCACACGGTTTTCGCCGACATCAGGTTGAAGTGCTGAAAGATCATGCCGATGCGCCGTCGCAGGGCCACCAGGCGGTCCTCGTCGAACTCGCCGATGTCCACCTGATCGACCAGCACGCGCCCGCTGCTGGGCTGCTCAAGCCGGTTGATGGTGCGGATCAGCGACGACTTGCCAGCGCCGCTGCGGCCGATGATGCCGAACACTTCGCCACGCTCGATGTTCAGGTCGATGCCCTGCAGCGCCTGCACGGGGCCCTGGGCGCCCTCATAGGTCTTGCCGACGCCGATGAAACGCACCAGCGCATTGGCCAGTTGTGGATGCAGTTCCAGCGGCTCGGCAGGCCGGGCAAGGCCGGCGGTAGCGGCCAGCCTGCGTTGCACATTGGTGGTGGGCATGCTCACTCCTTCCAGCCGACTTGGTAGAGTTTGCCGTTGACCTTGTCGAGCGAGGCGCGCACCACCGGCGAATGCTGGTAGATATCGATGAACTTGGCCAGGCGCGGATCGTCCTTGCGCTCGGGCTTGATCACGAACTGGATCACGTACTCGGGATGGTCGAGGCCGTCGAACAGCAGCGCCGAGCCTGCATCGAAGGTTTTGGACAGGCGAATGTAGGCCGGGTAGCCCTGCACCAGATCGGCGTCATCGTAGGCGCGCACCAACTGCACCGCCTCGACCTGGAGAATCTTCAGGTTTTTGGGGTTGGTGAGAATGTCCTCTTCGGTGGCCTTGTAGCCAACCCCCGGCTTGAGGGTGATCAAGCCAGCCTTGGCCAGCAGTTGCAGGCCTCGGCCGCTGTTGATCGGGTCATTGGCAATGGCGACGGTCGCGCCCTTTGGCAGTTCGTCGAAGCTTTTGTAGCGTTTGGCATACAGGCCGACGTTGTTGATGATGCCCGGCGCATACGGCACCAGATCGGTGCCAGCCTGGGTATTGGCGTTTTCCAGGAACGGCATGTGCTGGAAGTAGTTCACGTCGATGTCGCCGGCGGCCAGGCTGACGTTGGGTGCGATCCAGTCGGTGAATTCCACCAGCTTGACGGGCAGGCCCTGTTTCTTGGCTTCCTCCACGGCGCTTTCCAGGGGGATGGCGAACGCGGCGGTGGTACCGACGATCAGCGGCTTGTCATCGGCGGCATGGGCCAGGCCGGCGAGGAGGGTGAGGGCGAGGGCGAGGAGCAAGGTGGGTTTGAGCATGTTGGGTTTCCAGTGATTTCTTGTGTTGTTTGGGGTGGCCTCTTCGCGGGTAGAACCCGCTCCCACATGAGCGTGCGCTCGTTGATTGTGGAAGCGGGCTGCCCGCGATGAGGTCCGATCAGGCACCGCGCTTGTAACTGAAGCCAGCATGCCCTTCAGGCAGCCCCGGGCCCTGGCCGAAGACCTTTTCGCGCAGCGTGCCCTGGGCATAGGCGGTCTTGTACGAACCGCGTGCCTGCAGCACGGGAATCACCAGGTCGATGAAGTCGGCGTAGCTTTCCGGGGTCACCGTGCGGGTCAGGTTGAAACCGTCCAGGCCGGTCTCGGCGATCCAGGCTTCAAGGTCGTCGGCGACCTGTTCCGGGTCACCGACCAAGGTGATGTAGCGCCCGCCCAAGGCGTGCTGATCGAGCAGCTTGCGCCGGGTCCAGTCGTTGTTCTGCAAGGTCTTGGTGGCCGACTCGATGGCATTGCCCTTGACGTACTCAATGGGCTCGTCGAGTTCGTAGCGGGCGAAGTCGATTGCCGTGGAGGCGGCGAAGTGGGCGACACCGGCCTCGGCGCTGGCGTAGCTGCGGTATTCGTCATGCTTGGCCCGGGCCTGCGCCTCGGTGGCGGCGACGATGACCGTCAGGCCCATGAAGACTTTCACCGCCTGCGGGTCGCGACCGGCTGCGCGGGCGGCGTTGCGGACCTTGTCCACCTGCTCGCGGGTGGCCTGCTTGTTCTGCCCGCTGATGAACACGCACTCGGCGTGCTGACCGGCGAACTGCAGGCCGCGTGCCGAACTGCCCGCCTGGAACAATAGCGGCGTGCGCTGCGGTGAGGGTTCGCACAGGTGGTAACCCTGGACGCGGTAGAACTCGCCTTCATGCTCTACCTTGTGGACCTTTTCCGGCTGGGCGTAGATGCGCCGTTCGCGGTCCTCGATCACGGCATCGTCTTCCCAGCTGCCTTCCCAGAGTTTGTACAGCACCTGCAGGTATTCCTCGGCCTGATCGTAGCGACGGTCGTGCTCCACCTGGTGGGTCAGGCCCATGGCCTTGGCGGCGCTGTCCAGGTACCCGGTGACGATGTTCCAGCCCACCCGGCCACGGGTCAGGTGATCGAGCGTGGACAGGCGCCGGGCGAACAGGTACGGCGCCTCGTAGGTGAGGTTGGCGGTCAGGCCGAAACCCAGGTGGCGGGTAACCGCGGCCATGGCCGAGACCAGCAGCAACGGGTCGTTGACCGGCAGCTGGATCGACTCCTTGAGCGTCACGTCGACCGAGTCCTGATAGATGTCGTAGACCCCGACGATGTCGGCGATGAACAGGCCGTCGAACAGGCCGCGCTCCAGCAACTGGGCCAGTTCGGTCCAGTATTCCAGCGTCTTGTACTGGCTGGAGGTATCGCGCGGATGGGTCCAGAGGCCGTGGTTGATGTGGCCCACGCAGTTCATGTTGAAGGCGTTGAGCAGGATCTGTTTCTTGCTCATCAGATCGTCCCCCGGCGTGGTGGCAGCTGGTCGTTGAGGTAGTAGTTGCCGATGGCGTGGTACTTCCAGCGCACCGGGTCGTGCAGGGTGTGTACGCGGGCGTTGCGCCAATGCCGGTCGAGGCCGTGCTCGGCCAGCGTGGCCTGGCTGCCCGCCAGCTCGAACAGGGTGCTGCCGGCGGCCAGGGAGATTTCGGTGCTCAGCGCCCGAGCCTCGGCCACGGCAATCGAGGCGGCGCCGACGTTTTCCGCGCTGGGCTCGGCCTGCGCCTTGTCGAGCACCTCGCCGGCACGCTCGAGCAGGGCTTCGGCGGCATGCAGACGGACTGCCAGATGACCGAAGCTCTTGAGTGACAGCGGGTCTTCCACGGCTTTGTCGCTGGTGGCGTCGATCCATGGCCGAGTGTGGGTGCGGACGAACTGCAAGGCGTCCTCGAACGCACCGCGGGCAATGCCGGTGTCGATCGCGGCATGCAGGATCTGCGCGAACGGGCCGACCGTGGTGGGCCGTTCGAACGCGCTTTGAAACGGCACGATGGCGTCGGCGCTGACCCAGACATTGTCGAACACCACCGAGCCGCTGCCCGTGGTGCGCTGGCCGAAGCCGCTCCAATCGTCGATGACCTGTACACCGGCACTGTCGGCGGGTACGAAAGCCAGTTGTTGCACGCCCTGTTCATCGACCACCGAGGTAGGAATGCACTGGGCATACAGCGCGCCGGTGGCGTAGAACTTGCGACCATTGATGCGCAAACCGTCGCCGTCGCGGGTCAGGCGCGTGGTGCGGTCATGGGCGGTTCGCGTGCCCAGTTCCGCCAGGGCGTTACCCAGCCGCTGGCCTGCCAGCACGTCGGCGTACAGGCGCTTTTGCTGCGCCGCGCTGCCGTTGATGCGCAGCACTTCCAGGGCATAGAAATGATTCTGTGGGATCTGGCCCAGCGAGCCGTCGGCGGCGGCCAGCAAGGCAATGACCTGGGCCAGGGTGACGTTGGACACAGCCGCTCCGCCGAATGCCTTGGGCACGCTGATGCCGCCCAGGCCAGAGCGAGAGAACAGCGTCAGTTCGCCATGGGGCAGCAGCCGTTCGCGGTCGCGCAGGGCGCTGTCGCGTTGCAACAGGGGAGCCAGTTGGCGGGCAACGTCCAGGGCCTGTTGGTCGTTGGCGATCAATGCGACGCCGTCGAGGGGGTGGGGCAATGAGCTCATGCTGATCTCCAGCGGTCTGGTCAAATCCAGGAATGGCGCGCAGGCAGGCTGCCGTTCAAGTGGTAGGCGCCGATAGCGTGGTATTTCCAGCGCACGGGATCGTGCAGGGTGTGCACGCGGGCATTGCGCCAGTGACGGTCGAGGTTGAACTCGGCGAGGCTGGCGCGGCTGCCGGCCAGCTCGAAGAGCTTTTCGCTGGCGTGCAGGGCGATTTCGGTGGTGATCACCTTGGCCTCGGCCACGGCGATCGACGCCTGGCCTGCCAAGGTGGCGTCCACGGGCGCGTGGCGAGTCTGGTCGAGCACGCGCGCGGCCTTGCGCAGCAGTGCCTGGGCCGCGTGCAGTTCCAGCTTCAGGCGACCGATATCGGCGATCACGAAAGGGTCGTCGCTGGCGCGCTCGACCCCGGCGTCGATCCACGGGCGGGATTTCTCGCGGACGAAGGCGATGGTGTCGTCGATGGCCGCAGCGGCAATGCCGGCGTCGATGGCCGCTTGCATCAATTGCGATACGGCGCCCTGAATGTTCGGTTGCTGCGCCTGGCGCCAGATCTCCACGACATGGGTCTTGGGCACCTGCACGTGTTCCAGCACCACAGTGCCGCTGGCGGTGGTGCGCTGGCCGAAGCCGGACCAGTCGTCGATGATTTGCAGGCCGGGGGTGCCGCGCCGCACGAAGGCCATTACCAGGCGCTGGTGCTCATCCACGGCCTTGACCGCCACCCAGTGGGCGAACAGTGCGCCGGTGGAGTAGAACTTCTGTCCGCTGATCTGCCAGTCGTCTCCGTCGCGGACGATGCGAGTCTTGATCTCCAGGGTGTTGCGGGTGCCGCGTTCGGGGCCGCCATTGCCGATGCGCGCGCCTTGCAGCACGGCGCTGAACAGCGTCTGCTGCTGGTGCGCGGTGGCGGTGCCGCGAAGCATCTGCAGGATGCCGAAATGGTTTTGCGGAATCTGCCCCAGGGCCGGATCGGCGGCGCTGATCAGACGGAACACCTCGGCCAGGGTTTCGAAACTGACGTCCGGGCCGCCGAAGGCACGTGGCACGGTGATACTGCCCAGGCCGCTCGCGGTGAACTGCTCGATCAGTTGCCAGGGCAGCTCGCGGTGCTGGTCGCGCCGGGCGGCATGGGTGCGGGCGCTGGCGGCGAGGGTTTGCGCGGCGTCGAGCGCGTCGAGGTCATTGCGCAGTATATGCGCGGGCACGAGCGCCGGGCCGTCGTCGGCCGGCAAGGTTTGGGAGTGTTCGCGGGAAATCGAGTGGGTGACCATACCGTCCTCACGTCATGCACGGCGTATGTCGCCTTGCTTGGGTGTACGCAGGTCCGGTGGTCCGGTGTATATACCCTAATCGTTTGTTAAATTTAAATGAACTAACGATTGGGAATATGGATAGATGGGTTTTTCCTTGGAGCCGTATAGTGACCCTTGCGGGAGCAGCTTCTGCGTTATACCAGGTACACCGCAGTGTGTTTTTCGCGGCCGATGACCGCTCCTACGGGGGGCATCCGGTGATTCCCGTAGGAGCGGTCCGTGGCCGCGAAGGGGGCGCTGCGGTGTATCAGGCACACCGCAGTGTATTTTTCGCGGCCGATGACCGCTCCTACGGGGGGGCATGTGGTGGTTCCCGTAGGAGCGGGCCGTGGCCGCGAAGGGGGCGCTGCGGTGTATTAGGTACACCGCAGTGTGTTTTTCGCGGGCAGAGGGCTCGCCGCCCGTCCCGCTCCCACAATAGAAGGTCAGGCGAAGCGGGTGAGGGTCTTTACGCCTTCGGCAGTGCCCAGCAGCAGCACATCGGCTGGGCGAGCGGCGAACAGGCCGTTGGTGACCACGCCGACGATGGCATTGATCTGCGTTTCCAGCGCCACCGGGTCGGTGATCTGCATGTTGTACACATCGATGATGATGTTGCCGTTGTCGGTCACCACGCCTTCGCGATAGACCGGGTCGCCGCCCAGCTTCACCAGCTGGCGCGCGACGTGGCTGCGGGCCATGGGAATGACTTCCACCGGCAGTGGAAACTCGCCCAGCACCGGCACCAGCTTGCTGCCATCGGCGATGCAGATGAAGGTGGTGGCCACGGCAGCGACGATCTTCTCGCGGGTCAGCGCAGCGCCGCCGCCCTTGATCAGGTTCAGGTGCTCGTCGCTTTCATCGGCGCCGTCGACATAGAACTCCAGGTCACCGACGCCGTTGAGTTCGTACACCGGGATGCCATGGCCCTTGAGCCGTGCAGCGGTCGCCTCGGAGCTGGCCACGGCGCCGTCGAAGGCGCTCTTGTGCTGGGCCAGCGCATCGATGAAGCAATTGGCGGTGGAACCGGTGCCGACACCGACAACGCTCTTTTCGCCCAGCTTGGGCAGAATGAAATCCACGGCAGCCTGGGCGACGGCCTGTTTGAGTTGGTCCTGGGTCATGCAAGCTCCGCAGCGGCAGTTGGGGCTCTAGTGGTTGCGGCCCCGAAGCCACGCATTATAAGGGCAAAACCTTGGTTTTGCGGTGGTCGTTGGCTTAGACTCATCGGCCCCGCCCGTTATCGTCAGTGATGTCTGCCATGCTCGAACAGTACGTAAAGATGATCCTCACCTCGCGCGTCTACGACGTCGCGGTGGAAACCCCTTTGCAGCCCGCCGGGCAGCTGTCCGAGCGTCTGAACAACAAGATTCTGCTCAAGCGCGAAGACCTGCAGCCGGTGTTCTCGTTCAAGATTCGCGGCGCTTACAACAAGCTGTCGCAGCTCACCGCGCAGGAAGCAGCATGCGGCGTGGTCACCGCGTCGGCCGGCAATCATGCCCAGGGCCTGGCGCTGGCGGCGCGCGAGCTGGGCATCAAGGCCACCATCGTGATGCCCAACACCACCCCCGAAATCAAGATCGCAGGTGTGCGCTCGCGCGGCGGCATCGTGGTGCTGCATGGCGATTCGTTTGCCGAAGCCCTGGCCCACTCGCTCAAGCTGGTGGACGAGCAGGGCATGGTGTACATCCATCCCTACGACGACCCCTACACCATTGCCGGGCAGGGCACCGTGGCCATGGAAATCCTGCGCCAGCATCCGGGCGATCTCGATGCGATCTTCGTACCGGTGGGCGGCGGCGGGTTGATCGCCGGCATTGCCGCGTACGTCAAATACCTGCGGCCGGGCATCAAGATCATCGGCGTCGAGCCGGACGATTCCAACTGCCTGCAGCAGGCCATGCACGCTGGGGAGCGCGTGGTGCTGCCGCAGGTCGGGCTGTTCGCCGATGGCGTGGCGGTGGCGCAGATCGGTCACTACACCTTCGAGATCTGCAAGGACCACGTGGACGAGGTGATCACCGTCAGCACCGACGAGATCTGCGCGGCGATCAAGGACATCTACGACGACACCCGTTCCATCACCGAGCCTGCGGGCGCGCTCGGGGTCGCCGGGATCAAGAAGTACGTCGAGGCCCGAGGCGTGTCGGGGCAGACCCTGGTGGCGATCGATTCGGGCGCCAACGTCAACTTCGATCGGTTGCGCCACGTGGCCGAGCGAGCCGAGCTGGGCGAGGGCCGTGAGGCCATCATCGCGGTGACCATCCCCGAGCGTCCGGGCAGCTTCAAGGCGTTCTGCGAGGCCATCGGCAAACGCCAGATCACCGAGTTCAACTACCGCTACCACACCGGCCATGAAGCGCACATTTTCGTCGGGGTGCAGACCCATCCCGAGCGGGACCCGCGCGCGGTGCTGCTGCAGACTCTCGAGGCGCATGGCTTCCCGGTGCTGGACCTGACCGACAACGAGCTGGCAAAGCTGCACATTCGCCATATGGTCGGTGGCCATGCGGCCAGGGTCAGTGACGAGATGGTGCTGCGCTTCGAGTTCCCCGAGCGTCCGGGGGCACTGTTCAACTTTCTCGACAAGCTGGGCGGGCGCTGGAACATCTCGATGTTCCACTACCGCAACCATGGCGCCGCCGATGGGCGTGTGGTGGCTGGGTTGCAGGTGCCCGAGGATGAACGCCATCTGGTAGCCGGCGCGCTGGCCGAGATCGGCTACCCGTTCTGGGATGAAACGGATAATCCGGCGTACAAGTTGTTCCTGGGTTAGTGATGCGGTGCACTGGCTTGGGTCCGCGGTGTGCCATTCGCGGGCAGAGCCCGCTCCCACAGGGGCAATGGGGTGTGCCAGTTGTTACAGGGGTAGGTCTCGCTGCGCTGAACTCGATGGCTGCTACGCTTGTCGATGATGCATCGTAATGGCCCACGGGGATCACGCGTCATGGAAAGCCTGGCGGTTCTGAAAATATTCCACGTCGCTGCCACTGTTGTGCTGCTGGGCAGTGTGGCGGCCGTCATCTACCGAGCCTGGCGCAGCTGGAAGGGCGGCGACCGGCTACCGTTCGCCAGCACCCTGCAACGGCCCTGGGTGTATGCCTGGCTGGTCATGGCCCTGAGCCTGGTGAGCTTTCCCGTCACGGGATGGTGGCTGGTCCACAGGGTCGGTTGGCCTTTGGGGCAAACCTGGATTCTCACCGCTGCGGTGCTGTATGTGATCGGCGGTGGGGTCTGGTTGCTGCTGATCAACCGGGTGAACCGCCTGCGCTTCGCGACTGGGTTGAACGAAGGCGTAATCGCGGCCAAGCGCCGCAATGTGTTGATCATCGCAGCGGTGGCCGTAGTGGTGTTGCTGTCGATCATCGGCTTGATGATGACCAAGCCTGCCTGAGGCAAACCGCAGCGCATTCTTCGCGGCCGATGACCGCTCCTACGGTTGGTCCCGATCCCTGTGGGAGCGGGCTCTGCCCGCGAAAAGAGCGCCGCGGTGTATCAGACAAACCGCAGCGCATTCTTCGCGGGCAGAGCCCCCTCCCACAGTTAGCAGCTATCAGCGCAGCGAGAGTTCTTTCCAGCCGCGGCGTTTGGCTTCTTCATGCAGGCGTGGGTCCGGGTCCACCACCACCGGGTGGGTGACCTGCTCCAGAAGAGGCAGGTCATTCATCGAGTCACTGTAGAAATAACTGTCCTGCAAGTCGTAGCCGTTTTCCTCCATCCAGCGATTCAAACGCGTCACCTTGCCTTCCTTGAAGCAAGGCACGTCGAAGCTGTGCCCGGTGTAGCGGCCGTCAACCATTTCGACTTCGGTTGCCAGCAAGGTCTCCACCCCAAGCCGCGCAGCGATCGGTCCGGTGACGAAGCGGTTGGTAGCAGTGATGATCACCAGCTTGTCACCCGCATCGCGATGCTGTTGCAGCAAGGCCGCGGCCTTGGGCAGCATGATGGGCTCGATGCAATCGCGCATGAATTCGCGATGCCATTCATCCAGTTGCGCCACGTCGGTCGCCGCGAGGATCTCCAGGGTGAAATCCAGGTACGCATTCAGGTCCAGGCGGCCGGCCAGGTAATCCTCGTAGAACTCATCGTTGCGTGCCTTGTACGTGTCGGCATCGAGAATGCCGCGTGTGCACAGATAGTCGCCCCAGGCATGGTCGCTGTCGCCGCCGAGCAGCGTGTTGTCGAGGTCGAAGAGGGCCAGGCGCATGAAATGACTCGCATGAAGTAAGGAAAAGGCCCACAGAATACGGACTTTTCACATGCGTGCACATAAGCTACGCGGCGTCGTTGCTGCCTTCACAGGCTTTGTGGAACAATGCCAGAACATGCGTTTACGAGGTTGTTGCCGTGATCGACCCCGATGGTTTTCGCCCTAACGTTGGCATCATTCTTACCAATGACGCCGGTCAGGTGCTATGGGCTCGGCGTATCAATCAGGACGCCTGGCAATTCCCGCAAGGGGGTATCAACCCTCAGGAAACGCCGGAAGAGGCCTTGTACCGCGAGCTGAATGAAGAAGTCGGGCTGGAACGCCAGGATGTTGAAATACTTGCCTGCACCCGCGGCTGGTTGCGTTATCGTCTACCCCAACGCCTGGTGCGTACGCACAGCCAACCGTTGTGCATCGGCCAGAAACAGAAGTGGTTTCTGCTGCGCCTGGTGTCCAACGAACAGCGTGTGCGCATGGACCTGACCGGCAAGCCCGAGTTCGATGGCTGGCGCTGGGTCAGCTATTGGTATCCGCTGGGCCAGGTGGTGACATTCAAGCGCGAGGTCTACAGACGCGCGCTCAAAGAGCTAGCCCCGCGCCTTCTCTCGCGCGACTGACGACGGAGTTCGACCCCGAGCCATGCTCAATACGCTGCGCAAGATCGTCCAGGAAGTCAACTCCGCCAAGGATCTCAAGTCGGCGCTGGGGATCATCGTGCAACGCGTCAAGGAAGCCATGGGCAGCCAGGTCTGCTCGGTGTACCTGCTGGATCTGGAAACCAACCGCTTCGTCCTCATGGCCACCGAAGGCCTCAACAAGCGTTCCATCGGCAAGGTCAGCATGGCCCCCAACGAAGGCCTGGTGGGCCTGGTGGGCACGCGTGAAGAACCGCTCAACCTGGAAAATGCCGCCGGCCACCCGCGTTATCGCTACTTCGCCGAAACCGGCGAAGAACGCTACGCCTCGTTCCTCGGCACGCCGATCATCCACCACCGGCGTGTGGTGGGGGTGCTGGTGATCCAGCAAAAGGAGCGGCGTCAGTTCGACGAAGGCGAAGAAGCCTTCCTGGTCACCATGAGCGCGCAACTGGCGGGCGTCATCGCCCACGCCGAAGCCACCGGTTCGATCCGCGGCCTGGGGCGCCAGGGCAAGGGTATCCAGGAAGCGCGCTTCGTCGGCGTGCCCGGCTCGCCCGGCGCGGCGGTCGGGACCGCGGTGGTGATGCTGCCGCCGGCCGATCTGGACGTGGTGCCCGACAAGAGCGTCAGCGACATCGATGCCGAGCTGGCGTTGTTCCAGAACGCCCTGGAAGGCGTGCGCAACGACATGCGCACCCTGTCGGCGAAACTGGCCACGCAGCTGCGCCCCGAAGAGCGGGCCCTGTTCGACGTCTACCTGATGATGCTCGACGACGCTTCGCTGGGCAGCGAAGTGACCAACGTGATCAAGACCGGGCAGTGGGCCCAGGGTGCGCTGCGCCACGTCGTCACCGAGCACGTCAACCGCTTCGAATTGATGGACGACGCGTATCTGCGCGAGCGCGCCTCGGACGTCAAGGACCTGGGGCGGCGCCTGCTGGCCTACCTGCAGGAAGCGCGTCAGCAAACCCTAGTCTACCCCGATAACACCATCCTGATCAGCGAAGAACTGTCGCCGGCAATGCTCGGCGAGGTGCCGGAAGGCAAGCTGGTGGGCCTGGTGTCGGTATTGGGCTCGGGCAACTCCCACGTCGCCATTCTGGCGCGCGCCATGGGCATCCCCACGGTCATGGGCCTGGTCGACCTGCCGTATTCCAAGGTCGACGGCATCAAGATGATCGTCGATGGCTACCATGGCGAGGTCTACACCAACCCCAGCGACATTCTCAGCAAGCAATTTGCCGATGTGGTCGAGGAAGAGCGGCAACTGGCGCTGGGCCTAGATGCCTTGCGCGAGCTGCCCTGCGTGACCCTGGACGGCCACCGCATGCCGCTTTGGGTCAACACCGGCCTGCTGGCCGATGTGGCCCGTGCCCAGCAACGCGGCGCCGAGGGTGTGGGGCTGTACCGCACCGAAGTGCCATTCATGATCAACCAGCGCTTTCCCAGCGAGAAGGAACAACTGGCGATCTACCGTGAGCAGCTGGCGGCCTTCCACCCCCTGCCGGTGACCATGCGCAGCCTGGACATCGGTGGTGACAAGTCGCTGTCGTACTTCCCCATCAAGGAGGAAAACCCGTTTCTGGGCTGGCGCGGGATCCGCGTCACCCTCGACCACCCGGAAATCTTCCTGGTGCAGACCCGCGCCATGCTCAAGGCCAGCGAGGGCCTGAACAACCTGCGTATCCTGCTGCCGATGATCTCCGGCACCCATGAGCTGGAAGAAGCCCTGCACCTGATCCACCGGGCCTGGGGCGAGGTGCGCGACGAAGGCACCGACGTTCCGATGCCGCCGGTGGGGGTGATGATCGAGATTCCCGCAGCGGTGTACCTGACCAAGGAACTGGCGCGGCAGGTCGATTTCCTCTCGGTCGGCTCCAACGACCTGACCCAGTACCTGCTGGCCGTGGACCGCAACAACCCGCGCGTGGCCGATCTCTACGACTACCTGCACCCGGCTGTGCTGCAGGCCTTGCAGCACGTGGTCACCGAGGCGCATGCCGAAGGCAAGCCGGTGAGTATCTGCGGCGAGATGGCGGGCGATCCGGCGGCGGCGATCTTGTTGATGGCCATGGGGTTCGACAGCCTGTCGATGAACGCCACCAACCTGCCCAAGGTGAAGTGGATGCTGCGCCAGGTGAACCTGAGCAAGGCCAAGGAGCTGCTGGCGCAGTTGAGCAAGATTGACAACCCGCAAGTTATCCACAGCTCGCTGCAACTGGCCCTGAAGAACCTGGGCCTGTCGCGGATGATCAATCCGAGCACGCCGAAGAAGCACTGAGGCGTGCTGCAAGCGGTGAAGGCGGCAATGGCATCCCTGCAGATCAAATGAAGCACCGCAGTGCTCGTTTCGCGGCCGAAGGCCGCTCCTACAGTAGATTCTGTATCCCTACGCTTGCCACTAGTAGCCTGTCCCAGGCTCCACCAGACCTGCCATAGGTTCACCCCGTTGATGCCGGCGGATGTTGTCCAGTAGCACCTGGAATGCCGAATGCGGATCGGTCATGGCGCCGATATGTGGCGTGAGCCAGATTTTCGGGTGGCTGAGGAAGGGGTGATCGCTGCGCGGCGGCTCTTCTTCCAGCACATCGACGATCGCATGGGCCAGATGGCCTGAATCCAGCGCGGCCAGCAGGTCGCTTTCCACCAGATGGCCGCCGCGGCCCAGATTGATCAGGCTGGCGCCGGCCGGCAGCGCGGCGAAAGTCTGCGCATCGAGAATGCCAGCGGTGTCGGCGGTCAAGGGCAACAGGCACAGCAGGATGTCACAGCTGCCGAGAAAGTCCGGCAATTGCTCGCGGCCGCCATAGCAGTGCACGCCGGGCAGTGTCTTGAGCGTGCGCGACCAGCCACTCAAGGCAAAGCCGAACGGCCGCAGCGCATTCAATGCCGCCTGGCCCAGATTGCCCAGGCCCATCACACCGACGCGGCGCTTGCCGGCCTCCAGCAGCGGATGGATCGCCCACTTGCCCTCGCGCTGTTGCTGCAGATAGGTCGGCATCTGGCGATGCAGGGCAAGCACGGCAAAGCCGGCGTACTCGATGATGCCCTGGGCAATGCCGGGGTCGAGCATGCGTACCACGCTGACCGCTTCGGGAACGTGCGCAAGGTCGAACTGATCCACCCCCGCCGACGTGGCGAAAACCACCTGCAGTTGGGGGAATCGGTCATACAGGTCCGCTGGCGGCTGCCAGGCGGCGAAATAGCGTACCTGCGCCGGGTCGCCGATGTCCGGCCAGAAGCGCAGGGGAATATCCGCTGCATGCTGGGCGAACAGTGCCTTCCAGGCCGACGCACGCTCGTCGGGGACTTTGAACAGCAGCGTCATAAGGTGGGTTCTCATGGACCATCGGGGTTTACACCAACGATGACAGATCGCTACGCAACATTCTTCCGAATCGAGCGGGTGAAACAGAACAAGTTGACCGTAGCAGCGGTGCTGTGTGGAAGCAGGGCTCTGCCCGCGAACGGGCCGGTGCGGTGTGTCAGGGGTACCGCGGCGTCTGGTTCGCGGCCGATGACCGCTCCTACGAGCTGCGCGATCCATGTAGGAGCGGTCCGTGGCCGCGAAAGGCGCGGTGCGGTGTGTCAGGGGTGCCGCGGCCTCAACAGGCGGCAGCGATGGCTTCGCCCAGGGCGCGGGTGGTGCCGGTGCCGCCGATGTCGGCGGTCAGTGGTGCGTGTTCCGGGCCCATGGCCAGGACCTTTTCAATGGCCGCCAGAACCGCCGCGCCAGCCTCAGGATGGCCCAGGTGTTCGAGCATCATGGCGCCGCACCAGATCTGCCCGATGGGGTTGGCCACGCCCTTGCCGGCGATGTCCGGCGCCGAGCCGTGTACCGGTTCGAACAGGCTGGGGAAGTTGCGTTCCGGGTTGATGTTGGCCGACGGCGCGATGCCGATGGTGCCAGTACAGGCCGGGCCAAGGTCGGAGAGGATGTCGCCGAACAGGTTGCTCGCCACCACCACGTCGAACCAGTCCGGATGCAGCACGAAGTTGGCCGTAAGAATGTCGATGTGGTACTTGTCGACGTTCACTTCCGGGTACTTCTTGCCCATCTCGACCACGCGCTCGTCCCAGTACGGCATGGTGATGGCAATGCCATTGGACTTGGTCGCCGAGGTCAGGTGCTTCTTGGGTCGGCTCTGCGCCAGCTCGTAGGCAAACTTGAGAATGCGGTCGACGCCGACCCGGGTCATCACCGTTTCCTGCAGGACGATCTCGCGGTCGGTGCCGGGAAACATCTTGCCGCCCACGCTGGAATATTCGCCTTCGGTGTTCTCGCGCACGACCCAGAAATCGATGTCACCAGGCTTACGGTTGGCCAGCGGTGCCTTCACCCCAGGCATCAGCCGGCAAGGGCGCAGGTTGACGTACTGGTCGAACTCGCGGCGGAACTGCAACAGCGAATCCCACAGCGACACATGGTCGGGCACCACGTCGGGCCAGCCCACGGCGCCGAAGTAGATGGCGTCGTAGCCCTTGAGCGTTTCGAACCAGTCGTCCGGCATCATCTTGCCGTGAGCCAGGTAGTAATCGGCGCTGGCGAAGTCGAACCAGTCCCACTGCAAGTTCAGGTCGTAGCGGGCCGCCACGGTATCCAGCACACGGACCCCTTCGGGCATGACTTCCTTGCCGATGCCGTCACCGGGAATCACTGCAATCTTGTAATTGGACTTGCTCATGGTGCCACTCCACGGGTTGATGAACTTGCCGACTCAGTGTAATCAGAGTGTGCGGATTAATAATTGGCCTGGTGGTTAAGCCATTCTTAGATTCAGGTAAACAATCCATGAGCATGATCGATGACCTGAGCTTCTTTCAGCAGGTGGCCACCCGCGCCAGCCTGACCGATGTAGCCCGGCATCTTGGCCTGTCGCTGCCAGCGGTGAGCAAACGGCTGAGCCAACTGGAACAGCGCCTGGGCGTGCAGTTGCTGCAACGCACCACGCGACGCTTGTCGCTGACGCCCGAAGGTGTGCTGTATCTGGAGGGCGGGCGGCCGATCCTGCGTCAGCTCGATGAACTGGAAAGCGCGCTGGGCACGCGTCAACCGACCCTGCACGGGCGACTGCGGATCAACGCCACCCTGGGCTTCGGTCGCAGGCATCTGGCTCAGGTAGTCTCGGCATTCGCGCGCCTGCATCCCGAGCTGGAAGTATCCCTGGAACTGAGCAGCCAGCCCATGAGCCTGCTCGATGATCAGTTCGACCTCGGCGTGTTCATGGGCGAGCCGCCCGATTCGCGGCTCATCGCCGTGCGCCTGCTGGAGAATCCGCGCGTGCTGTGTGCAGCACCGGGATACCTTGAGAACATGCCTGCACCCCTCCGGGTGGCCGATCTGGCCGCCCACAACTGCATCGTGCTGCGTCAGTTCGGCAGCGATTACGCCATCTGGCGCTTCCGCAAGGATGGCCAGGACTACGCGCACAAGGTGACCGGGACGCTGTCGAGCAATGATGGCGAGGTGGCGCTGGGGTGGGCGCTGGACGGCCACGGTTTGATCCTGAGGTCGCGCTGGGACGTGCAGGCCCATCTGCAGAGTGGCCGGCTGCAGGCGCTGCTGACCGATCATCAGGCACCGCAGGCCGACGTGTTTGCGATGTACCAGCAACGGCGCCATACGCCCCAGCGCATCACGGCATTCGTGCATTACCTGCGCGAGGCGCTGAGCCAACGATTGCCGTTTGCGGTCGGTGACCTGTAGCAGCGGCGCGAGCCGCGTCCGGCCTCGACGCGGTGGGGCAGATGTACCGCGGCGTTGGTGACGCGGCTCGCGCTGCTGCTACAGGGTAAGCGTGCCGGGGTGGGTATAGATAACCTGAAATCATGGTGGTACTGACTAATGGTGCATTGTCGCGCAGGCTTCGCCTCTTGTACCTTCCAGCGGTCCCGCTCGGTCAAACAAAAATACAGAACCGGTGCAAACATGGGCTACCCGTCGAGGTTTTTGTCGCTGCCGAATTAATCTACCCCCAGGATGATTTGCCATGAAAACCTTGTCTTTCGGTTCTGTCCTATCCCTGTTGTACGTGGCCATGGCGTGTTCCACCAGCGCCCAGGCCGAGCAGATTACCTTCGTGTCCCAAGGTGGCGTGTATCAGGAGGCGCAGACCAAGGCCATCCTCGACCCCGCCGCCAAGTTGCTTGGCATCACCATCAAGCAGGACAGCGTTCCGGACGCCTGGCCCATGGTCAAGGCCCAGGGCGAAACCGGCAAGCCGGTATGGGACGTGATCGACACCCCGCCTTCGAACTGTATCCGTGGCGGCCGCGAAGGCCTGATCGAGCCGCTGGACCTGGCGAAAATGCCTAACGTCAAGGGCATGCCCGAGGCCTATCGCACGCCTTACTCGGTGGCCTACGAGTTCTATTCCTCGGTACTGGGCTACAACACCAAGAGCCTGAAGAAAGTACCGCAAAGCTGGGCCGACTTCTGGAACGTCAAGGACTTCCCCGGCACCCGCGCATTGCGCAACGACCCCATGGGCACCCTGGAAGCGGCGCTGATTTCCGACGGCGTGCCGCGCGACAAGCTCTACCCGCTGGACGTCGACCGCGCCTACAAGCGCCTAGCCCAGATCAAGCCGGACATCGCCGTGTGGTGGAGTTCGGGCGGGCAATCGGCGCAGCTGCTCAACGACGGTGAAGTGGACATGCTGATGATCTGGAATGGCCGCGTAGGCGCGGTGAAGAAAGACAACGCCGATGTCGACTTCACCTACAACGACGGCATCTTGCAGAACACCCAGCTGTGCATTCTCAAGAACGCGCCGAACCTGGCCCAGGCGGTCAAGTTCGTCGACACCGCAGTGTCGCCCGATCTGCAGGCCGACCTGCCCAAGTACATCGATTACGGCCCTGGCAACCCCGCCGCGTTCGCTACTGGCAAGCTCAGCGCCGAACGGGGCAAGGAACTCCCAAGCTCGCCGGAGAACGCCGCCAAGCAGGCGCTGATGTCCGAAGAGTGGTGGTCGTCGGCTGAAGGTATTGCCGCCAAGGACCGCTGGTTGAAATTCGTCCAGTAAGGCGGCCGCAAGCGTGATCGACTATCTGATTCTCGGCGGCGGCAGCGCGGGGTGCGTGCTCGCCGCGCGGCTGTCCGAAGACCCCAGCAAGCAGGTGTGCCTGGTGGAAGCCGGGCGTGACATTGCGCCGGGCAAGATGCCCGCGGCCATCGCCAGTCGCTACCCCGGACGTGCCTATCTGGATGGGCGCAACATCTGGCAGCGCCTGACCGCCCGCATGTCCACCCAGGGCAGCCGTCGCTATGAGCAGGCGCGCCTGCTCGGCGGCGGATCGGCGATCAATGCGCTGATGACCAACCGCGGGGCGCCGGATGACTACGACGAGTGGGGGCGGCTCGGTGCCGAAGGCTGGAGCTGGGAAAACTGCCTGCCGTACTTTCGCAAACTCGAAACCGACTGCGATTTCAGCGGGCCGCTGCATGGCAGCGACGGACCGATACGGATCCGGCGTACGGCGCCGGCCTTTCTGTCGCCCTTCGTGAAAGCGGTCATGGGCGTATTGGCGACTCGTGGCCTGCCCACCCGCCCGGACCAGAATGGGCAGTGGCAGGATGGCGTCTACGTGGGTGCCATCGGTGTCAGCGAGCAGGGTGAACGGATTCCGGTGTCGGTGTGCTATCTCACCGACGAGGTGCGTGCCCGCCCCAACCTGACCCTGCGCACCGAGTGTGTGGTGGACCGCGTGCTGTTCCGCGGCACCCAGGCGGTGGGCGCGCGTCTGCTGGGCCAGGCCGGCGTGGCCGAGGAAGTGTTTGCCGGGGAGGTGATCGTCTGCGCCGGGGCGATTCACAGCCCTGCGTTGTTGATCCGCAGTGGCGTTGGCCCGCTGGACCAATTGCTCGATCTGGGCGTGCCGCTGGTGGCCGACCGGCCGGGCGTGGGTGGCAATCTCATGGAGCATCCGTCGATTGCCGTGTCGGCGCTGCTGACGGCGCAGGGACGAACACCTCACGTCGACGAGCATCACGAGCAGGCCATCGTGCGCTTTTCATCCGGGTTGCCGGGCACGGTGCCGGGTGACATGCACGGTGCGATCCTGTCGCGTTCCGGCTGGCACTCGGTGGGCTACCGGCTGGGCACGATGTTTTTCTGGGTCAACAAGTCCTACTCGCGAGGGCGGGTGCAGGTGACGTCGCTGGATCCGTTGCAGGAGCCCGAGGTCAGTTTCTCGATGCTGTCCGAAGCCCGTGACCTGCAGCGGTTGAAGCAGGCCCTGCGCATGGGTGCCGAGACGCTGTCGGCACCGGGGCTGGGCGGTCTGCGCAGTGTGGTGTTTCCATCCAGCTACTCGCCGCGGGTGGCCAAGGTGGCGATGCCTGGCCGTTTCAATGCCCTGCAGCGTGGGCTGTTGAGCGTGCTGCTGGACATCGCCGGCCCCTTGCGCGGGCTGTTGGTGCGAACCCTGGTGACCCAAGGTGTGACCCTGGAAAAGTTGCTGGCCGACGACAAGGCACTGACGGCGTTCGTGCGCGCCAATGTGGGCGGCACCTGGCATCCGTCAGGCACATGCCGCATGGGCCGCGCGGAGGATCCCCAGGCGGTGACCTCGAGTAACGGGCGGGTGATCGGGGTAACGGGATTGCGGGTGTGCGATGCGTCGTTGATGCCGTCGATTCCATGCGCCAACACCAATGTGCCGACCATCATGATGGCCGAGCGTATCGCCGATCTGATCAAGGCGGGTTGAGGCCGCGTTCCTCCAGGCAGACCGCGGCGCCTGGTTCGCGGCCAATGACCGCTCCTACGGGTGGCCGGTCAACGGTAGGAGCGGTCATCGGCCGCGAAGGGCGCGCTGTGGTGTGTCAGGTACCCCAACCCACGATACCCTTCACCTCTAGAAACGCCTCCAACCCCCATTCGGCATATTCGCGGCCATTGCCCGATTGCTTGTAGCCACCGAACGGCGCCGCTGCGTCCCAGCTGGGATAGTTGATGTAGACGCTGCCGGCGCGCATCTGCAGAGCCACCTGGCGTGCCCGCGCAAGGCTGGCCGACTGCACGTACGCGGCCAGGCCGAACACACTGTCGTTGGCCATACGTACCGCGTCCTGCTCATCGGTATAGGGCTGGATCACCAGCACCGGGCCGAAGATCTCTTCGCGGGCAATCGTCATCTGTGCATCCACCCCGGCGAAGATCGTTGGCTGCACGTAATACCCGAGGTCCAACCCGGCCGGCCGACCCAGACCGCCACACACCAACTGCGCGCCTTCCTCGATACCGATGGCGATCATCCGCTGGATCGCCTGGTATTGCCGGTCACTGATCACCGGGCCCAGGGTCGTGGACGGGTCGTCGGGCGCGCCGACTCGATGGGCCGATGCCGCCACGCGAGCGATCGCCACTGCCTGGTCGTGCAGCGCGGCAGGCACCAGCATCCGCGTGGGCGCGTTGCAGGACTGGCCACTGTTGCCGAAGCACCCGTTGACCCCTGCCGTCACCGCTGCGTGCAGGTCTACATCGTCGAGCAGGATATTGGCCGACTTGCCGCCCAGTTCCTGGTGCACCCGCTTGACCGTCGGTGCGGCCAGCCGCGCCACCTCCACGCCGGCCCGGGTGGAGCCGGTGAACGACACCATGTCCACGTCGGGGTGACTGGCCAGCGCTGCGCCCACGCCAGGCCCGTCACCATTGATCAGGTTGAACACGCCCGCCGGCACTCCGGCGCTGTGCAGCACTTCGGCAAAAATGATGGCGTTGATCGGCGCGATCTCGCTGGGCTTGAGCACCAAGGTGCAGCCGGCGGCCAGTGCCGGTGCCACCTTGCAGGCGATCTGATTGATCGGCCAGTTCCAGGGCGTGATCAAGGCCACCACGCCGACTGGCTCCTGGTTGATCAGCGTGGTGCCGCGCCGGGTGCGGAACTCGAAGCTGTCCAAGGTGCGCAGCATCTGCTCCAGGTGACGCTTGCCGATGCCGGCCTGCCAGTCATGGGCCAAGGCTCGCGGTGCGCCGACCTCCTGCATGATGGCAGCGGCAATATCGTCGTAGCGGGCCATGAACGACTCGAGGATCCGTCCGAGCAGCGCCTTGCGCTCGGCCGGAGTGGTAAACGCAAAGTCGGTAAAGGCGCGTCGCGCCGCCGCGACCGCCGCATCGACGTCGGCCTGTTCACCCAGGGCGATTTCGGTAAACGCCTGCTCGCTGGCCGGATTGATCACCGCCAGACGCCGCGCGCCTGAAGGCTCGACCCACCGGCCGTCTATATAGAACTTCAACGCGTTGTCCAAAATTCGCTCTCCATCAGTGATAAAAAAGGCCGATGCGCCTGCGTTCCTGTAGCAGCGGCGCAAGCCGCGTCCGGGTTCGCTGCGGTCGGTCAGGCGTACCGCATATGCCGCCGACGCGGCTTGCGCCGCA
>NZ_JACYUK010000011.1:0-91674 GCF_014841725.1 Pseudomonas sp. CFBP 8758 | reverse complement strand
GCCGACGCGGCTTGCGCCGCTGCTACAGGGACTGCGTCCACCGCCCACCCCCTGTAGCAGCGGCGCAAGCCGCGTCCGGCCGCACTGCGGTTTTCCAGGCACACCGCATGACGGTATTCAGTAGGGGCAATGGGATTACTTGTGCAAGCCGCTGCGCACCTTGCGCACCAATACCCACGCCTTGACCTTGAATTTTTGCAGGCTGGTACGCGGCTTCTTCGGGATGGCCAGGCCTTTTTCCGCCACCCAGTCGCGCCAGCGCACGCGTTCGTCGCGGACCAACCAACCTTCTTGCGCAGCGAAACTCTCGGCCAGGTAAACGCCCCGTGTGCCTGCGGCGTGCAGCTTGTCCTTCTTCAGGGTGTACAGCTCGGCGACCGGTTGACCGTCCTTCAGCGGGATCAGGTACAGGTCGGGCCTGCTCCGGCTCAGGCGGGTGATCAGCTCTCCTTTTTCCAGGCGCTCCTCCACATGGAACAGGCTGAGCCCCTTGGCCTGGGGCGGCACCTCCAGGCGCAGGTCGTAGACCAATTGCAACGAAGCCGTCGGCACGTGCACGTAGGCCCGGGGCCGCTCGATCAGGTTCAGGCTGCCACAACGCACCGGGCGTGCCGCGCCGGAACGGGTGCTCAAGCGAAAGGGCAGGGGCTCGTGATAGCGCAGCACCTGGTCATACGGCGTCGGCAGCCAGGTGTCGTTGAAACGCCCGCCCAGCCAGCCTTCCGAAGTCTCCAGCAGACACTCCTCGGCGATTTCCTGAATGGCCGTGTGCAGCGGCAGATTCACCTCATGGGCCGGCACATAGCCGGAGATCAGCTTGAGCACCACATCGCCGCGGTCTTCGCGGCGTTGACGCACCAGCACCCAGTAGTCGCGGCCACGCCAGTTCAAGGTCAGCCGGACCGACACGCCGAGGTTGGCCAGCTCCACGCGAAAGCGTTCGCTGTCACTCACCTCGACCGGTTTGCGCCGTTCCAGGGTCTGAGCGAAATTCAGGGGCATGCCCACGGCTTCGTAACTCAGGGCTTCGGGCGTGGCGTCGACGGCAAGGGGCAGGGTCTTGAAATTGCCAGGGTTCTTTCGTGTTAGGGTACGCGGCATTACGGCTCCTTCTTGCGTCGGGGTCGGCCGCGTCGGCGGCGTCAATTCCTGAGTAGCACGGCAGCGGCTGTCGCTACGTTGTGGGACAGGTGCAGCGGATTTATCGTTCCGACAATAGCACTGGCGACCCCAGGGTGGGCGAACAGCAGCTCGAAGCTGGCGCGCACCGGATCGACCCCCGGTGCCAGGCAGGCATGACCGCTGGCCAAGGCCTTTTTCACCAGGATGGCCTTGCCGTGGGCAGCTGCGTAGTCGAGCACCGGGCGCTCGGACTGCTCGCTCAGGTTGTAGGTGACCATGGCGCAGTCCCCGGTTTCCAAGGCTTTCAGCCCGCCCTGAACGGTCTTGCCGGAAAAGCCGAAGCCACGAATCTTGCCTTCTGCTTTCAGCGCCGCCAACGTCTGGTACACCTCACTGCCCTCGAGAATCTCCAGATCGTTGCCGTCCGAATGCACCAGCACCAGGTCGATGAAGTCTGTTTCCAGGCGTTTCAGGCTGCGCTCCACCGAGAACCGTGTGTGCTCGGCGCTGAAATCGAAGCGTGACTGCCCGGCCTCGAACTCTTCTCCCACCTTGCTGACGATGACCCACTGCTGACGCTGTCCACGCAGCAGCGGGCCCAGGCGCTCTTCGCTGATGCCATAGGCCGGCGCGGTGTCGATCAGGTTGATGCCCAGCTGACGCGCCTGGTCGAGCAACATGCGCGCCGCACTGTCGTCGGGAATGGTGAAGCCGCTGGGGTATTTCACCCCTTGGTCGCGGCCCAGCTTCACCGTGCCCAGCCCCAGGGGAGACACACGCAGGCCGGTGTCGCCCAGCGGGCGGTGCAGATCGTGCAGGGTCGGCAGGCTCATGGCAGCAGTTCATCCCAGACAGGTGTGGCCAGGGCCGGCTTGGGCAGTTCGGGCAGGGGCGCATGCGCGAGGGGCGAAATGCCGTCGCGCTGCAAGGCGCCGATGACCCGGTCGGCGAAGTCGGGCGCCAGCGCCAGCTTGGTCGGCCAG
This sequence comes from Pseudomonas sp. CFBP 8758, assembly GCF_014841725.1. Taxonomy (NCBI): domain Bacteria; kingdom Pseudomonadati; phylum Pseudomonadota; class Gammaproteobacteria; order Pseudomonadales; family Pseudomonadaceae; genus Pseudomonas; species Pseudomonas sp. CFBP 8758. The sequence continues at coordinate 89,569 of NZ_JACYUK010000011.1, read as the reverse complement.
CCCACCAGCAAACCGGGCTGATCGGCCAGAAAGGCGTTGTCCGGGCGCACCAGCCCCGACTGCGCAGGCTCGGCGCGATTGACCCTCAAGGTGGCCCAGCGCATCTGGCTTTGATCGACCCACGGCAACAGGTGCGCGATTTCCTTCTGCGCGGCGGCGATCTGCTGCGCCGGTTCGCGGGCCACGCCGTCGGCCTCGGCGATCTCGCCACCCAGGTACCAGACCCATTGGCCGTCGGCCCCCGGATGGGTGGTGACGGTGATGCGCGGCTTCGGTCCACCGCCCAGGCAATGGGCATACAACGGTTTCAGGTTGGCGCCCTTGGCCAGCACCATGTGCAGCGGCCGACGCTGCATTGCCGGTTGTTCGATGCCCAGCGCGGTCAACAGCGCCTGGGTGCCTTCGCCGGCACTGAGCACCACGCGCTGGGCACGAATCACCCGACCATCGACGATCAGCCCAGCCAGCCGGCCCTGGTCATACAAAGGCTCGATGCGCTCGCCGGCCAGCAGCCCATCACCGGCCAGCTCGGCCAGCCGTGCGACCAGGCTGGGCACGTCGACCACCAGCTCGGCCAGGCGGTAGACCTTGCCCTTGAAGGCGCGGTCCTGCAACGCCGGTGGCAACTGCTCGCCCTTGACCTGATCGACCCGACCGCGCACGGCCTTGCTGGCGAAAAAGCTGGTGAGGTTGCCCGCCAGGGTGCCCGGCGACCACAGGTAGTGCGCCTCGGACAGCAGCCGCACACTGGAAAGATCGAGTTCGCCATCACCGGCCAGCGCTTCACGCCAGCGCCGCGGCATGTCGGCAATCGCTTCGGACGCCCCCGTGAGCGCGCCGTGCAGGGCGTATTTGGCACCGCCGTGAATGATCCCCTGGGCCTTGAACGTCTGCCCGCCGCCCAGGCGCGCGTTCTCCACCAGCACCGTCGAATAGCCCAGGGCGCGCAGCCGCGCGTTGAGCCAGAGCCCGGCGACACCGGCGCCGACGATGACGATATCAGTGGACAGTTCAGACGGCATTGCAGACCTCGCAGGCTTGGACAGGCGGGGGAGTATACAGCCTCAGTGCCCAGTGGTTTTCGAGAACAGCTGGATCACCACCACGCCCAGCACGATCAACGCCATGCCGAGCATGGCCGGCAGGTCGAGCTTCTGCCCGTAGATGAACAGCGCGGCGACGCTGACCAGCACGATGCCCATGCCGGCCCAGATGGCGTAGGCGATGCCCACCGGCACGGTGCGCACTACCAGGGTCAGCATCCAGAAGGCGATGCCATAGCCGACCACCACCAGGATCAGCGGCAGTGGCGTGCTCAGGCCCTTGACTGCCTTCATGGACACGGTGGCGATCACTTCGGCGCAGATGGCGACGGCAAGAAAAACATAGGCGTTCATGATGGAGCTCCTTTTCGATGCAGGCATTCTAGGCGATGCGCGGCCACTGGGGGCTGGTCCCTTTCGAACCGTCAGCGGGCAATCGGTTCGTGCGGTGTCTGCCGGTGCTTGGTCAAGCACGGCGACCTGAGTACACTTCGCCGCCATGAACAGAACTCTCTACACCTTGCTGTTTCACCTGGGGCTGCCGTTGCTGGCCGTGCGTCTATGGCTGCGCGCGCGCAAGGCACCGGCCTACGGGCAGCGCCTCGGCGAGCGTTTCGCCTACCGGCTGCCGGCGATGCAGCCGGGCGGCATCTGGGTGCACGCGGTGTCGGTGGGCGAGAGCATTGCCGCAGCGCCGATGATCCGCCAGTTGCTGCTGCGCCACCCCGAGCTGCCGATCACCGTCACCTGCATGACCCCGACCGGGTCGGAGCGCATCCAGGCACTGTTCGCCGGCGAGCCCCGCATCCAGCACTGCTACCTGCCGTACGATCTGCCCTGGGCGTCCGGCCGCTTTCTCGACCACGTGCGACCGCGCCTGGCAGTGATCATGGAAACCGAACTGTGGCCCAATCACATTCACCAGTGCGCCCGCCGCGGCATCCCGGTGGCGTTGGCCAATGGGCGGCTTTCCGCGCGTTCGGCCAAGGGCTATGCCCGCTTCAAAGGCCTGACCGCGCCGATGCTGGCCGAGATGAGCTTGCTGGCGGTGCAGACTGCAACCGAGGCGCAACGCTTCCTGGACTTGGGCGCACGCCCGGAATGCGTGCAGGTGACGGGCTCGATCAAGTTCGACCTCAGCGTCGACCCGGCCGTGCCCGTGCGCGCAGCCCGGTTGCGCGAGCAGTGGCAGGCACAGGAACGTCCGGTGTGGATCGCTGCCAGCACCCACGAAGGTGAGGATGCGGTGATATTGGCCGCCCACCGGCAACTGCTGGCCAGCCATGCCGATGCCTTGCTGATTCTGGTTCCGCGGCACCAGGAGCGTTTCGCTTCGGTCCACGGGCTGTGCCAGGCGCAAGGGTTCAGCACGGTGCAGCGTTCGCTCGAGCAAGCAGTTACGGCGACCACCCAGGTGTTGCTGGGCGATACCATGGGCGAGCTGCTGTTCCTCTATGCACTGGCAGACGTTGCCTTCGTTGGCGGCAGCCTGGTGGAGAACGGTGGGCATAATCCGCTGGAACCGGCAGCACTGGCCAAGCCGGTATTGAGCGGGCCGCACATGTTCAACTTTCTTGAAATAGGCGCGATGCTGCGCGAGGCCGGGGCGCTGGTCGAAGTCGACGACGCGCAAGGCTTGGCAACGGCGCTGCGGCGGTGGCTGGAGCTGCCCCGCGAAGCGGTGCGCAGCGGGCAGGCTGGGCTGGACATGATGCGAGCCAACCAGGGTGCATTGAAGCGGCTGCTCGATGGTCTCGACGCCCAGCTCTAGGGTCTTGGTGATACAGGCGCGTGTGGAACGCCGGGGATTGCCCGAGGTCTGTTATGCATCGACCTCTAGGAGCTGCGCCATGGACATCATTCGTATCATTTTCGCCATTCTTCTGCCGCCAGTCGGCGTGTTCATGCAAGTCGGATTCGCCGGCGCGTTCTGGCTGAACATCCTGCTGACGCTGCTGGGCTACATTCCCGGCATCATCCACGCGGTGTACATCATCGCCAGCAGAAGGTAATGCCGCTGCCGGTGCGTTCGTCTGCCTGACGACCGCACCGGGGCCCGTTCAGAGCCGGTACCCGTTCAAAGCAGATCGGACAGCCCGCGGTCGTCCTCGTGCATGACCTTCAGGTAGAAGCGCCATTCATGCTCCAGGGCATGGGCCAGGTTGGCGGCATTGCGAAAGCCGTGCCGTTCCTCGTCATAGTAGTGCGCTTCCACCGGCACACCTCCCGCCTGCAACGCGGCGACCATGTCACGGGTCTGCTGCGGCACTACCACTACATCCAACTCTCCCTGAAAGAAAATCACCGGGGCTGTGATTCGATCGGCGTGCAGCAGCGGCGTGCGCTCTTCGTAGCGCTGTCGGTCGCTGTCCGGGTCGCCGATCAGCCAGTCCAGGTAGTCGTTTTCGAACTTGTGGGTGACGCGCCCCAACGCGGCCGGATCGCTCACGCCGTACAGGCTGGCACCGGCCCTGAACACCTTGGCGAATGCCAGTGCACACAACACCGTATAGCCGCCCGCGCTGCCACCGCGTACGAACGCGCGCTGCGCATCGATGCGGCCTTGCGTGGCCAGGTAGTCGACCACAGCGCAGGCGTCCTGCACGTCGGTTTCGCCCCAGCGCAGGTGCAGGGCATGGCGGTAGGCGCGACCATGGTTGCTGCTGCCGCGATAGTTGAGGTCGGCCACGGCGAAACCGCGCTGGGTCCAGTATTGGATGCGCGGGTCGAAGACCGGGTAGCACGCCGACGTCGGCCCGCCGTGGATGAACACCACCAGTGGCGGATGGCGCTCGTCGCCCTGCGCGGCATAGAAGAAGCCGTGAGCCTGCTCACCGCCGCTGGGGTAGCTCAGCGGCTGCGGCAGGCTGACCTGCGCGGCCGGCAGCGGCGAATACCCGCCCGCCAGGATGCGCAGGCTGTGGTCGTGCCGGTCGATGGCAATCACGGCCGAAGGCTGCAAGGGTGAACCGGCGATGGCGTAGAGGTGGTCGGCATCCATGGCCAACGCGCGAAACCGCGTGAACTCCCCACTGTAATCCAGGCAATGGCCCTGTACATCGCACAGGCCCAGGCGGCCGAAACCGTCGTCGAACCAACTCGCCAGATAGCCCTGATCGGCAGCCGGGAGCCAGGTGCAAGCACCTAGTTGCCAAGGCGCTGCGGCATGGTCGGCCGGCGCCGCGGGCAGAGGCGCCCATTTGCCGTCGACTTCTGCCCACGGTTGCCAGAAGCCGTTCGCATCGGACAGGCAATACAACCGCCCTTGTTCATCGAAGCGCGGCTGCTGCAGGCTGAAACCGCTGGCCACGCATTCCGCCACGGCCGCCAGTTCGCTGCACATCAACCGCGTCTGGGCCCAGGGCTGATGCGGACGGTCCCACTCGATCCAGGCCAGACGGGTGCCGTCCGGGCTCAATACCGGCGAGGCGTAGAAGTCGGCACCTTCGGCCAGCACGCGGTGACGCTCGCTGGCCAGGTCGATGGCCACCAGGCGATGAGTGTCGCCGTCTTCCTCCACCGTCAGCACCTGGCCTGCGGCATATTCCAGCCCCCCGTAGCGCTTCTGGCCGAAGCTCAACGGTTGCGGCAGGCCGCCGGTCACCGGCTGACGGTAGAGCTGCTGGTCGGCCTCGTTGACGAACACCAGTTCGTCGTTCGCCAGGCAGAACGACCCACCGCCGTATTCGTAGACCCGGCTGCGCGCGCTGTAACCGTCGGGCGTCAGGCAAACGGCCACACCGTCCTGCTCGGTCCACAGTCGGCAGGCGCCATCCTGGGGACGGAACTCGTTCCAGAACACGCCAGCAGGGCCGACCCGAAGTTCGGCGAAATCGGTCCCGGCAGCTACGGCCTGGGAGGCGCTGAAGCGGTCATGCTTTGGCGATGAGGCGTGAGTTTCGGTCATTGCGAAAGGCCAATTGTTCGATCGTCTGGGTAGCGTGTTCCGCTTCTTCGCGAGCCCGCAGGATCACGCCATGGTGGGGCGACTTGCTGCACACCGGATCGGCATTGGCAGCATCGCCGGTCAGCATGAAAGCCTGGCAGCGACAGCCACCGAAGTCCTTCTCTTTCTCGTCGCACGAGCGGCATGGCTCGGGCATCCAGGCATAACCGCGAAAGCGGTTGAAACCGAACGAGTCATACCAAATGTGCTGCAGGCTATGATCGCGCACGTTGGGAAACTCCACCGGCAGCTGACGCGCACCGTGGCACGGCAGCGCGGTGCCATCGGGCGTTACGGTGAGGAAAATGCTGCCCCAGCCGTTCATGCAGCCCTTGGGGCGTTCTTCATAGTAGTCGGGCGTGACGAAAATCAGCTTGCAGGCGCTGCCGGCCGCTTCCAGCTTGGCGCGGTATTCATTGGTAACGCGTTCGGCACGCACCAGTTGTTCACGGGTGGGCAACAGGCCGGCACGGTTGAGCTCGGCCCAGCCGTAGAACTGGCACGTGGCGAGTTCGACGAAGTCGGCCTCCAGGGCCACGCACAGCTCGATGATGCGGTCGATCTTGTCGATGTTGTGCCGGTGGGTCACGAAATTCAGCACCATCGGATAGCCGTGGGCTTTCACTGCACGGGCCATTTCCAGCTTCTGCGCGAAGGCTTTTTTCGAGCCGGCCAGCAGATTGTTGACCTGCTCGTCGCTGGCCTGAAAGCTGATCTGGATATGATCCAGACCGGCGACCTTGAAGTCGGCGATCTTCTGTTCGGTCAGGCCGATGCCCGAGGTGATCAGGTTGGTGTAGAACCCCAGGCGCCGGGCTTCGCCGATCAGCTGCGCGAGGTCCTGGCGCACCAGCGGCTCGCCACCGGAGAAACCGATCTGCGCGGCGCCCATTTCGCGGGCTTCGGCCATCACCTTGAACCACTGCTCGGTGCTCAGTTCCTTGCCTTGGGCGGCGAAGTCCAGGGGGTTGGAGCAGTACGGGCATTGCAGCGGGCAGCGGTAGGTCAGTTCCGCCAGCAGCCACAGCGGCAGTCCGACTTCAGGCGTGGGTGGCAGGCTGGGCAAGTTCGATCCAGTGCTGTGCACGGGCGACCTCCATGAATTGCTCGATATCGATGGCCAACTCGGGCACACCGGGGAACTGCGCGTCGAGCTCGGCGATGATCGCGGCCACGCTGCGCTGGCCGTCGATCAGGCCGCCAATGGCACTGGCACTTTCGTTGAGCTTGATCATGCCCTCGGGGTACAGCAGCACGTGGCCTTTCTGCGCCGGCTCGTACTGGAACCGGTAGCCCTGGCGCCAGCGCGGGGTTTGTAGACGATCGAAGCTCATAGGGCGATCCCCTTGTGCCAGACACGCTGGTCGGTAACGCTGTGATAGGGCGGACGGTTCAGCTCGTAGGCCATGCTCATGGCGTCGAGCATGCTCCACAGGATGTCGAGCTTGAACTGCAGGATTTCCAGCATACGCTGCTGGCCCGCAACCGTGGTGTAGTGCTGCAGGGTGATGTGCAGACCATGTTCCACGTCGCGCCGGGCCTGGCCCAGGCGCGTGCGGAAGTATTCGTAGCCGGCCGGGTCGATCCACGGGTAGTGGGCTGGCCAGCTGTCGAGGCGCGACTGATGGATCTGCGGCGCGAACAGCTCGGTCAGCGAACTGCTCGCCGCTTCCTGCCAGTTGGCCCGGCGGGCGAAATTGACGTAGGCGTCCACGGCGAAACGTACGCCAGGCAATACCAGCTCCTGAGAGCGCAACTGGTCGGGATCCAGGCCCACGGCCTGGCCCAGGCGCAGCCAGGCTTCGATGCCGCCGTCTTCGCCGGGGGCACCGTCGTGGTCGAGCAGGCGCTGGATCCACTCGCGACGGATCTCGCGGTCCGGGCAGTTGGCCAGGATGGCTGCGTCCTTGAGCGGGATGTTGACCTGATAGTAGAAACGGTTGGCCACCCAACCCTGGATCTGCTCGCGGCTGGCGCGGCCTTCGTACATGGCCACGTGATAGGGGTGGTGGATGTGGTAATACGCACCCTTGGCACGCAAGGCCTGCTCGAATTCGGCGGGGGTCATGGGGGTGTCGGACATTGCGGTTCTCCCAGGAAATGTGTTGGCAGTGATGGCCCTTCGCGGGCAGAGACCCGCTCCCACAGAGTTTGATTCAGCCCTTGTGGGAGCGGGTCTCTGCCCGCGAAGAGGCCCTCCCTGACACGCCACTACAACTCGATGCTCATCCCATCGAACGCCACTTCGACACCGCGCTTGGCCAGTTCGGCGCGCTGTGGCGAGTCTTCGTCCAGGATCGGGTTGGTGTTGTTGATGTGGATCAGCACCTTGCGCTGGCGCGGCAGGCCTTCCAGCACTTCCAGCATGCCGCCGGGGCCGCTCTGCGCCAGGTGACCCATCTCACGTCCGGTCCGGGTACCAACGCCACGTCGCTGCATTTCATCGTCGTCCCACAGGGTGCCGTCTACCAACAGACAATCCGCGCCGGCCATGCGTTCGAGCAACGCGTCGTCGACCTGGCCCAGGCCCGGCGCATAGAACAGCGTGCCGCCGGTGCGCGTGTCTTCCACGATCAAGCCCAGGTTGTCGCCCGGATGCGGATCGAAGCGGTGGGGCGAGTAGGGCGGGGCGGCACTGCGCAGCGGCAGCGGGGTGAAACGCAGGTGCGGGCACGCCGGAATCACGAAGCTGCCTTCAAGCTCGATGCGCTGCCAGTCCAGCCCGCCATTCCAGTGGCTGAGCATGTTGAACAACGGAAAGCCGGTGCTCAGGTCCTGATGCACCATGTCGGTACACCAGACTTGATGCGGGCAGCCTTCGCGCAGGCTGAGCAGCCCGGTGGTGTGGTCGATCTGGCTGTCGAGCAGCACGATGGCCTGGATACCGGTGTCGCGCAGGGCTCGGCCCGGCTGCATCGGTGCAAAATTCTGCAGTTGTGCGCGAATGTCCGGCGAGGCATTGCACAGCACCCAGTTGACCCCATCGTCGGACAGGGCAATGGACGACTGCGTGCGCGCATGGGCGCGCAGGCTGCCGTCGCGAAAGCCACTGCAATTGGCGCAATTGCAGTTCCACTGGGGAAAGCCGCCGCCGGCGGCGGAGCCAAGAATCTGGATATACATGGAGAACTCGCAGCATCAAGCCTGGAAATGAAAACGCCCCGGTCAGTGACTGGCCGAGGCGTTGCGTTGCAACTGAAGCTTAGCGGCTTGCGAAGTACATGGTGACTTCGAAGCCGATGCGCAGATCAGTGTAAGCAGGTTTGGTCCACATAAGAGATCTCCTTCTAGGTTGATGGGCTTGTAGCATTAGTCCGCCCCGACCGTAGGACGTTCAATGCTCCTTGGGCGACTATGTTACTAAATAAGATAGGCGCCTACGGTTAATTATTCGATAAAGTCCGTTACCTGCCTGGTAACGATCGCTGCGCCGGCAGCCACGCAGGCTCCACCGCAGGGCCTGTAGCCAGGCACAGCCAGCTACCGGTGCCGCTGGCCAGTTGCTGCGCCGCCTGTTGCAGATCGCTTGTGCGCAGCTCGCGCACCGCCCGCTGCAGGGCAGCCAGATAGTCGGCGCCATGGCCGGCCTGGCAAGCCTGCCAGAGCAGATCGGCCAGGGGCAGCAGGTCCATTTGCGAGCGCTCGTGACGATTGGCCAGTTCTTCGCGCTGGGTGTCCAGCGCCGCAGGCTTGCAGGCCTCGACCAGCGTTGGCAGGGTTTCGATGAAGGTCTGCACATGGCCGAGAATATCGGCCAGCGGTGCATGAGGCGACTGAACGCCGAACACCAGACCCGTGCGCCCCGCCACCTGGCGCAGGCCGCTGAACACGGCGTAGCCCAGTTGCAGCTCGCCCCTCAGGCGCTGGTAGAACGGCGTCTGGCACAGCTGCGCGAGCAGGCGCCAGGCCGCTTCGTCGGCAATGCTCTGGCTGGGTACCGGGCAGAACAGCAGCAATGCATGTTCGCTCGATTGGCACGGCACGTGGCTCCAACTGCGCCCCGAATGGGCCGGATGCGGTTGCGCAAGATGCGGGCTGGCCGTGCCGGGCATCTTGCGCAACGCATTGTTCAGCGCACTGCGTTCGCCGTCGTCCATGCCGACCGCCAGGCCATCCCAGCGCGCCGCGCCCCACAGCTTCTGCAGCGCCAGGGGGCGCAGGTCTTCATCGGAGGTACGGCTGTGGAAATAACCCAGGCTGTGGTCGGGCAGGCGCTTGAGCAGTTCCTTGATAGGGGTCAGGGTTGCGCTCGGCGGTTCCTGCCCGGCCTGATGCCAGACCTCCGGGGCGGGTATGGCGAGCAGCTCCAGGGCCTGTTCGAGCAGCGCCGGAATCGGCGCCTGCACACCACTGAGCTTGAGTTGCCAGTCGTCGCCCAGGCTGCTGAAGACCATTTGCACACCGGCCTGGCGGGCTTCTTCGGTGAGTTTGCGCAAGCTGTCCTGCAGGGTGCGGAACAACCCCTGGTGGCGCGAGGCATTGACCCGCCAGCGCAGGTGCAGCGCCGCTTCGTGGCTGTGTGCCGAAGCGCCGTGCCAGTACGCCAGGCCTTGTGGGTCGGTCACGGGGTGATCCGGGCGCCGGCTGGGGCGCAGGAAGCGATTGCGTGGCGGCAGCCGCCAGCGACCGGCGAGGTCGCGCTCCGGGCCGGCCTCCATCGGGTGCAGCAGGTGTTCCGGGCGCAGTTGTTCGAGCACCTCGCGCAGCGCCTGCACGGCTTGTCGACTCAACTCGCACGGGGTTTCGTCGCTGTGATGACGGGCCAGCTCCAAGGCACTGGCAACCTGCAGACGGCGCTCGTTGAGCAGGCGGAATTCTTCGCGAAGGCCCTGCCAGTCGTCGTGAGCCTGGAAGAACTCCAGCCAGTCGAAGCACAGCTGGCTGATCAGCGCCGTGGCGGTTTCGCCCGCCGGGGTGAGCTTGAATTCGATATTGATCAATGCCTGGTCGGCGAAGCTGTAGAAGGTGCTCAGCTCCAGGCTTTGCACCAGTTGCCGACGGCGCAGCTCGGCCAGCAACCCGCCGTGCTGACTGGCGCCCAGCCAGGTGCCGAGGAACTCCAGCGCCTGGGTGGCACCACGGGGCAGGTTTTCGCAGGCGAACAGCAGGTTGAAACGGCTGCTGTCCGCACGTTCGACCGCCTCTCCCGGCGTGCCTACCAGCGGCGGCGGGGCGATCTGTTCGGCGGTATCGCCGGGGCGCAGCGCACCGGCCACCTTTTCGGCCATGGCGCGCAGCTGTTCCAGCGGTTGCGGGCCCACCAGGCACAAGGTCATCTGCCCGGTCTGGTAGAAGCGCCGGTAGAAGCTGCGCAGGTCCTGCTGGAACGAGTCGCGCGGCACCGGCAGGCTGTAGCGGTTGCCGGCGTGGAACGCGCGCAATGGATGCTCGGCGTCCAGCGCACTGGTCAGCCATTGCTGGTGGCGTGCCTCGGGGTCGCGCGACCAGGCGACGAACTCGGCATGCAGCACTTCGCGCTCGCGCAATTGCTCGGCCTGGGTCATGCGCGGATGGCCGAGCATGTCGCACAGACGCTCCAGGGCGCCGGCGAAGGCGCTCACCGGCACCTCGAAGAAATAGTCGGTGCAGCGCTCGCGCGTGCTGGCGTTGATCTGCCCGCCGTGGTTCTGCACGAAGGCCATCAGGCCGTGGTCGCCACTGTGGCGTTCGGTGCCCAGAAAGAACAGGTGTTCAAGGAAATGTGCCAGGCCCGGCCAGGCGGCAGGTACGTCATGGCTGCCCGCAGCGACGCGCATGAAGGCGGCGGCACGCTTGAGACGCGGTTCATGATGCAGGCGCACGTGCAGGCCGTTGTCGAGCACCACGTGTTCTGCGGCCGGCAGTGAAGGATGAGGCATGTCAATTCCCTTTGAGCGGTAAGGCTGTAGGGAATCATCGTAGCGGATTTGCGGGTAGGTGGGGGAGCCGTTCGCGCGGGGATTGCCCAGGCAAAACAGGCTTTTGCGCGGATTGCGGAGAAATTCGCATCTTGGCAAGCGATCTGGCGGTCACCGACGTGGGTCAGCGCCGCCAGAGGCCATCTTCAGCTCAGGTCGGCGCCTGGTTCAGGCCTTGTCGTCCTGCTCGTCCTGCTGCTCGTCATCGTGCTTGAGCGCCGGCTTCATGCCTGGCTGTGGCGCGTGTTCGGCGTTGGGTGCGATCTCTTCGCCGTTGTTCTTCTTTTCCTGCTGGACTTTCTTGTCGTGGGCAACGTTGCGTGGGTCAGTCATGGGAATTCCTGAAGTGGGCAGATGATGCGAAAGCCCATCGGCGCGAAACGCTTACGCTGAGCGCCTGGGCAAGACTTGGAGTCAAGCGCTTGCCAAAGCGTTCAGTGGCGCTTCTATGGTCAGATCACTGGCCCAGTGCATTACCGGTAGCAACCACGGTGGCCGACGGCAGCAACTGGCTGATGAAACGGTTCCAGCGGGTGATGTCCGAAGGACCGACGAAGACCACGTCCGAGGCCTGCAGGTCGAACTGGCGGGCGAGCAGGAAGGCGGTCGGCTTCTTGGCGTTGAGGTAGAACACCGTGGCCGGTTGCTTGGAGCGGTCCTGGGCGCCACGGATCACGTAGATGGCCTCGGCGTTGGCGGTTTCCTGGGACAGGCCACCGGCATTGCCCAGCGCTTCGAGCAGGGTGAAGGTGCTGGTGCCGTAGGTCATCACCTGGGGCGAATTGACTTCGCCGAGCACGTAGACCTTGTTCGCCCGGTTGTTGCCCAGGTGCAGCTGGTCGCCGTTTTTCAGGTAGATGCCGTTGAGCTTGGAGTCCTTGCGGTTCAGGGTGTCGATATCCAGCAGGTACTCGTGCCCGTCGCGCTTGAGGATCAGCCCGGCCAGGTTGCCGCTGCCATCGTCGCCACCGGCGCGGCTGACCGCTTCGATCAGCGACAGCGGCACGTTGTTCAGAACCTGCGGGCCGGCGTTCTTGAACGAACCGGAAAACACCACGCGCTGGCTGGCGTAGTTCTGCACGTTGACGTCCACCTGGGTGTCGGTGAGGAAGCGCGACAGGGCGCGCTGCAAGTCATTGCGCAGTTCGCTGACCGTCTTGCCCTCGGCCTGGATGGAGTTGATGAACGGGTAGTACACGGTACCGTCGTTGCGCACGATCTGCGTGCCCTGGGCGCGTGGCTCCTGGTTGGTTGGCGAATTCAGCTCGACGTGGTCCCAGACCGTGATCTGCAGACCGTCGCCGGCGCCGATGCGGTAGTCGCCCGGCGTGTAGCCATACAGCGCTGCCGGTACCGGTTCGGGCCGGTACAGGCTCTGATGCTGCGCGACCGTCTGCGCGTTGATCGGCAGGACCGTTACCGGTCCGGTTGTGCCGATGTCGTCGGCGGCATCCTCGGGCGTCATGTGTTGCCCTGGGGAAAACACACATCCTTGCAGCAGCACGGCGAACAACGCGACTACGAATACAGTTCGTTTCATTGCAATCTTCCTTGGAGAATCAGACTTCTCGCACGGTATTTGGGAGGTTCAGAACAGCGGTGTGGCGGTACAACATGTTCCTGCGCGGCCTAGAGCTTCTGGGCCGCCGCGAGCAGCAGGCCGGTGTCGGCCAGGCCCAATACCGGGTTGCAGTCGAAGGCGTCACCCAGGCGTGCTTCGTTCCAGCGCTGCTCGACGAACTGGCGCATTTCCCGTTCGAAACGCTTTTCCGCGAACTGCAGGGCATTCTCGCGGCAGGTGCGCGCATTGAAGCGCGACGCCTGGCTTTCGAACGTTTCGATGGCGGCCGTCAAGGCAGCCACTGTCTGCTGGTAATAGAACACACCGGTGGGGTTGTCGTCGTTGAGCCCGCGTACGGTTTCGAGGGTGCCGCCACGGCCGAAGGCAATCACCGGCGTACCGCAGGCCTGGGCCTCGACCGGGCTGATGCCGAAATCCTCTTCGGCGGCAAAGACGAAGCCTCGGGCGTTCTGCATGTGCTCGCGCAATACCTCGAACGACTGATAGCCCATCAGCGTGACGTTGGGGCCGCACACGGCGCGGCACTTTTCCATTTCCGGGCCGTCGCCGATGACGATCAGGCGTTTGTCGGGCATGGCGCTGAACGCTTCCACCATCATTGGCACTTTCTTGTACGGCACCATGCGCTGGGCGGTCAGATAGAAATCCTGCTTCTCGGTCTGCAGGTTGAAACCGGTGGTGTCCACCGGTGGGTAGATCACCGTCGATGGACGGCGATAGGCCTTGTCGATGCGTCGACCAATGAACTGCGAGTTGCTGATGAACTCGTCGACACCGGCGGCGGTGCGCTGGTCCCACATGCGCATGTAGTGCAGGATCATCCGCGCCACCTTGCTCTTCAGGCCGGCCAACAGATTGGCTTCGCGCAGGTACTGGTGCTGCAGGTCCCAGGCATAGCGGATGGGCGAATGCACGTAGCTGATGTGCAACTGGTTGGGCCCGGTGAGCACACCCTTGGCCACCGCGTGGCTGCTCGACAGGATCAGGTCGTAGCCGGACAGGTCCAGTTGCTCGATCGCCATGGGCATCAGCGGCAGGTATTTCTGGTAGCGCGTGCGGGCCTTGGGCAGGCGCTGGATGAAGGTCGTGGTGGCGCGCTTGCCCCCCAGGTGCTTGCGGTCTTCGTCACTGAGAAAGTCGATGACCGAGAACAGGTCCGCGTCGGGCCAGATCTTGAGCATCGAAGCCAGCACCTTTTCGGCACCGGCATAGGTGACGAGCCAATCATGGACGATTGCTATTTTCATAGGGCACCTGCAGTTCGGGAATGAGGGGCGCGCTCGGACGAGCACGGGCGTTGAGTCGTTTGCTCAACTTGATGAAAGGCAGTTCGACGAAGCGATAGCTCACGTGCGCAGCCAACAACGACAGCGCGGTGGCAAGCAATGTCACCGACAACGAACGACCGGGAACGCCCAGCAGGTAACGGCACAACAGCTCCATGCTCGGATGCAGCAGGTACAGCGAGTAACTGATGGTGCCCAGCCACAGCAACAACGGTTGATGCAGGCGGATGCGCTGGGTCAGCAACATGAAGCTGCTGATGGCCAACAGATAGGTGAAGCAGTAGCGGAACCAGTACTCGCCATTGCCGGCATCGAAGCCGTAGGCGGCGAAGAAAGTCGGCGGCAGAGCCACGGCATAGGCCAGCAGCAGGCCCTTCACGCAGCGGCGCACCTGGGCATCGGCCTGGCCGAGCAGGCAGTCGCGCCAGATCGAACCGAACAGCATCAGCGACAGCCCCAACGGCAGCGCCACCGGCAGCTTGCGTTCGAGCAGCATGCGCATCAGGCCCATGCCCACTGCGGCGGCCAGCAGGGCCAGCGAGCAGGCGGCGCGAAAGCCGGTGCTGCGCAGTCGGCCGATCAGCATCAGGCCCAGGCACAGGGCGTAGAACAGCCACTCGATGAACAGCGTCCAGTACAGCCCCATCACGTCTTCGACGCCCATGGCGGCCTGCAGCATGGTCAGGTTGGCGACCACCTGCTGCCAGCTCGGCAGGGTTTCGCCGGTCAGCGCCAGCATGCTGATGTACAGCGCCAGCGACAGCCAGTAGGCCGGGTACAGGCGCAGCACCCGCGAGACGATGAAGCGCCGTGCGCCGCCCGGCCCCGGTTGCAGGCTGAACGGAATCACCACGCCGCTGAGCAGGAAGAACCAGATGACGCCCAGCTTGCCGATGTCCAGCCAGAAGTACGGCAGCGCACCGGGGCCCAGCAATGGCTGCCACAGGTGACAGACCACCACCAGCAAGGCGGCGATACCGCGCAAGGCATCCAGATACCCCAGGCGAGTCATGAGTGCTCCTTGCCGCTGGACGGCTGGTTCAGGGTGGCACCGCGTGGACGCCGTACCTGGACACTGTCGATGCGATCGCTGATCAGCCGTGCCGAAGCATCCCAGCTGAACCGCGCCACGTTCTGCAGACCCAGGGTGCGTAAATGCTGGCGAATGGTCAGGCTGTTCAACGCCAGGGCCATGGCCCGGCTGATGTGCTCGACATCCAGCGGGTCGAAGTACAAGGCACTGGACTGCAGCACCTCGGGGATCGAGGCGGCATTGGCCGCCAGCACCGGGCAGCCACAGGCCTGCGCTTCGAGTGGCGGAATGCCGAAGCCTTCATACAGCGAAGGAAACACGAAGGCCGCTGCGCCCTGGTACTGCTCGATCAACTCGGCGTCGCTCAAGCGCCCGAGAAAGCGCACCCGAGCATCGCGCTTGGCCAAGGCTTCCAGATCGGGGTCGGAGAACACTGCACCGCCACCGCCGACGATGCGCAACTCCACCTGGTCGAAACCCTTGAGCTGCAGGAACGCCTGGATCATGCGGCTGAAATTCTTGTGCGCGCTGGGCGAAGACACCGCCAACAGATAACGCGGGCCGCCGGCTTGCAGCGGTTCGCCGGGCTGAAACTCTTCACCCACGGCATTCGGCACCACGAGAATCTTCTGCGCCGCAAAGTTGTAGAACTCGCCGATCTCGCGCTTGGAAAACTGGCTGACCGTGATCAAGGTCTTCAAGCGCTTGAGCAGCAGGGGCGTCATCAGGCGATAGGCCGTGCGGAATTGCCAGGTGTAGCTTTGTGGGTGACGTACGTAGGTGATGTCGTGGTGCGTGGCGATCTGGTTGCCATAGAACAGCGGCGCCGTGGCGCACAGCGACAGCAGCAATGGATTGCCCTGGCTGCGCAGGTAGCGCGGCAGGTCGAGTTGTTCCCACAGGTGACCGGTACGAGTGCCCACGACCTGAGCATCCAGCAGCCGAGCGGTTTCGTGCATGCGCACGCCCGGCGGGGTGACGAACACCAGGTCGTCACGTTGACGCTTGAGCGCCAGGCAGGTCTGCTCGGCGAACCGTTGCACCCCGCGTAGCTCCTGGGTCAGAAAACGTGCATTGATGACAATCATCGGAACATCCTTGGCTCACGCGCTTGCTAGAGGTAGTGCCGCGTCCAACAGGCGCGGTCGATGGCGGCGCACGATGCGCTGCGGTTGAGGCCCACTGCCGCGGGCATCGCGTTTTCTACTGCGTGAACAACCAATTGGCCTTGCCCAGGCTGATGATCTTGGGAAACTCGGAGGCGGTTATCACGGTGGTGCAGTAGTGCTCACCGCAATCCCACGGGTTCTCGCTTTCGCGCATGCCCACGCCGGCCTGGCGGGTGTCGACCAGGCGCGCACCGCCCTTGAGCAATGCACTCGACTCGATCCTGACCTGCCGCGATTGGCCCACGGCCCAGATCACCAGCACCTGCTCGTCGCCCTTGGCGAAGCGCAACTGGTACAGGGAGTCGCTGATCACGCTGTGCCTGGGGTCGTAGCTGTATTGCGACAGGTACGGTGCAATGGCCTTGAGCGTGGTGTACGCCGGCTTGGGGTTGAGATCGTTGTCCAGCAGGCCGAAGTTGTGCTCGCGCTCCTTGGGGTCGCGCCCGTCGTTGTACAGGTCGTACCACCACATGCCCTGGATGGCCGGATGGATGCGGGCCAGGAAGAACCCGCGCGCCAGGTACGCCGCCTGGGTGGTTTCACTGACCCCGCACGGTTCGTCGGCGCTGGGCCAGCTCATTTCCGTGAGGTACAAGGGCACCGGGCGCCGGGCCAGGGCGTCGAGCCGAGTGGAGATGTCGCTGAGCCATTTGATCCAGCTTTCCGGCGTGTTGCCGCCATGGTCCTTGCGGCAGTGCACGTACGGATGCAGCGACAAACCATCCAGATCATCCATGACCCCGGCCTCCACCAGGCGGTCGGCGAAACCTTCCTGCAAGCCCTGGGTAGTGACTGCACCGGCTATCAGGCGCACGTTCGGATCGTTGCTGCGCAACAGTTCGCTGGTTTCCTTGATCAGCGCGGCATAGTCGCGGCTGAAGGCGTCACTGGTCGGGTCTTCCAGGTCCCATTCGTTCCAGATCTCGTAGAAGTCCACCTGGCCGCGCAAGCGTCGGCTGACGAAGTTCACGTAGTTGGCGAAGGCATCGCGCACGAACGGGCTGCGTGGCTTGGCGTCGCGTTCATACCATTGGTTGCCGTAGCCCAGGATCAGCATGTTGCCGATCTGGCGGTCACGCAGGGCCTGCAGATAACGCTGCCAGCCCAGTGGGAAATTCAAGCGCTTGGGCTCCAGCTCCACCGTGGACCAGAACAGGTCATCGCGTGCCGATACGATGCCGGCTTCCTTCATGAGCAAGGTCGGCCGTGCCACCGGCCCGGTCGAGTGGAGCAGGTGGGTACCCACACCCACGATGAAATTGTCGGCGGCCTTGGCATGCCCGTGGGTGAACAACCCCAGCAGTAACCAAACCAAACGTTGCAGCAATCTGGGCATAGAAAGGTTCATGTCAGTTGGAGGCCATCGGGGTAATCATCACGGTTGCTGCGACGTCGTTCGGTAATCAGCCAATGGCTGGGCATGGCCTTGCGGCGCATGGCATGGGCCACGGCCATGCCCAGGAAAAGTCCGCAGACCGGCACTTCGAGCACATCGGTCGTCCAGCCCACTACCACCACGCACAGGGAAATGCTCAGCAGCCCGCGGCCCATCCAGCTGTTTTTGCTGCGCAGCGTCATCAGCAGCGGCAGCAGCAGCGCATACAGCACCGGGCCCATGAGGCCGAAACAGGCCCACAGGTACATGAACAGGCTGTCGGCGACGGCCGGGTACTTGACGTTGTCCACCGGAAACATGTTCACCGCACTGCCGACCATGCCGAAGCCGCCGCCGGTCCAGTTCCAGTCGCGGCGCAACACTTCATCGGCCAGGCGCGGCCAGGTGTTGATCATGCGGTCGTACAGCGATACCAGGCTGCCTTCGGCGCCACTGGCGGCCAGGCTCGGGTCCAGCGGTGTCCACAAACCGATCAGCGGCAGCGCGGCGCCGATACCGACCAGCACCGCGAACAACACGCGGCAGAGCAGGCGCTGGTTGTACAGCGGCATCACCAGCAGGGTCACCAGGAACGCCGCGGCGGTCGATTTGTTGGTGGTCACCAGAATGGTCGCGAAGGCCAGCGCCAGCAGGCCCAGCATCAACACCCTGGAGCGCATGAAAGCGCTCAGGTACAGGGTGAAGATCGCGGTCAGCGTTGCCGCAGTGGTCGACATCCGGGCGAAGCCCGCAGGCCGGTCGACGCCGTCCGCTGCCCAGGTCATGTTGCCGGTCAGCTCCTGGTCGCCCAAGTTGTAGCTGTAGCCCTTCCACGGCACCGAGAACATGCTGTCCACGTACACGCCGGTGATGGTCGCTGCCAAGCACAGGCCGACCGCCCAGCCCAGCAACACGCGGCGCTGCTCCAGATGCTCGCCGCAGACCAGGCCGAACAGCAGCGGGATGTACACGAAGATGCTGAACAGCGGGTTGGCCAACGCTGCGCCGTGCAGCAGGCCAAGGCCGGCCGACAGCACCAGCCCCAGCAGCATTATCCAAAACAGGCGGTGCGCCTTGAAGCTGGTCAGTTCCAACGCGAACAGCACCACACACAGCACTTTGGGCAAGTACAGCAGGGCCGAGATGCCGGCCTGGTCGAAGTAATAGCGCAAGGCGCCGGAAAACGTTTCGGCCAGCAGCAGGCCGATCGCGGTCCAGACCACCAGCGTCGACTTGTTCACCGCAAGTCGCGCTGCCGGCGCCTCAAAGTGACTGAGTGACAGGGCTGATTTCATGATGGACATTTCTTCTTTGCAGAACATCGAGGAACAGCTGTTGGTAACTGTCGAGCATCCGTTCCTGGTCGAGCAGATGCTCGACGCTGTCACGTGCCTGGGCGGCCAGGCGTTCGCGCAGTTCGGGATCGCGGTACAACTGCAGCATCGCCAGGCCCAGGGTCTGCGGCTCGTCGGGGTTGCACAGCAGGCCGTTGACGCCGTCCTGGATGATCTCCGGCAAGCCGCCGCGGGCACTGGCGATCACCGGCACCGAGTGGGCGCAGGCTTCTACCGCCACCAGGCCGAACGGCTCGTTCCAGATCGACGGCACGATGGCCACGTCGATCTGCCGATAGAAGGTTTCCGGCGACTGGTAACCGACGAAGTGGATGTTCTCGCCGCCGGCCTCTTGCTTGAGCAATTGCTCGTAGTCCAGTTGCCCGCGCCCGGCGATCTGCAAGGTGGCGTTGAACGGCAACCGCTTGAACTGGTCGATCAGCCAGCGCAGGCCCTTGGGTTCGGACAGCGTGCCCAGGTAGCCGAAACGCAGCGGCTCGGCCTGATCCAGGCGGGCGAAACGCGACGGCGCGTGGTCGATTTTCGGGCTGGCGTTGTAGATCACCTGTTGCGAAGCATTGCGGAAGAAGCGTGCGTCGGTGAGCTTGCCCAGCAGGTGCTGGCTGACCCCGACCACCGCGTCGACCTGGGCCGAACGTTCGGCATGGCCCTGACGGAAATGCTTGCACAGGGTGCAGGGCGTCTTGCAGGCGGCGTTCTTCTTGAACATGTTGCTGCTCGGGCACATCAGGTACATGTCGTGCAGCACCTGCACCAGCGGCACGCCGGATGCGGAGATCTCATCCCACGCCGACACCGACCAGCCACTGAGGTTGTGGCACACCACCAGGTCGACTTTTTCGGCCGCCAGCACGTCGCGCAGGTAGGTGCGCATGCCCATGTTGTACTTGTCGCGTAGATGCCAGCCCAGCCGGGCCAGCGCGCCGGGGCGCTGTTCGCTGAAGTGCCAGTAGGTGTTGAGCAGCCCGGCGCGATAGACCTTCACGCCTTTCACGTATTCATGCTTGAGGCCCGCATCGGGACCGGTGCTCAGCACGCACACTTCGTGGCCACGCTGGTGCATGCCCTCGACCGTGCGCTGCAGGACGATTTCAGCACCGCCGCCGATGTGCGGCGAGTACAGGCTGCTCAGGAACAGTATCTTCATAGTGGGTAGGATTCGTGAATGCCCAGACGACCCGATTCCCCGTCACGCATGGCTTGCTGGAGCAAGCCCAGGCGTCGGTCCGAACCGCTCCTTTTTGCGAAATAGCGCAGCAACAGCAGAAACACCGAGCGATTGAGTCGATACAACAGGGTCGAGCCGGCCCACACGTGCTTGTCGAACCAGGCCTGGTTGCGCGCGGTGTAGTAGGCGCGCAGGTCCGAATTGCCGAGCAGGAAACTCTCGAAGATGTTGTTGGTACGCGCCTTGGCGTTCCACGATTCTTCCAGGTCGTCGAGCAGCGCTTCGGTCACCAGAAAGATCTGCCCGCCACTGGCGGTGATGCGCCAGGTGTACTCGGTGTCGTCGGCATACAGCAGCAGGTCTTCGAGCGGCAGGCCGATCTTCTGGAACACGCTGCGGTGTGCCAGCAGGCCGCCGTAGGTGGTGAATGGCAATTGCACCAGCGGCTTGCTGGTTGCCTTGCGCCCGGCGGGCTTGCCCCAGGGCGTACGGCGCCAGAGCTTGTAGGGCAACTGCGCGACATGAAAACCGAAGCAGCTGGAGCGCAGCTGGATCGCGTAGCGATGCGGCACGCCGGAGGCGATGTCGGCCTGGTGGTTGGGGCGGAAGCCGATCACGGCCGCCTTGTCCACGCCGACGAGGCGCTCGCACTCGTGCAGCCGCTGGTGCAGGGTCTCGACCGCGCCCAGGGTGGGGGCATTGTCGTCGTCCATCAGCCAGAGGTATTCGGCGCCCAGTTGCAGCGCCGCTTCGATACCGACCTTGTAGCCATTGGCCGAACCGGTGTTGCTGGGCAACTCGATCACGGTGATCTGGGTTGGCCACTGCGTGCGCAGCGAGTTCAGGTCGGCGCGCGACGCGTTGCTCACCACCACCACCCGTTCGATGTGTGCAGAGGCCAGCGAACGCTCGATCAGCGCTTCCAGGTAACACAAGCGATCGCCGTACGTCAGTGTCACCAGCGTGGTCTTGGCATTCATCGAACAGCTCTCCTAAAGCATCGTATGTCTGTGCGCCGCTCAGCAGGCGTGCGCGGTAAGCCGCTGCAGGCTGCTGCGGGGCAGGCTGATACGCTGTTCGCGCTGCAGCATGTTGAGCAGGATCACGGCGCGTTCATCGCCGTCCTCGCAGAGGAAAATGGCCTGTACGTCACTGTCGCCGTTGCGCACACGCACCGCTTCGCCTTCGGTGAAACGCACCGCGTTCGCCGAACCGGCCTGCGCGCGCTGGCGGATGCTGGCGATCAGGCTGTCCGGCACCGGGCACGGCATGCCGCCGAAGGCAACGATGCGGCACACCCCACGGGTCGAGCGGATCGGGTACCAGTTGTCGTTGCAGTCCAGGCGAATGAACAGGTAGCCGGGGAACAAGTCCTCGTCGGCCACACGGCGGCTGCGGGTCAGCACCGGGGCCGCGCGCAACGGGCGAAAGCAGTCGTATTGCTGACGCAGCAGATGTTCTTCGGCACGGGCTTCCTGCCGCGGCTTGGTCTGGATCAGGTACCAGTTGGCGTTGCTGTCGAAGTCGTTCATGAGCGCATCTCGATGGCGTGGGCGGAAGGGCTGGTGACCACTTTGACGGTGTCCTGCGCAGCGCTCGGCTTGAGCGTGCTGTAGCAGGGCAGCCATTGGCGGATCCGTGATACCGGGTTGAACATCAGCACGTCGATGATCGACAGGTTGGCCACGAACGGGTCCTTGAACTGCGTGTAGCAAAGCTCGTCCATGCGGTGGAAACGCAGTTCCAGATCGTGACGAGCGAAGTATTCCTCGTCGTACAGGGCCGTGCCGCCGATAGGGTTGAGGTAGCGCTGCGCATCGAAGTGCCGGGCCAGCTTGACCACACGGTCCTGCTTGTCCTGCACCTGGCGCTGATCCACCGGCAGGGTGGACATGACGTGGATCGGCGTGTCGATCTGCAGGTACTCGCAGACCTTGCGCAGCGAGTACTCCAGGTACAGCGCCAGGTTGCGTTCCGGGTAGGTCAGCAGCGGCTTGAGCAACGCCAGCACCTCGTCGCGGTAAGGCGCGCGGGAGTAGCTCATGGCGATGCTCTTGAGCAGCTTGTCCAGCACCTGCGGAGCGTTGTCACTGAGCTCGCGCTGATTGATCGCCAGGTCCGAATGGTCCTTCTTCAACGGCAAGGTGAACAACGTTGCAGCGCCCGAGCTGAGCAGCCGATTGCGGTTGACCCAACCGGGGTGTACGTACTGCAGGCTGTCGCCGAGCACAAAGGCATCGGCGCCGGCGATCAGCTGGAAATAGCCGAAATAGGGAAACCAGTAAGGCTGCATCATTGCTACGGTTCTGGACATCGTGAGACTCCTGCCTTGCTAGGCGATTACTTCTTGCTCGGCGAATAGTCGTAGCCGTAGGCGGCGCAGTCGTACTCGGCGGTGGACGCCTTGCGGATCACGCCGTTGAATATCGCGCCCTTGACCAGCACGCCGTTCTGCGCGAGGCGCCGCTTGCTGACCTCGATTTCCTTGACCGAGCTTTGGCCAAAGCGAGCCACCAGCAGGGTGGTCCCGGCCTGGCGGCCAATCAGGCTGGCATCGGTCACGGCGATCACCGGCGGGGTGTCGATGATCACCAGGTCGTAGTGCGGCGACAGCTCGCGAAGCAGCTTGCTGAAGTTGTCATGCATCAACAGCTCCGAAGGGTTGGGTGCAGCGAAACCGCAGGCGATCAGGTGCAGGTTGTCCACTTCGGTGGCGTTGATCACCTCGGTGTTGCCCAGGCGCGCAGCCAGGGCATCGGACAGGCCGTGCTTGGGTTGCAGGCCGAACACGCGGTGCAGGTAGCCCTTGCGCATGTCGCCGTCGATCAGCAATACGCGCTTGCCGGCCTGGGCAATGATCACCGCCAGGTTGGCGCTGACGAACGACTTGCCCACGCCCGGCATGGGGCTGGTGATCATCAGCACGTTGTTGCGCGCTTCCATCATCGCGAAGTGCAGGCTGGTGCGCAGGCTGCGCAGCGACTCGATGGCCAGCTCGCTGGGTGCGGCCACGCTGAGCAGGCGCGATTCGCGATTGGTCACGCCCTTGTCGCGTTTTTTCTGCAGGCGTTCCTGCTGGCGCGACAGCGGCAGCGAGGCGTACACCGGCATGCCCAGGTTCTCGATCACTTCCGGGTTTTCCACGCCGCGGTAGAACGCCTGGCGGATGAAGATGGTCGCCACGGCGACCAGGGCACCGAGCAGCATCGCCACCAGCACGATGACGGCGCGCATGGGCTTGACCGGCTCTTCGATGTTGCTGTCGGCCTTGTCGATGATCCGTACGTTACCGATGTTGCCGGCGCGGATGATGTCCTGCTCCTGGCTCTTGTTCAGTACCAGGGTGTAGGTCTGGGTAGTGACCTGCATGTCACGGGTCAGGCGCAGCAGCTCCTGCTGGGTCTCGGGCAAGCCCTTGATCTGTGCCTGCAGGGAGGTCTTCTGCGACTCGATCTGGCTGATCTGCTGGCTCAGTGCGGCCGAGGCAGGGTGCTGACGGGTGTACAGACGATCAAGGTCGGTGCGCTTGAGGCGCAGCTCGGACAGTTGCGCATCGTAGGCAACCATCTGGTCGAGCAGTGCCTTGGTCTCCAGGGTGATGTCCACCGACTTGGTGCGCATCTGGAAGGCGTGCAGGGCTTCTTCGGATTTTTCCAGTTCCTTGCGCACCACCGGCAATTGCGAGCGCAGGAAGTCCAGGCGCTGGGCCGCTTCGGCCGAACTGCGTTCCACGTTCTGGCGTACGTACAGGCGGCTCACTTCATCCAGCACGCGGTTGGCCTGTACCGGGTCGGTGTCGTTGATGCTCAGGTAGACGATGCCCGAGTCCTTGCCCGATTCGGCCACGCGCAGACGCTGCTGGTAGTCCAGCGAGGTGTTGAGCAGGCGATTCTTCACCAGGCGGAATTCAGTGCCGGGGCGGGCGGTCAGTTCAGCCAATTGCAGGGTGATGCCGTTGCCCTGGCTGATCTCGCCGACACGACCGCTGAGCAGCGGCGCACCAGCGGCGTCTACCAGTCGATAAGTCGCATTGGGCCCGGCGACCAATGTCATGCGCTCGCCCAGCAGGTTGGCCGGCACGTCCAGGTTGAACACGTCGATCTTCTCGCCGCCCCAGGCGAACGCATCCAGACCGAACAGCGGGGCGGCCAGTTTCTGGCTGCCGGTGGGAGTGAATTCGCGGGCCATGTAGCGGCCGATCGCCGGGAAGTAGCGCGGCGTGGCCACCACGTCCAGCTTGAGGTCGCTGACCACCTGGCCGAGCACCGTGCGCGACTTGATCAGTTCGATCTCGGTCACCGCTTCCGATACCGAGGCCGGCTTGGTATTGAGCTGCGGGGTGGCATCCAGACCGACCTTCTTCGGCTCGATCTGGATCATGGCGTTGGCCTGGTACACCGGCGTGGCGATCACGGCGTAGAAACCGCCGAGCAGGGTGAACAGGGCCACCACCACGACAATCAGTTTCTTGTGATCGAACAAGGTCCGTAGAATCGTCGCGAGATCGATCTGGGTGTCCTTGTAATACTCCAGGTTTGTACGGTTCATCGCGGTCATCTTTGTCGATCCTCAGATCTCAGGTAGGGCAACCAGCCTTCGATACACCGAGTCAATTCGGTGTAGGTCCGTTGAAAGGCGGCAATGGGGCGGCGATAGGGATCGTCGATTTCGAAGTCGTCGCGCCACTTGCCGATCAGGAACGTCTTGCCTCGCGTGTGCGGGGCCTTGCTGGTGATGCTGCGCAACTGGCGCTGGTCCATGACCAGAATCAGATCGGCCCAGCGCACCAGCTCGTCGGTGAGCTGGGTGGCAGCGTGCGCCGGCTGTGGCACCTGGTTATCGGCCAATACCTGCGCGGTGAGACTGTCCATGTCGTTGCCCACGCATGCGGCCAATCCGGCAGACTCGACCTGCAGGTGCGGCGCGTGCTTGCGCAACAACGCCACTGCCATGGGGCTGCGGCAGATGTTGCCGATGCAGATCACCAGAACCTTGTTGATCATGTCGTCTTCAGCCCCTCGCCGCAGCGGGCGTCAGGCGTCGCAGCAGGTTGCGGCTGACGTTGCCCGACACGTGCAGTACGGCCTTGAGCTTCTGCACCGGTCTGATAGCGGCGATGCACATGCCCGACACCTGGACCAGAAAGTGCTCGTAGAGCACCCGGTCGCCCTGACGGAAGTAGTAGTTGGCCAGGCACGCATAGGTGTGCAGGGTCATCTGCAATTTGCTCTGGTTCGGGCGCTGGGAAAAGATCCCACCAGGGTGCAGGCGGTAGCGCGCCGGTGCGATGTCGGCCAGGTACTTGCCCTTGCCGTGGGCACCGAGCATCGACCACCAGCACAGGTCCAGCACGGGTGCCTGTTCCAGCTCCCGGGGCAGCTCGTGCAGCACGTTGCGAAAGCAGGTGGTGAGCGTCGAGATCGGCCGGGTCTTGAGCAGGTCCATGGCGGTGGCATCGGCCTGGTACTTGCCGGTCAGCTGGATCCCCTTGTCACCCTCGCTGTCGAAGGCCATGGCGTCGTGGTAGGTCATCACGTAGTCGCGGTTGGCTTCGAGGAAATTCACCTGCTTCTGCAGCTTGAGCGGGTCGATCCAGTAGTCGTCGCCCTCGCAGTAGGCGATGTACTTGCCCAGCGCCCGGTTGAACAGCGCCGGGAAGCACCAGCGGCCCAATTGGTACTGGTTGTGCTCGTGGAACACCGGCTTGATGATGTTCGGGTACTGCTCGGCGTAGCGGCTGATCACCTGCGTGGTGCCATCGGTGGAAGCGTCGTCGTTGATCAGAATCTCGAAGGCGAACGTGGTGCGTTGCGCCAGGAAACTGTTCAAGGTCTGCTCGATGTACTCGACCTGGTTGTAGGCCGGGCACGTGATCGACAGCAGCGGTTCCTGGCCCTCGGGCCAGGTGTGCATGATCTGTTGTTCGGTCCGGTTCATCGTTCGACGCTCGCTCTGCTCAACTTCAGGAAAACCCGCTGGGCCAGTGGTTTGTAGGTGGCTGCTACCAAGGCCAGCGTCAACACGCCGCACAAAGCCAGGGCGGCGAAGATCACCAGGCGGTTGTTGGACCCGCCGGCAATTGCCGTGAACAGCGGATGGGTCAGCAGCACGCCGAGCACGGTGCTCAGGCTGATGCGCAGGATGTCGTGCAGCCAGGGCCGGTGCAGGCCAGGGGCCAGGCGCCGATGCACCACTTGCGGCCACAGTGCGAACGACACCAGGCGCAGCAGGAACCAGGTCACGGCCGCGCCCAGGGCGCCCCAGCCGTACACCGCGATGATCATCGCCGGCACACTGATCGCGGCCGAAATCACGCTGTACCAGATGTGCAGGCGCATTTCGCCGTAGGCGTATTGCAGGTGGTACTGGAACGCGCTGACCGCCAGGATGGCGCTGCCCAGGGCGTACCAGAACAGGATCGGTGCGCCCCACTGGGCAGCCTGCGTGTCACCGCTCCAGGCGAACAGCAAGGGTTCGGCATAGAACGCGATGATCGCCGCCAGGGGAAACAGAAAGGTGCTGACGAAGCGGCTGGCACCCAGGTACAGGGCATGCATGTCGCTTTCACGGCCTTCGGCGACCTGTACCGTCATGCGTGGCAGCAGGGTCTGCACCAGCGGGTTGATCATCATCATGATGCCGGTGGTCAGCAACGCGACCAGCGAGAAATACCCGTATTCGGCCAGCGGCAGTACCTTGGACAGCAGCACCTTGTCCAGCTGGGTCAGAACGATCCACACCACCGCGGTCAGCGAGACACTGGCAGCGAACGGCAGGATCGGTTTCACCAGCGCCCAGTTGAACCCGCTCAAGGGGGTCGGTGCGGGCAGATGGCGGTAGGCCTTGGCGGCGAAGATCAACGTCTCCACCAGCGCCACGAACAGTTGGAATTCGAAGAACACCTGCGCGTCCTGCGACACCCAGGTCACCAGCACCAGGCCGCCGAAGTAGCGCAGGGTGGCGATCACCACATTGGCGTTGTTCAACCAGGCGTGCATCTCCAGGCCTTGCAGGCCGCTCTTGTACAGGGTGGCGAACAGGCGCAGGCCCACCATCACACCCATCAGGATCACGCAGTTGACGATGGTGCGAGGGTCCAGGGCCTGGGCCTGCAGCCAGTGCGTGGCCATCCAGTCGCTGGCCAGGTAGACGGCCAGCGCGCACACCACGGCCATGGGCAGGAACACCAGCTCGAAGGAGCGCATCAACCAGCCGCCGATGCGCTTGGCCGCGGCGCTGTCGCTGCTGCCCTGATGATGCGCAATCTGGCGCACCAGCGACGGCGAAACGCCGGCATCGAGCAGCAACAGCCAGGCCTGCATCACCGCGTAGAAACCGATCAGGCCATACGCCTCGGCGCCCAGGTGGCTGAGGTAGAACGGCATGATCAAGATGCCGATCACCAACGCATAGGCCTGGCCCAGGTAGCTGAGGGCGGTGTTGTGGATGACCGAAAGCTTCTTCATCGACGATTGCCCTGGTTGCACGCTTTCAGGCTTTGGTTACGGCGGTTCATACGGCGGCGGCCCATGCAACGGGTTGTGGATAATGCAGCTCGTGGCCGCGCAGCAGGGTATCGATGACCTGATCCTGAGTGGCGCGTGCCAGCCCGGGGTAGATGGGCAGGCACAGCACACGGTCGCTCAAGCTGCGCGACTGGTACTGGACCGCTTGCGGTTGCAGATAGTCCAGGGTATCGAGCGAGGGGTAAAAATAACGTCGTGGGTTGATGCCGTCGGCCTGCAGCGCGGTGCGCATGGCCAGCACCTGGGCTTCGTTCTGCAACGCCACCGGAAAGTAGCTGTAGTTGATCTGGCTGTCGTCGGCCTGACGTTGCAGGTCCAGGTAGCCACCCAGGCGCTGGGTGTAGTAATGACCCATCTCGGCGCGGCGCTCGAGGATGTTGTCGATGTCGTCGAGCACGCTCAGGCCCATGGCGGCGCAGAACTCGTTGAGCTTGGCGTTGGTGCCCAGGCCTTCGATCTTGTCGACGTCGGTGATGCCGAAGTTGCACAGCTTGCGCACACGGGCAGCCACATCGTCGTCGTTGGTGACGATTGCGCCACCCTCGATGGTATGGAACAGCTTGGTCGCATGAAAGCTCAGGGTGCTGGCATCGCCCCAGTTGAAGACCGACTGGCCGGCCTGTTTCACGGCGAAAGCGTGCGCGCCGTCGTACACCACCTTGAGGCGGTACTGGCGGGCAATCGCTTGGATGCGTTCCACCGCGCAAGGGTTGCCGAACACGTGGGTGGCAACGATGGCACTGGTGTCGGGCTGCAGGCTGGCTGGAATCTGCTCGGGGTCGATGTTCCAGGTGTGCGGGTCGATGTCGGCGAACACCGGGCGAATGCCTTCCCAGTGCAGTGAGCTGCTGGTAGCCACGAAGCTGAACGGGGTGGTCACGGCGCTGCCGGACAGGCCCAGGGCGCGGTAGGCGACTTGCAGTGCCAGGGTGCCGTTGTTGGTCAGGATCAGATGGCGCACGCCCAGGTAATCCTTGAGGCGCTCCTCCAGCTCGCAGCACAGCGGACCGTGGTTGGTCAGCCAGTGGGACTCGTAGATACGGTCCACATAGGCCTTGAACTTGTCGATGTCGCCCAGATAGGACTTGGTTACGTTGATCATTTGCTGCTCCATGGCTGCTCGCCATTCCCCGAAGTGTCCAACACGGTGTTGTCCGCTCAGGACGCCTGACTTTTGCTGCGAGCGACTGCGCGGCGAGCGCGGTGCTGGTTGAGCCGCAGGATCATCCGCGTGGTCAGACTGCCGGCATGCGGATCGCCATAGTGGAACAGCGCGGTGGCGCGACGGTGCGCCGGATCGCACGGCTGGTTGGCATGCAGCGAGCGATAGCCCCAGAAAAAATACACATTGCCAGGCTTCATGCGCAGCAACAGCGGCTTGAGCCAGCCACGCTCGATGCACCAGCCCATCAGGCGGCGGCACAGCGGGTTCTGATACACGACCTTTTCGACGGCGTTGAACAGCACGCTGCCACGCACACGGCGCAGGTTGGGAAACAGCACCAGATCGCCGCGGTCCTTGCCTTGGTCTGGAATGAAGATCGGCACCAACATGGTCAGCAGAGTGGCATCGAAGTGAAACGCGTTGGATTCTTTCAGGCCACTGTGGCCCTGCACGCAACGCAGCACCGGGAACACCTGGTCGCTGGGGGCGGCATGGCCCTGGCCCTGCTCGTGCAGGCGCGCCAGGTGCTGGCGGAATTCGCTCGACACCGCCGTGGCAGCCAATCGGCTGCCCACGAGTGGCGCATTGCCATGATACGCGAAATATTGGTTGTTATGGCGCGCAGCCTGGTCATCCACATAGGCACGAAGTTCTTCCAGCACGTAGGGCGCCAAAGCGTTTTCCAGTACGGCATAGCCCTGTTCGTTCATATCGGCCGCCAGGCGGCGCGACGTGCTTTCATCCAGGTTGAACAAATGTGGCATGAGGAAGAACCCTCCTTGGACACGCGATTGATTGAACGCCATAACTAACGTTCTATATGTTTGGGCAAAGCTACCGCCCGGTTCGTACTCGACGATCCCTTGAACTTGCGACTTCCAACTTCGTTTGCACGCAACGACCGCGTACTGCAATGAACCTGGCTGACTGCACACGCCAGAACACACAGCGCGGACCGGTATTCAAAGTCAGCGACTGCAAGGCAATACGGGGTAGTGGGTCGAATGTGCGCGGCGCTCTTTGGCACCACTGCAACTGCTGTGTTGGCGGCAGATGGGTGATATATCGGCTTTGGCAGGGGGACTGTCAATCGCTTTCGTCAAAAATAGTGCACTGGCCAGGATGTTCGCGTTGAAATAGAATAAGTATATGATTTATATAGTAATTTATTTCTGGCGCTGGCATATTGCTGCTTAATTGTGGGTTTCTGACGTTTTCCTCCCGCCAATCCGCTGCACGGCTCGCAAACCCGCACAGCGTCTGGGCTCAGCCGTTCCGCAAGCGTGGCCGAACCTCGAAATCCCTACAGAAGCCGACTATTTAACGTCGTCAAAAAAAAACCACCATGGAGGTAGGAGCACCCCTATGATGGTTTATTGACATCACTGGCCAAGCGCCATTTCTCCCACACAGACCACCAGATCTCCGTAGGAGCGGCCAGTGGCCGCGAAAAAAACGCCGCGCTGTATCGGATGTACCCCGGCATGTCTTTCGCGGCCAACGACCGCTCCCACAGGCTGCTTCAGTAAAGCTCCGGCCGCCTGTCGTTCAAATAGCTGAAGGCAGTGCGCGCCGATGCCAGCGTGGCTTTGTCCAAGGTACCCACGATCAACGCTTCGTCACGGCTGGCCTTGGCGATCTGCTGCCCGTCCGCCCCGGCGATGCTGCTCAACCCGCAATACTCGAACTCCACTTCCTTGCCGCAGTAGTTGGCATACGCCACGTAGCACTGATTCTCGAAAGCCCGACTGCGCACAGTCACCTCGGCAATGAACCCGTAGGGCACCATGTTGGCTGTGGGCACCACAATCAGTTCGGCACCGGCGGCCGCCAGCCGGCGGGCATTCTCCGGAAATTCCAGGTCGTAGCAGATCAACAGCCCCAACTTCCAGCCATTGAACTCGAGCAGCTCGCTCGCCTGTTCGCCTGCGCTGAACATGGCGCGATCGGCGTCGCCGAACAGGTGCGTCTTGCGGTAGTTGCCCAGGCGCGCACCGGTGCGGTCAATCAACTGCACCGCGTTGTACACGTTGCCCTGTTCATCCCGTTCCGGGTAGCCGTACACAATGGCCAGGCCGAATTGCCGGGCGATCTGCGCGACCCGCTCGGCGTTGGCGCCGTCACTGGCCTGCGCCAGGTCGCGCGCCGCCTCGGCGCCGATGTTGTAGCCACTCAGGAACATTTCCGGCAGTACCAGCAGTTCGACTTCCCACTGAGCGGCCTCACGGGCACGCGCCTGCAAACGGGCAAGGTTGCCCTCGACGTCGAGCGGTTGGGACTGGCATTGGTACAAGGCTATGCGCATGCGGGCTCCTGTTGTGATCAAGTCTGTTGATCAAGTGTGGCGATCAGGGACACGGTCAATCCGACAGGGCAACGGGCCCCAGTTCGTCGAAAACATCCCCCGGCCCAGGGTTCTCCGGGTGAGTGTAGCCATCGAAGTGGGTCATGATGCCCCACACCGCATTCAGTGACGTCTGAACCGCGCCTTCGACCCAGGCAGGCGTCCACGACACGTCGTCACCGGCGATGAAGATACCGCGTTGTGCGTCTGGCAGCGCGCTTTGCATAAAGTGCGCATACATGCGCTGGTTGTAACGGTAGTGACCCGGCAGGGCGCCCTTGAACGCACCGAGGAAGTAAGGATCCGCTTCCCACGACACGGTGATCGGATCGCCGATGATGCGCGCGGCGATATCCACTTTCGGATAGATCTTCTTCAAGGCATCCAGGGCCAGCTTGACGCGCTTCTCCACGGGGTGGGGCAGCATCTTCAAGGCATCGCTCATCCACGCATATGACAGGCAGATCACCCCCGGCTTGTCGTCGCCATGGTCGAACAGGTAGGTGCCGCGGGTCAGCCGGTCGGTGAGGGTCATGCTCATCAGGTCGCGGCCGGTCTCCGGGTCCTTGTCCTTCCAGAAGGGCCGGTCGACCATGACGAAGGTCTTCGAAGACTGCATGTAGCGGGTACGGTCCAGCGCCATCCACATCTTCTGCGAAAACAGCGTTTCCTCGCACTCGATCTGGGTGGTCAGCAGCCAGCTCTGGCAGGTGGTCAGCACGGCGGCGTAGTGGCGGGTGTCGTCCCAGTGATCGGTCACCGCAAAGCGGCCATCGGCGGCGCGGGCGATCTTCTTCACCCCGCCGCGCGGTGCGCCCCGGTGCAGTGAAGCCAAGCTGGTGCCAGCCGGCCAGTGAGCACAGCGTTCGGGCGCATGCTTCCACAAGCCCAGCGGCACCTGCTCCACGCCGCCGATCACCAGATGCTGGTGATCGTCACAATTGGTCATCACCACACGGAAGATTTCCAGCATCGAATTGGGGAAGTCCGAATCCCAGCCGCCGGTGCCGAAACCAACCTGGCCAAACACCTCGCGGTGGTGGAATGACAACTGCGCAAAGGCCTTGGACGTGGCCACGAAGTCATAGAAGGTGCGGTCGTCCCACAGCGGCACCAGGGTGTTCCACAGCTCCTTGAGGCGCGGCACGTCACGATCGCGTATCGCCTGCTGGATATCACCGAAGCGTGCGCCTTCCTCCAGCGCATCGGCCCAGGCGTCGGCGACTTCCTGAAACAGCGCCGGCAGGTCGGACAAACTCTGGGCGTAGTAGGTCTCGCCCTCCAGATCGATCACGGTGCTGCCCGACGCCGGCGTCAGCGGGTTGGGAAAGGGCTTGGTCTTCAGGCCAAGCTTGTCGACGTAGTGGTAGAACGCCGTGGACGAAACCGGAAAGCGCATCCCACCCAGCTCGGCAACGATCTCCTCGGTGCCCTCGAACTTCTGCGAGCGCAGGCGCCCGCCCATTTTCGAGGCTTCATAGACCACCGGCCGCAGGCCCAGCTTCATCAGCTCGTAGGCCGCCACCAGCCCGGCGATACCGGCGCCGACAATGGCCACCTCGGCCCCATGGTGATGCTCGGGAATCACGCCCAGCCCGGCCGGATGCTCGATCCAGTCGTCGAAAGCGAAGGGAAAGTCCGGGCCGAAAACGGTGACGGGCTTCTTGCCGTCGGCGGGGTGACGCGAAGTTGGGCTCATGGGGGACCTTGGCTGAGGCTGAACGAAGAAAAGGCACGTTCATTCTAGGCAAGGGCGCTGCGGTAAATAAGGCGCAAAGTGTCGTCGATATGACGTTTTATCGGTCGATTGGATGCGTCGTTGTTGCATTGTGCCTGCTTGCACTCAACCCCGGCGGTCCACCTTGTTGCTGAGGATAATCGAGGTTGTGGTTTTCTCCACCCCGTCGACGCTGCCGATCTGGTCCAGCAACTCATCCAGTTGTTCCGGCGAATCGGTGCGCAGCCAGGCCACGTAATCGAACTCGCCACTGACGGCGCACAGTTGCTGCACCTGCGCCATGCCACTCAGGCGCCGTACCACGTCCTTGCCGGAACGCGGCTGCACGGTGATGCCGACGTAAGCCTGCAAGCCGCCATCCAGTGCGTACTGGCCCAGCCGTACCCCGTAGCCGCTGATGACCCCGCAGCTTTCCAGTCGCGCCAGCCGTGCGGTGACCGTGGTACGTGCGATGCCCAGGCCGCGCGCGAGCATCGCCACGCTTTCGCGGGCATTGATCTGCAGGGCGGCGATCAGTTGGCGGTCTATGGCATCGAGGGCAAACGAGTGGCGGTCGGACAAAACAGGCTCCATCAGCGAGTGGGCAAGCGTCGATTAGGCCATTGATCGGCGCCGTGCTCAAAGCAATGTTGCCAGTCACGCTTTTTCAAATCACGCAGAACCTTTTGTTCAGCACCCTGCAGTTGAACGGAAAGTTTGACGCGACTTGTCGAAAGTGCAGTCGAACTTGCTGTTTCTGGCGTCAGGCGAGCGGCAGTCTGAGTGCAATGGATTGATTAAATTGAAGTGGCAAAACTATCAATCCCTCTATAGTTCGCCACGCGATAGTTCACCCACCGCTGCTGTTTGCATTCAGACCTTTACTGAACAACCCGCTGCTCGCGGTCCCTACAGAGCAAGGAACAGGAGAACAAGGAACATGAGTTCAACCCGTGGCACGCACCTGCCGACCGTCGTGGCCGGCCTGATGCTGGCGTGCGCCGTGATCGCCAGCTTCCTGGCCGCCAGCGGTCCGGTGCAATGGATGGACAATGGCCTGATGCTGGCCGACGCCGCCCAGGGCCCGTTCCTCAGCTCCTCCCTGGGGCCGGTCAGCCATCCGTTCTACGCGCTCATCGCTCGCGTCATCCACGCGCTGCTGGGCATGCACCTGCTCAGCCTGCTCAACGCCGTCCTCTTGCTGCCACTGGCCGTGGTCGTCCACGGCCTGGCGGTCAGTGTCGGCACCTCACGCCACCTGGCGTTGCTGGCGGCAACCGCTACCGTGCTGGCCCACGCCGTGTTCTGGGCCTCCACCAAGGCCGAACCCTACGTGCTGCATGCCGTGCTGATCATCGGCGCCTACTGGCTGTGTTTCGCCGCACCGGCGCGACTCGGTGCCACCGGGCGCCTGCTGGCCATCGGTGCGCTCAGCGGCCTTGCCCTGGCGATTCACCCCCTGACACTGGTGGTGCTGCTGCCGTTGTATGTGCAGTTGGCCGTGCAACACAGGCTGCGCCTGCTACTGGTGCTGCCCGGCATCGCCCTGGGTTTTGCGCCGGCCTGGCCTGCCGTGATCAGCGACCTGGGTACTGGCATGAGCCTGTTCGACATCACCCGCCGTTACCTGGCAGGCCCCGACCAACTGGCGATCATCGCCGGCGGCCGCAATGACACGCTCTGGCGTTTCGACGACCTGTGGCACGAGAAAAACGCCGTGGTGCTGCTGGCGTTATCGCTGATCGGCCCGCAGATTCTTGGCCTCATCCTGTGGCCGAAAACCCGCGCGCTGCAGGTGCTCTGGACAGCGCTGCTGCTCAACTTCCTGTTCGCCGTGTCCTACGGCGTATTCGACCGCTTTACCCTGTTCCTGCCGGGCATCGCCCTGGCCAGCATCCTCGGCGTGGTCCACCTGGCCAGATACCTGCCTGGCGGCCGGATCGGCACTGCCGTCGTCTACCTGTCGGTATTGGCGGGGCCGGTGGCCATGCTGTCGATGTGGGGGCTGTACGCCAACGGCTGGGTCAAGCTGCCGACCCACACCGAAGCCCTGCCGTTTCGCAACGACATCCGCTACTACCTGGTGCCCTACCTGCAAGACCGCTCCGCGCACCAGTTCGCCCGCACCTACGAAACCCTGGTGCCGCCCGGCGCCCTGGTCGTCGCCGACACCACCCCACTGGGCGCCCTGCGCTCCGCCCAAGCCAACGGCGCGCTGCGCGGCCGCATCCTGCAAGGCTGCGAACAGAGCACCAACATCCCGCCCTACCTGAACGGCGCCGGCGCCTTTCTGCCGCGTACCAGCTTTTGCGGAAACATCGGGGAGCAGTACCGGTTGCAGGAGAATTTGCTGGGGTTTCGTTTGCAGGCGAAGTGAGGGTTTCCAGAGAGGAGCCTAAAGGCTGCACTTTGTGTCAGCCGACGCTTTATTTTCGTTAGGGTTGGGTATACGTTACATTGACCTCACTTTGTCACGTATACAGAACATGGATTACGAGCTCATTGCCACCCGTCTGGGCGCGCAAATCCGGCAACGCCGCCTCAATCGTGGCATGACTCAAGCCCGGCTTGCCGCATTAGCTTTTGTCACACGGCAGAAGGTCATTGCGATCGAGAAGGGCGATCTCTCGGTCGGCATGACCGCCTATGCACGCGTGCTCGCTGCGCTGAATTGCGAACTCACGGTCATACCTGCCGTGCTGCCCACGCTGGATGAAATTCACGGGATATTCGACTGATGCCGACCCTACTGCAGGTTTCAACCCCGGAAGGAGAGAGCGGAAGAGTGATGCGCAGCGAAGATGACTACATCTTCCGCTATCGCGATGACGCTAGTGCCCACAGGGCGATCAGTTTGCTCATGCCCCCGCGAATGGATGAGTATCGCCATCGTGAACTTCATCCCATCTTCCAGATGAATCTGCCTGAGGGTTACGTGCTGGAGCAGCTGCGTAATCGCCTGGCCAAGCTGACAAACGTCGATCCAATGCTACTCCTGGCTCTTTCAGGCAGCAGTTCGCCCATCGGGCGAGTCGCAGTCAACTCGCCGGAAGTCGATGCGCTGTTGCAACGCCAACAGTTCCCCGGAGAAAGGCTGGATGAGATCCTCGCCTGGGATGGTGCCGAGGACATCTTCGCCAGCCTGGTCGATCGCTACATCCTGCGTGCCGGCATCTCAGGGGTGCAACCCAAGGTGCTGGTACCTGAGCATCAAAACCACGCGCCGCAGCGATTCACCTCGAAAACGTCCGAACTGATCATCAAGAGCGGCCGAGATGAATTTCCTGGCCTGGCGATCAACGAGTTTCTCTGCATGTCCGTGGCCAAGGCTTCTGGAATCGTCGTGCCGGAATTCTACCTGTCCGATAACACCAAACTATTCGTCATGCGCCGCTTCGATCGGGACGAGCAGCTCAACCCCATTGGCTTCGAGGACATGACAGCCCTCATGGGCCTGGCTGCCGAACAGAAGTACAGCAAGAGCTACTCGTCCATTGCCAGAGCCATCCGTATGTTCTGCGCCCCGGACCGGATAGAGCATTCACTGTCTCAGCTATTCGCCATCGTGACTCTCAGCTGCATCGTCGGCAACGGCGATGCTCATCTGAAAAACTTCGGACTGCTCTACGCCAATCCCGCCCAAGGCGATGCACGGCTTGCACCCGCCTACGACATCGTCAACACCACGGCCTATATCCCTGACGACGTACTTGCCCTGGACTTGATCGGTAACAAATCAATGTTCGCCTCGCGACAGGGCTTGCTGGATTTCGCCCAGCTCTGTGCTGTAGAGCAGCCACAAGAAGTGATCCGCAGGCAATTGCAGGCGTTGGAGCAGGTGCTGGCGAGCTCGGGTGAGATGACGGAGCAAGCGCAGCACGTGGTCGCCGCAATACAGAAAAGTGCCGATCCGTTCAGGCAAACATTTGGGTAGTTTGCCTTCAATCAACAGCCTGATGGAGCGCAGCACCTTAGAGACTTTGCATGACTCTACACTTGGGGAAAGCCGAACATCCCCAAAACTGCTGCCCGGCATTGGCTCCCGTTTTCCGCGTGCGAATGACCAGCGCACTGCCGCACTTCGGGCAACAACGTTCAGCGCTTGGATCACTGCGACGCTTGAGGTGTTGCACGTGTTCGCGATGAGTTGCAATGCTCGGTGCCAGACGCCCGGCCTTCAGTGCTTGCAACATGTCATCGACTTCCGCCTCGCTGAACACCACCTGCCGAAACGACTTGATATAGCGGATGAACCCGATGCCCCGAGTCACATTGGCCGGCATCTCGGTCTTGAACGTACTGCCCCCAACGAACGTGATCACCGAATGCAGGTGGGCAGGGCTCACCCCTAAAGTGGCTTCCAGCGCCTTCAGGTGTTTGTAGTTCTGCCGAAGAGGGTTCTGGAATTTGAAGCTGCGCCTGGGAAACTTCTGCGTCCACTGCGCCTGGTGTTCAGTACCGAAAATCCAGCCGCTCATGTTCTTCGTTTCCAGCACAAAAATGCCATGGACCGAGAGAAACACGTGATCGATCTGCGTGGTGCCGTCAGGCGTATTCAGGGTGACGTTGTGCAGGCGGCGATAGGTGTGTTGGTCCAGTTGCCAGTGTGCAAACAAGCGTACCAGCAACTCACCGATATGACCCTTGGCCCACGGCGACTTGAACAACGTGATTAGCAACAGGAGCGGGAGCGCCCAGCTCAGCATGCCCCAGAGCTGGGCGATGACAGGTGTGAAGTCCATTTCTCAACCTTGATGACAGTACTGACGCCAGCATAGCTGGATTATTTCTGCGTTCGCGTACCACTGACCGTGGCTGACGCCTCGGAACCGGTTGCCGTCTTGAAGTACGCCACATGATAGGCCAGCCCAACGAAGACCGCGCCTCCCACGGCGTTACCCAAGAATACCGGAACGAAGTTATCCGCGAACTGCGCCCAGCTCAAGGCCCCGGCAAAGATGGCCGCCGGTATGACGAACATATTGGCGACCACGTGCTGGAAGCCGATCGCGACAAAGGCCTTTCCAAAACAAAAAAAGCCGCGCAAAGCGCGGCTCTCAAATCTTGGTGGGCCCAGTAGGACTCGAACCTACGACCAAGGGATTATGAGTCCCCTGCTCTAACCAACTGAGCTATAGGCCCCAGAAGGCCGCCGATTATAGCGATGGATTGAAGGGAGTGCTATCCGAAAAATCCGAAAGGCGCATACGAAGAAAGGTCGCGGCGAAGCGCTCGGGGGGCAGGGGCAGGCTGACGAGATAGCCTTGGATCTGCTCGCAGCCTTCGCGGGCGAGGAATGCCTGCTGTGCGGGGGTTTCCACGCCTTCGGCGATGACGGTCAGTTGCATGCTTCGGCCCAGGGCGATGATAGCTCGTACGATGGCGGCATCGTGGGGGTCGTCGGGCAGGCCGCGGACGAACGACTGGTCGATCTTGAGGATGTCCAGCGGCAGGCGTTTGAGGTAGCTCAGCGAGGAGTAGCCGGTGCCGAAGTCGTCGATGGCCAGCTGTACGCCCAGGCGTTTGAGTTGATGCAGCACCACCAGGGCTTCTTCGGCCTGGCTCATGATGAAGTTTTCGGTGATCTCCAGCTGCAGCGACTGTGGGCGCAGGCCGCTGTCGGCCAGCAGGCCTTCGATGCGCTTGAGCAGGTTGGGTTGGCGCAGCTGGGCGCCGGCGAGGTTGACCGACAGCGGACCGAACTCGTGGTATAGCCGTTTCCACTCGCACATCTGTCGGCAGGCCTGTTCCAGCACCCAATCGCCGAGCTGCAGGATCATCCCGTTCTCTTCGGCCAGCGAAATGAATTGCTCGGGCGGCACGTCGCCGAAGTTGGGGTGCTTCCAGCGGATCAGCGCTTCGGCGCCCACCAGGCTGTGGGTGTCGATGCTGAACTTGGGCTGATAGCTCAGGCTCAGCTCGTCGCGCTCGATGGCGCGGCGCAGCTCGTGCTCCAGCGCGATGCGGGTGGTGGCCTGGGTGGTGAGGTCGCGGGTGTAGCTCTCCACCCGGTTGCGACCCTTGGCCTTGGAGCGGTACATGGCGGCATCGGCGTTCTTGACCAAGGTGGCGACGTCGCTGCCGTCCTGCGGATACAGGCTGGTGCCGATGCTGGCGCTGGTGAAGAACTCGTGGTCGCCGGCCTGGAACGGCGCAGTAAAGCAGGCCAGGACCTTGGCGGCGATATGCTCGGCGTCGCTGGCGTGGGCCAGCCCTGGCAGCAGGATGATGAACTCGTCGCCGCCCAGGCGCGCCACGGTGTCGATGTCGCGCACCTGCTCCTTGAGGCGCAGGGCGATGCCCTTGAGCAGCAGGTCGCCCACCGGGTGGCCAAGGCTGTCGTTGATGTGTTTGAAACGGTCGAGATCGAGGAACAGCACCGCGCCCTGGCCGCCGGCTTCGGTCTGGCTGGCCAGGGCGGCGGCCAACCGGCTTTCGAACAGGGTGCGGTTGGGCAGGCCGGTCAGGGGGTCGTGATGGGCCTGATAGTCCAGCCGCGCCTGGGCGTGCTTGAGGCTGGAAATGTCGGCGAACACCGCCACGAAATGGGTGATCGCTTCGTCGCCGTTGCGCACCGAGCTGATGGTCAGCCAGCTGGGGTACAGCTCGCCGTTCTTGCGCCGGTTACAGATCTCGCCCTGCCAGTGCCCTTCGGCCGCCAGCCGATGCCACATGGCGATGTAGAACGCGCTGTCGTGCTGGCCCGAGGCGAGCAGGCGAGGGGTCTGGCCCAGCACCTCCTGTTCGCTGAAGCCGGTAATCTCGGTGAAGGCGCGGTTGACCATGCTGATGCGCTGCTGGGTGTCGGTGATCAGCACGCCCTCGGCGGTGCTTTCGAACACGGTCGCCGCCAGCGCCAGCTTGTGCTGCATCTGGTGGCGCTCGGTGATGTCGCGGGCAATCGTCAGCATGCAGGCGTCGCCACCGATCGGCAGCGGGCGCACCGACACCTCACAGAGTCGCACCTGGCCATCGATGCGCCGAATGCGGCAGGCGAAGTCGCGGACGAAGCCTTGTCGCTGCAGCTTCTCCAGCAACCGCTTGCGCTCGTTGGGGTCGGCCCAGATGCCCAGCTCCAGGGTCGAGCGATCCAGCGAGGTCTTGCTCTTGTGCCCGGTCATGATGCTGAAGCCTTCATTGACCTCGATCAGCAGCCCGTCGCTCTGCCGGGTCAGCAGCATGCCGTCGGGCGAGGCGTGGAACGCCTTGGCGAATTTCTCTTCGGAAATCTGCAGGCGTTGCTGGGTCTGCTTCAGCTCGCTGATGTCGCGCACCACCACGACCAGGGCAGCGGTGGTTTCCAGTTCGAACGGCTCGGCCGAGAGCAGGCCGGTGAAGCGCTGGCCGTTGTCGCGGCGAAAGGTCATCTCCAGGTTGCGCACGCTGCCGCCCTGCAGGCGCTTGAGCAGGCGCGGTGCCACGCCGTCCACGCCCCAGATGTCCAGTTCTGCGGCGCGGCGCCCGACCACCTGCGGCGCCTTGAGGCCGATCTGCTCTTCGAAGGCCTCGTTGACCTCCAACAGGCAGCCGTCGCTGAGCCGCGCGATGACCAGGATGTCGGGGCACTGGCGGAACACCGAGGCGAATTTCTGCTCGGACAGGCGCTGGGCCTCTTCGATCTTCTTGGTTTCGCTGATGTCGATCATCAGGCCGCGCATCACCGGGCGCAGGTCATGCTTGATCAGGCTGACGATGTCACGCACCCACAGGCTGCGTCCGTCGGCGGTGATCACCCGGTATTCAAGGGCATGCCCGACGCCTGCGGCGGTCTGTTCCGAGCAGTAGGCGCGCGCTCGGCGGGCGTCCTCGGGGTGCAGGATGCGCTGCCAGAAGCCCGGCTCCAGCCAGCTCTGCAGAGGGTAGCCCAGCAGGGCCTCGGCATGGGGTGAGACGTAACTGTAGGTGTAGTCGGTGGTGTCGGCTTCCCAGGCGATGGCCGAAAGGCTCTCGACCAAGCCGCGGTAATGGTATTCGCTGCTGCGCAGCTCATGCTCCAGGGCAATGCGCTGGCTGATCTCCGAGGTCAGGCGACGGTTGATGCGGATCACCACGCCCAGCGCAATCACCAACATGACCAGCCCTGGCAGACCGTAGATCAGGGTGTTGTACCAGTCGCGCGCGGGCGCGGCATCGGCCACAGTCTCCTCGTCCAGCGACGGCGCGCGGTCGCTTGCCAGCGCTGCGAACACAGGGCGCGCGTTTGCGCCGTCGGTGTGCAACGACGCACGTTCAAGTTGCCCTGGCGGGTAGCCAGCGGGAGGAGGGGTGTCGGCGATGGCTGGCCCGGCGAGCGAAGTCAGCAGCACAAGTGCCGGCAGTCGATGCATGGCAGCCTCGTTGGACCAGCGCAGAAAAGGCCAGTGTAGTCGGGCGCGGCGGCCAGCGGGAAGAGGGGGTGATAACAAACTTGAAGGCCATCGGTCCATGATGCAAAACCCCCGACAGGGCCGGGGGTTCTGGTGGTGCTCGTCGCAGAAGCTTATTCGTCGAGGAACGAGCGCAGGTGCTCGCTTCTGGTCGGGTGACGCAGCTTGCGCAGCGCCTTGGCTTCGATCTGGCGGATACGCTCGCGGGTAACATCGAACTGCTTGCCGACTTCCTCGAGGGTGTGGTCGGTGTTCATGTCGATGCCGAAACGCATGCGCAGCACCTTGGCTTCCCGTGCCGTAAGGCCGCCCAGCACTTCGCGCGTGGCTTCCTTGAGGCTCTCCACGGTGGCCACGTCGATCGGCGACTGCATGGTGGAGTCTTCGATGAAGTCACCCAGATGGGAGTCTTCGTCGTCACCAATCGGCGTCTCCATGGAGATAGGCTCCTTGGCGATCTTCAAGACCTTGCGGATCTTGTCCTCGGGCATCTCCATGCGCTCGCCCAGCTCTTCAGGCGTAGGCTCGCGACCCATCTCCTGCAGCATCTGCCGCGAAATGCGGTTGAGCTTGTTGATGGTCTCGATCATGTGCACCGGAATACGGATGGTGCGTGCCTGGTCGGCGATCGAGCGAGTGATGGCCTGACGAATCCACCAGGTGGCGTACGTCGAGAACTTGTAGCCGCGACGGTATTCGAACTTGTCCACCGCCTTCATCAAGCCGATGTTGCCTTCCTGGATCAGGTCAAGGAATTGCAGGCCACGGTTGGTGTACTTCTTGGCAATCGAGATCACCAGACGCAGGTTGGCCTCGACCATCTCTTTCTTCGCCCGACGCGCCTTGGCTTCGCCGATCGACATGCGACGGTTGATGTCCTTGATCTCGGCGATGGTCAGGCCGGTTTCCGCTTCCAGCGCGCTCAGCTTCTGCTGGCAGCGCTGGATGTCGGCCTGCAGGCGACCGATGGCTTCAGCGTACTTCGCCTTGCCGTTGGCCAGGGCATCGCTCCAGGTCTGGTCGACTTCGTTGCCGGGGAACTGGCGCAGGAAGTCGGCACGCGGCATGCGTGCATCACGCACGCACAGCTGCATGATGGCGCGTTCCTGCTGACGCAGACGCTCCAGAGCACCACGAACACGCTCCACCAGGCCTTCGAACTGCTTGGGCACCAGCTTGATCGGCATGAACAGCTCGGCCAGCAGCAGCATCTCGGCAATGCCTTGCTTGCTGTGACGGCCATGCTTCTTCAGAGCCTTCAAAGTGACGGCGAGCTGGTCGGACACGGCGCCGAAGCGCTGCTGGGCGATGACGGGATCCGGACCGCTTTCGACTTCGTCCTCGTCGTCGCTGTCGGCTTCCTCTTCGTCGTCGTCCTTGCCATCGGCCTTGTCGGCCGATTTCTCGACCGGCGGCGGTACTTCGGCCGGCGGCGCAATGCCTTCGTCCGGGTCGATGTAGCCGCTGAGCACGTCGGACAGGCGGCCGCCCTCGGTGGTCACACGATCGTATTCGCTGAGGATGTGCTCGACCGTGCCGGGGAAGTGCGCAATTGCACCCATCACTTCACGGATGCCCTCTTCGATACGTTTGGCGATTTCGATTTCGCCTTCACGCGTGAGCAGCTCGACCGTACCCATTTCGCGCATGTACATGCGCACCGGGTCGGTCGTGCGACCGATGTCGGTCTCGACCGCTGCCAACGCGGCAGCGGCCTCTTCGGCCGCCGCTTCGTCGGTATCGGCTTCGGCCAACAAAAGGGCATCCGCATCCGGAGCACTCTCGAATACGTTGATCCCCATGTCGTTGATCATGCGGATGATGTCTTCCACCTGCTCCGGATCTGAAATATCCTCGGGCAGGTGATCGTTGACCTCGGCGTAAGTCAGGTAACCCTGCTCACGACCACGGGTGATCAACTCTTTGATACGAGACTGCTGTTGCGCTTTTCCGGACATAACACCCTATCCACTGAAGGTCTTGGCGGGCAAAAAACAAGCCGAGGATTATACCCGAGCTAGGACCTCACGCGCCAGTTGAGGTCGGGGTTTGTGCGTGAACATTGCGGCTGAGTAGCTCGCGCAGTTGATTCTTTTCCTCTGCGCTCAGTTCACTCTGTCTTGATTTTCTGAGCAAATGCTCGAGACAACGCTCGCGTTGGCGAGCGGACAAGCTAGTTATAGTGTCGAAAAACTGTTGTTCAAGGTTATCGGCATCGATCAGCCATTCTTTCTCGGCCAGTGCTCGCAGCAGCTTGCCCTGTTCGGTGCCGTGCCAGCGCGCGATCAACTGCAGAGAGCGTAGCTTAGGATTCTTCTGCAGGGCTTCGAGCAATGCCACCAGCAACTGCGCGTGTACCTGTTCTTCATCGGCAAAATGGCTGACGTCCTCGACCTTTTCCGCCAGTTGCGGGTAGTGCAGCAAGGTTCGCAGCGCGCTCAAGGTAGGCGGCTCGACGGTCACCGGCGTGCGCGGCTGCGGGCGCGGCTCGAAATCACGCTTGCCTTTGCCCTTCCAGGGCTTGCCTTCCCATTTCTTCCCGCCTGGCTTGGCCGATGTCCATTGTTGCTGTGGTTCGAAGGCCGGCGGCGCATGAAAGTCACTGAAGTCGGGCGAATAACCCGGCATCGAATCGTAATCGGCCAGCGGATCATGGCTGGGCATCGGTGTGGCAGGTGCGCTTTGCACCAGCTGGCTAACAGCCTCGCCGCTCAAGCCGGTGATCTGGCTCAGGCGGTTGCGCATCAACGTGCGCAGATTGGCGCCGGGCACCTTGTCGATCAGCGGCGCAGCCAGTGTCGCCATGTGCGCCTTGCCTTCGAGCGAGCGCGGATCGGCTTCTTCGGTCAACTGCTGGAAAAAATAGTCGGCCAGCGGCTGTGCGTGCTGGTTGATGCGGGCGCGGAAGGCGTCTGTTCCTTCAGAGCGCACCAGGGTATCCGGGTCTTCGCCTTCGGGCAGAAACAGGAAGCGCGCCTTGCGCCCATCCTGCAGGCTCGGCAGTGCAGCTTCCAGTGCGCGCCAGGCGGCATTGCGGCCGGCCTGGTCGCCGTCGAAGCAGAACAACACGCTGGGCACCACGCGGAACAGGCGCTTGAGATGTTCCTCGCTGGTGGCCGTGCCCAGGGTCGCGACGGCATTGCGCAGGCCTTGCTGGGCCAGGGCAATGACGTCCATGTAGCCTTCCACGACGATGATCTCGTCGAGGTTGCGGTTGTGCTTGCGTGCCTCGTACAGGCCGTACAGCTCCTGGCCCTTGTGGAACACCGGGGTTTCCGGCGAGTTCAGGTACTTGGGCTTGTCGTCACCGAGCACGCGGCCACCGAAGGCGATGACCCGTCCGCGGCTGTCGCGGATGGGGAACATCACGCGGTCGCGAAAACGGTCGTAGCGCTTGCCGGAGTCGGCGTTCTCCACCAGCAGGCCGGCGTCGATCATGGCTTTCTGTTGCAGGCTGTCGCTGCTCAGGTGCTTGAACAGGTTGTCCCAGCCGGGCGGGGCGAAGCCCAGGCCGAAATCGCGGGCGATCTCGCCGGACAGGCCCCGACCCTTGAGGTAGTCGACTGCCGCGCGACGTTGCGCATGCCCCTTGAGCGCCATGCGGTAGAACTGCGCGGCAGCTTCAAGCAAGGTGTACAACGGTGAGTCGGTGGGCTGGCGAGGCTTGCTGTTGCGCCCGCTGTCTTCGCGCGGCACTTCCATGCCGGCGGCCTTGGCCAGTTCCTCGACGGCCTGGGGGAAGTCCAGGTTGTCGTGGTCCATGATGAAGCCAAGGGCATTGCCGCCCGCGCCGCAGCCAAAACAGTAATAGAACTGCTTGTCGGGGCTGACGCTGAACGAGGGAGTCTTTTCCTTGTGGAACGGGCAGCAGGCGGTGTAGTTCTTGCCGGCTTTCTTCATTTGCAGG
The DNA here is from genome assembly GCF_014841725.1 of Pseudomonas sp. CFBP 8758. Lineage (NCBI taxonomy): Bacteria > Pseudomonadati > Pseudomonadota > Gammaproteobacteria > Pseudomonadales > Pseudomonadaceae > Pseudomonas > Pseudomonas sp. CFBP 8758. The sequence goes on along the minus strand of NZ_JACYUK010000011.1, from coordinate 44,690 downwards.
CGAGACTGCACGACATCGACGATATCGGTGCGGTTGAGCAGGTCGTCGATGAAGCCTTGGGGAATCAGCCCGGCCATGGCGTTCTCTTTATCAGCAGCCCAGGAGCGGAAGTGTACCCATTGGAAATCGGTCTGGCAGGTGTTGCAGCGCAGATTTCTGTATCGGAAACGTCTGTACGTTCAACGGAGCCCGGGGGCAGCAGTCGAAGCAGGGCGTTGCCAAAGGAATAAGTGTGCTCGTCTGCAGCCTTGCAAGGCTCGTCAGAATGACGCGCACGATCTGGCGATGAAACCAGTTCTGACGGTTGAGGCGGGGTACTGCTGCAACTGCCGGCAGCCCGGCTGTGGGCCGGGCAAGGCAGAAGCTTGCAACGAACGTCTGTGTATTAGTACAGACGAACGGCGCGGCGCTGTTCGCGCTGGACTTTCTTGGCGTGGCGTTTGACAGCGGCTGCTGCCTTGCGCTTACGCTCCGAAGTCGGCTTCTCGTAAAATTCGCGGCTACGAACTTCAGCCAGTACACCGGCTTTTTCGCAGGAGCGCTTGAAACGACGCAGAGCTACGTCGAAGGGTTCGTTCTCTTTAACTTTGACGGCTGGCATCCAGAGCTACCTTCATTCATTACCGGGGTCGACATCTCATGGCAAAATCGCGCATAAGTACGTCGGTTTTTAAGGGTTGCGGATGTTAACCCTTACCCGACAGGAATGCAAAGCCTCTGATCGAAAACCGCTGGTCGGTGCCTTGTTCGACGACTATCATGCGCGCCTTCGAATAGAGCTCCACAAGGCCTGGCCATGCTAGTACTGGGATTGGAAACGTCCTGCGACGAAACCGGTGTCGCATTATACGACAGCGAACGCGGCCTGCTGGCCGACGCGCTGTTCAGCCAGATCGACCTGCATCGCGCCTATGGCGGGGTCGTGCCCGAGCTTGCCTCGCGCGATCACGTCAAACGCATGCTGCCGTTGATCCGCCAGGTCTTGGCCGAAGCCGACTGCGCGGCAACCGAGATCGACGCCATCGCCTACACGGCCGGCCCCGGCCTGGTCGGGGCGCTGCTGGTAGGTGCCTCCTGTGCGCAGGCGCTGGCGTTCGCCTGGGACATACCGGCTCTGGGCGTTCATCACATGGAAGGCCACTTGTTGGCGCCCATGCTGGAAGAGCAGCCGCCACAGTTTCCGTTCGTCGCTCTGCTGGTGTCCGGCGGCCATACGCAATTGGTGCAGGTCGACGGCATCGGCCAGTATGCGTTGCTGGGCGAGACCCTGGACGATGCCGCGGGGGAAGCCTTCGACAAGACCGCCAAGCTGATCGGCCTGAATTACCCGGGTGGCCCGGAGATCGCTCGCTTGGCCAAGCAGGGTGTGGCGGGGCGCTTTACCTTCCCCCGACCGATGTGCGACCGCCCTGGCCTGGATTTCAGCTTCAGCGGCTTGAAGACCTTTGCCCTCAACACCTGGCAGCAGTGCCGCAGCGCCGGAGACGACGGCGATCAGACCCGCTGCGACATCTCCCTGGCCTTCGAGCAGGCGGTGGTCGATACCCTGACCTACAAATGCCGCCGCGCCTTGAAGCAGACCGGTCTCAAGCGTCTGGTGATCGCCGGCGGGGTGAGTGCCAACCAGTCGCTGCGCCAGGGCCTGGAAAAAATGCTGGGTGAACTGGGTGGCAATGTCTATTACGCCCGTCCGCAGTTCTGTACGGATAACGGCGCAATGATCGCCTATGCTGGTTGTCAGCGGCTGTTGGCCGGGCAGCAGGAAACCCTGGCGATCAGTGTCCAGGCACGTTGGCCAATGGAGCAGTTGCCACCGCTTTGAACGTGCTGGCCAGCCCGCTCAGAAGTGACGCTCGCGGCCGGCGAACAGATCGCGCAGGTTGCCGCGGTGACGCCAGATCACCAGCACCGTCAGCACGCTCATGGGTAGCAGCGCCTCAGGGCGCTGCCAGGCCAGTAACGGTAGGGTCAGGGGCGTGGCGATCAGGGCCGCCAGCGAACTGGTGCGGCTGAGCCGAAAGGTCAGCGCCCAGGCCAGCATTGCCAGCAGTGCAGCGGGTGGGTACAGCCCCATCAGCAGGCCAGCGGAGGTGGCCACGCCCTTGCCGCCCTTGAAGCGGAAATACAGCGGGAACAGGTGGCCGATTACCGCGCAGAGCCCGATCCAGGCTTGCTGCCCGAGGGTCATCCCGGCCCAGGCGGCGGCCAGCACCGGCAGCAAACCCTTGCACAAGTCGCCCAGCAGAGTGAGGATGGCGAGCTTTTTACCGGCCAGGCGCAGCATGTTGGTTGCCCCGGCGTTGCCCGAACCGCTCATTCGCGGGTCGGGAGTGCCCGTCGCGCGACTGAGCACGATAGCGAAGGACAGCGAGCCGAGCAGGTAGGCGCCAAGCGCCAGCAACCAGAACATGCTTACTATTTCCGGGTCTGGAAACCCTTGATTCTAACGGCGCCTGGCGCCCTTGTCGTGCTGCGGAGTGAAGTGCTTGGACAGAGTGTTTATCGAAGGTCTGGAAGTCGACACGGTGATCGGCGCCTACGACTGGGAGCGTGACATTCGTCAGTGCCTGCGTCTGGACCTGGTGTTCGCCTGGGACAACCGCCCGGCTGCGGCTGGCGACGACCTTACCCTGGCCCTCGACTATGCGACGGTGTCGCAGCGCGTCCAGGCATTTGCCGCGCAGGCTCGCTTCGAACTGGTCGAGACGTTCGCCGAACGTCTGGCCCAGCTGTTGATGAGCGAGTTCGGCATTCCCTGGCTGCGGCTCAAGGTCACCAAGCCGGGTGCCGTCGCGGCGGCGCAAGGTGTCGGTGTGGAGATCGAGCGCGGATGTCGCTGAATAGAATCTACCTGGGCCTGGGCAGCAACACCGACCGTGAACGTCATCTGTGTGCGGGGCTCGATGCGTTGGCGCCCTTGCTCGTGGACATGCGCTGTTCAGCGGTATTCGAAAGCCAGCCGGTGGGCATCAAGAGCGGCCCGTTCTTCAATCTGGTGGTAACCGGGCTGACCGACTTGCCGTTGACCGCACTGGATCGTCGGTTGAAGTTCATCGAAGCCGACAATGGCCGCTACGCCCCGGAGCGCAAAGGTCTGCCGTTGGATATCGATGTATTGCTGTACGGCGACCTGGTCGGTAACTTCGACGGACTGGTGCTGCCCCGTGCCGAAATTCTGAAAAATGCGTTTGTACTGTGGCCATTGGCATTGATCGCGCCAGAGTTGGTGCATCCAGGCGCAGGGGTGAGTCTTGACCAGCTTTGGCGCGAGTCGAACATCGATCAGGTGTTGGCCCCCGTTCCATTCGAATGGCGCGGGCAGCAATTGACTCCCGTCACGCTTTGAATCATCACCGTCTTCTTCACAAGCACAGCTCCCCACCTGTGGGAGCGGGTCTCTGCCCGCGAAGAGGCCCCCAAGGCCACCCTCAAACCCCCGCCTTATACGCCTTGAGTGCCTCCAACCGCGCCCGCTTCAACGCCTCCCCCAATGCCTGGCCCTTGAACCCCTGGGCAACCAGCGGCTGAACCGCCACACCCCGCGCCGCTGCAGCCGCACCCCTTAGATAATCCGCCTGCGGATATTCCCGGGCCTCGAACCCCAAGCGTCCACGCGCGTCCATCTCGCACGCCATGATGAAATCCTCGAAGCGCCCGGGGCGACGGTACACATCGAAGCTCTGCAGCAACTCCAGCAGCGTCGACGGCTTGAGCTCCAGGGCTCGATGGCCGTGCGTGTGATATTCACCCACCAACACCGCCAGCTCCTGACAATCCCTGGGCACCTTGAAGCGTTCGTTGACCGCCTTGATCAGTTTCACGCCCCGCTGCTCGTGGGCGATATGCCGCGGCCACTCGCTGGGGCGCGTGGTGCCCTTGCCCAGGTCGTGCAGCAGGCACGCCCAGCGCACGCTCAGTGGCTGGCCATGGCGCGCCGCCTGTTCAAGCACGCTCAGGGTATGCACGCCGGTGTCGATCTCTGGATGATGGGCCGGCGGCTGCGGCACGCCAAACAACGCGTCGACCTCAGGCAGCAGGTGCTCCAGCGCCCTGCAATCGCGCAGCACTTGAATGAACACCTGGGGATGAGCCTCCATCAATGCTCGGGAAATCTCCTTCCAGCTGCGTTCGGCGGTCAAGGCCTGCAGCTCGCCCGACTCGCTCAACTGACGCATGAGCTGCAGGGTCGGTTCGGCCACGCGAAAACCCAGTCCGGCATAGCGCGCGGCGAAACGTGCGACCCGCAGCACGCGCAAGGGGTCTTCGATGAACGCTGGGGACACGTGCCTGAGCAGGCGCTCGTTCAGGTCCTGCTGACCGCCGTACGGATCGATGATGCGGCCGTCGTCGTCCTCGGCCATGGCATTGATGGTCAGGTCGCGCCGCGACAGGTCCTGCTCCAGGGTCACGTCCGGGCTGGCGTGGAAGACGAACCCGCCATAGCCACGTCCGCTCTTGCGCTCGGTACGTGCCAGGGCATATTCCTCGCCGGTCTGCGGATGCAGGAACACCGGGAAATCACTGCCCACGGGGCGATAGCCGTCAGCGAGCATGCGTTCGGCGTCGGCACCGACCACCACGCGATCGATGTCCACGACCGGTATACCCAGCAAGCGGTCGCGCACCGCTCCACCCACTTCATAGATCTTCATTGCAACACCTCCGATGGCCCGGAAGGATAACACCAAGCCATCGGCGGTTTTGTGCACGCACCTGCCTCAGAGGTGGACGACGTTGAGGTCCATCCGCCCATGGCTGCCGTCCGCATGCTCGCTGCGCGGTGGCACGTGATGGGTCTTGACCAACTGATCGCCCTGCAGCGTATCCAGGTGGATATCGAACCCCCACAGGCGGTGCAGGTGCTTGAGCACCTCGTCGGTGGATTCTCCCAGTGGCTTGCGGTCATGTTGCTGATGACGCAGGGTCAGCGAGCGGTCACCGCGTCGATCGATGCTCCAGATCTGTACATTGGGCTCGCGGTTCCCCAGGTTGTACTGCGCCGCCAGGGTTTCGCGAATGGTGCGATAGCCGTTTTCATCGTGGATGGCTGGCACCAGTAACTCGTCCCGCTGATCGTCATCCATGATGCTGAACAGCTTCAGGTCGCGAATGACCTTGGGCGACAGGTACTGCAGGATGAAGCTCTCGTCCTTGAAGCTGCTCATGGCGAACTTGATGGTCGACAGCCAGTCACTGCCGGCAATGTCGGGAAACCAGTGACGATCTTCATCGTCCGGGTGCTCGCACATGCGGCGTATGTCGCGGTACATGGCAAAGCCCAGGGCATAGGGGTTGATGCCATTGTAGTAGGGGCTGTCGAAACCGGGCTGGAACACCACGCTGGTGTGCGACTGCAGAAACTCCATCATGAAGCCGTCGGTCACCAGGCCTTCGTCGTAGAGGTCGTTCATCAGGGTGTAGTGCCAGAACGTTGCCCAGCCCTCGTTCATCACCTGGGTCTGGCGTTGCGGGTAGAAGTACTGGGCGATCTTGCGCACGATTCGTACGATCTCGCGCTGCCAGGGCTCGAGCAGCGGCGCATGCTTTTCGATGAAATACAGGATGTTCTCCTGCGGCTCGGCCGGGAACCGGGCGTTGTCTTCCTCGCGGTTCTTGTCGGCGCCCTTGGGAATGGTGCGCCACAGATCATTGATCTGCCGCTGCAGGTGCTCTTCGCGATCGGCCTGGCGGCGACGCTCTTCTTCCGCGGAAATGGGGTAGGGACGCTTGTAGCGGTCGACGCCGTAGTTCATCAGGGCGTGGCAGGAATCGAGCAGATCCTCCACGGCATCGATGCCATGACGTTCCTCGCACTTCATGATGTAGGACTTGGCGAACACCAGGTAATCGATGATCGAACTGGCGTCGGTCCAGGTGCGGAACAGGTAGTTGCCCTTGAAGAAGCTGTTGTGCCCATAGCAGGCATGGGCCACCACCAGCGCCTGCATGCAGATGGTGTTCTCTTCCATCAGGTAGGCGATGCACGGATCGGAGTTGATGACGATCTCGTAGGCCAGGCCCATCTGGCCGCGGGTGTAGGACTTCTCGGTGCTGAGAAAATGCTTGCCGTAGGACCAATGGTGATAGCCCAGGGGCATCCCCACCGAGGCGTACGCATCCATCATCTGCTCGGCAGTGATCACCTCGATCTGGTTGGGGTAGGTGTCCAGCGCATAGCGCTCGGCGATGCGACTGATTTCCCGGTCGTAGGTCTGGATGAGCTCGAACGTCCATTCCGAGCCCGTGGAGATGGGTTGGCGCTTCTGCTCTCTGGCGGTCATGTCGCTAACCTGCGCTGGAAGAGTTCACGGAAGACCGGATAGATATCACCGGCCGACACCAGCTGCTGCTGGGCGAACGTATCGGCGAACGACTCGCTGATGCGCTCGTATTCGTACCACAGGGCCTGATGTTCGCGCGGCGTGATTTCCACATAGGTGTAGTACTGCACGAACGGCATGATCTGCTGGGTGAGGATTTCCCGGCAAATCGGTGAGTCGTCGTTCCAGTTATCGCCGTCCGAGGCCTGGGCGGCATAGATGTTCCATTCGTTGGTTGGGTACCGCGCGGCCATGATCTCCTGCATCAGTTTCAGGGCGCTGGAAACGATGGTGCCGCCGGTCTCGCGCGAATAGAAGAACTCTTCCTCGTCGACTTCGCGGGCGCTGGTGTGATGGCGGATGAACACCACTTCGATCTTGTCGTAGTTACGCTTGAGAAACAGATACAGCAAGATGAAGAAGCGCTTGGCTATGTCCTTGGTGGCTTGGGTCATGGAACCGGACACGTCCATCAGGCAGAACATCACCGCCTTGGAACTGGGGTTGGGATGCTTGACCAGCAGGTTGTACTTGAGGTCGAAGGTGTCCAGAAAGGGCACGCGATGGATGCGGGCGCTGAGCTTTTCGATTTCGCCGATCAATGCCTGAATGTCACCGAAATTGTCCGGTTCCTCGATCTTCAAACGCTCGAGCTCAAGCTTGGCCGCCTTGAGCTTGGCGCGGCTGCTGCCTGAAAGCGCTATGCGCCGCGCATGGGCCGAGCGCAGGGTGCGGATGATGTTGATGCGCGAAGGGTTGCCCTCGTTGCTGATACCGGCACGCACCGTCTTGTAGGTGTCGGTACCACTGAGGTTGCGCTTCACCAGGTTGGGCAGTTCCAGGTCCTCGAACATGAATTCGAGAAATTCCTCCTGGGTGATCTGGAACACGAACTCGTCCATGCCCTCGCCGGAGTTGCCCGCCTTGCCAGGTCCCTTGCCGCCGCCTCCGCCCTGGGGGCGGGCGATGTGTTCGCCGGCGGTGAACTCCTTGTTGCCGGGGTGCACCACGGTCTGCTTGCCGCCGCGGCCGTGCTGCAACACCGGCTCGTCGATATCGCGGCCGGGAATGCTGATCTGCTCGCCATGTTCCATGTCGGTGATGGAACGACGGCCGACGGCATCTTCCACGGCCTTCTTGATGTGGTCACGGTAACGCCGCAGGAAACGCTGGCGGTTCACGGTACTCTTGTTCTTGCCATTGAGGCGTCGGTCGATCACATAGCTCATTAGGCCTCCGGGCAGCCGGGCTGCAAGCCACAAGTCGAGAGCAGCGAAAAGCCCGGGCATCGATGCCTGCCTGGGCCTGTCGCAGCCTGAAACCTACCGCGCGATCACTGCGACTTCCTGACCCGCAGATACCACTCGGACAGCAGACGGACCTGCTTGTCGGTATAGCCGCGCTCGACCATGCGAGTGACGAAGTCGTTGTGCTTCTGCTGGTCCTCCTTGCTGGCCTTGGCGTTGAAACTGATGACCGGCAACAAGTCCTCGGTGTTGGAGAACATTTTCTTCTCGATCACCACGCGCAGCTTCTCGTAGCTGAGCCAGGTCGGATTCTTGCCGTTGTTGTTGGCGCGGGCGCGCAGCACGAAGTTGACGATCTCGTTGCGGAAATCCTTCGGATTGCTGATGCCGGCTGGTTTCTCGATCTTTTCCAGCTCTTCGTTGAGGGCCACGCGGTTGAGAATCTCGCCGGTTTCCGGGTCGCGGTACTCCTGATCCTGAATCCAGAAATCGGCGTACAGCACGTAGCGGTCGAAGATGTTCTGCCCGTACTCGCTGTACGACTCCAGGTACGCGGTCTGGATCTCCTTGCCGATGAACTCGATGTAGCGCGGTGCCAGGTATTCCTTGAGGAAGCGCAGGTACCGCTCGCGCACCTCGGCAGGGAATTGCTCCTGTTCGATCTGCTGCTCCAGTACATAAAGCAGGTGCACCGGGTTGGCGGCGATCTCGTGGGGGTCGAAGTTGAACACCTTGGAGAGAATCTTGAAGGCGAAGCGCGTCGACAGGCCATTCATGCCTTCATCCACGCCCGCGGTGTCGCGGTATTCCTGGATCGACTTGGCCTTGGGATCGGTGTCCTTGAGGTTCTCGCCGTCGTACACGCGCATCTTCGAATAGATGTTGGAGTTGTCCGGCTCCTTGAGCCGCGACAGCACGGTGAACTGCGCCAGCATCTTCAGGGTGTCGGGCGCGCAATGAGCCTTGGACAGCGAGCTGTTGAACAGCAGCTTGTCGTAGATCTTGATCTCGTCGCTGACACGCAGGCAGTACGGCACCTTGACGATGTAGATCCGGTCGATGAACGCCTCGTTGTTCTTGTTGTTGCGAAAGCTGTGCCACTCCGATTCGTTGGAGTGCGCCAGCAGGATGCCCGAATAGGGAATCGCGCCCAGGCCCTCGGTACTGTTGTAGTTACCCTCCTGGGTGGCGGTCAGCAGCGGATGGAGCACCTTGATCGGCGCCTTGAACATCTCGACGAATTCCATCAGGCCCTGGTTGGCCCGGCACAGGGCACCCGAGTAGCTGTAGGCATCGGCGTCGTTCTGCGGGTATTCCTCCAGCTTGCGGATGTCGACCTTGCCCACCAGCGCGGAAATGTCCTGGTTGTTCTCGTCGCCCGGCTCGGTCTTGGCCACGGCGATCTGGTTGAGAATGGAAGGGTAGAGCTTGACCACGCGGAACTGGCTGATGTCACCGCCGAATTCGGCCAGGCGCTTGGTGGCCCAGGGCGACATGATGGTGCTCAGGTAGCGTTGCGGAATGCCGAAGTCTTCTTCAAGGATCGCGCCGTCCTCGGTGGCATTGAACAGCCCCAGGGGCGACTCGAACACCGGCGAACCCTTGATCGCGTAGAACGGCACCTTCTCGATCAGCTGCTTGAGCTTCTCGGCCAGCGAAGACTTGCCGCCGCCTACCGGGCCCAACAGGTACAGGATCTGTTTCTTCTCTTCCAGGCCCTGCGCCGCATGGCGGAAGTACGACACGATCTGGTCGATGCATTCCTCCATGCCGTGGAAGTCTTCGAACGCTGGGTAGCGACGAATCACCTTGTTGGAGAAGATGCGCGACAGCCGGGAATTGGCCGACGTGTCGAGCAATTCGGGCTCCCCTATCGCCATCAGGATCCGCTCGGCAGCAGACGCGTAGGTCCTGCGGTCGGTTTTGCACAGCTCGAGGTACTCCTGTAACGAGAGCTCTTCCTGGCGTGTGGATTCGAAGCGTTGTTGGAAGTGGCTAAAGATACTCATGACGTCACCTCGCTCGATACGTGGAGCCGACGTCGGATCACTCAGTTGATGCTGGCGGTCACCCAAACCCCGTGGTGGCCGTATACCCCCCAGAACACCCTTGTAGCCTTGACCGATTGACCCGCGCGCCGGTGTACCGGCTCTCCCCTGTTATGGATGGCCTGAGCTTAAGGATAGTTGGTTATCGAAGACTTCAAGCGCGGATGCGCAATTAACTGCCGCCAGGGCCTGGCGACAATGCTGCGAAGGCCCGTGGGGCGCGGCGTCGGCGACGAAAAAAATTTCGTCGCGCGGGGCTTGCGAAGGATTATTCAGCCTGGCTGGTTTCGCCCGGAAAGGTGCTGCGCCACAGCTCGAAGCCGCCGTCCATGCTGTACACATCGGAAAAGCCCTGGCTCACCAGGTAGGCAGCGGCGCTCTGGCTGGAATTGCCGTGGTAGCAGACCACGACCAGCGGCTTGTCCAGATCGGCCGCAGTGATGAAACCGTGCAGCGAGTGGTTGTCCAGGTGCGTGGAATCGGTGATATGGCCAGCCGCGAAGGTTTGCGGGTCGCGGATATCCACCACCACGGCGCCCTGTTCGCGCAGGCTCTGGACGTCTTGCGGAGGGATGCGTTTGAATTCGGTCATGGACAGGCTCCTGGGCTGGTCGCCCATTCTAGCGTTTGTCGCATGGGGGAGGGAAATCCGCCGCGGGGGTCGCTGCAGGCAAGTGCACATCGCCCTCATCGGTGCATTTGCAGGACAGGCGCTCACCGCTGTCGACGTCGAGCAGCGTCATCGCACCGCCCCACACGCATCCGGTATCGAGCGCGAACACGCCCGGCGCCTCGCAACGCCCTTCCAGCGCCGCCCAATGGCCGAAGATGATCTTCAGGTCGCGCGTCTTGCGCTCCTTGTGGGCGAACCAGGGCGCGTAGCCGGGCAGCGCGGTGTCGGCGCCTTCCTTGCCCTTGAGGTCGAGCTTGCCGTCCGCGGTGCAGAAACGCATGCGGGTGAAGTAGTTGGTGATCACACGCAAGCGGGCAACGCCCTGCAACGCCTTGTCCCACTTGTTCGGCTCGTTGCCGTACATGCCGTCCAGAAAAGGCTTGAACAGCTGGTCATCACGCAGCGCGGTCTCGACCTCGGCGGCCAGGCGCAAGGCCTTGCGCAGCGACCATTGTGGTGGAATCCCGGCATGCACCAGCACGGCATTGCGCTGTTCGTCATGGTGCAGCAGCTTCTGCCGGCGCAGCCAGTCGAGCAACTGCGGGCCGTCGGGTGCGTCGAGGATTTCGCGCAAGGTATCGCCGCGCTTGAGCCGCTCGGCGTCGTTGGCCACCGCCAGCAGGTGCAGGTCGTGATTGCCCAGCACACACACCAGCGCGTCACGCATGCCATACAGGTAGCGCAGGGTTTCCAGCGAACTCGGCCCGCGGTTGACCAGGTCGCCCACCAGCCACAGCGTGTCCTTGGCAGGGTCGAAGGCGACCTGTTGCAGCAGGCACTTGAGTGGCTGCAGGCAGCCTTGCAAGTCACCGACTGCGTACACTGCCATCAGTGCAGGGCGCCTGGTACGGCGAGGCGAAACGGGGCGATGACGGCTTCGAACTGCTTGCCGTCTTCGGCCTGCATCTGATAACTGCCCTGCATGTTGCCCACCGTGGTGGCCATCACCGTGCCGCTGGAATAGGTGTGGCTTTCACCGGCGGCGATCAGCGGTTGCTGGCCAATGACACCGGCGCCCCGGACTTCCTCGACCTTGCCATCGCCATCGGTGATCACCCAGTGGCGAGACAGCAGGCGAGCCGGTATCTGTCCGTTGTTGCTCACGGTAACGGTATAGGCAAAGGCAAAACGCTGCTGCTCGGGCTGTGATTGTTCTGCCAGGAAACGGGTCACGACGCTGACGTCGATCTGATAACGGGGATCGGACATGCAAAGGGCCTTGAAAACGAGAGCTAATGTAGCCGGCGTTGGCCGGTTCAGGGTCAGTCCGGGGCAACGCGGTGGCCTGTGGACCAATCGCTTGGTCCAGGTTAGAGGTCAGAGCGGGTCGCTTCGTTCGGCGAGTTGATCAGCCAGGCGCACGAAAGCCGCCAGGTCGAGCTGTTCGGGCCGCAGGCTGCCGTCGACGCCGGCCGCTTCGATCGCCTCGACGGGCAGCAGCGCCTTGAGCGTGTTGCGCAACGTCTTGCGCCGCTGGTTGAAGGCTTCGCGCACCACTCGCTCGAGCAGGCGGTGATCCTTGGCCGGGTGGGGCAGGGTGGTGTGAGGTACCAGGCGCACGATGGCCGAATCGACCTTGGGCGGCGGATTGAACGCGCCCGGCCCGACGTTGAACAGGTGCTCGACACGGCAGTGGTACTGAACCATGATCGACAGCCGTCCCCAGTCGCCGCCGCCAGGGCCTGCTGCCATGCGCTCGACCACTTCCTTCTGCAGCATGAAATGCATGTCGCGGATCAGGTGGGCGTTGTGCAGCAGGTGGAAGATCAGTGGGGTGGAGATGTTGTACGGCAGGTTGCCGACCACGCGCAGGCTGCCAGCCTCGGCGCCCAGGCTGGTGAAGTCGAACTTCAATGCATCGCCCTGGTGCAGGCGGAAATTGCCCTTGCCGGCGAATTGCTGATTGAGGATCGGCACCAGGTCCTTGTCCAGTTCCACCACGTCCAGTTGCGCACCGCTGCCCAGCAGGCCTTCGGTAAGGGCGCCCTGGCCCGGGCCGATTTCCAGCAGGTGTTCACCGGGCTTGGCGTGGATGGAGCGCAGGATACGGTCGATCACGCCGGCATCGTGGAGAAAGTTCTGGCCAAAGCGCTTGCGCGCCCGGTGTTGGTAGTGCTCGGTCATTAAAATGTCTCGGCCATTCGATAGGCGGTGTCGAGGGCGACGCGCAGGCTGCCAGTATCGACCTTGCCGGTTCCGGCCAGGTCCAGGGCGGTGCCGTGGTCCACGGAGGTGCGGATGATCGGCAACCCCAGGGTCACGTTGACCGCGGCGCCAAAGCCTTTGTACTTGAGTACGGGCAGGCCCTGGTCGTGATACATCGCCAGCACCGCATCGCAATGCTGCAGGTATTTGGGAGTGAAGAGCGTATCGGCGGGCAGCGGCCCGCGCAGATCCATGCCTTCGGCGCGCAGACGCTCCAGGGTAGGCTCGATGATGTCGATTTCCTCGCGGCCCAGGTGGCCGCTCTCGCCGGCATGGGGGTTCAGACCGCAGACCAGGATGCGCGGCCGGGCCAGGCCGAACTTGCCCTGCAGGTCGGCGTGCAGAATGCGCGTGACCCGCTCCAGGCGCTCGACGGTGATCGCATCGGCCACCTCGCGCAGGGGCAGGTGAGTGGTTACCAGTGCCACGCGCAGATCGCCGGTTGCAAGCATCATCACCACCTGTTCGGTAGCGGTGAGGTCGGCGAGGAATTCAGTGTGTCCGGAGAACGCAATGCCACCGTCGTTGATGACACCCTTGTGCACCGGCGCGGTGATCATGCCCGCGAACAGCCCGTCGAGGCAGCCCTGCGCTGCACGCGTCAGGGTGTGCAGCACGAACGCGGCGTTGGCGGTATTCAGCTGGCCGGTGAGTACCGGCGCGCCCAGAGGCGTGTCCCAGACGTACAGGCTGCCCGCTGGCGCAGGCTGGTCGGGGAGGGCGTCGGCATCGACTTCCAGCAGACTGACGGCCAGCCTCAGCTGCGCGGCCCGCTCGGCGAGCAGGTCACGGCTGGTGATGGCGATCAAGGGGTGAGGCTGGGGTTGCGCGGCCAGCAGCAGGCACAGGTCTGGACCTATGCCCGCCGGCTCACCGGGCGTCAACGCGAAACGCTTGGGGGTCACTGCGCAGCCTGGTCGGCGCCAGGCAGCTTGATTTCGACGTAGGCTTCGTCACGGATCTGGCGCATCCAGGTCTGCAGCTCTTCGTCATACTTGCGGTTGCGCAACACGGTCATTGCCTGCTGGTCGCGGGCCTGCTCGGTGTTGTCGGTCGCACGGCGCCCCAGCACCTGCAGCACATGCCAGCCGAACTGGGTCTGGAACGGACGCGAAACCGTTTCCACCGGCGTCGACGCCATGGTTTCGCGGAACTCGGGCACCAGCGACTGAGGGTTGACCCAGTTCAGATCGCCGCCGTTGAGCGCCGAACCTGGATCTTCCGAGAAATTCTTCGCCAAAGTAGCGAAGTCCTCGCCGTTTTCGATGCGCTCGTACAGCTTGCGTGCCAGTTCTTCGGTCTGGGCCGGGCTGCGAATCTCGCTCGGCTTGAGCAGAATGTGACGTACGTGCACTTCGTCAACGGTCTGGGTGGCGCCACCGCGCTTGTCCAGCACCTTGAGGATGATGAAGCCTACGGGCGTACGCACTGGCTGGGTGACATCGCCGACCGGCATGCTGCTGAGCATGCGATCGAACGGTGCCGGCAGCTGAGCAGGCTTGCGCCAGCCCATGTCGCCGCCTTCCAGGGCGTTCTCGCTCGACGAGCTGGCAATCGCCAACTTGTTGAAGTCGGCACCCTGCTTGAGCTGGCGATAGATGTCCTCGGCCTTGCTCGCCGCTGCCTGGATAGCCGCCGAGCTGGCGCTTTCCGGGACCTGGATCTGGATGTTGGCCAGGTGCAGTTCTTCGGACAGCTGCATCTTGCCCAGGTCCGAGGCGAGGAAGTTCTTCACTTCCTGCTCGGATACCTGGATGCGCTCGGCCACGCGACGCTGGCGTACGCGGCTGATGATCATCTCGCGCTTCACCTGCTCGCGCGCATCGTCATACGACAGGCCGTCATGCGCCAGTGCGGCACGGAACTGCTCGGTCGACATGTTGTTGCGCTGGGCAATGGTGGCGATGGCGCCGTTGAGTTCTTCGTCGGTAATGCGAATGCCGGAACGTTCGCCGATCTGCAGCTGCAGATTCTCGACGATCAGGCGTTCCAGCACCTGCTGTTGCAGGACGCTCGCCGCAGGTACGCCACCGCCACGCTTGGCGATGGTTTGCTGCACTTCCTTGACGCGCTGGTCGAGCTGGCTTTGCATGACCACGTCGTTGTCGACGATGGCCACGACGCGGTCCAGCTGTTGCACCGCGGCGTGCGCCGTGGTGCCCAGCAGCATGGCGCCCAGCACGACTGGGCGCAGCAGATCACATAGCTTGGTCTTCACGTTCACGATAACCTTGAATGCCCTTGTCGAGGAAACCCTCGACCTTATTGCCTACCACGCCACCGAGGCCCTTCAGCACGATTTGCAGGAAGATGCCGTGGTCGCCTTTTTCGTTCTGCGGGGCGGCCTGGCTGTACTCGTCGTAGTCAACCCAGTAACGGTTGATCAGACGCATCTTCCAGCAGCAGTTGTCGTATTCGAAACCACCAAAGGCTTCCAGCGTGCGATTGCGGTTGTAGTCGAACTGCCAGCGGCTGATGACGCTCCACTGCGGCACGATCGGCCACATGACCGAGAAGTCATGCTGCTGGATCTTGTAGTAGTCCTTCACGTAGTTCGGATCACCCGGCTGACCGTAGTCGCCACCGAAGGTCCAGCGACCGGTCGCCGAATCGTAGTGCACGGTGTCGTCGCGGTAGCGGTAGCCCAGGTTGACCACCTTGTTCGGGTTGTCTTCAGGCTGGTAGTGGAACATCGCGCTGCCCGAACGGGTGCTGCGGCTGTCCGGATCCCAGTTGAAGTCCGAGCTGAAGCGCCAGTCGCGGTTGAAGCGATATTCGTATTCCAGGGCGTACGGCGAAACGTTGGCCTGGGCATCGTCGCGCGTCTTGAAATCGACGCCCGGCAGCTGCACTTCACGATCCTTGAAGTACACGGCCTGGCCGACGGCCACGCGCTGACGCTCGAAACCGTTCTCCTCGATCCAGCGGCTGGTCACGCCCAGCGACAGCTTGTTCTCGTCACCCACGCGGTCGGAACCGGTGAAGCGGTTTTCGCGGAACAGCGAGCCATAGCTGAAGGTGGTTTCCGACGTGTCGAACACTGGAATGTCGGTCTGGTCTTCCTCGGGAACATAGAGGTAGAACAGGCGCGGTTCCAGGGTCTGGCGGAAGTTGGTGCCGAACATCTGGGTGTCGCGGTCGAAGTACAGGCCGCTGTCGATGCTGGCGATCGGTACGCCGCGGTTCTGCGAGCTGCTGAAACGCTCGTCGGCCAGCAGGCTGTTCTTGCCCTGGCTGTCCAGATCCAGATCGTACTGGGTGTACATGTACTTGAGCGACGGACGCACGAAGCCCCAGTTCCAGTTCAGCGGCAGGGACACGCCCGGCTCCAGGTTCAGGCGGTTGCCGTTGGCACGCGCCAGGCCTGTCACGTTGTTGTCGATGCGGCGCTCGCCGAAACCGTCTTCGTTGATGAAGGTGCCAGTGCGCAGATCACGCTCGAAACGCACGATCTCGCTGTTGTAGGTGAAGTCCAGACCGCCCGGATGGTAAGGCAGCGCACCGTTGAAGGTGATCTGCGGCATGCGATTGTACGGGGTGATGTCGGCCACGGTCGCCAGCTTGTACGCCTGGGCGTTCAAGCGTGCGGTGTAGTTGTCACCGCGATAGGTCAGGGCACCCTGCTGGTTGATCCAGTCAGTGCGCTCGACGCCGATCTGGTCCGACTGCAGGTCCTGGAAGTAGTACGGATCGCTGATGTCGGTGTAGTCGACTTCAGTGGTCAGGCGCGAATCCAGGCCGCCCTTGTGCTGCCAGTTGACCATCCAGCGGGTCTTGTCGTAGTCGGACTGCTGGCTGCGATCGTCGTTTTCGTCGTTCAGGTACGCGCCGCCGAACTGCCCTTCGCTGGTCTTGGTCAGGTAGCGGAATTCGCCTTCCATCATCAAGCCACGCTTGGCCATGTAGCGCGGGTACAACGTGGCGTCGTAGTTCGGCGCCAGGTTGAAGTAGTACGGGGCAACCAGGGTGAAGCCGCTGTCGCTGTCGCTGGCGAAGGACGGCGGCAGGAAGCCGGACTGGCGACGGTCGTCGATCGGGAAGTAGATATACGGCGTGTACAGCACCGGAATATCCTTCACGCGAAGGGTGACGTTGGTCGCCGTGCCGAAACCGGTGGCCGGGTTCAGCGTGATGTTGTTGCCCTTGAGCTGCCAGGCGTTGCTGTCCGGCTCGCAGGTGGTATAGGTACCGTCCTTGAGGCGGATGATCGCGTTCTCGGCGCGCTTGGCGTACAGCGCATTGCCGCGGATGCGCGACTTGTGCAGCACGTATTCGGCGTTGTCGACCTGGGCCTCACCGGTGTCGAGCTGGATCTGGGCGTGGTCGCCCACGACCAGCGCACCGTTGTCGCGCAGCTTGACGTTGCCGTTGAGCTCGCCGCGGTTCTCGGCCTGGTGCAGGCTGGCCTCGTCGGCCTCGATCTGCATGCTGCCCTGGCGCATCACGACGTCACCGGCCAGCGAGGCGATCTGCTCCTCGGTCTGGTAGCGCGAAGCCTTGGCGCCGATGAAGGTCGGCGCCTCGCTCTTCGGGGTGTCGTCGTTCATGCCCGGACGCACCGGCTCGATGTACGCACCGGAGCAGTACGGCCCGGTCTCGGCCAGTTGGGCGGCGGTCAGCTTGCTGCGCGGCACCCAGTCGAGATGGCTGTAGTCGGGGCTGCGCGAGCTCAGGCCACGGCCCTTGCTCTGCGTGACCGCAACCGGCCCGACGGTTTTCTCTTCGCGTGAAGAGGCACCGCTGCCGCCGCTCGCCACTGCCGCGCCGTCGTGCACGGGGCGCGGCGGCAACTGCGCGGCGTTGGCCTTGGGGTTGCAGTCCCAGGCACCAGCAGCGGAGACTTGGCAGTCGAATTGCTCTGCAGCAAAAACGAACGGGGTGGCCATGGGTTGCATCACCAGCAAACCGCCAGTGACCAGCAACGGAAATTTTTTACGAAACGCGGGGGATTTCAATGCCATCTTATTAGTCCGGGCTTCCTGCGTGCCATCTTGCCCGCGGGGGGGCCGCACGCCTCTCGATGGTCTGAAAAAGATGCTGGATAATAAAGCATGACCCGCTTGACGGCTAGCGCCGTCGGAGACCCTTGCAATGCCTGATCAAGATGTACGCCTGCAACACCTCAAAACATGGCTCGACGAGCAGCTGGAGAAGCTCTTCCAGGCTCGCCAATGGGGCGCCGTACCCCCGGCCACGTTGACCGCGGCCAGTAGCGATGCAAGTTTTCGCCGATACTTTCGCTGGCAGGGCCAGGGTCGCAGTTTTATCGTCATGGATGCGCCGCCGCCCCAGGAAAACTGCGCGCCGTTCGTGAAAATCGACGAACTGCTGGCGAGCGCCGGCCTCAATGTGCCGCAGATTCATGCCCAGGACCTCGAGCGCGGCTTCCTGTTGTTGAGCGATCTGGGCCACCAGACCTACCTGGACGTGATCGATGCGGACAACGCCGACGCGCTGTTTGCCGATGCCATCGACGCGCTGCTGGCACTGCAGAAACTGCCGGCCAGCGGTGACCTGCCCAGCTACGACGTTGCGCTGTTACAGCGCGAGCTCGAGCTGTTTCCGCAATGGTATGTCGGCAAGGCTTTGGGCAAGCAGCTCGACGCCGAGCAATCGGCAGCCTGGCAACGGGTGTGCACGCGCCTGATCGACAGCGCCCTGGCGCAGCCCAAGGTGCTGGTGCATCGCGACTACATGCCGCGCAACCTCATGCGCAGCGAGCCTAACCCGGGTGTGCTGGACTTTCAGGATGCGGTCTACGGCCCGGTCACCTACGACATCACCTGCCTGTTCAAGGACGCCTTCCTCAGCTGGCCCGAAGCGCGTGTGAAGACCTGGTTGCAGCGCTACTGGGAACAGGCGGGCGAGCAGGGCGTGCCGGTGCAGCTGGACTTCGCCGAGTTCTGCCGTGCCAGTGATCTGATGGGCGTGCAGCGTCATCTGAAAGTGATCGGCATTTTTGCCCGTATCTGCCATCGTGATGGCAAACCCCGTTACCTGGCCGACGCGCCGCGTTTCTTCTCTTATATAGAGACGGTACTGGCGCGGCGCCCCGAGCTGGCTGAACTGGGTGAACTGTTCAAGAGCCTTGGAGTGTCCTCATGAAAGCCATGATCCTGGCGGCAGGCAAAGGCGAGCGCATGCGCCCGCTGACGCTGACCACGCCCAAGCCGTTGCTGGCCGCCGGCGGCAAGCGGTTGATCGAGTATCACCTGCTGGCCCTGTCCCGGGCCGGCTTTGCCGAGGTCGTGATCAATCATGCCTGGCTGGGCCAGCAGATCGAAGACTACCTGGGCGACGGCGCTCGCTACGGGGTAGCCATCGAGTATTCCCGCGAAACCGAGCCACTGGAAACCGGCGGTGGCATTCGCCACGCGTTGCCATTGCTCGGCGATGCACCGTTCGTGGTGGTCAACGGCGACATCTGGACCGACTACGATTTCAGTCGGTTGCGCGGTCCGTTGGCGGGCCACGCGCATCTGGTGCTGGTCGACAACCCGGCTCATCACCCCGAAGGCGACTTCAGCCTGGTCGAAGGCCAGGTGCGCGACCAGCCCGGCCTGACCTACAGCGGTATTGCCGTGCTCCATCCCGATCTGTTCGACGGCCATGGCGAGCCAGCCTTCAAGCTCGCACCGCTGTTGCGCCGCGCAATGGACGTTGGGCAGGTCACCGGCGAGCACTATCAGGGCCAGTGGATCGACGTCGGCACTGCGCAACGCCTGACCGAACTCGACCGCCTGCTGGCCGAGCGAGGTTGATATGTTGTGGCCCGGAACGGTAGTCGGCGCGGCGGCAGGTTATGCCCTCGCCAGCATTCCAGGGGCGCTGCTGGGCATAGTGCTCGGTCAGGCGCTGGATCGACACCTCAGGTTGCAGACCTGGAGTGAATTGGTAGATAGGCTCAAGGGCAAATCGGTACTGCGTGACGAGCAACTGCTGTTCGTCCTGCTGGGCCGGGTGGCCAAGGCCGAAGGCCAGGTGCTGGCGGTGCATATCCAGCAGGCGCGGCGGGAAATGCGCTCGTTGAACCTCAACGAGCAGGCGCGAAAACGGGCCATCGTTGCGTTCAATCGCGGCAAGGCGGGAGGCGATCAGCTGCGCAGTCACCTGCTGCGCCTCAAGCATCAACCCAACTCCGCCGAAGGCATGCTGCGTGCCTGTTGGCGGATGGTTTGGGCCGATGGCCAGGCCGGTACCGCCGAGCGCGAACTGGTAGTCAGCTGGGGCAAATGGCTGGGCTGGTCCTCGGCACGGGTGCAGGGGCTGGGTCAGGATTACGAGCCGCGTCACAGGCCGGTGACCAAGCGAGGCGGGGCCTTCGAAGAAGCGCTGCGGCTGTTGGGGGTTTCCTCGACCACCGAGCCCGACCAGATCAAGCGTGCGTATCGGCGTCTGCTCAGCCGCCACCATCCCGACAAGCTGGTGGGTAGTGGTGCCACACCGGCGCAGATTCGCGAGGCCACCGACCGCACGCGCGAGCTGCACAACGCCTACAGCCTGATCCGCGAGCGCCTGGACCTGCGCTGATGCGCAGGCCCGGCATCGACCGCGCAGTGGCTTACTGCGCATTCAAGGCACCCTTGACCCGCCGGAACAGCTGCTCGGCCTGCGCGGCCTTGTCCGGCAGCGATGTGAGCGAAACCTGCGAGTACACCGCACCTTTCTGCCGCTTGCTGGCCTGCAAACGCCGTTGCGCGGCGTCAGCCGCTGCTTGACGATCGCTGTAGAAGACGTCCGTGGTGGGCACCTTGAGCAGCGCGGCCAGTTCGTCGATCTGCTGCGGCGCATTGTCCGGTGTGCGGGTATCCACCAACACCAGCTTCTGCACGTGCGCCGGCTGCCGTTCGGCCATGTAGCGGGTCGCCCAGTAAGCGCCGCTGCCATGCCCTAACAGCACGATCCTGCGTGAGTTGTGTTGCTGGGCGAAAGCGATGCCGGCTTCGATGCGGGCAAAGATCCGCTCGGCATCCACCTGCATCGGGTCTTGCAGCTGCACCTCGGTGCTGGCCGTATCGGCGTCCTGAGCCGTGGCTTTTTCCACCCCGGCGCCAGCGTCCGGTGGCGTCGCCTGGGTGTCGGTGGTCACCGGCAATGGCGGTTTCTCGTTTGGCCTGGCCGAAGGCATCTGGCTGACCAGGTCCGGCAGGCTCAGGCTCAGGGTGTTGAACGCCGCATCCGGCAACTTGCGCCGCAACGGCCCCACGCCCTGAGGCCAGTCCGCCGTTTCCCCGGCCCCTGGCACGATGATCACTGTACCCTGCGCATCGGCGGTATTGGCCGGACGCCACAACGACAGGAACTCGTCGCTGCCGGCCTGCAATTGTTGCTGCTCGCTGGCGGGCAACTGACGTTCCAGTGCCTGGGCATCCTCGACGCTGCGCTCCGCCAGAGGCTGGCGGACTTCGGCCGTCTGCTTGGCTGGCGCGGCCTCTTCGGCCGCTGCAACACCGTGCAGGGGCACCAGCAATGCCAGGCAAACGGCTCTCAACTGAACAACTTTCATCGGTACTTCCCGCCCAAATGAATGACTCGCTTGTTCGATACCGGGCCGAGTGCACGCTGCCATCGATGCAACCTGACAGGCGATCCTTTTCTCGCGGATAATCCCGACACCGGTCGATATTCAAAGCCTATAGCTTAGTGCCATCCACGCAAAGGTCGTTCATACCGATATGTACCCACTGCTGCGTCGCCTTTCACTGCTGGGCGGGTTGTGCCTGCCGATACTCGTCCATGGCGCCGCCGCCGTGCCCGCCCAGAAGCTGCCGCTGGACGCTGCGCAGAACCAGTGGCTGGATGAGCATCGCACCTTGCGTGTCGGGCTGGTACTGCAGCAGCCCTATGCGCAACTGGACCGTCGCCTGGGCCAGTTGTCCGGGGTCAACGTCGACCTGATGAACTGGCTGGCCAAGGCCATGCAGGTGGAGCTGATCTGGCGCAATTACACCGACCAGCCGGCCTTGGAGCAGGGCCTGCGAGCAGGCGAGGTGGACCTGGCGCCCGGTCTTGCGCAAACCCCTGCCGGGTTGAAACTGTGGCAGTTCTCCGATCCCTACCTGCGCGTGCCGCAGTTGCTGGTGGGCGAGCGCAATGGCGAAGTCGCCATCGATCTCGAAAAGCTTTCCCCCAGCGACCGCGTCGCCGTGCGCATGCCGGGCGCAGTGGCCGACTATTTGCGCAACACCTACAGCCACCTCAATCTGCAAGGTGTACCGCTGGAACGGCAGGCCCTGCAATTGCTGCTCAGCCAGCAGGCACGCTATGCAGTGGTGGACGAGGCGCAGTTGGGCCGGCTGTCGCGCGAGGCCGAGTTCGACGAGCTGGTGGTGGTCGGCGACATAGGTTATCCACAGTTGCTGCGGGTGGCGACGCGGCGCGACTGGCCGCAGTTGGCGCACATCGTCACCGTGGCCTTGGAGTCCCTGCCCGCCAGGGACCTGGAGCGGCTGCACGAGCGGTGGTTGCAGCCACAGTACCCGCGCCTGAGCGAATCTCGAGGGTTCTGGCAGAACCTGTGCCTGCTGCTGGTGCTGATCGCCGTGGCCATCATCGCACTGCTGGTCTGGCAGCGCCGCCAGGTCCATGCGCTGGAACGGCAACTACTGACGGCTCGGGAAGACATTGCCCTGCGCGCGGCGAGCGAGGAAGCCCTGCGGGTCAACCAGTTCTCCATCGAACAGAGCACGGTCGGCATACTCTGGGTGAACTGGGACAGCCATGTGCGCTACGCCAACCGCGCTGCCGAGCGCATGCTCGGCTACGACACCGGCGCGGTGGTGGACAAACCCCTGGCCGACTTCGAACCAGGCCTGAGCATGGACCGCTGGCTGAACCTGTGGCGGCTGGCCCGGGCCAGCGAACACACAGCGCAAACCTTCGAAACCCACTGCGTACGCGCCGACGGCAGCGTCCTGCCCACCGATGTCTCGCTGAGCTTCCTGCGCTTTCGCGAAGCCGAGTACCTGGTGGTCTACCTCACCGATGTGACCGAGCGGCGTCGGGCGCTGGCTGCCCTGCAGCACAGCGAGGCGCAACTGCGCGAGCTGTCGGCGCACCTGGAAACCGTGCGCGAGGAAGAAAAGGCGCGCATTGCCCGAGAAGTGCACGACGAACTGGGGCAGATCCTCACGGTACTGAAACTGGAAACCTCGATGTGCGAACTGGCCTACGCCGACCTCGATAGCGGGCTTCAGGAACGCCTCAACAGCATGAAGCGCTTGATTGCCCAGCTGTTCCAGCAGGTGCGCGACGTGGCCACCGCCTTGCGCCCGCCGATACTGGATGCCGGTATTGCCTCGGCAATCGAGTGGCAGGCGCATCGCTTCGAGGAGCGCACGCAGATTCCCTGCCTGGTCAGCGTTCCGGAACAGTTGCCGCCCCTGGACGACGCCAAGGCCGTGGGCCTCTTTCGCCTTCTGCAAGAGGCGCTGACCAATGTCATTCGCCACGCCCAGGCGCATACTGTGCAAATCGAGCTCAGCCAGGAAGGCAATGACCTGCGCCTGTCGATCACCGACGATGGCTGCGGCTTCGAACCTGCCGAAGTGAGCTCGCTGTCGTTCGGCCTGGTAGGCATGCGCGAGCGCGTACTGATGCTCGGTGGCCGGCTCGAACTGAGCAGCCAGCTGGGGGAGGGCACTGCCCTGACCGTCACCGTGCCGTTGAACTGAGCGCACCGTTGAATTGATTGCTGGAGGGTGACCCGTTGATCCGAGTGCTGGTGGCCGAAGACCACACCATCGTGCGTGAAGGCATCAAGCAATTGATCGCCCTGGCCAAGGACCTGGTGGTGGCAGGGGAGGCCGGCAATGGCGAGCAGTTGCTCGAGATCTTGCGCGTCACCCCTTGCGACGTGGTCCTGCTGGACATCTCCATGCCGGGCGTCAATGGCCTGGAGGCCATTCCACGGATCCGCGCGCTGCCCCATCCGCCGGCCATTCTGGTGTTGTCCATGCACGACGAGGCGCAGATGGCCGCGCGTGCATTGAAAGTCGGCGCGGCCGGTTATGCCACCAAGGACAGCGACCCGGCGCTGCTGCTGACCGCTATCCGTCGAGTCGCCGCGGGCGGGCGCTACATCGACCCGGCCCTGGCCGACCGCATGGTCTTCGAGGTCGGGCTCACCGATGCCCGGCCGCGGCATGCCCTGCTGTCGGAGCGCGAGTTCTCGGTGTTCGAACGCCTGGCTCGCGGCGCCAACGTCAACGACATTGCCCAGCAGTTGGCCCTGAGCAGCAAAACCATCAGCACCCACAAGGCGCGCCTGATGCACAAGCTCAATGTGGCGTCGCTGGCCGACCTGGTGAAGTACGCGATGGAGCACAAGCTGGTCTGAAAACGACAGTGGCACCCGGGGTTCTGCCACGCAGCCGCTCTGGCACTTCTCGCCCATGCTCAGGGGCGACATGCCTGTAGGGCAATCCCTACCCCGAATCTTCCAACTACCCCATGGCAATCTCTCCCAGCCCCCGATTTGCAAGGGTTGCGGCCTTCTCTAGGCTTGACCCCACGGCAGTCATTCAACAAAGGTGTGGGTATGAGCGAGGCAAGCGCAAGTACGGACGAGATACTGGTCAGCTTCCGTGGCGTGCAGAAAAGCTATGACGGTGAAAACCTCATCGTCAAGGACCTCAATCTGGACATCCGCAAGGGCGAGTTCCTTACGCTCCTCGGCCCCTCCGGCTCCGGCAAGACCACCAGCCTGATGATGCTGGCAGGCTTCGAAACCCCCACGGCGGGGGAAATCCAGCTGTCCGGACGCTCGATCAACCACGTGCCGCCGCACAAGCGTGACATCGGCATGGTGTTCCAGAACTACGCCCTGTTTCCGCACATGACCGTGGCGGAAAACCTGGCCTTCCCCCTGTCCGTGCGCGGCCTGAGCAAGACCGACATCAGCGAGCGGGTCAAGCGGGTGCTCGGCATGGTCCAGCTCGATGCCTTTGCCCACCGCTATCCGGCGCAGCTGTCCGGCGGGCAGCAACAGCGTGTGGCCCTGGCCCGCGCCTTGGTTTTCGAGCCGCAACTGGTGCTCATGGACGAACCGCTGGGTGCCCTGGACAAACAGCTGCGCGAGCACATGCAGATGGAGATCAAGCACCTGCACCAGCGCCTGGGCGTCACCGTGGTGTACGTGACCCACGATCAGGGCGAGGCGCTGACCATGTCCGACCGCGTGGCCGTGTTCCATCAGGGCGAGATCCAGCAGATCGCTCCACCCCGTGCCCTCTACGAGGAGCCAAAGAACACCTTCGTCGCCAACTTCATCGGCGAAAACAACCGCATCAACGGACGTCTGCTCAGCCGCGAGGGCGAGCGCTGCATCGTCGAACTGCCGCGGGGTGAAAAAATCGCGGCGCTGGCGATCAATGTCGGCCAGATAGGCGCACCGGTGACCCTGTCGATTCGGCCCGAACGGGTTCGCCTGAACGGCCACAGCGGCGAGTGCATCAACCGCTTCTCGGGGCGAGTCGCCGAATTCATCTACCTGGGCGATCACGTACGGGTGCGCCTGGAGGTGTGCGGCAAGACCGATTTCTTCGTCAAGCAGCCCATCGCCCAGCTCGACCCCGCATTGGCCGTGGGCGACGTGGTGCCCTTGGGCTGGCCCCTGGAACACGCCCGCGCGCTGGACCCGCTGTTGGATCAGTGAGGGCTTCACCGCTGAAGTCGCTGCAACCGTACCAAAACGATCAGAGGCGAACCATCGCCCCGCGCTTGACCCACCTGCACTTGGAGAGACGATTAAATGCTCAAGCACTTGAAATTGACCGGGCTGACGCTCGGCCTGTTCTGGGCCGGCCAGGCGTTGGCCGCTACCGACCTGACCGTGGTGTCTTTCGGCGGGGCCAACAAGGCCGCGCAGGTCAAGGCGTTCTACGAACCGTGGGAAAAGGCCGGCTCCGGCAAGATCGTCGCCGGTGAGTACAACGGCGAGATGGCCAAGGTCAAGGCCATGGTCGATACCAAAAGCGTGTCCTGGGACCTGGTGGAGGTGGAATCGCCCGAGCTGTCCCGCGGCTGCGACGAGGGCATGTTCGAAGAGCTTGATCCGGCGCTGTTCGGCAAGCAGGAAGACTTCGTCAAGGGTGCCATCCAGCCCTGCGGTGTAGGTTTCTTCGTCTGGTCCACAGTGCTGGCCTACAACGCCGACAAACTCAAGACGGCGCCCGCCGGTTGGACCGACTTCTGGAACACCAAGGAATTCCCGGGCAAGCGTGGCTTGCGCAAGGGTGCCAAGTACACCCTGGAATTCGCCCTGATGGCCGACGGCGTAGCGCCCAAAGACGTGTATTCAGTGCTCGCCACCAAAGCCGGCCAGGACCGCGCCTTCAAGAAACTCGATGAACTCAAGCCCAGCATCCAGTGGTGGGAAGCCGGTGCCCAGCCGCCGCAGTACCTGGCCTCCGGCGACGTGGTCATGAGCTCGGCCTACAACGGGCGCATCGCTGCCGTGCAGAAAGAGAGCAACCTGAAAGTGGTCTGGAACGGCGGCATCTACGACTTCGATGCCTGGGCCATTCCCAAGGGGGCGAAGAATGTCGAAGCCGCCAAGAAATTCATCGCCTGGTCGGTCGCGCCGCAGCAGCAGAAAACCTACTCGGAAAACATCGCCTACGGACCAGCCAATACCCAAGCCGTGCCGCTGCTGAACAAGGACATTCTCAGGGACATGCCGACCACGCCGGAAAACATCGTCAATCAGGTGCAGATCGACGTGAGCTTCTGGGCCGACAACGGCGAGCAACTGGAACAGCGCTTCAATGCCTGGGCGGCCAAATAACACGCGTCGCGGCAACGCTGTCATGGGCGCGCCTGCCTGGCGCGCCATTTTAGACCTGAATGATTCGCGGAGTTGACCATGGCCGTCGCAGTGCCTCTCAAACAGGACGCCAGCCTCACCTTGAAACAGCGGCTGTCACGGGCCGAACGGCGCAACCGCTGGAAAGCCCAGGCGTTGATTGCGCCGCTGGTGCTGTTCCTGCTGCTGGTGTTTCTGGTGCCCATCGCCGCGCTCTTGTACAAAAGCGTCGGCAACCCCGAAGTGGTCGAAGGCATGCCGCGCACCGTGGCGGCTGTGACCGGGTGGGACGGCAAGGGCCTGCCCGACGAACCGGTGTACCGGTCACTGGCCGAGGACCTCGCCGAATCGCGCAAGAATCAAAGCCTGGGCGATCTGTCCAAGCGTCTGAACATGGAGCTGGCCGGCTACCGCAGCCTGCTGGCGAAAACCGCTCGTGCCCTGCCGTTCAAGACCGAACCGGCCTCCTACAAAGAGGCGCTGCAGGCACTCGACGAGCGCTGGGGTGACCCGGCCTACTGGCAGGCGATCCGCCGCAACACCAGTACCCTCACGCCGTTCTACCTGCTGGCGGCGGTCGATCACCGCATCGACGACCTCGGCGAGGTGGCGCCTGCCACGCCGGACCAGGCCATCTACCTGGACATCTTCGCCCGCACGTTCTGGATGGGGCTGGTGATCACCGCCATCTGCCTGGCGCTGGCCTATCCCTTGGCCTATCTGCTGGCCAACCTGCCGACCCGGCAGAGCAATCTGCTGATGATCCTGGTGCTGCTGCCGTTCTGGACGTCCATCCTGGTGCGCGTCGCCGCCTGGATCGTGCTGCTGCAATCGGGCGGTCTGATCAACAGCGCACTGATGGCCATGGGCATCATCGATAAACCGCTGGAGCTGGTGTTCAACCGCGCCGGGGTCTACATCTCCATGGTGCACATCCTGCTGCCGTTCATGATCCTGCCCATCTACAGCGTGATGAAAGGCATCTCGCCCACTTACATGCGTGCGGCCATTTCCCTGGGTTGCCATCCGTTCGCCAGCTTCTGGCGGGTGTACTTCCCGCAGACCTACGCCGGGGTTGGCGCCGGCTGCCTGCTGGTGTTCATCCTGGCCATCGGCTATTACATCACTCCGGCGCTGCTGGGCAGCCCCAACGACCAGATGGTCAGCTACTTCGTGGCCTTCTACACCAACACCAGCATCAACTGGGGAATGGCGACCGCGCTGGGCGGCCTGCTGCTTCTGGCCACCGTGGTGTTGTACCTGATCTATAGCTGGCTGGTCGGCGCCAGCCGCCTGCGCCTGAGCTGAGGAACACTGACATGACGAGCCCTTACCTGTCGCCCATCGAACGCCTGTGGTTCTACACCCTGCGCATCCTGTGCGGTTTGATTCTGCTGTTCCTGATCCTGCCGGTACTGGTGATCATTCCGCTGTCGTTCAACTCCGGCAGCTTTCTGGTGTATCCCCTGCAGGGCTTTTCGCTGCACTGGTACCAGGATTTCTTCGGTTCGGCAGAGTGGATGCGCGCGCTGCGCAACAGCGTGATCATCGCCCCGGCCGCCACGGTCGTCGCGATGATCTTCGGTACCCTGGCAGCAATCGGTCTGACCCGCGGCGACTTCCCTGGCAAGTCCCTGGTGATGGCCTTGGTCATTTCGCCGATGGTGGTACCGGTGGTGATCATCGGCGTGGCCAGTTATCTGTTCTTCGCGCCGCTGGGGATGGGCAACAGCTTTCTCTCGCTGATCGTGGTGCACGCGGTGCTGGGTGTACCGTTCGTGATCATCACGGTGTCGGCGACGTTGCAGGGTTTCAACCACAACCTGGTACGGGCGGCGGCCAGCCTTGGCGCTTCGCCGCTGACCACGTTCCGTCGGGTGACCCTGCCGCTGATTGCACCGGGGGTGATTTCCGGCGCGCTGTTCGCCTTCGCCACCTCGTTCGATGAAGTGGTGGTGACCCTGTTCCTGGCCGGGCCGGAGCAGGCCACCTTGCCTCGGCAGATGTTCAGCGGCATCCGCGAGAACCTCAGCCCGACCATCGCCGCCGCGGCCACCCTGCTGATCGTCTTCTCGGTGTTGCTGCTGCTGGTACTGGAATGGCTGCGCGGCCGCGGCGAAAAGCTGCGCACCGCCGCCGTCCATTAACGCACCCGATGAGCACTCCTCACATCCCGTAGGAGCGGTCATCGGCCGCGAAAGGCCCACCCCGTTGTCCCAGGCAAACCGCGTCGTCCTTTTCGCGGCCACAGACCGCTCCTACGACAACCGGACAAAGACCATGCGATGTCGTCCAGCCCGGTAAAGGCCTCCGTAGGAGCGGTCATCGGCCGCGAAAGGCTCACCCTGGTGTCCCTGACAAACCACAGCGAATCCTGATCTGCTCCAGCGCAATTCGCCCGCTCATGCCGCCTGAGCTACAATGCGCGCCACCGTGATTCCAGCCTGAATAGGTGCGCCATGCAGCCCTTCGCAATTGCCCCGTCCATCCTCTCCGCGGACTTCGCCCGCCTGGGCGAAGAAGTCGATAACGTACTCGCCGCTGGCGCCGATATCGTCCACTTCGACGTGATGGACAACCACTATGTCCCCAACCTCACCATCGGCCCGATGGTGTGTGCGGCGCTGCGCAAATACGGCGTCAGCGCGCCCATCGATGTGCACCTGATGGTCAGCCCGGTCGACCGCATCATCGGCGACTTCATCGAGGCAGGTGCCAGCTACATCACCTTCCACCCCGAGGCGACCCAGCACATCGACCGCTCGCTGCAATTGATCCGCGAGGGCGGCTGCAAGGCTGGTCTGGTATTCAACCCGGCCACACCGCTGAACCTGCTCGAATACGTCATGGACAAGGTCGACATGATCCTCCTGATGAGCGTCAACCCCGGCTTCGGCGGCCAGAAGTTCATTCCCGGTACGCTGAACAAGCTGCGCGAAGCCCGCGCCCTGATCGACGCCAGCGGCCGCGATATCCGCCTGGAGATCGACGGTGGCGTCAACGTCGCCAACATCCGCGAGATCGCCGCCGCCGGGGCCGACACTTTCGTTGCCGGCTCGGCCATCTTCAACGCGCCGGACTACCGCCATGTGATCGAGCAAATGCGCACGGAATTGACGCTGGCCCGTTCATGAGTGCCATGGAGCGGCTGTTTCCCGGCGGCCTGCCACGGCTGGTGATGTTCGACCTGGACGGCACGCTGGTGGACTCCGTACCCGATCTGGCCGCCGCCGTCGACACCATGCTGGCCCAGCTGGGGCGCGCGCCGGCGGGGCTCGAAGCTGTCCGCGAATGGGTTGGCAACGGTGCCCGCGTGCTGGTTCGCCGGGCGCTCGCGGGTGGCCTCGAGCACCAGCACGTGGGCGAGGCGGAAACCGCGCACGCCCTCGAGCTTTTTTCGGCGGCCTATGCGTCCAGCCATGCCTTGACCCAGGTCTACCCAGGCGTGCACGAAACACTGAAATGGCTGCACAAGAAACGCGTGAAGATGGCGCTGATCACCAACAAGCCGGAGCGCTTCGTCGCCCCCTTGCTGGACCAGATGGGCCTGGGCCGCTATTTCAAGTGGATCATTGGCGGCGACACGCTGCCCCAGCAGAAGCCCGATCCGGCTGCCCTGTTTTTCGTCATGAAAATGGCCAAGGTCAAGGCGCAGCATTCCTTGTTCGTCGGCGATTCACGCAGCGACGTGCAGGCGGCCAAGGCTGCCGGCGTGACCTGTATTGCGCTCAGCTACGGCTACAATCACGGGCGTCCGATCGCCGAGGAATCACCGGCGCTGGTGATCGACGATCTGCGCGCGCTGATGCCTGGTTGCTTCGATCCGGCCACTGGGATAACGTTGGCCAACGGCAACTCCCCCGCTCATAGAGATTCCATCGTGGTGGTCACTCGCAAACTCTGGATGAAAGTCATCAAGGCCCTGGCCCGCTGGCGTTGGCGCGCCTGACTTTTCCGTTCCAACGTTTGCCCACAGACCGTTCGACCCCTCCATCACGAGGCTGAATCATGACCCGCGAAGACTTCCTGCGCCTGGCTGCCGAAGGCTACAACCGCATTCCGATGGCCCACGAAACCCTGGCCGACTTCGACACACCCCTGTCCATCTACCTGAAGCTGGCCGACCAGCCCAATTCCTACCTGCTGGAATCGGTGCAGGGCGGCGAGAAGTGGGGCCGTTACTCGATCATCGGCCTGCCGTGCCGCACCGTCCTGCGCGTCCATGGCTACCACGCCAGCGTGACCTGCGACGGCGTCGAGATCGAAGCGTGCGAAGTCGAAGACCCGTTGGCCTTCGTCGAAGCTTTCAAGGCACGCTACAACGTGCCGAGCATTGCCGGTCTGCCACGCTTCAACGGTGGCCTGGTCGGTTACTTCGGCTACGACTGCGTGCGCTACGTTGAAAAACGCCTGGGCCCGTGCCCCAACCCCGATCCGCTGGGGGTTCCGGACATCCTGCTGATGGTGTCCGACGCGGTGGTGGTGTTCGACAACCTGGCGGGCAAGATGCACGCCATCGTCCTCGCCGATCCGGCCCAGTCCGACGCCTACGAACAGGCGCGCAGCCAGCTGGAAACCTTGATGGAGCGACTGCGCCAGCCCATCGCTCCGCGCCGCGGTCTGGATTTCAACCGCCCGCAGGCCAGTGACCCGGTGTTTCGTTCAAGCTTTACCCAGTCCGACTACGAAGGCGCCGTCGACACCATCAAGGAGTACATCCTGGCGGGCGACGTCATGCAGGTGGTGCCGTCGCAGCGCATGTCCATCGACTTCAAGGCCGCGCCGATCGACCTGTACCGCGCACTGCGCTGCTTCAACCCAACGCCCTACATGTACTTCTTCAATTTCGGCGACTTCCATGTGGTCGGCAGCTCACCCGAAGTACTGGTGCGCGTCGAGGACGACCTGATCACCGTACGCCCGATTGCCGGAACGCGCCCACGCGGTGCTACCGAAGAAGCCGACCATGCGCTTGAAGTCGACCTGCTGTCCGACGACAAGGAGATCGCCGAGCACTTGATGTTGATCGACCTGGGCCGCAACGACGTGGGCCGGGTATCGGAAGTCGGCTCGGTGAAGCTGACCGAGAAGATGGTCATCGAGCGTTACTCCAACGTGATGCACATCGTGTCCAACGTGACCGGCCACCTCAAGCAGGGCCTGACCGCGATGGACGCCCTGCGCGCCATTCTGCCGGCCGGCACCTTGTCCGGCGCGCCGAAGATCCGCGCCATGGAAATCATCGACGAGCTGGAGCCGGTCAAGCGCGGTGTCTACGGCGGCGCGGTCGGCTACTTCGCCTGGAACGGCAACATGGACACCGCGATCGCCATTCGTACCGCGGTCATCAAGAACGGTGAGCTGCACGTGCAGGCCGGCGGCGGCATCGTCGCCGACTCGGTGCCTGCGCTGGAATGGGAAGAGACGCTGAACAAGCGTCGCGCCATGTTCAAGGCCGTGGCCCTGGCCGAGCAGTCGCCAGACTGATTCCGGACCCGGCAAGCCAGTGTCCACCGGTTCCAGCGAGCCGGTGGTCCGTCAGCAGATTCGAGAGGTTAAGCACCATGTTGCTCATGATCGACAATTACGACTCCTTTACCTACAACGTCGTGCAGTACCTGGGCGAACTGGGCGCCGACGTCAAAGTCATCCGCAACGATGAACTCAGCATCGCCCAGATCGAAGCCTTGGCACCTGAGCGCATCGTCGTGTCGCCCGGTCCCTGCACCCCCAACGAAGCCGGTGTCTCCC
Organism: Pseudomonas sp. CFBP 8758; assembly: GCF_014841725.1. Classification (NCBI taxonomy): domain Bacteria; kingdom Pseudomonadati; phylum Pseudomonadota; class Gammaproteobacteria; order Pseudomonadales; family Pseudomonadaceae; genus Pseudomonas; species Pseudomonas sp. CFBP 8758. The sequence continues at coordinate 12,642 of NZ_JACYUK010000011.1, read as the reverse complement.
TCGACGTGATCCGGCATTTTGCCGGCAAGCTGCCGATCCTCGGCGTCTGTCTGGGCCACCAGTCCATCGGCCAGGCTTTCGGCGGCGACGTGGTCCGCGCCCGTCAGGTCATGCACGGCAAGACCAGCCCGATCACCCACACCGACCTGGGCGTGTTCGAAGGTCTCAACCATCCGCTGACGGTCACCCGCTACCACTCTTTGGTGGTGAAGGCGCAGACGTTGCCCGAGTGCCTGGAGCTCACGGCCTGGACGACCCACGAAGACGGCACGGTGGACGAAATCATGGGCCTGCGGCACAAGACTCTGAATGTCGAAGGCGTGCAGTTCCACCCCGAATCGATCCTGACCGAGCAAGGCCACGAGCTGTTCGCCAACTTTCTCAAGCAGACCGGCGGCAGCCGCCAGGGCTAAGGAATACCCATGGATATCAAGAGCGCGCTGACCCGTATCGTCAGCCAGCTGGACCTCACCACCGAGGAAATGCGCGCGGTGATGCTCGACATCATGACCGGCCAGTGCAGCGAAGCGCAGATCGGCGCCTTCATGATGGGCATGCGCATGAAAAGCGAGACCATCGACGAGATCGTCGGCGCCGTGACGGCAATGCGCGAACTCGCCAGCAAGGTCGAACTGCGAACCCTGGACAAAGTGGTCGACATCGTCGGCACCGGTGGCGACGGCGCCAACATCTTCAACGTGTCCACCGCCTCGGCATTGGTCGTCGCGGCAGCCGGCTGCACGGTGGCCAAGCATGGCAACCGCGCGGTGTCCGGCAAGAGCGGCAGCGCCGACCTGCTCGAAGCTGCCGGAGTCTACCTCAACCTGGACGCACAGCAGGTCGCCCGCTGCATCGACAGCGTCGGCATCGGCTTCATGTTCGCCCAGGCCCATCACAGTGCCATGAAGCACGCGGCCATCCCGCGCCGCGACCTGGGCCTGCGGACCCTGTTCAACATGCTCGGCCCGCTGACCAACCCGGCCGGCGTCAAGCATCAGGTGGTGGGTGTGTTCACCCAGGCCTTGTGCCGACCGCTGGCCGAAGTGCTCGCGCGCCTGGGCAGCAAGCATGTACTGGTGGTGCATTCGCGCGATGGCCTGGACGAATTCAGCCTTGCCGCGCCGACCTTCGTTGCCGAGCTCAAGAATGGCGAGGTCAGCGAATATTGGGTCGAGCCCGAAGACTTCGGCATCAAGAGCCAGAGCTTGCATGGCCTGGTGGTCGACAGCCCGGCAGCCTCGCTCGAATTGATCCGCGACGCCTTGGGTCGGCGCAAGACCGAGCAGGGCGAGAAAGCGGCCGAAATGATCGTGCTCAACGCCGGCGCCGCACTGTACGCTGCCGATGTAGCGAGCAGCCTGAAAGAGGGCGTGGCCATGGCTCACGATGCATTGCACACCGGGCTGGCCCGCGAAAAGCTCGAAGAACTGGGTGCCTTTACCGCGGTATTCAAGCAGGAGAACGAAGCATGAGCGTGCCCACCGTGCTGGAAAACATACTGGCGCGCAAGACGCAGGAAGTGGCCGAGCGGCGCGCGCGGGTCAGCCTCGCCGAGCTTGAGCGTCTTGCCACCGCGGCCGACGCGCCGCGCGGGTTTGCCCAGGCCTTGATCACCCAGGCTGCTTCGAAGCGGCCAGCCGTGATCGCCGAGGTCAAAAAAGCTTCGCCAAGCAAGGGCGTCATCCGCGAACACTTCGTTCCGGCCGACATCGCCCGCAGCTACGAGAAGGGCGGGGCTACCTGCCTGTCGGTGCTGACCGACATCGACTTTTTCCAGGGCGCCGACCTGTACCTGCAACAGGCACGCGGCGCCTGCCAGCTGCCGGTGATCCGCAAGGACTTCATGATCGACCCCTATCAGGTGATCGAGGCACGGGCACTGGGCGCCGACTGTATCCTGCTGATCGTCTCGGCACTGCAGGATGCGCAAATGGCTGAACTTGCCGCAGTGGCCAAAGGGCTCGGCCTCGACGTACTGGTCGAAGTGCACGACGGCGATGAGCTGGAGCGCGCGCTGAACACCCTGGACACGCCGCTGGTCGGGGTCAACAACCGCAACCTGCACACCTTCGACGTCAGCCTGGAAACCACCCTGGATCTGCTTCCACGCATTCCACGTGATCGCCTGGTGATCACCGAGAGCGGAATTTTCAACCGCGCCGATGTCCAGTTGATGGAAATCAACGGGGTCTATTCCTTCCTGGTCGGCGAAGCATTCATGCGCGCCGAAGATCCAGGCCTGGAGCTGCAGCGGTTGTTCTTCCCCTGATCCAATGGCCGCCTTGGCCTTCACCTCATGAGTCTCAGTCAATGCTTGTGCATTTGCCTACGGAACAGGGTTTGCGCGCCGAGCAGGATCTGCTCGGCGCTGTCTGCAAAGGCGAGCAAGCCTGGGGGTTGCTGTTCTGGTGCCCGACGGATCGCACGCTGGTAATGCCGCGTCGCATGAGCCGCCTCGATGGCTTCCAAGAGGCCAGCCTCGCCTCGGCCGCCAGCGGCTGGCCGGTGCTGCTGCGCGAAACCGGCGGCGAACCGGTGCCGCAGTCGCCATCCACCATCAACGTCGCGTTGGTGTATGTGGCTCCGCAGCATGAGGGCGACCAGCATCGTATCGAGACGGCTTACCGCCGCCTGTGCCAGCCTTTGCTCGATGCCCTTGAACGGCTGGGTGGCAGTGCGTCGTTGGGTGAAATAGAAGGGGCCTTTTGCGATGGCCGTTTCAACGTCAATCTCGACGGCCGCAAATGGGTCGGCACGGCGCAGCGTTGGCGCCAGGGCTTGAGCGGCACACGTCCGGTGGTGTTGGTGCACGGGGCGATGCTGATGGATGACGAGCGTGAATCCATGGCAGCAGCGGTCAATCTGTTCAATCGGCAGTGTGGTCTGGAACAGCGGGTCAAGGCCGACAGCCATATCGCGCTGCATGAGCGTCATCCCGCCCCTGACCTGATCGACGAGCTGCACGCCGTCTATACGCGGATGCTGTCGGTGTTGGCTTGAACGCTGCCCGAGCGTGGAGGCTGCCTTGCGCTCAACGCGTGCCGAACACCACCATGGTCTTGCCTTTGACATGGACCACGCTGCGCTCTTCAAGATCCTTGAGCACGCGACCGACCATCTCCCGTGAACAACCCACTATACGCCCGATTTCCTGCCGGGTAATCTTGATCTGCATGCCATCGGGATGGGTCATGGCGTCGGGCTGCTTGCACAGGTCGAGCAGGCAGCGGGCAACCCGTCCGGTCACATCGAAGAACGCCAGGTCGCCGACCTTGCGCGTAGTGTCGCGCAGACGTTGCGCCATCTGTCCACCCACCGCGTAGAGCATCTCCGGCTCCTGCTGGGCCAATTCGCGAAACGCGGCATAGCTGATCTGCACCACTTCGCATTCGGTCTTGGCGCGTACCCATGCGTTGTGTGCCTGTGTGCCGCTTGCAGTCTGAAACAGGCCCAGCTCGCCGAAGAAATCGCCAACGTTGAGGTAGGCAATCACCAGCTCCCGACCTTCCTCCGCCTCGATCACCACCGTCGCCGAACCTTTGAGAATCAACGAAAGCGAGTCGTCACGCGCACCTGCGGCGATCAAGGTGGTCTTGGCGGCGAACCGATATCGCTGACCGTGTGCGAGCAGCTTCTCGAGGTTCTTGATCTTGTGCGCGGCAGCGGTCATGACTTGGTTCCGGAAAGGGCAATCTATCTGCATGAATCACGGCGATACGCCAGTACATTGGCGTCAGCTTATCAGACACACTCCAGAGTCACACGCCATTTAGACGGCGGGGCAGGCGCTTCGGCCGATCCTGCCTCATCAATCGTTACAACTGCGCTGTGTTAAGCTCACCCGCTTTATGAACACGGGAGTCCGGAAAGATGAAGGCGCGTATTCAATGGGCCGGCGAGGCCATGTTTCTGGGCGAGTCAGGCAGCGGCCATGTCGTGGTCATGGACGGGCCTCCCGAAAGCGGCGGTCGCAACCTGGGCGTGCGCCCCATGGAAATGTTGCTGCTGGGCCTGGGGGGCTGCAGCAACTATGACGTGGTCAGCATCCTCAAGAAATCGCGGCAACCCATCGAAAGCTGCGAGGCCTTTCTGGAAGCCGAACGCGCCAGCGAAGACCCCAAGGTCTTCACCAAGATCCACCTGCATTTCGTGGTCAAGGGCCGCGGCTTGAAAGAGGCCCAGGTCAAGCGTGCGGTGGAACTCTCGGCAGAGAAGTACTGCTCGGCATCCATCATGCTGGGACGCGCCGGCGTCGAGATCACCCATGACTACGAGATCGTCGAGCTGGGATGAATGAAAAAGGGCGCTCACCGAGCGCCCTTTCTGCATGCCCCATGCGCATTCAGATGCGATAGGTGCTCTTGGTCATGACCTTGGCCAGCAAACTCATGCCAAAGCGTATCGGTGCCGGAAACCTGGCTCCGCCGGCGTCGAGCGCCGATTCGGCGTGGGCCTGCTCATCACTGCGCATCTGCGCCAGGATCGCCCGCGATTTCACGTCCTCGGCAGGCAATTGCAGCAGATGCTCGTCGAGGTGCTTGACCACCTGGTGCTCGGTGGCTGCCACGAAGCCCAGGCTCACACGGTCACTGATAATCCCTGCGGCTGCACCGATACCGAACGACATCCCATAGAACAGCGGATTGAGCACGCTGGTATGGCTGCCCAATTGACGAATGCGCTGCTCGCACCAGGCCAGGTGATCCACTTCCTCTTCTGCTGCATGCTCCATGGCCTTGCGCACCTGGGGCAGCTTCGCGGTCAGTGCTTGGCCTTGGTACAGTGCCTGCGCGCAGACCTCACCGGTGTGATTGATGCGCATCAGTCCGGCCACGTGCCGGCTCTGTTGCTTGTCCATCGTCACCTCGGGCTGGACGACGGCCGGCGACGGTCGCGACGGATGGCCGCTGAACGGCAGCAGGGTGCGCATGGCCGTGTCGGCCTGCAGCAACAATCGGTCAATCGGCGAGTAGTGACGCTGGGTAGCCATGGGCACCTCCGTTGAAATCTTGCCTGCATGTTGGCGCACGAGCGCGCAGCACTGGGCTGCGGCTCGAATGAATGCCGGTCAGCCGGGCGGCCAGTTCATCTGGCGCTGCCCCAGCACATGCATGTGTATGTGGTAGACGGTCTGACCGCCCAGTTCGTTGCAGTTCATCACCACCCGGAAACCTTCTTCGCAACCCAGCTCCTTGGCCAGGCGCTGGGCGGTGAACAGAATGTGTCCTGCCAGGCCCTTGTCGTCTTCGGTCAGGTCGTTGAGCGTACGAATGGCCTTTTTCGGGATGACCAGGAAATGCACCGGAGCCTGGGGCGCAATATCGTGGAAGGCCAACACCTGGTCGTCCTCGTAGATGATCCTGGCCGGAATCTCCCGGTTGATGATCTTGGTAAACAGAGTATCCACAATGCATCTCCATGGCGGTCGAAGGGTCAGTGTACTGAGGCTTGCGTCCAGCGCCCAGTGTTGCCTGCTTCAATGCGGGGCATAGGCCTTGTTGATCCACCCGGCCAATCTCCGCGTCAGCCAGCGCGGGAACAGGCGTGGAGCCCTTGCCAGCCAGCCATTGCGCCGTCCGGGTACGATCACCGCGCGATCGCGGGCGAGCGCGCGCACGGTCTGCAAGGCGACCTGCTCGGCGTCCAGCACCAGCGAGCTGCCCGCCAGGCGCGGAATTCGCCGTTGGCTTGCGCGCACGGGGCCCGGACACAGCACCGAGACCCTCACCCCGGTCTGCTTGAGTTCCTCGCGCAACCCTTCGGAAAAATGCAGGACATAGGCCTTGCTGGCCGCATAGCTGCTCATCCATGGGCCGGGTTGAAACGCGGCCAGCGAGGCTACATTGAGAATCTGCCCACCGCCCTGCACGGCCATGGCGTTGCCCAGGGCATGGCAGAGGCGGGTCAGGGCCAGAATGTTCAGTTCGATCAGGTCCTGTTCCTGGCTCCAGTCCTGGGCAAGAAAGTGCCCATGGGAGCGCACGGCGGCACAGTTCACCAGCAGGTCGATCTGACGTTCGCTTTCCTCGAGCTCCAGCAGGAAGCCGGATAGCCGCAATGGCTCGCCGAGGTCACAGGCACGAAACAGTACTTCCACACCAAAGCGCTGGGTCAGTTCAGCGGCAATGATTTCCAGCGGGTCACGGTGGCGCGCCACCAGCAGCAGGCTGCGTCCGCGCCTGGCCAGGGCTTCGGCCATGGCCAGGCCCAGGCCTGCCGACGCGCCTGTGATCATGGCATAACGGGTCATCGAATTCTCCATACCCGCGCCAGGCAAGCTGGCGCGATTTCATATGGACAGTCTACAGGGCGCACCGGCTTTGAGCGCGTTGCTTGTGCGCAGGATCAGAATGGCTTGACCACCACCAGAATCACCACGGCCAGCAGCACCAGCACCGGAATTTCGTTGAACCAGCGGAAAAACACATGGCTGCGCTTGTTTTCGCCCCGCGCGAAACGCTTCATCTGCGCGCCGCATACGTGGTGATAGCCGGTCAACAAGATGACCAGGGTCAGCTTGGCATGCATCCACCCCTGGCTCATCCAGCCCGGCGACAACGCGATCAGCCAGATGCCGAAGATGAACGTGGCGATCATCGCCGGCGTCATGATCCCGCGGTACAGCTTGCGCTCCATGACGGCGAAGCGTTCGCGGCTGACGGTGTCCTCGCTCTGGGCGTGGTAGACGAACAGGCGCGGCAGGTAGAACAACCCGGCAAACCAGCAGACAACGCTGACGATGTGCAGGGCCTTGATCCATAGATAAAGCATTTCCAGTTATTCCCAGGTTCACGGTAGCGTCGATAGTAGAGTCTGCCAGCGCCCACGTCATCTCAACGGTTGTTACACAGACGCAGGCCCCCTATCATCGAAGGCTTTCCAGTCGCATCGTGAAGAGGGCAGTTTATGGTCAAGGTCGGTATCGTCGGCGGCACGGGTTATACCGGAGTCGAACTACTGCGTCTGCTGGCGCAGCATCCGCAGGCGCAGGTAGAGGTCATTACCTCCCGATCCGAGGCTGGCCTGCCCGTTGCCGACCTGTACCCCAACCTGCGAGGCCACTACGACGGCCTGGCGTTCAGCGTCCCTGACATCAAGACGTTGGGTGCTTGCGACGTGGTGTTCTTCGCCACGCCCCATGGCGTCGCCCATGCCCTGGCCGGTGAGTTGCTCGCGGCGGGAACCAGGATCATCGACCTGTCCGCCGACTTCCGTCTGCAGGATGCCGATGAATGGGCCAAATGGTACGGCCAGCCCCATGGTGCACCCGAGCTGCTGGCCGACGCTGTCTACGGCTTGCCCGAGGTCAACCGCGAGCAGATCCGCCAGGCGCGTCTGATCGCCGTGCCGGGTTGCTATCCCACGGCCACCCAGTTGGGTTTCCTGCCGCTGCTCGAGGCCGGCCTGGCCGACAACACGCGTCTGATCGCCGACTGCAAGTCGGGTGTCAGCGGCGCGGGTCGTGGCGCCAGCGTAGGCTCGTTGTTCTGCGAGGCGGGTGAAAGCATGAAGGCCTACGCGGTCAAGGGGCACCGTCACCTGCCTGAAATCACCCAGGGCCTGCGGCGCGCGGCGGGCGGCGAAGTGGGTTTGACCTTCGTTCCCCACCTCACGCCCATGATCCGTGGCATTCACTCCACGCTGTACGCCACCGTGGTCGACAGATCGGTCGACCTGCAGGCGTTGTACGAAGCACGTTATGCCGACGAGCCGTTCGTCGATGTCATGCCGGCCGGCAGCCACCCCGAGACCCGCAGCGTACGCGGCGCCAATGTCTGCCGGATCGCCGTGCATCGCCCACAGGACGGTGATCTGGTCGTCGTGCTTTCGGTCATCGACAACCTGGTCAAGGGGGCGTCGGGCCAGGCCGTACAGAACATGAACATCCTGTTCGGCCTGGACGAGCGCTTCGGTCTGTCTCACGCCGGCATGCTGCCCTGACGCTTGCCGCAGCGGTTTCCAGAGGCCCGCTTGCGGGCCTCTTCGCGTTTGCCACTGGCTAATTCTTGACCATTTTCGTAGGAGAAGCGGATAATGCCGCCATTGAGCATTATGACGGCGTACGCCGGGAGAACTTCTACATGAGCGTCGAATCCTTTACCCCCATGGCTTTGCAATTCACCCAAGGGGCCGCCATCAAGGTCAAGAACCTGGTCGACGAAGAGGGTAATGATCGCCTCAAGCTGCGCGTCTTCGTCACCGGTGGCGGCTGCTCGGGCTTCCAGTATGGCTTCACCTTCGATGAAGACGTTGCCGAAGACGACACCATCGTCGAGCGCGAAGGCGTCAGCCTGGTGGTCGATCCCATGAGCTTCCAGTACCTGGCCGGCGCGCAGGTGGATTACCAGGAAGGTCTGGAAGGTTCGCGGTTCGTCATCAACAACCCGAACGCCAGCACCACTTGCGGTTGCGGTCAGTCCTTCTCGATCTGATCCAGCGCCAACAAAAACGCCGCGCATCTGCGCGGCGTTTTCGTTTCAGGCGTCAGGCTTCAAGCCGGGTATATAGCGCCCAGTACTCGCAGGCCGCGTGCGCCAGTCACGCTCGGCCGATTGGCGGCTATGCCCTGCAGGCAGCAATCGGCCAGCCAGGCGAACGCCATCGCCTCGACCCAGTCCGGGTCGACACCGGCTTTCGCCGTACTGGCCACCTGAGCTTCTGGCACCAAGGCTTGCAGGCGCGTCATCAGCGTCTGGTTGTGCGCGCCGCCGCCACAGACCAGCAGCGCATGGGTGGTCGGCTGGGCGACACGCAGCGACTGCACGATGCTCTGCGCGGTCAGCTCGAGAAGCGTTGCCTGAACGTCGGCATCGGCGAGCGCGGGCAGCGTCTCCAGGTGTCGCTGCAGCCACCCCAGATTGAACACCTCACGCCCCGTGCTTTTCGGCCCGCTGCCAGCGAAGAACGGGTCGCCCAGCAGCGCGCCGAGCAAATGCGGCTGTAGCGTGCCGGTTGCTGCCCAGGCGCCACCCTGGTCATAGTCCAAGCCGCACTTGAGCTGAATCCAGGCATCCATCAGCACGTTGCCAGGTCCGCAATCGAAACCGCTGACCGGCGTATTCCCGCCAATCAGGCTGAGGTTGCTGAAACCACCCACGTTGAGCACCGCACGCGCCTCGCCTTCGGCGCCGAACAGGGCCTCGTGGAAGGCCGGCACCAGAGGAGCACCTTGACCACCGGCTGCGACATCGCGGCGGCGAAAATCGCCCACCACGGTGATCTGGGTCAGTTCTGCCAGCAGGGCAGGGTTGCCAATCTGCACGGTGAAGCCACGGGCAGGCTCGTGGCGAACGGTCTGGCCGTGGCTGCCGATGGCGCGGATGTCTGCAGGGGCCAGTTGCTGTGCGGTGAGCAAGGCCGATATGCCATCAGCCGCCAACGCGACCCACTGGTTTTCCGCCAGAGCGGCCCGGGCAATCTCATCCGGACCGCTGGCGCACAGTTCCAGCAGTTGCTGGCGCAGTGCTTCGGGCATAGGCACGTAGTGTGTCGCGACCAGCTGGGTCGAGCGGTCCTGCTCGATCAGGGCAATGTCCAGCCCGTCCAGGCTGGTGCCGGACATTACCCCCAGGTAGTAAGTCATGACTCAGCGCTTGCTCGCCAACAGCGTCGTCCGCTCGGCGTCCATCTTCGCCATCAACGGCTGGCTCAGCTGGTTGAAACGCTGTTTTTCGGCCTTGGCAATCGGGTCGGCCATCGGCAGCTTCTGGCCCAGTGGGTCAACATGGACACCATTGACCTGGAACTCGTAGTGCAGGTGCGGGCCCGTGGACAAACCGGTGGTGCCGATGTAGCCAATCACCTGGCCCTGCTTGACGCTGCCGCCGGTCTTGATGCCCTTGGCAAAGCCCTGCATGTGCCCGTACAGCGTGGTGTAGCTGTTGCCGTGCTGGATTATGACGGTATTGCCGTAGCCACCGCGACGACCGGCCAGTGTCACCTTGCCGTCGCCGGCAGCCTTGATTGGCGTGCCCCGCGGCGCTGCGTAGTCCACGCCCTTGTGCGCGCGGATCTTGTTCAGGATCGGATGCTTGCGGCCCATCGAGAAGCGCGAGCTGATGCGGGCAAAGTCCACCGGTGTACGGATGAACGCCTTGCGCATGCTGTTGCCATCGGCAGTGTAGTAATTGCTGTTGCCTTGCTTGTTGGTGTACCGGACTGCGGTATAGGTCTTGCCGCGGTTGGTAAAGCGCGCGGCCAGGATGCCGCCAGTGCCGATCACCTTGCCGTTGAGCACACGCTGCTCGTAGACGATATCGAACTCATCGCCCTGGCGAATATCCTGGGCGAAGTCCACGTCGTAGCCGAAGATGCTGGCCATGTCCATGGTCTGGCTGTGGGACAGGCCCGCGCGCGCCGCAGACTGCGACAGGGAGTTCTTGATGACCCCATGCGCATAGGCTTCGCGCGTCACCGGCTTGCTGGTTTCACGCTCGAACGCGAAACCGTTGCCGGCCTTGGTCAGGCGGATGGTGTCCAGCTCGCTGACTTTGCTGTGCAGGCCCAGCAGGTCGCCTTCCGGCGACAGCTCGAACTCCAGCAGTTGCCCACGCTTGAGCTGGGTGAACTGCTTGGCCTTCTTGTCACTGCCTACCACTTGGGCGGCAGTCGAGGCTGGCAGGCCAACTTTTTCGAACAGCGTGGAGAGCGTGTCGCCCTTGGCCACAACGACTTGACGGTGCGAAGGCTCTTTCTTGACCGCCGCGACATCCTTGGCGACAGTCGCTTCCTTGGTCGCAGCTACCTGAGGAGTAACCGGCGCGGCTGGCTGTGCGGCCTGCTCGGTGTCTGTCGAATCGCTGGTCTCGATCTGGGCGAATGGGGCGGGAGCAGCTTGCTCTGCGATCGGAGCCACCGGAGTGTCTTGTTCGGCGTCCCTGAGTTGGTCTGCGGGAGCCGGCATTTCCAGGCTCATGGTGGTGCGTTTTGCTTCTACGTCGCTGGAGGGGAACACCAGCAAGGCAAGGCTGAGGAGGGCGGCTATGCCGCTGGCAGCCACGAGGTGGCTCTTCGGATAAAGCGGCGGCGCTTTAGGCGGTTGCTTGGTCATAGGTGATTTTTTGACTTTTGAAGATGGAAAGATGAGATGAATGACATGATGAAGATGAAATAACTGTATAAAATATAACCAAAAGCCCTCTAAAGCAAGCTCGCAGACGTTTGCTTGGCGCCAATGAGTCACATCTGCGCTCGCGCCTTGTATTTGACCCGTGATCTTGTATCGTTGAGCCCTTTGAATCCGAGCGTTGTAGGACCTATATGAAGTCTGTTGAAGAGCAGCTGGCGCTGATCAAGCGCGGCACGGAAGAGGTGCTGGTCGAATCCGAACTGGTCGAGAAGCTCAAGCGCGGTCAGCCGCTGCGTATCAAGGCAGGCTTCGACCCCACCGCTCCGGATCTGCACCTGGGTCACACGGTGCTGATCAACAAGCTTCGGCAGTTCCAGGAGCTGGGTCACCAGGTCATCTTCCTTATAGGTGACTTCACAGGCTCCATCGGTGATCCCAGTGGCAAGAGCGCCACGCGCCCGCCCTTGACCCGTGAGCAGGTGCTCGAGAATGCCGAAACCTACAAGGCCCAGGTGTTCAAGATCCTTGACCCGGCCAAAACCGAGGTGGCGTTCAACTCCACCTGGATGGACGTCCTCAGCCCGGCCGATTTCATTCGCCTGGCTTCGCAGTACACCGTGGCGCGCATGCTCGAGCGTGACGACTTCAGCAAGCGCTACACCAGCAACCAGCCGATCGCCATCCACGAGTTCCTCTATCCACTGGTTCAGGGTTATGACTCCGTCGCCCTGCGCGCAGACGTCGAGCTGGGCGGTACCGACCAGAAATTCAACTTGTTGATGGGGCGCGAGTTGCAGCGCGCCTATGGTCAGGAAGCTCAGTGCATCGTCACCCTGCCGTTGCTGGAAGGCTTGGACGGCGTGAAGAAGATGTCCAAGTCGCTGGGTAACTACGTCGGCATCCAGGAAGCGCCCGGCATCATGTACAGCAAGCTGGTCTCCATCCCGGATGCGTTGATGTGGCGTTACTTCGAACTGCTCAGCTTTCGCAGCATGGACGAGATCGAAGCGTTCAAGGCTGACGTGGAGGCCGGCGCCAATCCTCGTGACATCAAGATCAAGCTCGCCGAAGAAATCGTCGCGCGATTCCATGGCGAGGAAGCCGCCCAAAGCGCGCACAAGGCTGCGGGCAATCGCATGAAGGAGGGCGAGTTGCCGGAGGATCTGCCGGAAATGGATATCGCAGGCGCTGAAGATATGCCCATTGCCGCTATCCTTAATAAAGCAGGGATGGTCAAGAACGCCGCGGGCGCTCGCGATCTACTTAATGCCGGAAGTGTTCGTGTCGATGGCGTCGTGGTAGATCGGGCATTCGTCTTCACACTGGGTGCGACCCATATAGTGCAGGCCGGGAAGAAGGCTTTTGCCCGCATTACGCTAAAAAACGAATAATCCGAAACAAGGGCTTGACGGCGAACTTCAAGTGTCTATAATTCGCCCCACTTCCGGCGCAGCGGAAACGATAAACTCCTTGTTAATCAATGAGTTGGCCGTTTCAGAGGGTTCGGAAGGGTTTCGATCGTCAAGGTCGGAAGCGGTGAAAAAGGCAGTTGACAGCGGTTTGAAACGCTGTAG
>NZ_JACYUK010000010.1:0-132040 GCF_014841725.1 Pseudomonas sp. CFBP 8758 | reverse complement strand
CTACAGCGTTTCAAACCGCTGTCAACTGCCTTTTTCACCGCTTCCGACCTTGACGATCGAAACCCTTCCGAACCTTCTGAAACGGCCAACTCATTAATTAACAAGGAGTTTATCGTTTCGGCTGCGCCGGAAGTGGGGCGAATTATAGAGCGATTGGCGAGCCCGTCAACCGTTAATTCAGGTCTTTTTCACAATGGGCGGTTTTCGCTCCATTACACGGGGAATCCGCCGGGCAATGGCGGGAACGCGAAGCAGGATGAGCAACGCACCCGCAGCAGCGTAGATCGACCATTCCTCCAGGTCGGCGCGGACGATCCAGAGGAAGTGCAGCAACCCCAGGCCCAACACCACATAGATGAGGCGATGCAGCTGCTTCCAGCGCCGACCCAGTCGACGCTGGCTGTACCGGTTGGACGTCACGGCCAGTGCAAGCAGGCCAAGGAACGCAAGGCTGCCGACGATGATGTAGGGGCGCTTGATCAGCTCGACACCTAGCTGACTCCAGTCCAGCCCTAGAACGAAGAACAGATAGGCCGCCAGGTGCAGGCATACATAGGCAAAGCACCACAGGCCCAACTGCCGTCGCACTGCTATCCAGCCGGCCCAGCCAGACAACTTCTGCAGGGGCGTCATGCACAGCGTGATCATCACCAGTATCAGGGTGCCCAACCCCAGCCGATCGACCAGCACCTTGCCTGGATCAGGCCCCAAGGCAAATATCCAGGCCTGGTACAGCCATAACAAAGGCCATACGCACGCCACCACGAACACACTCAGACGCCATAACGGATAACGCATCAGTAGTTCTTCCGCAGATCCATGCCGGTATAGAGGGAAGCAACCTCCTCCGCGTAACCATTGAACATCGCGGTCTCACGCACGTTGGGGCTGAACAGCCCGCTGGGCAGACGCCGTTCACGCGCCTGTGTCCAGCGCGGATGGTCGACTTCCGGGTTCACGTTGGCATAGAAGCCGTACTCGCTGGGAGCGATGTTTTCCCAGGTCGTCTCTGGCCGTTCGCTGACCAGGCTGATACGCACGATGGATTTGACGCTTTTGAACCCGTACTTCCACGGCACTACCAGGCGCAAGGGTGCGCCGTTCTGGTTGGGCAACTCGCGGCCGTACATCCCTACCCCAAGGATTGCCAGCGGATTCATCGCCTCGTCCAGGCGCAAGCCTTCTACATATGGCCAGTTGATCAAGGCAAAGCCGGAGCGCTGACCGGGCATGCTCTTGGGATCCTGCAAGGTTTCGAAGCGGATGTACTTGGCTTTCGAGGTGGGCTCGACCTGCTTGAGCAAGGCCGAGATGGGAAAGCCGATCCAGGGGATGACCATGGACCATGCCTCGACGCAACGCAGCCGATAGATCCGCTCTTCGAGCTGATAAGGCTTCATGAAGTCTTCGAGGGCATATCGCCCAGGCTTGGCCACTTCACCGTCTATGACCACCGACCAGGGTTCGGTCTTCAAGGTGCCGGCATTGGCTGCCGGATCGCCCTTGCCGGTGCCGAACTCATAGAAGTTGTTGTAGTGGGTAGCATCCTTGAAAGGCGTGATCGCCTCGCCTTGCACGGTGACCGCACCCCAGCGGGTTTGACCCAGCTTGTCGTTCAACCAGGCGGGCGCACCGCTGGGGTCGACGCCTTCGTAGCGCGATGGGTCGGCAGCGGATGCCCAGGAGGGAAGTGCCGAAACGGCCAAGGCTGTTGCGGTGGCGCCCATGAGCGAGCGGCGCGAGAGATAGATCGATTCGGGGGTGACTTCGGACTCTTTGCAGTCCGAAGCACGCGATAGCTTGATAAGCATGGTGCCTCCGTAGCCTTGGCTGTGTTCAACATACCAAGAGACTACGGATTATGCGTGAAATTGAATTTACTCTGCTTTTTTGTGACGGCGCATGCGTAACAAATACTGTATCGGGCCGGAAGCGGCATAGGCGAGGAAGATCAGCAGCAGAATGCGGGGTGGATCGCTGAACACCACGGCGAACACCAGGACGACCGCCAGGATGGCTACGAAGGGCACACGACCCTTGAGATCCAGCTCCTTGAAGCTGTTGTACTTGATGTTGCTGACCATCAGCATGCCTGCGGCCGCCACCAGCAGGGCGACCAGGAAAGACATCTTCGAGCCCTGGATGCCGTAGTCGCTGAACGCCCACACAAGACCTGCGACCACACCGGCAGCAGCCGGACTGGCCAAGCCGATGAAGTAGCGCTTGTCGGCGGTGCCGACCTGGGTGTTGAACCGCGCCAGGCGCAGTGCCGCACCTGCAACGTAGATAAAGGCCACCATCCAGCCGACCTTGCCCATGTCACCCAGTGCCCAGCCAAAGGCCAGCAGCGCGGGTGCGACACCGAATGCGACCATGTCGGACAAGGAGTCGTATTCCGCACCGAAGGCGCTCTGGGTATTGGTCATGCGCGCAACGCGACCGTCCAGACTATCGAGCACCATGGCCACGAAGATGGCGATGGCAGCGTAGGCAAAATACTTGCTGGCTTCGGCAGCATTGCCGGCGCTCTGGGCACTGATCGAGTTGATGATCGAGTAGAAACCCGCAAACAGGTTTGCCGTGGTGAACAGGTTGGGCAGGAGATAGATGCCGCGGTGCCGGACTTTACGTCCTTCGGCGTCATGCCCTTCTTCGACATGCTCATCGATCGGCAGGAGGCTTTCGGCGTCAGGAGCCTTGTTTGGCTCTTCGGGACGTTCGCTCATGGACAATACCTTGCAACGGTGTGGAAAGTTTCGACAGGCGTCTGGGTCGAGGGTTCGACCGCAAAACGTTGCAGCTTTATACCAGAAGCTTGCCACCATAACGAAAAAACGCGGCCATGGCCGCGTTTTTTGTCGCCTGAAACTGTATCAGTTCTTGGCTTTGTCGACGATCTTGTTGGCGGCGATCCAAGGCATCATGGAACGCAGCTGCTCGCCGATGACTTCGATGCCGTGGGCGGCATTGTTGCGACGCTTGGCGGTCATCGAAGGGTAGTTGGTAGCGCCTTCGTTGATGAACATCTTGGCGTACTCGCCATCCTGGATGCGCTTGAGTGCATTGCGCATGGCCTGGCGCGATTCGGCGTTGATGACTTCAGGGCCGGTCACGTACTCGCCGTATTCGGCGTTGTTGGAGATCGAGTAGTTCATGTTGGCGATACCGCCTTCGTACATGAGGTCGACGATCAGCTTGAGTTCGTGCAAGCACTCGAAGTAGGCCATTTCAGGCGCATAGCCGGCTTCGACCAGGGTTTCGAAACCGGCCTTGACCAGCTCCACGGTGCCGCCACAGAGAACGGCCTGCTCGCCGAACAGGTCGGTTTCGGTCTCGTCCTTGAAGGTGGTTTCGATGATGCCGGTACGGCCGCCGCCCACACCGGAAGCGTAGGACAGCGCGACGTTCTTGGCGTTGCCCGAGGCATCCTGGTAGATGGCGATCAGGTCAGGAATACCGCCGCCCTTGACGAATTCGGTACGTACGGTGTGACCCGGCGCCTTGGGCGCGATCATGATCACGTCCAGGTCGGCGCGCGGCACGACCTGGTTGTAGTGAATGGCGAAGCCGTGGGAGAAAGCCAGGGTTGCACCCTGCTTGATGTTGGGCTCGACTTCGTTCTTGTACAGCTGGGACTGGAACTCGTCCGGGGTCAGGATCATGACCAGGTCGGCACCGGCAACGGCAGTGGCGACGTCGGCTACTTTCAAGCCATGGGCCTCGGCCTTGGCGACAGTAGCCGAGCCCTTGCGCAAGCCCACGGTGACGTCGACGCCCGAATCCTTCAGGTTGCACGCCTGGGCGTGGCCCTGGGAGCCGTAACCGATGATGGCTACTTTCTTGCCCTGGATGATCGAGAGGTCGCAATCTTTGTCGTAGTAAACTTTCATTGAATATCACCTGTTATCTAGGCCGTTTCGGCCGGTCGCTAATTGAGTTAGATGCTCAGCACTTTGTCGCCACGAGCGATACCGGTCACGCCACTGCGTACGGTTTCGAGGATCGAGGCGGTGCCGATAGACTGCAGGAAGCTATCCAGCTTGTCGCTGGTGCCCGTCAGCTGAACGGTGTAGACGCTACTGCTGACATCAACGATCTGCCCGCGGAAGATGTCCGTGGTGCGTTTGATCTCGGCGCGTTGGGCGCCAGTGGCCTTGACCTTGACCAGCATCAGCTCGCGTTCGATGTGCGCGCTTTCCGACAGATCTACCAGCTTGACCACCTCGATCAACTTGTTGAGGTTTTTCGTGATCTGTTCGATCACTTCATCCTGCCCTACCGTGGTCAACGTCAGGCGCGACAGGGTCGGGTCTTCGGTAGGCGCCACGGTCAGGCTTTCGATGTTGTAGTTGCGCTGCGAGAACAGCCCTACCACGCGCGACAAGGCGCCGGGTTCGTTCTCGAGCAAAAGCGAAATGATGTGCCGCATGATTAGGTCCGCTCCGTCTTGCTGAGCCACATGTCGCGCATCGAGCCGTCCTTGATCTGCATCGGATAGACGTGCTCGCCGACGTCGACCTGGATATCGAGGAACACCAGGCGGTCGGTCATGGCGAAGGCTTCTTCCATTTTCGGCTTGAGATCCTTGAGATCGGTGATGCGCATGCCGACGTGGCCATACGCTTCGACCAGCTTGACGAAGTCAGGCAGGGATTCGACGTAGGAATGCGAATGGCGACCTCCGTAGCTCATGTCCTGCCATTGGCGCACCATGCCGAGCACGCCGTTGTTGAGCAGGATGATCTTGACCGGCAAGCCATACTGCAGACAGGTAGACAGCTCCTGGATGTTCATCTGGATGCTGCCCTCCCCGGTCACGCAGGCAACGTGGGCCTCGGGGAAGCTCATCTTGACGCCCATGGCCGCTGGGAAACCGAAGCCCATGGTGCCCAGGCCACCGGAGTTGATCCAGCGATTGGGCTTGTTGAACAGGTAGTACTGGGCCGCGAACATCTGGTGCTGGCCGACGTCCGAGGTGACGTAGGCGTCGCCCTGGGTGACCTCGCACAGCGTCTCGATGACCTTCTGCGGCTTGATCTTGGAGCCATCGCCCTTGTCGTAGGGGAACAGGCCGTTTTCGCCACGCCACTCCTCGACCTGCTTCCACCAACTGGCAACGGTGTCCTTGTTCGGGGTTTCACCGATGTCCTTGAGGGTGGCGAGCATTTCGGTCAGAACGCTGTCCACCGGACCGACAATGGGCACGTCCGCCTTGATGGTCTTGGAGATCGACGCCGGGTCGATGTCAATGTGGATGATCTTGGCGTTGGGGCAGAATTTGGCGGCGCCGTTGATCACGCGATCGTCGAAGCGTGCGCCCACGGCCAGGATCACATCGGCGTGGTGCATGGCCAGGTTGGCCGTGTAGCTGCCGTGCATGCCGAGCATGCCGACGAACTGGCGATCCATGCCCGGGTAGGCGCCCAGCCCCATCAGGGTGTTGGTGACCGGCAGGTCGAGGATCTGGGCCAGCTCGGTCAAGGCAGCGGAAGCTCCACCGAGGATGACACCGCCACCGGCGTACATGACCGGGCGCTTGGCCGCCAGGAGCATCTCGACAGCCTTGCGGATCTGCCCGGAATGGCCACGGACCGCCGGACTGTAGGAACGCAGCTTGGCCTTCTTGGGATAGACGTATTCGAATTTGTCGGCTGGGTTGGTCATGTCCTTGGGAATATCGACCACGACCGGGCCGGGCCGACCGGACTGCGCCAGGTAGAAGGCCTTTTTCAGGACTTCGGGGATCTCCGAGGCGTGCTTGATCATGAAGCTGTGCTTCACGATGGGCCGGGAGATGCCGATCATGTCGGTTTCCTGGAACGCGTCGGTACCCACCAGCGTGCTGGCCACCTGCCCGGAGAGGATCACCATCGGGATGGAGTCCATGTAGGCAGTGGCGATACCGGTGATGGCGTTGGTGGCACCCGGACCGGAGGTCACCAGCACAACACCGGCCTTGCCGGTGGCACGGGCATAGCCGTCGGCCATGTGGGTGGCTGCCTGCTCGTGACGGACCAGCACGTGCTCGACAGCGGGCTCCTTGAACAGGGCATCGTATACATGCAGGAGGGCACCGCCGGGGTACCCGTAGATGTGCTTAACGCCTTCGTCGCGCAAGAAGCGGACGACCATTTCAGCGCCAGATAAAAGCTCCACGTTGTTCACCTCTAAAACGCCAGAATACCGTTCCATGGGAACGGGTCTTAATAGGTTTACTGCCAGCAGAGCATGAGCGACGGTGGTCGCCGACGTACGTCAGCACTGACTGAGCAAGTATTGGGAGTACCCAAGTGTCACGGGTTTTTCCCACCCAGCGCGAGGTAACGCGTTGCGGGTATAACGGGTCGGCGCTGGTGTGCGCCTGTGCTCTGCTGTGTGGGTCTGCTTCTGGCAGTCCCTGTACAGCGGACTTTCGATTGTTGTGATTCGTCTGCTGCAAGTCAAGCGATGCGTGCATTTTATTGCGCGCCTGCACTCAAACGGCGCAATAAACCCTGCCGAGCTGCCAGGCTATGGTAGTTTCATGCGTAACCCACCCTCAGAGAAGGCGCCATGCGTTCAACCATTGCTGTGAGTATCCTGCTGCTTGCCCTGTGCCCGTTGGCAATGGCAGGGCAAATCTACAAATGGGTCGATAGCCAAGGTGTGACGCATTTTGATGCACGACCGCCCAACGGTGTTCAGGCGACAGCCGTCGAAGGCGTGAAACCGGTGACCCCGCCCGAGCCGATCTCCAACGAAGCGGTGATGAAAGCCAGTGGCGAAGCCGAGCAACGCAGGATCGACCGCAAGGTGAAATCGCAGGTTGCCGACGAGGCAGCGCGGCGTAACGAATTCTGTACGGGCGTCAGGACCAACCTGGCGCAGCTGAAGAACAATCCGCGGGTGCTTCAACAGGTCAACGGCGAGGTCAAGCGCCTGACAGAGCAGGAGCGTCAGGCGAGAATCGAGGAAGTGCGCAAGGTGATCGACGAGCAATGCACGTGAAGGGCTAGCGCACCTGCCCGATCAGTTCGTCGAAGCGCGCCAGGCTGGCGCGCAGGCCGCGGCTCTGCTCGGCGCGATCGGCATAGACCATTTCGGCCATGGCCAGGATGCCCGACGCATTGGGCAATGGCAGGTCCTGCTCGATGATGGTTTTCATGCGCGGCAGGAAGATCCACTGCAGCCACTGATCGAAATCCAGTGTGTCCACGCTGAACGGCTCGACACTGGCCAGCGCTTCGGCGCTGGGTGGCACGTCCTGCCACCACCCCTGCTGGCGCAGCTCGCGTTCGATCAACAGCAGGTGTTCGGCAATCGCCAGGAAACGATTATCCATCAAGACGCGCTCTTGGCTTTCTGACGGGCCAGATTGGCCCCGGCGGCATCACCCTGCTTGTCGCGCGACTGGGCAATGGTGTTCCACAGGCTCGCCTGCAGATCCGGACGGCCATTGGCATAGGTCAGCGCCCGACGGGCCAGTTGCTCGGCCTGGGCCGCATCACCCTGGGCCAGGCGCACCTGAGCCAGCTTGTACAGAACCTGCGGTTCGCGCGGTGCGATCCGCTGTGCACGCTCCAGGCTCGATGACGCGCCGTTCAAGTCGCCACCGCCCTGCTGTTGCTGGGCCGTGGTCAACAGGGCAAGCACCGGCCCGTCCAACTGCTCATCGGCGGACAGGCCGGCGCTGTTGCCGCTGGCACGCGGAATCCCGCTAGGAGCGCTGGCCGGCATGTTGTAGGTCGTGCTGGGCGCCGGCGGGGCATAGGCCGGGGCCGAGCTGCTTGGGCCAGGGACGATCGGGCCTGGTGTGATCGGGCCGGTGCTGATCGGCGCGCTGTTGCCCGGCGCCGGAAAGCTCTGGATCGGCTGCGAGCCTGCACCCTGCGGAACCATGACCACCACGCCGGAATCTTCGGTGATCGCCTGGGCCTGCGCCTTGGGCCGGACCACGGTGGTCTGGCGGAAGCCGCCGGTACGCGACACGCGTTCGCCATTGGTGACCGCAGAGCCGGAATCGACCACTGGAATGGAGCCACGCTCCACGCTGGCGCAACCGTTGAGCAAAGCCAATGCCGTCAAGGCAGGAAACCACCACTTGTTCACTTCATTCCCCTTTGCTTAGTTCAACCAGCCTTTGACCCAGTCCATCACCGAATCGTCGGCCGCCGGATTGGCACCGCCGCATGCGGTGCCTGGCGTCGGTTCGCTGCCACGAATATACGGCATCTGCACAGCGTTGGGGCAGCTGGCATCCGAGCCCTGTCCGGTCTTGGCGTCGATCCAGGCCTGCACCACGTTTTCCGGCACCGGCGTATCCAAAGGCAAGGGATCGGCTTTCTTCATGAAGCTGGTCCAGACCTGCAGCGCACCAGTGGCACCGGTGAACGGCGTCTTGCCATTGTCGTCACGGCCCAGCCAGACCACGGCCAGCACGTCCTGGCTGAAGCCGGCGAACCAGCTGTCGCGCGAGTCGTTGCTGGTGCCGGTCTTGCCGGCCAGGTTCAGGCTGCTCGGCAGCACGTTGTAGACCGAACGTCCGGTCCCTTCGCGCATTACGCGCTGCATGGCGTTCTGGATCAGGTAGATGGAGGCAGGATCGAAGCGCTGCTGAATCTGGAACGGGTAGCGCTTGAGCGGTTCGCCTTCGGCCGTGAGGACACTGCGAATGCCACGCATAGGCGTGTTGAAACCGCCGTTGGCCAGGGTTTGGTACATGGTTGCCACTTGCATGGGCGACAAGCCACCGGCACCGAGCAACATCGACGGGTAGGCTGGCCAGTCGACCTGCACGCCCAGTTCGCCGAGGGTCTTGAGCACATTGGGCACGCCCAGTTCCAGACCCAATCGAGCCGTCGACAGGTTGTAGGAATGGGCCAGGCCTTGATACAGGAACACCGTGCCATTGGAGGTACGTTCGTAGTTCTGTGGCTTCCAGATCTGGCCGTCCGCACCCTTGACCGAGAACGGTACGTCCTGCACCCAACTGGTCAGGGTGTATTTGCTCGGCTGCTCCAGCGCGGTCAGGTACACCGCAGGCTTGATCAGCGAGCCGATCGGGCGTACGGCGTCGAGCGCGCGGTTGAAGCCGGCAAAACCCGGTACGCGGCTGCCGACCAGCGCCTGGACCTCACCGCTTTCAGGGTTGGTGACGACCATGGCTGCCTCGACCTCGTCCGAGCCCTTGCGCCCGGCCAGGCGCTTGAAGGTATCGGTCACGGACGATTCGGCTTTGGTCTGCAGGATAGGGTCGAAACTGGTGAAGATGCGCAGGCCTTCTTCGGTCAAGTCCTCGTCGCGGTAGTCGTCGCGCAGCTGGCGCTTGACCAGGTCGAGGAAGCCAGGGAACGAGCTGTCCGCCAGGCTGCCGCGCTTGGTCACGCCCAAGGGCATCTTCTTGGCCGCATCGACCGCCTCCTGGGTCGCCACGCCCTGCTGGGCCAGCAGATCGAGCACCAGGTTGCGGCGTTCCATCGCTCGTTCCGGATTGCGCCGCGGGTTGTAGGAAGACGGCCCCTTGACCATCCCCACCAGCAAGGCCACCTGATGCAGCTTGAGTTCGGACAAGGGTTGGCTGAAGAAGAACTGGCTGGCAAGACCAAAGCCATGCACGGCGCGCTGGCCGTCCTGACCAACGAAGACCTCGTTGAGGTAGGCCTCGAGGATTTCACCCTTGTCGTAGTGCAGCTCCAGCAACACCGCCATCATCGCTTCGGTCAGCTTGCGGGTCAGGCTGCGCTCGTTGGTCAGGTAGAAGTTCTTGACCAACTGCTGAGTCAGGGTACTGCCGCCCTGGCGCATGGCGCCCGAGGACGTGTTGACCCAGATGGCGCGGGCGATCGACTTGGGCGAGACGCCAAAATGGTGGTAGAAGTCGCGATCTTCGACGGTGACCAGTGTGTCAAGCAGGTACGGCGGCACCTGGTCGAGCTTGATGAGGATGCGGTCTTCCAGGTTTTTCGGGTACAGGCCGCCGATCAGCAACGGCTCCAAGCGCACCACCGCGACCTTCTTGCCTGCGCCGCCACCCAGTTCGGAGACGTAGTCGCCGGAAAACTTCACGCGCACCGCCTGCGGCTGCTCGAGCCCTTCGTAGAACTGGAAGCCGCGGGTATTGAGGTCGACCGTGTTGCCACTGACCGAGGCGGTGCCGGGACCGTCGACGGTCGTTTGCCGACGGTAGCCGAGCGCATCGAGTTCGGTGAGGAAATCATTCTTGGCCAGTTTCTGACCGACGAACAGCTCGAGCGGGCGTGCGTAGACCTTGGCGGGAATGGTCCAGCGCTTGCCAGAGAATTTTTCCTGGACAACGGCGTCCAGGTAGACGGCAAAGCCGGCCAGGATCACCAGGCCTACCAGACCCAGCTTGAGGCCCCAGCCAAGCCAGGTGCGCAAGCCGCCGGAAGGAGGTTTTTTGGGGGTACGGGAAGATCGGGTTCGAGTCATGGCGGCGGATTATACGCACTTTGAATTGTCGCGGGCAGGGACCGTCGGCGGTTTGCATCATCGGTGGCAGTGGCCATAATGACCGCCTTGAAATCACCTCTGCCAATGAAGGATCGCCTGTGAGCCAGACCCTGATCGCCGCCCTGCAAAACCCGGCCCTGTACCCGCATCCGGTAGAAGGGTTCCAGGTCATCGAGACGCATATCTCCTGGGTGATACTGACCGGGCCTTACGCTTACAAGATCAAGAAACCGATGAATTTCGGCTTTCTGGACTTCACCGAACTGTCCGCCCGCTCCCACTTCTGCGCCGAGGAGCTGCGACTGAACCAGCGCCTGACCACCGACCTGTATCTGCAGGTTCTGCCGATCACCGGCAGCGCGCAAACGCCTCGACTAGGCGGCGAAGGCGCCCCCATCGAGTATGCCTTGCAGATGCGCCAATTCGAAGGCGGCAACCTGCTGAGCACCCTGCAGGCCAATGGTGAGCTGACCCAGGAGCACGTGGATTCGCTGGCGCGGCAGATTGCCGATTTCCACCGGGCCGCGCCAGTGGTGCCGGAGGCGCACGAGGCCGGCACGCCGAAGGCGGCAATGGCCCCCGTCGAGCAGAACTTCGAACAGATTCGCCCGTTCCTTACCGAAAAGGATGATCTGGCCCAGCTGGATGCCTTGCAAGCCTGGGCCCAAAGCAGCTACGTGCGCCTGGAGCCGCTGCTGGCGCTGCGCAAGCAGGAAGGGTTCATCCGCGAGTGCCATGGCGACATACACCTGGGCAACGCCACCGTCATTGATGGCGAAGTGGTGATCTTCGACTGCATCGAGTTCAACGAGCCTTTCCGTTTCACCGATGTGTATGCCGATATCGCCTTCCTCGCCATGGACCTCGAAGACCGCGGGCTGAAAAGCCTGGCGCGGCGCTTCGTCAGCCAGTATCTGGAGCTGACCGGGGATTACCAAGGGCTGGAGCTGCTCAACTTCTACAAGGCCTACCGCGCATTGGTACGGGCCAAGGTGGCCCTGTTCAGCATGTCGCCCGACGCCAGTGGAGTGCAGCGTGCAACGACGCTGCGCCAGTACCGCAATTACGCGAACCTGGCGGAAAGCTACAGCGCCATTCCTTCGCGCTTTCTGGCCGTTACCAGCGGTGTGTCGGCCGTAGGCAAGAGCCACGTCGCGCTGCGCCTGGTCGAAGCGCTGGGTGCCATCCGCCTGCGCTCGGACGTGGAGCGCAAACGCCTGTTCGGTGCCCAGACCGCCGAAACGGGCCTGTATGACGCCAGCACCAGCGAAGCGACCTACCTGCACTTGCACGCATTGGCCGAGCACGTGCTGCGCGCCGGCCTGCCGGTGGTGATCGACGCGACCTATCTCAAGGCTGACCAACGGGCGGCAGCAGCTCGAATCGCCGAATCCACCGGAGTGCCGTTCCTGATCCTAGACTGCAACGCGCCCGCAGCCGTGATATCCAGCTGGCTGCAGCAGCGCCAGGCACAGGCCGACGATCCTTCGGATGCTACCCAGGCAGTGATCGACGCTCAGCAGGCCGGCCGCGAGCCGTTGAGCGAAGCCGAGCTGCTGCAGACTCGCCACGTGGAAACCAACGAAAGCGGCAGCCTGGACAAGCTGGTCAAGCAGATCCGGCAACGCCTGCCAGGGCTGTAACATACAGCCAGACCCGGAAGGCAGATCGGCCATTCGGCAGGCCGCTCTGCCACCGCTACACTGCCAGATTGGCAACTGCTTCATCGCCCCCCGCTCATTCCTTGGCCGAGGCCAGGAGGTTTGATGACCGATGAACTTCTGGCCCTGAAGAATCTGGGCAAGACATCCGCACAGTGGCTGCATGCCGTCGGCATCCACAGTGCTTCCGACCTGCGCCGGGCAGGTGCCGTGCAGGCGTACTGCGCGGTGAAGCAGCGCGGCTTCCGCGCCTCGAAAGTGCTTCTCTATGCCATCGAAGGGGCGTTGCGCAATGTGCATTGGAGTGAGCTGTCGTGCGAACGGAAAAACAGTCTCAATAGCCAGGTCGAAGCCCTGTCGCCCCCTCGCAGGCTCTAGACCGAGGGTCCGCAGGCGGATGAAATAATTGCACGTAGCGCTTGACTCTTAAATGAGAATCGTTATGATTATCACATCCAGTCGCGAGACTGGTGATCTCTGGAAGGCCCTTGGTTCGGACTTTCAGATGTCTCCTCATCAGGCTAATCACGGTTATTGACCCGGCACTTTGCCGGGTCTTTTTTTGCCTCGACTTTTGCAGCACCTCGCCCACTCAGCCTTGCAGGATCACCGGCAAGCGATGGTCGATGACAATCTCGTGCGTATCCAGATGCACCCCATAAGCCAGTACTTCAACACCAGCCTCCACTGCCTGGCGCAATGCCAATGCGTAGCCTGCGTCTATCTCGGTGGCGGGGCGTACAGCATCCACACCGTCGAGGTTGACGCAGTACAACTGCACGGCCCGCACTCCGCTGCGCGCCAGTACGGCCAGCTCGCGCAAGTGCTTCGCGCCGCGCTGGGTGACAGCGTCGGGAAACGCTGCAATGCGACTGCCGGCAAAGCCCAGGGTCACACTCTTTACTTCGACCCATGCAGACGCGCCGGGATAGTCCAGCCTGAAGTCGATACGGCTGCGCTCCTGGCCATAGGGTACTTCGCGCTTGAGCGCAACGAAGCCGGCAAGCTCCGGTATGCGACCTGCGTGCAATGCCTCCTCGACCAAGGCGTTGGCCCGCGCGGTATTGATGCATGCCAGCCGACCTTGCGGTGTTTCGCTGATCTCCCACGTGCCGGGAAGCTTGCGCTTGGGGTCGCTGGAGCGGGTGAACCACACGCGGCCACCGGGCATCATGCAGTTGAGCATCGAGCCGGTGTTGGGGCAGTGAATGGTCATCCGCTCACCGCTTTCAAGTTCGATGTCGGCCAGAAACCGCTTGTAGCGCTGGATCAGGCGCCCCTGCTCCAGGGCCGGCGAAAAAATCATCGCGCCCGCCAGCTCTGCAGGCCACGGGTAATGCGCGCCACAGCCTGCTCCAACCTGGGAAGGCTTTGGGTATAGGCGAAGCGCACATGGTGGCTGGCCTTGTAGCGGCCGAAATCCAGGCCGGGCGTGAAAGCAACGTGCTCGGTTTCCAGGAAATGCTGGCAGAACGCGAAGGCATCGTCGCTGAATGCACTGATATCGGCATACAGGTAGAACGCACCCTCAGGCTCGACCGCAATCGCAAAGCCCAAGGCACGCAAGGCGGGCAGCAGATAGTCACGGCGGTGACCGAAGGCTTCGCGGCGTTGCTCGAAGATCTCCAGCGTGGCCGGTTCGAAGCAGGCCAATGCTGCATGTTGCGCCATGCTCGGCGCACTGATGTACAGATTTTGCGCCAGTTTTTCCAGCTCAGGAATGGCTTGGGGCGGCGCGACCAGCCAGCCAAGTCGCCATCCGGTCATTCCGAAATACTTGGAAAAACTATTCAGGACGAATGCGTCGTCATCCACTTCAAGTACGCTGGCGGCCGTCGTGCCATAGGTCAAGCCGTGGTAGATCTCGTCGACCACCAGATGCCCCTGGCGCGACTTGACGGCCTGGCTCAATGCGCTCAATTCGTCCTTGTTCAACAGTGTGCCGGTAGGGTTGGCAGGCGATGCCACCAAGGCGCCGACGCTGTGCTCGTCCCAGTGCTGCTCCACCAGTTGGGCGTTGAGTTGGTAGCGCTGTTCGGGGCCCACCGGCACCAGATGCGCGGCGCCCTCGACCAGGCGCAGAAAGTGCCTATTGCACGGGTAGCCGGGGTCTGCCAGGAGCCAGTGCTTGCCCGGATCGACCAGCAGGCTGGCGGCCAGCAGCAAGGCTCCCGAGCCGCCCGGGGTGATCATGATGCGCTGCGGGTCGATGTCCAGGCCGTAGCGCTGCTGATAGAAACCGGCGATCGCCTCGCGCAGCGCCGGCAGGCCTCGCGCTGCGGTGTAGCGGGTATGGCCAGCTGCCAATGCGGCCTGCCCGGCGGCAACGATGGGGGCCGCCGTGGTGAAGTCTGGTTCGCCGATTTCCAGGTGGATCACGTCGTGACCCTGGCTCTGCAGTTCATTGGCACGGGCCAACAGCGCCATCACGTGAAAAGGTTCGATGGCGCGACTGCGTGCGCTGTAGAGCGAAGCCATGGGTATTCCTTGGGACGAGGAAAAAAGCCGATTCTACCCAACCTTTGCATCGAACGTTTCGCCGAACGTGCGATCGAAACCCACCACATCGTGCCTGCGACGCAGGCGTTCCGGGCACGACAACCGGGAGTAGCGCGTGCTGGTTCGATCTGGTAAGTTCGCCGGCTTGCAGTCGCAGGGCCGGCGGGTGTCGGAGAGGGATCATCCTGCGCAATGGATTAGTAGAGCGAGAGGCGGTTGATTCATGCCCACCAATGAAAAGCAACAAAGTACTGGCAACTTTTCCGGCTTCGCTCCCTACGTTGCGACGAAGGGCGAGGAATACATGGGCGCGCCGATGCGTGCTCACTTCACCAAGATCCTGAACAAGTGGAAACAAGACTTGATGCAGGAAGTGGATCGCACCGTCGACCACATGAAGGATGAAGCCGCCAACTTTCCAGACCCGGCCGATCGGGCCAGCCAGGAAGAGGAATTCAGCCTCGAACTGCGCGCGCGCGATCGCGAGCGCAAGTTGATCAAGAAGATCGACAAGACGCTGCAGTTGATCGAAGACGAAGAGTACGGCTGGTGCGAATCCTGCGGCATCGAGATCGGCATTCGTCGTCTCGAGGCACGTCCGACCGCCGATCTGTGCATCGACTGCAAGACCTTGGCGGAAATCAAGGAAAAACAGGTCGGCAAGTGACCTGTCGACAAAGGGGCGCCACGGCGCCCTTTTGTTTCTGTATTGCCCGTAGAATCCCGCACCCATGACTACCCTTCCTTATATAGGTCGCTTTGCTCCGACCCCGAGCGGCTACCTGCATTTCGGCTCCCTGGTGGCCGCCCTGGCCTCATGGCTGGACGCGCGCGCCGCAGGTGGCCGCTGGTTGCTGCGCATGGAAGACCTGGACCCGCCCAGAGAAGTCGCCGGCGCACCGGCAGCGATCCTCAAGACCCTTGAGCGCTACGGGTTGCAGTGGGATGGCGAGGTGGTCTACCAGAGCGAGCGGCATGCGGCCTATCAACAGGTGATCGACCGCCTGTTGGCGCAGGGGCTGGCCTATGCGTGCACCTGCTCACGCAAGCAGTTGGAACCCTACCAAGGGATCTATCCCGGCACGTGCCGCAATGCCGGACATTCCACGCAGGATGCAGCCATCCGCCTGCGCGTCCCGGAACTGCGCTATCGCTTCGAGGACCGTGTCCAGGGAACGTATGCACAACATTTGGGCAGCGAGTCGGGGGATTTCGTCATTCGTCGTCGCGACGGTCTGTATGCCTATCAACTGGCGGTGGTGCTGGACGATGCGTGGCAGGGAGTGACCGACATCGTGCGCGGTGCCGACCTGCTCGATTCGACGCCGCGCCATCTGTATCTGCAGGAGCTGCTCGGGTTGCCGCAGCCGCGATACCTGCATGTTCCCTTGATCACCCAGCCAGACGGCAACAAGCTGGGCAAAAGCTACCGATCGCCGCCCCTGGATGCGGACCAGGCTGCGCCACTGCTGGTGCGTGCCCTGCGGGCGCTGGGCCAGCGGCCCGAGGCGGACCTGGCGCACGGCAGTGTGGACGATGTGTTGCGCTGGGGTGTGGAGCATTGGGACAGTGGTGCGATTCCCCCGGTGCGCACGGTGGCAGAAGCGCAGCTGGAGTAGCGATCGGCTGGTGCCCGGCTCTTCGCAGCGACACGCCGATCCGCTACCATCGCCGCACTGTTTTCGCACACTTACCCTACCCCGAGGCCAGCATGTATATCTATCGTTTGGTCCTGCTTCTGGTGGTGGGGATATACCTGTTCTCCCCCGCCATCATGGACTGGTGGATCGAGCCCACGGGCGCGTGGTATCGACCTTACCTGCTGTGGCTGATTCTGATCGTGGTGACCTTTATCCTGCAGAGCCAGCGTGATGCCGATGAGCTTTAGCCTTACCCAGATGCTGCTGGTCAGCGCCGCGTACCTGCTGGTGCTGTTCGCCGTGGCCTGGGTCAGCGAGCGCGGCATGATCGCGCGGGCGATCATCCGCCATCCGCTGACCTACACCTTGTCGCTGGGTGTCTATGCCAGCGCCTGGGCGTTCTATGGCACCGTGGGCCTGGCCTATCAATACGGCTATGGTTTCCTGGCTTGCTACCTGGGGGTTTCCGGCGCGTTCCTGCTGGCGCCGGTGTTGTTGTATCCGATACTCAAGGTCACCCGTACCTACCAATTGTCGTCGTTGGCAGACCTTTTCGCGTTTCGTTTTCGCAGCACCTGGGCCGGCGCGCTGACCACGGTGTTCATGCTGGTCGGCGTACTGCCCCTGCTCGCGTTGCAGATCCAGGCGGTGGCCGACTCCATTGGCATCATGACTCGCGAACCGGTGCAGAACCACGTTGCGTTGAGTTTTTGCGTGCTGATCACTCTGTTCACGATCTTCTTCGGCTCACGCCACATCGCCACGCGCGAGAAGCATGAAGGCCTGGTGTTTGCCATCGCCTTCGAATCCGTGATCAAACTGATCGCCCTGGGCGGTATTGGCCTGTATGCCCTGTACGGGGTGTTCGACGGCCCGCACGATCTGGAGCAATGGCTGCTGCAGAACCAGACGGCCCTCGCTTCGCTGCATGCGCCGCTGCAAGAGGGACCCTGGCGCACGCTGCTGCTGGTGTTCTTCGCCTCGGCGATCGTCATGCCGCACATGTACCACATGGTCTTCACCGAAAACCTCAATCCGCGTGCGCTGGTCAGTGCCAGTTGGGGGCTGCCGCTGTTCCTGCTGCTGATGAGCCTGGCGGTGCCGCTGATCCTGTGGGCCGGCCTGCGCCTGGGCGCGACGACCAGCCCCGAGTTCTTCACCCTGGGCATCGGTATTGCCGCCAACAGCAAGTCACTGGCGCTGCTGGCTTATGTAGGCGGACTTTCCGCGTCCTGCGGGCTGATCATCGTCACCACCCTGGCGCTGTCGGGCATGATGCTCAACCATCTGGTGTTGCCGCTGTACCAGCCGCCGGCCGAAGGCAACATCTACCGCTGGCTGAAGTGGACACGCCGGGCGCTGATCGTCGCCATCATCATGGCCGGCTATGCCTTCTACCTGCTGCTGGGCGCCAAGCAGGACCTTGCACACCTGGGGATCGTCGCCTTTGTCGCCACGCTGCAGTTTCTGCCGGGCGTGCTGTCGGTGCTGTACTGGCCCACCGCCAATCGACGCGGATTCATCGCCGGCCTGCTGGCCGGCATGGCCGTCTGGCTGGTGACCATGCTGCTGCCGCTGATCGGCAACCTGCAAGGCTTCTACATCCCGCGCCTGAACATGATCTACGTGCTCGACGATACCAGCTGGCACATGGCAGCTATCGCTTCCCTGGCTGCCAACGTATTGCTGTTCACGCTGATCTCGCTGTTCACCGCTGCCAGCAGCGAAGAAGTCAGTGCTGCCGAAGCCTGTGCAGTGGATAACGTGCGCCGCCCGCAGCGGCGCGAACTGCATGCCGCGTCCCCCCAGGAGTTCGCCACGCAACTGGCCAAACCGTTGGGCGCCAAGGCCGCCCAGCGCGAGGTGGAACAGGCCCTGCGCGACCTCTACCTGCCCTTCGACGAGCGCAGGCCCTACGCATTGCGGCGCCTACGGGACCGGATCGAAGCCAATCTGTCCGGGCTGATGGGCCCCAGCGTGGCGCAGGACATGGTGGAAACGTTCCTGCCCTATAAGTCAGGCAGCGAGAACTATGTCACCGAGGACATCCATTTCATCGAAAGCCGGCTGGAAGACTATCACTCGCGCCTGACCGGCCTTGCCGCCGAGCTCGATGCCTTGCGCCGCTATCATCGACAGACCCTGCAGGAGCTGCCCATGGGCGTTTGCTCGCTGGCCAAGGACCAGGAGATCCTGATGTGGAACAAGGCCATGGAAGACCTGACCGGCGTGCCCGCGCAGCATGTGGTCGGCTCGCGCCTGGTAACCATCAGCCAGCCATGGCGCAGCCTGCTGATCGACTTCATCAACGTGCCCGACGAGCACCTGCACAAGCAACGCCTGGCCCTGGATGGGCAGACACGCTGGCTGAACCTGCACAAGGCCGCCATCGACGAGCCGCTCGCGCCCGGCAACAGCGGGCTGGTGGTGTTGGTCGAGGACCTGACCGAAACGCAGATGCTCGAAGACAAGCTGGTGCACTCCGAGCGGCTGGCGAGCATCGGCCGACTGGCGGCCGGGGTTGCCCACGAGATCGGCAACCCGATCACCGGCATCGCCTGCCTGGCGCAGAACCTGCGCGAGGAGCGCGAGGAAGACAGCGAGATCACCGAACTGAGCAGCCAGATTCTCGAGCAGACCAAGCGCGTGTCGCGCATCGTCCAGTCGCTGATGAGCTTTGCCCATGCCGGCGGCCACCAGCACAGTGACGAGCCGGTCAACCTGGCTCAGGTAGCGCAGGATGCCATCGGCCTGTTGGCGCTGAACAGGCGCAACTTCGAGATCCAGTTCTACAACCTGTGCGATCCGGAGCACTGGGCCGTGGGTGATCCACAACGCCTGGCCCAAGTGCTGATCAACCTGTTGTCCAACGCCCGGGATGCCTCTGTGGCCGGAGGCGCGGTGCGGGTCAAGACCGAAGCGTGCGAACACACCGTCGACCTCATCGTCGAGGACGAAGGCAGCGGTATTCCCAAGAACATCATGGATCGGTTATTCGAACCGTTCTTCACTACCAAGGACCCGGGCGAAGGAACCGGACTGGGGCTCGCTCTGGTCTATTCCATCGTTGAAGAGCATTATGGACAGATCACCATCGACAGCCCGGCCGATCCCCTGAGCCAGCGCGGTACCCGAATTCGGGTGACATTGCCGCGTCATGTCGAAGCGACGTCCGCTGTGAACTGAGACCGTCGAGAGAATTGAATCAATGCCGCATATTTTGATCGTCGAAGACGAAACCATCATTCGATCTGCCCTGCGTCGCCTGCTCGAACGCAACCAGTATCAGGTCAGTGAGGCCGGCTCCGTGCAGGAAGCGCAGGAGCGGTTCAGCATCGCATCGTTCGACCTGATCATCAGCGACCTGCGCCTGCCGGGTGCACCGGGCACCGAATTGATCAAGCTGGGCGAGGGCACCCCGGTGCTCATCATGACCAGCTATGCCAGCCTGCGCTCGGCAGTGGACTCGATGAAAATGGGCGCGGTCGACTATATCGCCAAGCCCTTCGACCACGATGAAATGCTCCAGGCCGCCGCACGTATCCTGCGCGATCGTCACAACGCACCCGCGGCAGCGGTGGAGCGCCCGGCGAACAAGGCCGGTGCGGAAAAACCCGCCGCGCAGAATGCCAATGGCGATATCGGTATCATTGGTTCCTGCCCGCCCATGCAGGACCTCTACAGCAAGATCCGCAAGGTCGCCCCGACCGATTCCAACGTACTGATCCAGGGTGAGTCCGGCACCGGCAAGGAGCTGGTGGCGCGGGCACTGCACAACCTGTCCCGGCGCGCGAAGGCACCGATGATCTCGGTGAACTGTGCGGCGATCCCGGAAACCCTGATCGAATCCGAACTGTTCGGTCACGAGAAAGGTGCCTTCACCGGCGCCAGCGCCGGGCGCGCCGGGCTGGTCGAGGCTGCCGATGGCGGAACGCTGTTTCTCGACGAGATCGGCGAGTTGCCTCTCGAGGCCCAGGCGCGCTTGCTCAGGGTTCTGCAGGAAGGCGAGATTCGCCGCGTAGGCTCGGTGCAGTCGCAGAAAGTCGACGTTCGCCTGATTGCCGCAACCCACCGGGACCTGAAAAGCCTGGCCAAGCTGGGACAGTTCCGCGAAGACCTCTACTACCGGCTGCACGTGATTGCCTTGAAGTTGCCCCCCCTGCGCGAGCGCGGCGCCGATGTCGGCGAAATTGCCAAGGCGTTCCTGATTCGCCAGAGCTCACGGATCGGGCGGACCGACCTGCGCTTTGCCGCCGATGCCGAACAGGCCATCCGCCAGTATTCCTGGCCCGGCAATGTGCGGGAACTGGAGAACGCCGTCGAGCGCTCGGTGATCCTGACCGAGAGCACCGAGATATCGGCCGAACTGCTGGGCATCGACATCGAACTCGCCGACCTGCAGGACACCGATGACTTCGTCGGCCTGCCATCTCAGCAGAACGGGGCGAACAACACGGCCCACGATCCTACCGAAGATCTTTCCCTGGAAGACTATTTCCAGCACTTCGTCCTGGAGCATCAAGACCACATGACCGAGACCGAATTGGCGCGCAAATT
The DNA here is from genome assembly GCF_014841725.1 of Pseudomonas sp. CFBP 8758. Lineage (NCBI taxonomy): Bacteria > Pseudomonadati > Pseudomonadota > Gammaproteobacteria > Pseudomonadales > Pseudomonadaceae > Pseudomonas > Pseudomonas sp. CFBP 8758. Next base: position 111,234 of record NZ_JACYUK010000010.1, on the reverse strand, counting down.
GGGCGTCAGTCGCAAGTGCCTGTGGGAGCGTCGTCAGCGCCTGGGTATTCCTCGGCGCAAGTCGAGCGTGGCCAGCGAAAGCTGATACGTTTCAGCTCTAGCCCGCGGGTTTGCGCGGGTTGACGGGTAGCCGTGACAAACTGTTACCCTAGGCCTGCGACGTAACAAGACACGGTTCCATCGGTAACGAATACAGGGTCAATTTCAGCCCTCGATCACCGCCCTCCTCCTCGCAAAGCCCCGTTCTTGAGGGGTTTGCAAAAGTTGGCATGGGACCTGCTATATCTCTGGTACAAGAACAACAACAAGCAAGCAAACTCATAACAAGAACAAGACGAATCGACTCACGCATAACAAGAACAACACGGCGGAGGCGCAGCTAACTGATTCTTTTGGAGAGGCGTTGTTTTTGGGGAAACCCGCAGCCAGGCAGAGAACTACAACAACTGCTTTGAAGCAGATGCCAGAACTGGTTGGATCACATTGATCATCACAGCACAGCGACCAAAGCAATCCGTTTGCTCTTGCTCCCGAATAGGGAGACACCCCCGAACCCAGGTTCGGTGGGCAGGGCACTCAACAAAAACAAAAAGCCCGACAAAAAACAAAAACAGAGCATGCAACTACTTCTTGGGGAGCTTCGGCTCCCCTTGTAGTTTCCGGCTTTTGTCCTGCCGCTTGTGCCGACCGGCGCAGCCTCCTACACCATCCCTCGACTAAATGCTAGAATCCCCGCCCATCATGCGGTCGTTCTTCGTATATGGCCGAAAATCCCTTCAAACAGTGCATCCCATGCTGAAGAAGCTGTTCAAGTCTTTGAATACTCCCGCGCGTCATCCGCAGCACCGGCGTACCACGCCCGAAGTGCTCAATGCTGGCCAACACTCGCTGCAGCGCAGCCAGTTCAGCCGCCACGCCGTGGGCATCGTCGAACGCCTGCAGACTGCTGGCTACCAGGCCTATCTTGTAGGCGGTTGCGTACGTGACCTCATGCTGGGCATCGTGCCCAAGGATTTCGACGTCGCTACCAGCGCCACGCCCGAACAGGTACGTGCCGAGTTTCGCAATGCGCGAGTGATTGGCCGACGCTTCAAGCTCGTGCACATCCATTTCGGCCGCGAGATCATCGAGGTCGCGACGTTCCGCGCCAATCACCCGGAAGAAGACGACGAACAGGACGTGCATCGCTCCTCGAGCAGCGAGAGCGGACGCATCCTGCGCGACAACGTCTACGGCACCCTGGAAGACGACGCCCAGCGCCGCGACCTGACCATCAATGCCCTGTACTACGATCCGGTCAGCGAACGCATCCTGGACTACGCCAATGGCGTACACGACGTGCGCAACCGTCTGATTCGCCTGATCGGTGATCCGACTCAGCGCTATCAGGAAGATCCGGTGCGCATGCTGCGGGCCGTACGCTTTGCCGCCAAGCTGGATTTCGGCATCGAGAAGCACACGGCTGCGCCGATTCGCGAGCTGGCGCCGATGCTGCGCGAGATACCGTCGGCACGCCTGTTCGAGGAAGTGCTCAAGCTGTTCCTGTCCGGCCATGCCGCCGACACGTTCGAGATGCTGGTCGACCTTCACCTGTTCGATTCGCTGTTTCCGGCGACCACGCAGGCGCTGGAAGACACGCCGACCTACACCCATACGTTGATCAGCGAGGCGCTGCGCAACACTGACCTGCGCATCAAACAGGGCAAGCCAGTGACGCCGGCCTTTCTGTTCGCCGCCCTGCTCTGGCCGGCGTTGCCGGCACGCGTACTGCGCCTGCAGAGCCGTGGCATGCCACCGATCCCGGCAATGCAGGAGGCGGCCCATGAGCTGGTTGCCGAGCAATGTCAGCGTGTCGCCATTCCCAAGCGCTTCACCATCCCTATTCGCGAGATCTGGGACATGCAGGAGCGCCTGCCGCGCCGCAGCGGCAAGCGTGCCGACCTGTTGCTCGACAATCCGCGCTTCCGCGCCGGCTACGACTTCCTGCTGCTTCGCGAAAAAGCCGGCGAAGAGACCGAAGGCCTGGGTGAGTGGTGGACCGACTATCAGGACTGCAACGACAGTCAGCGCCGCGAGATGATCGCGGACCTGGGCGGCAAGGATGAATCAGGTGCGCCACGCAAGCGTCGCCGCACCGGCACCAAGCGCAAGCGCGCCGAGGGCGACGAATAAGCATGGTGCGCGTGCACATCGGGCTGGGCAGCAATCTGGACAGCCCGCAACGGCAACTGCATGAGGCCCTGCAGGCCTTGGCCGCACTGCCGGACACCACGCTGGCAGCGGTTTCTTCGTTCTACACCAGCGATTCACTGCTGCCCGGCCAGCCCCGCTACAGCAATGCCGTAGCAGCCCTGGACACCGGGCTGGCGCCGCTGCCGCTGCTCGATGCGCTGCAGGCGATCGAGAACGAGCAGGGCCGCGAGCGTGCCGAGCGCTGGGGGCCGCGCACCCTGGACCTGGATATCATCACCTATGCCGACCGGGTGATCGACGAGCCTCGCTTGCAAGTGCCGCACTACCACCTTCAAGCCCGTGCATTCGTGCTGTATCCGCTGGCCGAAGTGGTTGACGAGGGCTTCATGCTGGCGGACGGCCGCAGCCTGCGCGAGCTGCTGGCTGCCTGCCCATTTGCAGGGCTGGAGAGGCTGTAGCGCAGGCAGGCCTCTTCGCAGGCTCTGTTCGCGTAGAAGCCGTCAACCCAATTGACTTCCCCGGTCGTGCTCACGACTATAGGCGGCCCGTTGCACCCCCGAGGTGCCAAACGGCGCGAAACCAACCTTTATGAGTGGGTTTCCAAACATCACGACAGATGATGTTGTGTCGACACAGCGCCAGCCCGAGGATACTTTTCATGCCCGAACTCACCCTGACCGCCCTGCAGAGCCTCAAGCTCAAGGGCGAAAAGATCACCATGCTGACCTGCTACGACGCGACGTTCGCCCACGCCGCCTGCGCGGCCGGCGTCGAAGTATTGTTGGTGGGGGATTCGCTGGGCATGGTGCTGCAGGGGCATGACAGTACCTTGCCGGTGACCGTGGCGGACATGGCCTACCATGTCGGCTGTGTGAAACGTGGCAATCAGGGGGCCTTCATCGTTGCCGACCTGCCGTTCATGGCTTATTCCACCTGCGAGCAAACCCTGGCCAACAGTGCACTGTTGATGCAGGCCGGGGCGCACATGGTCAAGCTCGAAGGCGCCGCCTGGCTCGCCGAATCGGTGCGCCTGCTGGCCGAGCGCGGTATTCCAGCCTGCGTCCACCTGGGGCTGACCCCGCAATCGGTGAACCTGCTGGGCGGCTACAAGGTGCAAGGGCGCCAGGACATCCAGGCACGCCAGATGCGTGCCGACGCCATCGCCTTGGAGCAGGCCGGAGCGGCCATGCTGCTGCTCGAATGCGTGCCCGTCGAGTTGGCTGCCGATATTGCCCAGGCAGTGAAAGTGCCGGTGATCGGCATTGGCGCCGGCAGTGCGGTCGACGGCCAGGTGCTGGTTCTGCACGACATGCTCGGGCTCTCCCTGAGCGGCCGCGTGCCGCGGTTCGTGAAAAACTTCATGGCCGGGCAGAGCGATATTCAAGGCGCACTGCGCGCCTACGTAGCCGCCGTCAAGGCGGTGGATTTCCCCGCACCTGAACATGGATTCGCCTCATGAACACCGTCAAGACCGTACGAGAACTGCGCGCCGCCGTGGCCCGTGCCCGTGGCGAAGGCAAGCGTATCGGCCTGGTGCCGACCATGGGCAACCTGCACAGCGGTCATGCCGCGCTGGTCGCCAAGGCTACCCAGCGTGTCGATTTCGTCGTGGCGAGTATCTTCGTCAACCCGTTGCAATTCGGCGCCGGCGAAGACCTGGACAAGTACCCGCGCACCCTGGCGGCCGATCAGGAACGGCTGGTGCAGGCGGGCTGCAGCCTGCTGTTCGCACCATCGGCAGCGGAAATGTACCCCGATGGCATGGCCGGGCAGACCCGAGTGAGCGTTCCGCAATTGTCAGAGGGCTTGTGCGGCAGCAGTCGTCCAGGCCATTTCGAAGGTGTGGCGACGGTGGTCAGCAAGCTGTTCAACATGGTCCAGCCGGACCTTGCCGTGTTTGGGCAGAAGGACTACCAGCAACTGGCCGTGATTCGCGCGCTGGTACGCGACCTCAATATGCCCATCCAGATCATCGGCGAGCCGACCGTGCGTGCCGAAGACGGCCTGGCGCTGTCTTCGCGCAATGGGTATCTGAGCCAGGAGCAGCGTGCCCAGGCACCTCTGCTGTATCAGGTGCTCAGCCAGGTCGCGGCGCAGATAAGCCAGGGCCGTCGCGATTACCCGCTGCTGCTGGACCATGCCAAGCAGGTCATTGCCCAAGCCGGCTTCGCTCCTGAATACCTGGAAATCCGGCATGCGGTGACCCTGCGTCCGGCCACCGCCGAAGACCGCGACCTGGTGATTCTGCTCGCGGCGAATCTGGGTACCACACGACTGATCGACAACCTGCACCTGGACCTCGATCACGACACTCAACACAGCTGAACCGCGACAGCCGGAAAGTCCCTCGCGCATCGTTCACTAGGCGCAGACAGAACGCGCGCGGCGGTTTAAGGTGGTGCAGCGTCCGAACCGTGCATTGGCAGCCGATCAGCGGCCCGCAACCACCCTGGCCGCCTGCTGGATCTTTCGATGCAGCAGGCACGCAACCGGCCGAGCGTTCCAATGTCCAAAGGCAGTTCAAGAAAAAGGAAATTTGCAGCGATGGCGTACTACCGAACCCCGCATGACGTGACCACCCTGCCCGCTTGGCAGGCGCTAACCCAGCACCGCGCTGCCATGCAAGACTTCAGCATGCGCGATGCCTTCAATGCCGACCCTCAGCGCTTCGAGCATTTCTCCCTGAGCGCCTGCGGGCTGTTCCTCGACTATTCGAAAAACCTGATCGACACGCAGACCCGCGATCTGCTGGTGCAACTGGCCAACGAAGTGGACCTGCAAGGCGCGATCAAGGCGATGTTTGCCGGCGAACTGCTGAACGCTTCCGAAGGCCGTCCGGCGTTGCACACCGCATTGCGCCGCCCGGTGGGCGACAAGCTCAATGTCAACGGTGTCAACGTGATGCCAGACGTGCACAAGGTGCTCAACCAGATCACCGAGCTGGTCACGCGCATCCATGACGGCCTGTGGCGTGGCTACACCGAGAAGCCGATCACCGACGTGGTGAACATCGGTATCGGTGGCTCCTTCCTCGGCCCGGAACTGGTGTCCGAAGCTTTGCTGCCGTATGCCCAGAAAGGCGTGCGCTGCCACTACCTGGCCAACATCGATGGCAGCGAATTCCACGAGCTGTCGGCCAAGCTGCGTGCCGAGACCACTCTGTTCATCGTTTCCTCGAAATCGTTCAGCACTCTGGAAACGCTGAAGAACGCCCAGGCTGCGCGTGGCTGGTACCTGGCCCAGGGCGGTTCGGAAGCCGAGCTTTACCGCCACTTCATCGCGGTGTCGAGCAACAATGCCGCAGCCGTCGAATTCGGGATCCGCGAAGAAAACATCTTCCCGATGTGGGACTGGGTCGGCGGGCGTTATTCGCTGTGGTCGGCCATCGGCTTGCCGATTGCCATGTCGATCGGCATGGCCAACTTCAAGGAGCTGCTGTCGGGCGCCTACACCATGGACCAGCACTTCCAATCGGCGCCGTTCGAACAGAACATGCCGGTGCTGCTGGCCTTGCTGGGGGTCTGGTACGGCAATTTCTGGGATGCCAAGAGCCACGCGATCCTGCCGTACGACCATTATTTGCGCAACATCACCAAACACCTGCAGCAGTTGGACATGGAGTCCAACGGCAAGAGCGTGCGCCAGGACGGCACGCCGGTGAACATCGATACCGGCCCGGTGATCTGGGGTGGCGTCGGCTGCAACGGCCAGCATGCCTATCACCAGTTGCTGCACCAAGGCACCCACATGATCCCGGCCGACTTCATCGTCCCGGTGGTGAGTTTCAATCCGGTCGCCGATCATCACCAGTGGCTGTTCGCCAACTGCCTGTCGCAGAGCCAGGCGCTGATGCTGGGCAAGAGCCGCAGCGAGTCCGAAGCCGAACTGCGCGAGCGCGGCATGGCCGAAGACGAGGTGCAGAAGCTGGCCCCGCACAAGGTCATTCCCGGCAACCGTCCGAGCAACACCTTGGTGGTCGAGCGCATCAGCCCGCGTCGCCTCGGCGCCCTGGTAGCCATGTATGAGCACAAGGTGTTCGTGCAGAGCGTGCTGTGGGGAATCAATGCTTTCGATCAGTGGGGCGTGGAACTGGGCAAGGAGCTGGGCAAGGGTGTCTACCAGCGCCTGATCGGTGAAAACGAATCGCTGGCCGAAGATGCCTCTACCCAGGGCCTGATCAACTATTTCCGCGGTCGTCATCGCGGCTGACCCTGAATATCCCGCGGCGCTGCAAGCCAGCGTCGCGGTGGTTCGATACCCCGTTGCACCGGGCAATTGATGTAGAATTGCCTCCCTTCTTTTTGCGTCAGGCTCCGTGCATGTCCGCTTTGATCCAGGCGCTGCGCGCCGCCCTCGACGTCCGCTCCTCGCTGCTCGAACAACTGCATGAACAGGGCACTGATTGCTATCGCCTGTTCCATGGCAGCCAGGAAGGCGCCGGTGGCTTGACCGTCGACCGCTACGGTCCGCAATTGCTCATCCAAAGCTTCCATCAGACGCTGACACGCGAAGATCTGCTGGCCCTGCACGGCGCCGTCGAGCAACACCTGCAGACGCCGCTGCTGCTGGTGTACAACGACCGTTCGCGGGGTAACTCGCGGATCGATCGGGAAGACACGGTGTATCGTGCCGAAGACGCGGCGCTGGCCGACATGATCGGACACGAATGGGGCTTGAATTATCGCGTGCGCGGACGGCATCCCGGGCAGGACCCGTTGCTGTTTCTCGACCTGCGCAACGCGCGCGGCTGGGTCAAGCGACACAGTGCTGGCAAAAGCGTATTGAACCTGTTCGCCTACACCTGCGGCGTGGGCCTGAGCGCAGCAGCAGGCGGCGCCCGCGAGGTGTGCAACCTGGATTTTGCCGAAGGCAACCTGGCAGTCGGCGCCGAGAACGGTGCACTGAACCCCGACCTTGCGCCCATGCAATTCATCCAGTCGGATTACTTTCCCGCCATCCGCCAACTGGCGGGCTTGCCCATCACCCCGCGTCGCGGGCAGAAGCTGCCAGCCTACCCGCGCCTGCAACAACGCCAGTACGATCTGGTCTTTCTGGACCCGCCCGCCTGGGCAAAGAGTGCGTTCGGTACGGTCGATCTGCTGCGCGACTACCAGAGTCTGCTCAAGCCCGCGATCCTGGCCACGGCCGACAGCGGTGTACTGGTCTGCTGTAACAATTTGGCTAAGGTCAGCCTCGACGACTGGCGTGATCAAGTGTTGCGCTGCGCCGAGAAAGCCGGGCGGCCGGTGCGTGAATGCTCGGTAATGGGCCCGGCGGCCGATTTTCCTTCCAGCGACGGCCAGCCGCCGTTGAAGACGCTGATCCTGAATTTCTAGTTTTCCTACAGCAACTGGTGAAAATTCCATGACTTACGCGGCCTGAGTCATAGGAACCGCATTGACGTGCCATACTCCAAGCACCTCCGATCACGTCAGATGGCCTCTTTTCCATGTCCAAAGGATTGAAACGCACCGCCGCCACGCTTGTGGCGCTGGTAGCGCTGTACGCTCTGCTCGGCTTCCTGATCCTGCCCGGCATCGCCCTGCGGGTTGCCAATCAGCAGCTGGCAGACTATTCCACTGTTCCTGCTCAGCTGCAGCGCCTGGAATTCAATCCGTTCAGCCTCGAGCTGACCCTGTGGGGGCTGAAGATCGGTGAACCCGGCCCGGAGCAGATCGGTTTCGAGCGGTTGTACGCCAATCTGCAATTGGACAGCCTGTGGACCGGCGCGCTGCATCTGGTTGCGGTGGAGCTGGAAAAGCCCCGCACCGAAGTGCTGTTCGACAAGACCGGCAAGCTCAACTTGAGCGGCTTGTTCAAGCTTCCCGCCAGCGACCCTGCTGCGCAGGACGCACCGTCCGAACCTTTCGCGTTGCGCATCGGCAGTATCAAACTGGTTGACGGCTATCTGCATTTCAAGGACTTGCGCCCAAGCCAGCCGATCGAGTTTCTCTACGACTCGATGAATCTGGAGCTGCAGAACCTCAGCACGCTACCGGACGATCATGCCGACATGACGCTGGTAGCCAACAGCCCCCAAGGCGGGCGTATCGACTGGCGCGGACGTATTGGCCTGAGCCCGGTGTCTTCCCAAGGCTCACTGAAGGTGACCGATGCGCAGATGAGCGTCTGGTGGCCGTACGTGCGTGACAGCGTGCCTTTGGCCCTGGAGAAGGGCGTGTTCACCCTCAGTGCCGAGTACAACCTGAACCTGGCCAAGCAGACCGAACTCACCTTGGACAAGGTGGCCCTCACCGTTGCGCCCTTCGCGATCGCCGCTCCCGATGGCCGTCCCTTGGTACGGCTCGAACGCCTTGAGGTCAGCGATACATCGGTGGATCTGGTCAAGCAGTTGGTCAGGGTTGGTCAGATACGCAGTCACGGCCTGGAAACCTGGGCCGCCCGCGAGGCGGATGGACAGCTCGACTGGCAAAAGCTGTTCGCCAGCCCGACGACGGCGCAGGTGCAGGCACAGACGCCGGCCGCCAGCAAGACGGCAGCCGCGTCAGCCAAGCCTTGGCAGGTGTTGCTCAAGGATGTGCAGTTGCGTGACTACCGGGTGCATCTGGCGGACCGTGTGCCGACCGACAACGTGGCGGTGGAGCTCGGGCCCCTCAACCTGGATCTGCGTGATTTCGACAGCCTCAACGGCGCTCCCTTCACCCTCAAGCTGGACACCGGGCTGGGCAAGCAAGGTCACTTGCAGGCCAGCGGCGAGGTCAGCCTGGCCCCGGTTGGCGCACGCCTGAAGGTCAGCACCCAGGACATCGACCTGCGTGTCGCGCAGGCCTACATCAGCCCGCTGATTCGCCTGGAACTGCGCAGCGGCATGCTCGACAGCGATCTCGCTGTGCAACTGAACAGCACTGAACCGCTGGCGATGACGGTGTCCGGCCGCGTCGAAATCGATCAGCTGCACACGCTCGATACGCTCAAGGAGCGCGATTTCGTCAAATGGCAGCACCTGACTCTCGACGGTCTCGACTACCGCCACGGCGATCGCCTGCAGATCGAGCGGGTGCAGCTGCAACAGCCCTACGCGCGCTTCATGATCAACGAGGACCGTACCACCAATATCGACGACCTGCTGATTCCGCAACCGCCGCAGCCCGCCAACTCGGTCAACTCGGGGAAACCCGCAGGTGCCGAAAAACCTCTCGGTATTCGCATCGGCTCCGTGGACATCGACAATGGCTCGGCCAACTTTGCCGACTTCAGCCTCACCCCGAACTTTGCCACGGCCGTTCAGCAACTCAACGGGCGCATAGGTACGATCGACAACCGTCAGGCCAAGCCGGCACGCATCGACATCCAGGGCAAGGTCGACCGCTATGCGCCGGTGACCATCGCCGGTGCGCTGAATCCGTTCGACCCGATGGCCAGCCTGGACATCACGACCAGCTTCAAACGCGTGGAGCTGACCACCCTGACGCCCTATTCGGGCAAGTTCGCCGGCTATCGCATCCGCAAGGGCCGTCTGAACCTCGACTTGCACTACCTGATCACCAAAGGCCAGCTCAAGGCAGAGAACAAGCTGCTGGTGGAACAGCTGCAACTGGGCGACAAGGTCGACAGCCCGGATGCGGTCGATCTGCCGCTGCGCCTGGCCATCGCGCTGCTCAAGGATTCCCAAGGCAGAATCGCCATCGAACTGCCGGTGAGCGGCGATCTGAACAGCCCGCAGTTCAGCGTCATGCCGATCGTCTGGCAGACCCTGCGCAACCTGATGGTTCGTGCCGCTCAGGCGCCGTTCAAGTTCATTGGTGGACTGGTCAGTGGCGGCGGCTCGGAAGACCTGAGCACCGTGTCGTTCCGCCCAGGTTCGGACGAATTGAGCGCAGAGGCCCAGGCGGCCCTGGTGAAGCTGGCGGCGGCCTTGAAGGAGCGCCCGACCCTGCGCCTGGAAATCGAAGGTACCAGCGCCCAGGCCAGCGACGGCCCGCTCATTGCGCAGCAACGCCTGGAGCGCGAATACCAAAGCACCTACTATAAAATGGCCCAGCGCCGTGGCGACAAAGTCCCCGCCACCGCAGCCGAGATGCAAGTGCCTGACGACGACAAGCCGGCAATGCTCGAAGCCATCTACCGTACCCGGCTCAAAGGTCAGCCACCGGTGGAATGGCAACAGCTGGAAAGCAAGGTTCGCACCGACAAGCTACGTGAAGCGGTGCTCAAGTCCTGGGCTTCGAACAATGCATTGCTGCGTCAGCTGGGGCAGGCCCGTGCAGGCAGCATCAAGGACTTTCTGGTCGACAAGGGCCAGTTGGCGGACGAGCGCGTGTACTTCATCGATGCAGCCCTGGGCCAGGCCGAAAAAGATGGGCGCATCATCACCCCCCTGCATCTGGATGCCGAATGAACAAATTGACTTGGATGACCTGCGTGCCATTGCTGCTGGCACTGTGCAATACAGCCAGCGCTGCCTCGACGATGCGCTGTGGCAACACCCTGGTGTCGCTGAACGATCGCACGGTTCAGGTAGAGCAGAAGTGTGGTGCGCCTGCCAGCAAGGCGCAGACAGGCTACGAACGCTCGGGGCCGATCAATCGACGCGTCGAACTGCCGATAGAAGAGTGGGTGTATGGACCTTCCAATGGCATGAGCCAATACCTGAAGTTCGTCGGCAGCAAACTGGTGCAGATCGAAAGCAGCCGCAACTAACGCATTATTCGAGCGCATGAACAACGCCCATAAAAAAAGCCCGGGCGCATGGCGCCGGGGCTCTCAGTGGCCACATCCCTGTGGCCTTCGCATGAAACTTACTCGGCTTTCAGGCCATCGGCGGAGACAGCTTTCACGCCCTTGATGGCCTTGGTGATACGTACGGCAGTAGCCTTCTGAGCGTCGGTCACAGCAACGGTCGACGACAGGGAAACCACACCTTTGTTGGTTTCGACCTTGATGTCGGTGCCTGGGATGCCTTTTTCGGTAACCAGATCGGATTTGACCTTGGTGGTGATCCAAGTGTCAGAGGTTGCTTCTTTGGCTTCAGTCACGTTACTAGCAGCAACAACCATTGGAGCCTGGGTGGACTGTTGAGCGAAAGCAGCGTTGGCCATGGTCAAGGTCAGCGCGGTAGCAGCAGCGGCAGCAATAGCGAACTTCTTCATACGAGTCACTCCTGTTTTTTGAAAGGTCTGCAGACGTTTAATGTCTTGGCTGCAGGTGACAAGTATATTGCAGACCTCATGCCAACCCACCAACACAGATAAAGTCCTTTATTATCAATCAGTTAAGATTCTTGCAAAAAAAGCCATTCGTGCAACTTGCACGTCTGCAGGTAATTTTGCGTGCAAGTTGCAAGTTCGCAAAAGTTCCCTGGCGTTTCTGAACGCCTTGAATGGGCACTTTGAACAAACCCCAGGCTACTGAGCAAACTCTAGTCGAAAAAAAAGAGCCCCGAAGGACTCTTTTTTTCAAGCCGGCGAGGTTAGGCGCCCGAAGCCTTTGCAGCAGCAACGTCCTTGATGGACAGCTTGATACGGCCGCGGTTGTCCACGTCCAGTACCAGTACTTCCACTTCTTCGCCTTCCTTGAGGATGTCGGTCACTTTCTCGACGCGCGCATCGCTGAGCATCGAAATGTGAACCAGACCGTCCTTGCCAGGCAGGATGTTGACGAAGGCACCGAAGTCAACGATGCGCTCGACCTTGCCCACGTAGATCTTGCCGATCTCGGCTTCTGCGGTGATACCCAGAACGCGCTGACGTGCTGCTTCAGCCGCTTCCTTGGATTCGCCGAAGATCTTGATCGAGCCGTCGTCTTCGATGTCGATCGAAGCCTTGGTTTCCTCGCAGATGGCGCGGATGGTGGCGCCACCCTTGCCGATCACGTCGCGGATCTTGTCGGTGTCGATCTTCATCGCGATCATGGTCGGCGCGTTTTCCGACAGCTCGGTACGCGAAGTGCCGATGATCTGGTTCATCTGACCGAGGATGTTCAGGCGCGCTTCCAGCGCCTGGCCCAGGGCGATTTCCATGATCTCTTCGGTGATACCGTTGATCTTGATGTCCATCTGCAGCGCGGTAACACCCTTGGCGGTACCGGCTACCTTGAAGTCCATGTCGCCGAGGTGGTCTTCGTCACCGAGGATGTCGGTGAGGATGGCGAACTTGTCGCCTTCCTTGACCAGGCCCATGGCGATACCGGCAACCGGCGCCTTCATCGGCACACCGGCGTCCATCAGTGCCAGGGAAGCACCGCAGACCGACGCCATGGAGCTGGAACCGTTGGACTCGGTGATTTCCGATACCACGCGGATGGTGTACGGGAACACGTCGGCGGCTGGCAGCATGGCCTGTACCGAACGACGGGCCAGACGGCCGTGGCCGATTTCACGACGACCCGCGCCGCCCATGCGACCACACTCGCCCACCGAGAACGGAGGGAAGTTGTAGTGCAGCATGAAGGGGTCTTTCTTCTCGCCTTCCAGGGTGTCCAGCAACTGAGCGTCGCGGGCAGTGCCCAGAGTCGCCACGACCAGCGCCTGGGTTTCACCGCGGGTGAACAGGGCCGAACCGTGGGTTTTCGGCAGAACACCGACTTCGATGTTCAGCGGGCGCACGGTCTTGGTGTCGCGACCGTCGATACGCGGCTTGCCGTTGACGATGTTTTCACGAACGGTGCGGTATTCGATCTCGCCGAAGATTTCCTTCACTTCGGCTGCGGTCGGCTTGCCTTCTTCGCCGGAGAACTTGGCGATCACCTGGTCACGCAACTCGCCCAGCTTGGCGTAGCGATCGGCCTTGACGGTGATGGTGTAGGCCTGGGAAACGGCATCGCCGAATTCGCCACGGATCGCGCCCAGCAGCTCGGTGTTCCAGGCTTTCGGGGTCCAGCTCCAGGTAGGCTTGGCGGCTTCTGCAGCCAGCTCGCCGACGGCCTTGATGACCGACTGGAACTCATCGTGGGCAAACAGCACGGCGCCCAACATCTGGTCTTCGGTCAGCTCTTTGGCTTCGGATTCAACCATCAGCACGGCGTCTTTGGTACCGGCCACGACCATGTCCAGGCTCGAAGCCTGCTGCTGCTCGTAGGTCGGGTTCAGCAGGTAGCCAGTGCTCTCGTGGAAGGCCACACGCGCAGCGCCGATCGGGCCGTCGAACGGAATGCCGGAAATAGCCAGGGCCGCCGAGGTACCGATCATCGCAGCGATGTCCGGATCGGTTTTCTTGCTGGTGGAAACGACGGTGCAGACGACCTGCACTTCGTTCATGAAGCCTTCGGGGAACAGCGGACGGATCGGGCGATCGATCAAACGCGAGGTCAGGGTTTCTTTCTCGGAAGGACGGCCTTCACGCTTGAAGAAACCACCGGGAATCTTGCCGGCAGCGTAGGTCTTTTCCTGGTAGTGCACGGACAGCGGGAAAAAGCCTTTGCCTGGATCGGCTTGCTTGGCACCTACCACGGTCACCAGTACGGTCACGTCGTTATCGACGGTGACCAGCACGGCGCCGGAGGCTTGACGGGCAATACGGCCCGTTTCGAGGGTTACGGTCGATTGACCGAATTGAAACGTCTTGATTACCGGGTTCACGGTTTCCTACCTTCTGTTGGCTCTTGGGGGAACTGGTTTCTTGCGAAATTCTTGGGCAGAGCGGGGAATCGGCCCCGTTGACCGTCCAGATACAACTTGAGGCTGGAAACCTGCCCGCCCCCGCGGAAAACCCGCTGGGGTACGACAGACAACCAACCTCAGGATTGCGCGTGGCGCCCTCGCAGGCCCGGGCTTGAGCCCAGGCCTGCGAACATGGCAAACCACGCTTGTCACCGCGTGTCGAGCCGCTATTAGCGACGCAGACCCAGACGACCGATCAGGGCGCTGTAACGGGTGACGTCCTTGCCCTTCAGGTAATCCAGCAGCTTGCGGCGCTGGTTGACCATACGGATCAGGCCACGACGCGAGTGGTGGTCCTTGCCGTTGGCCTTGAAGTGACCCTGCAGCTTGTTGATGTTGTGCGTCAGCAGTGCAACCTGCACTTCTGGCGAACCGGTATCACCAACGGCTTGCTGGTAGTCGGCAACGATTTGAGCTTTGTCTTCAACGCTAAGAGCCATGAGGCATCTCCACTATCAAGGGCACTGCATGCAGTGTCCAACAGGCCAGGGCAAAACCCTGTTTTCATGAGAAGAGGCGCGACCGTGCCTGTTGACAGCCGTCCTCGACCAGCCGCCACGAATACCGTGACGACCGGGATCGGTCATTCCGACCGAATCAAGCGACGTGGCGCAATGCGCCCGTCTTCGCTCACTTCACCGATTCCGATGAAGCGACCATTGTGATCCTGTACCCGCACCATGCCGAACTTGGGAGCTTCGGGAGCCCTCACCGGCTGGCCGTGGAGCCAGTAGAACGCGCTGTGCTCCGAAAACTGCAGCAGAGGCCAATCCTGCAGGCCGCTGTCCGATGGCAGCAGGAACCTGTCCACTGCCTCGTTACCGCCTTCGGCATGCACGGCTTCGAGCTCTTCGAGCGTGACCGTCTGCGCCAGGCTGAACGGGCCCGCTTGCGTGCGACGCAGTTCTGCAACGTACGCACCACACCCCAACGCCTCGCCGATGTCTTCGACCAGGGTCCGAATGTAGGTGCCTTTGCTGCAGTCCACGGCGAACCTTGCAGTGGTCTGCTCGCAGCCAAGCAATTGCAGCCGCGCAATAGTAACAGAACGCGGCTCGCGCTCCACTACTTCACCGGCACGCGCCAGCTTGTACAGTGGCTGCCCATCGCGCTTGAGCGCCGAGTACATCGGCGGTATCTGGCTGATCTGGCCACGGAAACGAGGCAATACCGCCTCGATGTCGGAGTGACCGACGGTCACCTCGCGGGTCTGCAGAACCTCGCCCTCGGCATCGGCCGTGGTCGTGGTCTTGCCCAGTTGCGCCAGGGTCTCGTAGCCTTTGTCGGATTCGAGCAGGTACTGGGAAAACTTGGTCGCCTCGCCAAAGCACAGCGGCAGCACACCGGTCGCCAATGGATCGAGACTGCCGGTATGACCGGCCTTCTCGGCATTGAGCAGCCAGCGCACTTTCTGCAGCGCGGCGTTGGAAGTGAACCCCAGTGGCTTGTCCAGCAGGATGATGCCACTGACATTGCGACGGATACGCTTGACCTGAGCCACCGGGATTACTCCTTGGTCTCTTTGGCCGACTCGTCCGCGTGATGCTGGCTGTCCTCGGCCACGGCACGCTCGATCAACGCCGACAGATGAGCGCCACGGCTCACGCTTTCGTCGTAGTGGAAGTGCAACTGCGGCACGCTGCGCAGCTTCATTTCCTTGGCCAACTGCATGCGCAGGAAACCGGCGGCCGAGTTCAACACCTTGATGCTCTGGGCGATGTCGGCAGCGCTGTCCTGGCCCATGACGGTGATGAAGATCTTGGCATGACCGACATCGCGGCTGACTTCGACCGCTGTGATGGTGACCAGGCCAACGCGTGGATCCTTAACTTCGCGACGGATCAGTTGCGCCAGCTCGCGCTGCATCTGATCGCCGATACGCTGGGTACGGCTGTATTCTTTTGCCATGTTTCATTACCTGTAACTAGAGCGGCAAACGCCCGATCAGGCTGGGCCGGATCGGGCGTTGCGTTTAGAACCGGCCCGGCGCTGGCCGGACAGGTTCCTGGAGGTCGCAGCTTAGAGAGTACGAGCCACTTGGACTTTCTCGAAGACTTCGATCTTGTCACCGACCTTGACGTCGTTGTAGCTCTTGACGCCGATACCGCATTCCATGCCGGCACGCACTTCGGACGCATCGTCCTTGAAGCGACGCAGCGATTCCAGCTCGCCTTCGAAGATCACGATGTCTTCGCGCAGTACACGGATCGGACGGTTGCGGAAGACCACACCCTCGATGACCATGCAGCCGGCGATTGCACCGAACTTCGGCGAACGGAACACGTCACGCACTTCGGCGATACCCAGGATGTTCTCGCGAACATCGCTGCCCAGCATACCGGTCAGGGCTTTCTTGACGTCTTCGATGATGTCGTAGATCACGTTGTAGTAACGCATATCCAGACCTTCCTGCTCGACGATCTTGCGCGCGCCGGCATCGGCCCGCACGTTGAAGCCGAACAGTACCGCTGTCGAAGCCAGCGCCAGGTTGGCATCGGATTCGGTGATACCACCGACGCCGCCACCGACCACACGCACTTGCACTTCGTCGTTGCCCAGGCCATTCAAGGCACCCTGCAACGCTTCCAGCGATCCACGGACGTCGGATTTGAGGACGATGTTGAGCGTCTTCTTCTCTTCCTGGCCCATGTTTTCGAAGATGTTTTCCAGCTTGCCGGCGTGAGCACGGGCCAGCTTGACTTCGCGGAACTTGCCTTGACGGAACAGAGCCACTTCACGGGCTTTCTTCTCATCGGCAACCACGCTCATCTCGTCGCCGGCATCCGGGGTACCATCAAGGCCCAGGATCTCGACCGGAATGGCCGGACCGGCTTCCTTGATCGGCTTGCCGTTCTCGTCGAGCATGGCACGTACACGGCCGTAGTTCGAACCGACCAGCACCATGTCGCCCTGACGCAGCGTACCGTCCTGAACCAGCACGGTGGCAACCGGGCCACGGCCCTTGTCCAGGCGCGATTCGACGACCACACCACGGCCAGGAGCCGATGGCGTTGCGGTCAGTTCCAGTACTTCAGCCTGCAGCAACACGGCTTCGAGCAATTCGTCGACGCCGGTACCCTGCTTGGCCGAAACCGGTACGAACGGGGTGTCGCCGCCCCACTCTTCCGAAGTCACACCGTGAACCGACAGCTCGCTGCGGATACGGTCCAGGTCGGCGCCCGGCTTGTCGATCTTGTTCACTGCAACCACCAGCGGCACGCCAGCGGCTTTCGCATGCTGAACGGCTTCGATGGTTTGCGGCATCACGCCGTCGTCCGCCGCGACCACCAGGATCACGATGTCCGTCGCCTTGGCACCACGGGCACGCATCGCGGTAAACGCGGCGTGGCCCGGGGTGTCGAGGAAGGTGACCATGCCGCGTTCGGTTTCGACGTGGTAGGCACCGATGTGCTGGGTGATACCGCCGGCTTCGCCTGCAGCAACCTTGGCACGACGAATGTAGTCGAGCAGCGAAGTCTTGCCGTGGTCGACGTGGCCCATGACGGTCACGACCGGTGCACGAGCGAACGCCTCACCCTCGAACTTCAGCGATTCGGCCAGGGAATCTTCCAGGGCGGTGTCGCTGACCAGGGTCACCTTGTGACCCAGCTCCTCGGCAACCAGCTGGGCAGTTTCCTGATCCAGCACCTGATTGATGGTGGCTGGCGTGCCCAGCTTGAACATGAACTTGATGATCTCGGCAGCCTTGACCGACATCTGTGCGGCCAGATCGCCAACAGAGATGGTCTCGCCAATTTTCACGTCACGCACCAGCGGGCCGGTAGGGCTCTGGAAACCGTGAGCGTTGCGCTTCTTCAGCTTGCCCTTGCCACGACCGCCACGACGGAAGCCATCGCTCTCTTCGTCGGTGGTACGCGGTGCGGCACGCGGCGTCGGAGCCTTTTCCTTGACGGTGGCACGGTGAGGCTGGTTCTTGCGCTCGCCATCACTGTTGCCACTGCCGCTGCGACGGTCGTCGTTGCGCGGCTTGTCGGGACGCCGAGGCTCTTCCTTCTTGCGCTCAGGCGCCGGTGCAGGTGCCGGGGCGACCGCAGCCACATCGACGCTTGGCGCCGAAGGAGCTTGGGTTGCGGCGGCAGGGGCGTCGGCCTGAGCGGTGCTGCCAGGCTGCTTGCGCGTTTCTTCGTCGGTACGCGAACGGGTGTCCTGCTCGACCTTCTGGCGGGCAGCATCATTCGCTGCGCGACGCTCGTCGAGCTCGCGCTTCTGCTCGGCCTGGATCTCTTCCGGGCTGCGCTGAACGAATACCTTCTTCTTGCGTACTTCTACGCTGATGCTCTTGCTACCGGCCACACGCAGGGTGCTTTGGGTCTTGCGCTGCAAGGTAATCTTGCGCGGTTCTTCCGCTTTCGCCTTGTGGCTGCTTTTCAAATGAGCCAGCAGAGCCTGCTTCTCATTGTCGGTCACAACTTGTCCGGCGTCGGTGTGCGGCAGACCTGCCTCACGCATCTGCTGAAGCAGGCGCTCTACCGGTGCGGCGACCTCTTGGGCCAATTCTTTCACCGTGACTTGCGTCATGCACTTCTCTCCTCAGGCCGCGCCAATTACTCGAACCAATGGGCTCGGGCGGCCATGATCAACTTGCCGGCACGATCTTGGTCAATGCCGTCGATGTCGAGCAGGTCGTCAATCGACTGCTCGGCCAGGTCTTCGCGGGTAACTACGCCGCGCACCGCCAGTTCCATCGCCAAATCCTTGTCCATACCCTCAAGCGAGAGCAGGTCTTCGGCCGGATGGGCGTCTGCCAGCTTTTCCTCTGTAGCGATGGCTTTGGTCAACAAACGATCCTTGGCCCGAGCGCGAAGCTCGTTGACGATGTCTTCGTCAAAGCCGTCGATGTTGAGCATCTCTTCCAACGGTACGTAGGCAATTTCTTCCAGGCTTGTGAAGCCTTCGTCGACCAGTACCTGGGCCAGCTCTTCATCGACTTCCAGCTCGTCGATGAAGTTGCGCAGGATGTCACCGGTTTCCGCTTGCTGCTTGGCCTGAATGTCCGACTCGGTCATCACGTTCAGTGTCCAGCCAGTCAACTGGCTGGCCAGACGCACGTTCTGCCCGCCACGGCCAATTGCCTGGGCCAGGTTGTCGGCACCCACGGCGATGTCCATGGCATGGGCGTCTTCGTCGACGATGATGGCCGCGACTTCCGCCGGGGACATGGCATTGATGACGAACTGTGCCGGGTTATCGTCCCAGAGGACGATGTCGACGCGCTCGCCGCCCAACTCGCCGGACACAGCCTGCACACGCGAACCGCGCATGCCGATACAGGCACCTTGCGGGTCGATGCGCTTGTCCTTGGAGCGAACGGCGATCTTGGCGCGCGAACCCGGATCACGGGATGCGGCCATGACTTCAATGAGGCCTTCAGCGATTTCCGGCACCTCGATGCGGAAAAGCTCGATGAGCATTTCCGGCGCGGTACGCGAAAGGATCAGTTGAGGACCCCGGTTTTCGGTACGAATTTCCTTGAGCAGCGCGCGCAGGCGCACACCGACACGGAAGGTTTCGCGCGAAATGATATCTTCCCGAGCCAGCAAGGCCTCGGCGTTGTTGCCCAGATCGACGATGACGTTGTCGCGGGTCACCTTCTTGACCGTGCCAGAGATGATCTCGCCCAGTCGTTCACGGTAAGCATCCACCACCTGGGCGCGCTCGGCCTCGCGAACTTTCTGCACGATCACCTGCTTGGCGGTCTGGGCAGCGATGCGACCGAACTCGATGGAGTCGATCTTCTCTTCGATGACATCACCCACCTTGGCTTCGGGGTGTGTCAGTACAACCTTGCTCGGCCAGGTTTCGATGGCCGGATCGTCCAGGTCGTCTTCTTCGACGACCGTCCAGCGACGGAAGGTTTCGTAGGAGCCGGTGTGGCGATTGATTTCCACACGAAGATCCACTTCGTCTTCGAAGCGTTTCTTGGTCGCGGTCGCCAGAGCAATCTCCAGCGCTTCGAATATTACGCCTGCCGGTACACCCTTTTCATTGGATACCGACTCAACAACCAGCAGTACTTCTTTGCTCATCGTACGCCTCGCCTTTCGCAAGCCATTGGATCCGCGGGACCCGCAGTATCTGGCACGTCTCAGTCAAAACTGGGAATGATATTGGCCTTGTCGATCGAATCGATCGGCAGCAGGAATTCGTGTTCGTCTACTCGAATCACGACATCCTGGTCCTCCACACCATGGAGAAGGCCCTGAAAGTTGCGTCGTCCTTCGAAAGGGGCGCGCAGCTTTATCTTTACTTGTGCTCCGGCGTACGCGGCAAACTGTTCGATGTTGAACAGCGGGCGTTCCATGCCTGGAGAAGAAACTTCAAGGGTGTATTCGACGGTGATTGGATCTTCAACGTCCAGTACACCACTGAGCTGGCGGCTGACAATGGCGCAATCGTCCACCAGCACTCCGCCCTCTTTATCGATATAGACACGCAAAAGTGAATGGCGGCCTTGAGCCGAAAACTCAATACCCCAGCATTCATAGCCAAGGGCCACGACCACCGGGGCCAACAAGGCCTGCAACTGTTCTAGCTTGCTCGACACCTGAACCCCCTCGTGCATGCTGTGCAAATAAAAAATGGGCGAAGCGCCCATCCCGGATACGCCGTTGAATACCGGCGCTAAGAACTGTCCAGCTAACAAAAAGCCCCTTTGAAAAGGGGCTTTGCTAAAACTGGTTGCGGGAGCTGGATTTGAACCAACGACCTTCGGGTTATGAGCCCGACGAGCTACCAGACTGCTCCATCCCGCGACAAAGCTGGGGCAAAAGTATACGACCGAACCCGTTTTGGGTCAATCCAAGCTTCCACCGACAAGAAAGCCCGCAACAGCGGGCTCTCCTGATAATTGGTACCGAGAAGGGGACTCGAACCCCTACACCCTATGGGCACAACCACCTCAAGGTTGCGTGTCTACCAATTCCACCACCTCGGCAATACAACGTGTGAAACCCTTACCGCTTTTGTAACCCTGACACTCTTGCGAGTATCACTTTTGCCCTTGAGCCTGAGGAACGTCGGTAGCAGGAGCTACGTCGGTCTTTTGCTCTTGGAGCACCGGAACATCATCTGCTGCCGGCTTCTGCCTAGGTGCTTCGATGACCGCTGGATCTGGCAAACCTACTTGAGTCAGCTGTTGAGCTTTCTCTTTAGCAAAGTAACCTAAACCCAGGCTGGTTATGAAGAAACAGGCGGCAAGTATAGCAGTAAACTTACTAAGAAAGGTAGAGGAACCTTGGCTTCCGAAGACAGTATTTGATGCCCCTGCCCCGAATGACGCGCCAGCGTCCGCACCTTTGCCCTGTTGCAGCAAAACCAGAGCGACAACGCTCAGTGCACCCAACAGATGAAGAACGACTACGACTGTTTCCAGCATTTTCTCAGTTTCCCGCGGCGCGACAGATCGCACCGAAATCATCTGCATTCAGGGAAGCACCACCAATGAGCCCCCCATCGATATCCGGCATGCCGAACAGTTCGGCCGCATTGGCCGCTTTGACGCTACCGCCGTACAACAGCCGCACAGCTTGTGCGACCTTGGCATCTTCTGCCGTCAACTGAGCCCGGATGGCGGCGTGCACATCCTGAGCCTGTTGCGGCGTGGCAGTCAGCCCGGTGCCAATGGCCCAGACCGGCTCGTAGGCAATCACCGCATGGGTGAAAGCTTCGATACCCAAGGCTGCAATGACGCTGCCCAGCTGACGACCTACAATTTCCAAAGTCTGACCGGCTTCGCGCTCTTCAAGGGTTTCCCCCATGCAAAGCACTGGCGTCAGGCCGGCCGCTTGCGCGGCGCGGAATTTCTCGATCAGTTGCTGCTCGCCTTCGCCGATGACCTGGCGACGCTCAGAGTGACCGATCAGAACCAGCGAACAACCGGCATCGACCAATTGGCTCGAGGCGGTTTCGCCGGTCAATGCACCTTGCTCGGCCTGAACCGCGCAGTTCTGCGCACCGACAGCGATATGGCTGCCCTGCAGACCCTCGACCACACGGTCGACGAACAACAGGGGCGGGAACACCGCAACCTCGACAGAGTCGGACAAGGACTGTTCGGACAGACCCTTGATCAGCTCGGCGACGCT
Source organism: Pseudomonas sp. CFBP 8758 (assembly GCF_014841725.1). Classification (NCBI taxonomy): domain Bacteria; kingdom Pseudomonadati; phylum Pseudomonadota; class Gammaproteobacteria; order Pseudomonadales; family Pseudomonadaceae; genus Pseudomonas; species Pseudomonas sp. CFBP 8758. Next base: position 89,319 of record NZ_JACYUK010000010.1, on the reverse strand, counting down.
GGCGCGGGTACCGTGCATTTTCCAGTTACCAGCTACCATGGGGCGACGCATGCTGTACCTCGTCGATCAAAGTGGGCGCAGATGTTACCCAACGCAACGTTCACTGGCAAGCCGTATTCAGGCGCAAACTTCACTCACCAGCCTGGCAAGCTCATCGGCGTAGCCACGCACGACTTTTTCGTCGTCGCCTTCGACCATTACCCGCACCAGCGGCTCGGTTCCGGACTTGCGCAACAGCACGCGCCCGCGACCACCCATGGCCTCGGTCACCCGCGCGCAGGCTTCCTTGACCGAGGGGTGCTCGACCGGATTGACGTCGCCGCCGGCAAAGCGCACGTTGACCAATACCTGAGGGCACTTGCGCAGCCCCTGACGGGCATGTGCGAGGGTTTCGTCACGGCGCTTGAGGGCCAGCAGCACCTGCAGCGCAGCGATGATCGCATCGCCCGTGGTGGTGTGATGGCAGCAGACGATGTGGCCCGAATTCTCGCCACCCAATTGCCAGTCACGCTCCTTGAGCTCGGCCATCACGTAGCGGTCGCCGACGCTGGCGCGAACGAACGGGATGGACAGGTCCTGGAAGGCCAGTTCCAGGCCCAGGTTGCTCATCAGGGTACCGACCACGCCGCCGTGCAGCTTGCCGCGCTCGTGGAGATCGCGGGCGATGATGAACAGCAAGTCGTCGCCATCAACGATGGCGCCCGTATGGTCGACCATCAATACGCGGTCACCGTCCCCATCGAAGGCGATGCCCAGGTCGGCATGGCCTATCAGCACGGCAGCCTGCAACGCTTCCATGTGGGTCGAGCCGCAGTTGTCGTTGATGTTCAGGCCATCGGGCGCGGCAGAAAGCACGGTGACCTGCGCACCCAGCTCGCGAAAGACATTGGGTGCGACCTTGTAGGTGGCGCCATGGGCACAATCGATCACCAGCTTGAGGCCAGCGAAGTCGGTGGTGGTGGGCACGCTGCTCTTGCAGAACTCGATGTAGCGGCCAGCAGCGTCGTTGATGCGCGAAACTTTGCCCAGCTTGCTGGACTCGGCCACCGTCATCGGCGCATCCATGAGCTCTTCGATCATCGACTCGACTTCGTCGGGCAGCTTGGTGCCCTGACCGGAGAAGAACTTGATGCCGTTGTCATCGTGCGGATTGTGCGATGCACTGATGACGATCCCGGCTTCGGCATGGAACGTACGCGTCAGGTAGGCAATGGCGGGCGTGGGCATCGGGCCGAGCAACAGGACGTCGGCGCCGGCCGCGGACAGGCCGGCCTCCAGCGCCGATTCGAACATGTAGCCAGAGATCCGCGTGTCCTTGCCGACCAGCACGCGGCAAGCACCCATCTTGCGGAACGCCATGCCGGCCGCCCAGCCCAGCTTGAGCATGAAATCAGGGGTAATCGGGTACTCGCCGACACGACCACGAATGCCGTCGGTGCCAAAATATTTCCTGCTCATAAGTACTCCGTAATTCTTATTCGGCCGCTTCAACGGCGGCGATCATCCGAACGACATCAATCGTTTCGGCCACATCGTGGACGCGCAAGATCTTCGCACCCTTGGTCATCGCCAAGGCCGCCAGGGCCAAGCTGCCATTGAGGCGTTCGGCCACTGGCTTGTTCAGGGCCAACCCGACCATGCTCTTGCGCGAAACACCTACCAGCAAGGGCCGCCCAAGCGCATGCAGCGCCTGCATATGCTTGAACAGGCTGAGGTTGTGCGCATGCGACTTGGCGAAACCGAAGCCTGGGTCGAGCAGTATACGCTCTGCAGGGATGCCGACCGAAGCACAGGCATGCATGCGTTCGGACAGAAAGCCCGCCACCTCGCCCAGCAGGTCGTCGTAGTGGGGATGGTCCTGCATGGTGCCGGGCTCGCCCACCATGTGCATCAGACACACCGGAAGGCCGGTGGCCGCAGCGGCGTCCAGCGCGCCGTCGCGGCGCAGCGCGCGCACGTCGTTGATCAAACCGGCGCCGAGCCGTGCACTTTCGCGCATGACTGCCGGCGTGGAGGTGTCCACCGAAATGATCACATCCAGCTCGCGGCTGATCGCCTCCACCAGAGGGGCTACACGCTCAAGCTCTTCCACCGCAGACACCGCTCGAGCGCCGGGGCGTGTCGATTCGCCACCGATGTCGATCAGGGTTGCGCCGGCATCGACCATCGCCTGCGCATGGCGCAAGGCCAGATCGCGCTGGTTGAAGCGGCCACCGTCGGAAAAGGAGTCGGGAGTGATATTGAGAATGCCCATGACATGCGTCTGGGCCAGATCGAGAACTCGGTTGCCGCAAGGCAACCGAGTGGGGTATTGCGAAGGGGTCATGTCAAACCTTAGGTATCGAGCGTTGAGGCGTCTGTATCAGACCTCGGCCGCTGGCCCACCGATGGGTGTTTCAGGACGTGGATCCGGGGCGATGGTAGTGCCCGACGAACCTGACCCACCGCCGGACCAATCGCGAGGCTCACGTGGTGTGCGGCCTGCCATGATGTCATCGATCTGATCGGCATCGATCGTCTCGTACTTCATCAGTGCGTCCGCCATTGCATCCAGCTTGTCACGGTTGTCCGTGAGGATCTGCCTGGCCGTGCCGTAGCACTGGTCGATGATGCTGCGCACTTCGGAGTCAATGACCTTGGCAGTCTCGCCCGACACTGCTGCCGCACCACCGCCGCCGCCACGACCCAGGTAACCCTGGTCTTCGTCTTCCGCATAGAGCAGCGGCCCGAGCTTCTCGGACAGGCCCCACTTGGTGACCATGTTCCGAGCGATCTGGCTGGCACGCATGATGTCGTTGGACGCACCGGTGGTAACGCCATCGAAGCCCAGCGTCATTTCCTCGGCAATGCGCCCCCCGTACAGCGAGCAGATCTGACTGATCAGGGCACGCTTGGAGAGGCTGTAGCGATCTTCCTCAGGCAGGAACATGGTCACACCCAGCGCGCGACCGCGCGGGATGATCGAGACCTTGTAGACCGGGTCGTGCTCGGGCACGACGCGACCAACGATGGCATGGCCCGCTTCATGGTAAGCCGTGTTCTGCTTCTCTTTCTCGGACATGACCATGTTTTTGCGCTCGGCGCCCATCATGATCTTGTCCTTGGCGAGCTCGAATTCCTTCATCTCGACAAGGCGCTTGCCATTGCGGGCAGCGAACAGCGACGCTTCGTTGACCAGGTTGGCCAGATCGGCACCGGAGAAACCCGGTGTACCGCGAGCGATGACCGCAGGGTTCACGTCGTCGCCCAAGGGCGCTTTCTTCATGTGAACCTTGAGGATCTGCTCGCGACCGCGGATGTCCGGCAGGCCCACCACGACCTGACGGTCGAAACGGCCAGGGCGCAGCAGCGCAGCGTCGAGCACGTCCGGACGGTTGGTCGCGGCAATGACGATGATGCCGTCATTCATTTCGAAGCCGTCCATTTCGACCAGCAACTGGTTGAGCGTCTGCTCGCGCTCGTCGTGACCACCGCCCATGCCGCCGCCACGATGGCGACCCACGGCATCGATTTCGTCGATGAAGATGATGCAAGGCGCGTGCTTCTTCGCCTGTTCGAACATGTCACGTACACGGCTCGCACCGACACCGACGAACATCTCGACGAAGTCCGAACCGGAAATGGTGAAGAACGGTACCTTGGCTTCGCCGGCAATGGCCTTGGCCAGCAGCGTCTTACCCGTACCGGGCGGGCCGACCATCAGCACACCGCGGGGAATGCGACCGCCCAGGCGCTGGAACTTGCCTGGATCGCGCAGGAACTCGACCAGCTCGCCGACTTCCTCCTTCGCTTCGTCGCAACCGGCCACGTCGGCCAGGGTGGTCTTGACCTGGTCTTCGGAGAGCAGGCGCGCCTTGCTCTTGCCGAAGCTCATCGGGCCGCCCTTGCCACCCGCCCCGCCCTGCATCTGGCGCATGAAGAACATGAACACCGCGATGATAACCAGGATCGGGAAGCTGGCCACCAGAAGCTGGGTCCAGATGCTTTGCTGTTCAGGCTGCTTGCCCTCGACCACGACCTTGTTGTCCACCAGGTCGCCGATCAGGCCGTTGTCCTGAATGGCGGGCCGGATGGTCTTGAAGGCATCGCCATCGGTACGCTTGCCGGTGATGACATAGCCATCCACGGCAACGCGCTCGACCTTGCCGTCCTTCACCTGCTGGATGAAGTCGGAATAGTTGAGGGTCTGCGGCTCATTGGGGCTGGAGAAGTTGTTCATGACCGTCACCAGGACGGCGGCGATGATCAACCACAGGATCAGATTCTTTGCCATATCGTTCAATTCGCTACCCTCTGAAGCCTGCTACCCGCAACCCGCGCAGGCGTGCTTCGCATGATGTTCACCGGCCAAACTTACTACATTGCCTACGGCTCCGCAGGCGGCGTCTGTAACCTTTTGTGAAACTTTGACTGCGTAATCTTCGTTTATGCTCAGCATGCCGCGCCATTTAATAAAAGCTATCGACAGCCTCAGACCTCATGGTCCGGCTTTTCCGCGCCCTTGAAACCACGGCCCAGCAAGTACTGCTCGCGTGAGCGGTCACGGGACGAGGAAGGCTTGCGCATCTGCACCTTGTCGAACATCTGCCGAACGGTCTTGTGATACACGTCGAAGCCTTCACCCTGGAAGACCTTGATCAGGAAATCACCGCCCGGACGCAGGACCCGGCTGGCCAGGTCGAGCGCCAGCTCGCAGAGGAACATTGCACGCGGCATGTCGACTGCGGCCAGTCCACTCATATTGGGGGCCATATCGGAAATCACAAGGTCGACCTGCGAATTACCGACGGCCTCGAGGATCTGCGCCAGCACTGCATCCTCGGTGAAGTCGCCCTGAATGAAGGTGACATCGGGGATGCTGTCCATTTCCAGGATATCGGACGCGATGAGTCGACCCTGGCCACCAATCAGACGACTGGTCACCTGGGACCATCCGCCAGGCGCGGCGCCCAGGTCGATGACACTCATGCCGGGGCGGATCAGGCGGTCGCGCTCCTGTATTTCCAGCAGCTTGTAGCTTGCACGCGAACGATACCCGTCTTTCTGCGCCATCTTGACGTAGGGATCGTTGAAGTGTTCTTTCAGCCAATTGAGGCTTGTCTTGGAACGGGCCACGGGGCACCTCGAATAACGGGTCGTGATTAACTGGGCGGAGCCGAGGGCGCTCGGGTAAACTGGCCGCCGCTTTTTACAAGATCAGATGAAGGGTCAGATTATGCCGCTCACTCAAGAGCAGAAGAAACAGTACAAATCGATTGGTCACCATCTGAAGCCGGTTTTGATGGTTGCCGACAATGGTTTGACTGAAGGTGTTTTAGCAGAATTCGAACGCGCCTTGAGCGATCACGAGCTGATCAAGATCAAACTCAACATCCTCGACCGCGAACAGCGCCTGCAAGCCGTTGCCGAATTGTGCAAGGTCGGCCGTGCCGATCTGGTCCAGGTCATCGGCAAGATGGCCCTGGTTTACCGCAAGAACCCGCAAGTGAACAAGCAACTGTCGAACGTGCATCGCTTTCGCTGATGCCCGGGCCGACCCTCGAGGTCGCGCCCTGCGCGCCGCCGAGGGGCCCGGCTGCCCTACCAACACCAGGCTAACGCCCAACAGCTGGTAGCACCACAGCTGCCAGATGGCGGCGCTCACGCGCCGCCACGGCAGTCGATCAAACGTGGGCGACTTCGACGATCTCGTACTCGATCACGCCGCCGGGGGTTTTCACCGTGACCACGTCGCCTTCTTCCTTGGCGATGAGAGCACGTGCGATGGGCGAGCCATGGGACAGCTTGCCACCCTTGATATCGGCTTCGTCCTCACCGACGATCTTGTACTTCACGCGCTCGTCGGTTTCGACATTGGCGATTTCCACGGTCGTGCCGAAAATCACCTTGCCGGTTTTCGGAATCGTGGTGACGTCGATTACCACGGCGTTCTGCAAACGCCCCTCGATGTCACGGATACGCGCCTCGACCATGCCCTGCTCTTCGCGGGCCGCATGGTATTCGGCGTTTTCCTTGAGGTCGCCCAGCTCGCGCGCCTCACCGATGGCCTGGCTCAGGCGCGGACGCTCGACCTTGCTGAGTTTTTCGTGTTCTTCCTCCAGGGCACGATGGCCCTGGACGGTCATTGGGTACTTGATCATGCGTTGAGTCCTGCGTGGAGATCCTGCAAACGGCGCACGGTCTTTTCAGGACCGAACTTGAGCGCTTCACAGATCGCTTCGCCAGCGGCAATGGTCGTGGTGCAGTAGATCTTGTGCTGCAAGGCGTTGCGACGGATCGAGTAAGAATCGGCGATCGACTGACGGCCTTCGGTGGTGTTGATGATCAAGGTGACTTCGTCGTTCTTGATCATGTCGACCACGTGCGGGCGACCTTCGGTCACCTTGTTGACGCGACGTACCTTCAAACCGGCTGCTTCGATGACGCGTGCGGTGCCTGCGGTGGCGACCACTTCGAAGCCCAGTGCGATCAGGTCGCGGGCCACGCCAGCCACCAGCGGCTTGTCGTCGTCACGCACGCTGATGAAGGCCGTGCCGCCGGTCGGCAGCACTTCGCTGGCGCCCATCTGCGCCTTGGCGAAGGCTTCGCCGAAGGTGTCGCCGACACCCATCACCTCACCCGTGGACTTCATTTCCGGGCCAAGGATCGGGTCGACGCCAGGGAACTTGGCGAACGGGAACACCGCTTCCTTGACGCTGTAGAAGTTGGGAATGATTTCCTTGGTGAAGCCGATTTCCTTCAGGGTCTTGCCGGCCATGACGCGCGCGGCAATCATCGCCAGCGAGGTGCCGATGCACTTGGACACGAACGGTACGGTACGCGAGGCACGCGGGTTGACTTCGATCACGTAGATCTTGTCGCCCTGCAGGGCCAGCTGCACGTTCATCAAGCCGATGACACCCAGTTCCAGGGCCATCTTCTTGACCTGCTCGCGCACTTCGTCCTGCACGTGGGCCGGCAGCGAGTACGGCGGCAGCGAGCACGCCGAGTCACCGGAGTGAACACCGGCCTGCTCGATGTGCTGCATGATCGCGCCGATGACCACGTCGGTGCCGTCGCACACTGCATCCACGTCCATCTCGATGGCGCAGTTGAGGAAATGGTCGAGCAGTACCGGGCTGTCGTTGGACACCTGTACGGCTTCACGCAGGTAGCGCTTGAGCTCGTCGAGTTCGTAGACGATCTCCATGGCGCGGCCGCCCAGCACGTACGACGGGCGCACGACCAGTGGGTAACCGATCACGCCAGCGGCGCGAATGGCTTCTTCTTCGCTGCGCACGGTCGCGTTCGGCGGCTGCAGCAGGTTCAGGCGCTGGACCATCTGCTGGAAACGCTCGCGGTCTTCGGCGCGGTCGATGGAATCAGGGCTGGTGCCGATGATCGGCACGCCGGCTTCTTCCAGGGCGCGGGCCAGTTTCAGCGGGGTCTGGCCGCCGTACTGGACGATGACGCCCTTGGGCTTCTCGACGCGCACGATTTCCAGCACGTCTTCGAGCGTCAATGGCTCGAAGTACAGGCGATCGGAGGTGTCGTAGTCTGTGGACACGGTCTCCGGGTTGCAGTTGACCATGATGGTCTCGTACCCGTCGGCGCGCAGGGCCAGGGCCGCGTGAACGCAGCAGTAGTCGAACTCGATGCCTTGGCCGATACGGTTCGGGCCACCGCCCAGGATCATGATCTTGTCGCGGTCGGTCGGGTTGGCCTCGCACTCTTCCTCGTACGTGGAGTACAGGTAGGCGGTGTCGGTGGCGAACTCGGCGGCGCAGGTGTCGACGCGCTTGTAGACCGGGAACACGTCCAGCTTGTGGCGGTGACGACGCAGATTCTTGTCGGTGATGCCCAGCAGCTTGGCCAGGCGCTGGTCGGAGAAACCCTTGCGCTTGAGGCGGAACATCAAGGCCTTGTCGATATCGGCCAGACCCAGGGTCTTGACCTTCTCTTCTTCCTTGATCAGGTCTTCCATCTGCACCAGGAACCAGCGGTCGATCATGGTCAGGGCGAAAATGTCGTCCACGCTCATGCCGGCGCGCATGGCATCGGCGACGTACCAGATGCGCTCGGCGCCAGGCACGGTCAGTTCGCGCTTGAGGATGCCGTTGGCTTCGGGGCTGCTCAGGTCGACTTTAGGGTCCAGACCACTGACGCCCACTTCCAGGCCGCGCAGGGCTTTCTGCAGGGATTCCTGGAAGGTCCGGCCGATGGCCATGACTTCACCCACGGATTTCATCTGGGTGGTCAGGCGCGCGTCCGCTTTCGGGAATTTCTCGAAGGCAAAGCGTGGCAGCTTGGTGACGACGTAGTCGATGGACGGCTCGAACGACGCCGGGGTCTTGCCGCCGGTGATGTCGTTCTGCAGTTCGTCGAGGGTGTAGCCGACGGCCAGCTTGGCCGCGACCTTGGCGATCGGGAAGCCGGTGGCCTTGGAAGCCAGTGCCGAGGAACGCGACACGCGCGGGTTCATCTCGATCACGACCATGCGGCCGGTGTCCGGGCAGATACCGAACTGTACGTTGGAACCGCCGGTTTCCACGCCGATCTCGCGCAGCACTGCCAGCGAGGCGTTGCGCAGGATCTGGTATTCCTTGTCGGTCAGGGTCTGCGCCGGTGCGACGGTGATCGAGTCACCGGTGTGCACGCCCATCGGGTCGAAGTTCTCGATGGAACAGACGATGATGCAGTTGTCCTTTTTGTCGCGGACCACTTCCATCTCGTACTCTTTCCAACCGATCAGCGATTCGTCGATCAGCAGTTCCTTGGTCGGCGACAGGTCCAGGCCACGGGCGCAGATCTCTTCGAACTCTTCACGGTTGTAGGCGATGCCGCCGCCGGTACCGCCCATGGTGAACGATGGACGAATGATGCACGGGAAGCCGAGCTTCTCCAGCACGGCATTGGCTTCTTCCATGCTGTGGGCGATACCCGAGCGCGGGCAGGCCAGGCCGATGGACTTCATGGCCTTGTCGAAGCGCGAACGGTCTTCGGCCTTGTCGATGGTGTCGGCATTGGCACCGATCATTTCCACGCCGAACTTGGCCAGAACGCCTTCGCGCTCCAGGTCCAGGGCGCAGTTCAGGGCAGTCTGGCCACCCATGGTCGGCAACACGGCGTCCGGACGCTCTTTCTCGATGATCTTGGCCACGGTCTGCCACTTGATCGGTTCGATGTAGGTAGCATCGGCCATGTCCGGGTCGGTCATGATGGTGGCCGGGTTGGAGTTGACCAGAATGACGCGGTAACCCTCTTCGCGCAGGGCCTTGCAGGCCTGGGCGCCGGAGTAGTCGAATTCGCAGGCCTGGCCGATGACGATCGGGCCGGCGCCAAGAATCAGGATGCTTTTCAAGTCTGTACGTTTTGGCATGGTTCTCACTCAATTGCGCAGTTCAGCCGGCTGCCCGCCTGAACTTTATTGGGCGGCGCCCTGGCGGCCTGTCCGTCTTCGACGGGGCCAGCCGGGGCGCGCGTTACACACGGGTCCGACAGTGATCAGCGGCGCTTGGCCATCGATTCGATGAAGCGGTCGAACAGCGGCGAGACGTCGTTCGGACCGGGGCTGGCTTCAGGGTGACCCTGGAAGCTGAACGCGGCCTTGTCGGTCAGCTCGATACCCTGCAGGGTGCCGTCGAACAGCGATTTGTGGATCGCGCGGACATTGCTCGGCAACGTCGCTTCATCCACCGCGAAGCCGTGGTTCTGGCTGGTGATCATCACCACGCCGCTATCGATATCCTGCACCGGGTGGTTGGCACCGTGGTGACCATGACCCATCTTGACGGTCTTGGCGCCGGCGGCCAAAGCCAGCAACTGGTGGCCCAGGCAGATGCCGAAGACCGGAATCTCGGTCTGCAGCACTTCCTTGATCGCCTGGATAGCGTAGTCGCAGGGCTCTGGATCGCCAGGGCCGTTGGACAGGAACACGCCATCGGGGTTGAGCGCCAGCACGTCGGCGGCCGGGGTTTGCGCAGGCACCACGGTGAGGTGGCAGCCGCGCTCGACCAGCATGCGCAGGATGTTGACCTTGACGCCGTAGTCGTAGGCGACCACATGGTAAGGCAGCTCGCTGTTGGGCACATCGGGGTGGCTGTCGGATTTCAGCTCCCAGACACTGGAGCGCCACTGGTAGGTGTCCTTGGTGCTGACTTCCTTGGCCAGGTCCATGCCCTTGAGGCCGGGGAAGGCGCGCGCGGCGGCGATGGCGGCCTCTTCGCTGATGTCGTCACCGGCCATGATGCAGCCGTTCTGCGCGCCTTTCTCTCGCAGGATGCGGGTCAGGCGGCGGGTGTCGATGCCGGCGATGGCAACCACGTTGTTGGCTTTCAGGTAGTCGTCCAGGGCCATGGTGTTACGCCAGTTGCTGGCCACCAATGGCAGGTCGCGGATCACCAGGCCTGCGGCCCAGACGCGATCGGACTCGGCATCTTCCGGGGTGGTGCCGGTGTTGCCGATGTGGGGATAGGTCAGGGTGACGATTTGCTGGGCATAGGAAGGATCGGTAAGGATTTCCTGATAGCCGGTCATGGCGGTGTTGAACACCACCTCTCCAACGGTTTGCCCGTCGGCTCCAATGGCTTCGCCGCGAAAGATGCTGCCATCGGCAAGGGCGAGTATGGCTGGCTTAGTCAAGAAGACCTCCCGTAAATAAAGCCTGAAAGGGCGATCGCAGGTTGTAAAAAAGCGGAATGCCGTATGGATACGTCACCCCGCTTCTTTTCATCGAATTATCTGCGCGCTTTTAGTGGACACACTAAAGCTGTAGCTTACAGAAAAGAGGGGTTTTGGTCTACCGCGAATGCGGTGCGGACTTGAGGGAATGCGACTTTGGCGCGCTTTCCCCTCTAGGAGCGGTCATTGGCCGCGAATAGGCACCGCGGTGTGTCAGCAAGGCTGCGGCGTCTGGTTCGCGGCCGATGACCGCTCCTACGGGAGGAGCGAGCCGGGCGCAGCTGGGTCAATGCAGGTCCAGCACGTCCTGCATGTCGTAGAAGCCTGGGGCGCGGCCGTCGAGCCAGAGGGCAGCGCGTACCGCTCCCTTGGCGAACGTCATGCGGCTGGACGCCTTGTGAGTGATCTCGACGCGCTCGCCGTCAGCGGCGAACAGTACGGTGTGGTCACCCACCACGTCACCCGCGCGCACGGTGGCGAAACCAATGGTCTGGCGCTCGCGCGCGCCGGTCTGACCTTCACGGCCGTACACCGCCACCTTTTTCAGATCGCGACCCAACGCGCTGGCAATCACTTCGCCCATGCGCACGGCCGTGCCCGAGGGCGCATCGACCTTGTGCCGGTGATGGGCTTCCATGATCTCGATATCGACGTCGTCGCCCAACACGCGCGCAGCGGTGTCGAGCAACTTCAGGCACAGATTGACGCCGACACTGAAGTTGGCGGCGAAGACGATGGGGATATCCTTGCCCGCCTCGGCCAGCAACGCCTTTTCTTCGGCACTGAAACCGGTGGTGCCGATGACCATGGCCTTGCCCGCCTTGCGGCAGAACGCCAGGTTCTTCAGCGTTACCGTTGGGTGGGTGAAGTCGATCAACACATCGAACTCCTCCGCCACCTTGGCCACGTCGCCCGACAGCGGTACGCCGATCCGCCCCAGCGCAGCCAGCTCGCCGGCATCGGCGCCGACCAGTGTGCTGTCCGGCCGATCGACCGCCGCCGTCAAACCGGCGCCGGGCGCCAGCTGGACCGCTTCGATCAAGGTCTTGCCCATGCGCCCGGCGGCGCCCATCACAGCTATACGTCGCATGCTCGAATCCTTATGCCTTACAGGTCGCCGAAGAAACGCTTCACACCCTCGAACCAACCATTGGCCTTCGGCGAATGGGATTCGTTGCCCTCAAGCGAAGTGCGGAACTCTTCCAGCAACTCACGCTGACGACGATCGAGGTTGACCGGCGTTTCCACCGCCACCCGGCACATCAGGTCGCCGGCACCGCCGCCGCGCACAGGCGCAACGCCCTTGCCGCGCAGGCGGAACTGCTTGCCGGTCTGGGTGCCTTCCGGGATCTTCAGCTTGACCCGACCGTCGAGGGTCGGCACTTCCAGCTCGCCGCCCAATGCCGCGTCGGTGAAGCTGATCGGCACTTCGCAGTACAGGTGCTTGCCGTCGCGCTGGAAGATCGCGTGCTCGCGCACGTTGATCACCACGTAGAGGTCGCCGGTCGGGCCACCCTGCATGCCCGCCTCGCCTTCACCCGACAGGCGAATGCGATCACCGGTGTCAACGCCCGAAGGCACCTTGACCGAGAGGGTCTTGTATTCTTCGACACGGCCTTCGCCATGGCATGAATCGCACGGGTCAGAGATGATCTTGCCCTGGCCATGGCAGCGCGGGCAGGTCTGCTGCACCGAGAAGAAGCCCTGCTGCATACGCACCTGGCCGATACCGCCACAGGTCGGGCAGGTGATAGGCGCCGAGCCTTTCTTCGCGCCACTGCCGTCGCAGGGCTTGCAGTTGACCAGCGTCGGCACACGGATGCTGACCGTGGTGCCGCGCACGGCTTCTTCCAGGTTCAGTTCGAGGGTGTAGCGCAGGTCGCTGCCACGCTGGGCGCCACCGCGGCCATTGCCGCCGCGACCGCCACCGAAGAAATCGCTGAACACATCGCCGAAGATATCGGAGAAATTCTGGCCGCCGAAACCCTGGCCACCACCCCCCATGCTCGGGTCGACGCCGGCATGACCATATTGGTCGTACGCCGCGCGCTTGCTCGCATCAGACAGCACTTCATAGGCCTCGTTGGCCTCTTTGAATGCTTCTTCCGATTCCTTGCTGTCGGGGTTGCGATCCGGGTGATGCTTCATCGCGAGGCGGCGATAGGCCTTCTTCAGATCTGCTTCGCTGGAGCCGCGCTCCACCCCCAGAACCTCGTAATAGTCACGCTTTGCCATAAGTCTTTTTACTCTTTTGGGAGCCAGCACGCAGGGGCGCCGCTGACCGCGCCGCCAACATCCGATCGCTGTCGCATGTTGTTAAAATTCGTGTATTCCAGACACGCCAACGCGGGAGCAAGCCCCCGCGCGGCGACATCCTACCAGTCACCGTGCAAGCACAGTCAACCGGCCGACCAACAAGTGTTTACTTGTTGTCTTTGACTTCTTCGAACTCGGCATCGACAACGTCGTCGTGCTTGCTGGCTTCTTCCGCTGGCTGGGCAGCAGCACCTTCAGGCTTCTCGGCCTGGTCGGCGTACATCTTCTGCGCCACTGGAGCGGAGACCTTGGACAGCTCTTCGACCTTGGCATCGATGGCAGCCTTGTCGTCGCCCTTGACCGCAGCTTCCAGCGCCACGACGGCCGCTTCGATGGCAGTCTTCTCGTCGGCAGTGACCTTGTCACCGGCGTCGGCAACCATCTTGCGCGTCGAGTGCACCAGTGCATCACCCTGGTTGCGGGCAGCAGCCAGCTCTTCGAACTTGCGGTCTTCCTCGGCGTTGACTTCAGCGTCACGCACCATCTGCTGAATCTCGTCCTCGGACAGACCGGAGTTGGCCTTGATCACGATCGACTGGGTCTTGCCGGTGGCCTTGTCCTTCGCGCCGACATGCAGGATGCCGTTGGCGTCGATGTCGAAGGTCACTTCGATCTGCGGCACGCCGCGTGGCGCTGGCGGGATCTCGGCCAGGTCGAACTTGCCCAGCGACTTGTTCTGCGCGGCTTGCTTGCGCTCGCCCTGCAGGACGTGAATGGTCACGGCGCCCTGGTTGTCATCGGCCGTCGAGAATACCTGCGATTTCTTGGTAGGAATCGTGGTGTTCTTCTCGATCAGCGCGGTCATCACGCCACCCATGGTTTCGATACCCAGGGTCAGCGGGCTGACGTCGAGCAGCAGCACGTCTTTCACGTCGCCGGCCAGTACGGCGCCCTGGATGGCAGCACCCATGGCAACGGCTTCGTCAGGGTTGACGTCCTTGCGGGCTTCTTTGCCGAAGAAGTCGGTGACCAGCTTCTGAACCAGCGGCATGCGGGTCTGACCACCGACCAGGATCACGTCGTTGATCGCGCCAACGTCGATACCGGCGTCTTTCATGGCGATGCGGCAAGGCTCGATGGTGCGCTGAACCAGGTCTTCGACCAAAGATTCCAGCTTGGCGCGGGAGATCTTAACGTTCAAGTGCTTCGGACCGGTCGCGTCTGCAGTGATGTACGGCAGATTGACGTCGGTCGACTGGCTCGAGGACAGCTCGATCTTGGCTTTCTCAGCGGCTTCTTTCAGGCGCTGCATGGCCAGCGGATCACCCTTGAGGTTCATGCCGCTTTCTTTCTTGAATTCGTCTACGAGGTAGTCAATCAAGCGGATGTCGAAGTCTTCGCCGCCCAAGAAGGTGTCGCCGTTGGTGGCCAACACTTCGAACTGGTGCTCGCCGTCTACTTCGGCGATTTCGATCACGGACACGTCGAATGTACCGCCACCCAGGTCATAAACGATGACGGTGTGGTCGCCCTTGGCCTTGTCCATGCCGTATGCCAGTGCAGCGGCAGTCGGCTCGTTGATGATGCGCTTGACGTCCAGACCGGCGATACGACCGGCGTCCTTGGTGGCCTGACGCTGGCTGTCGTTGAAGTAGGCCGGTACGGTAATGACCGCTTCGGTGACCGCTTCGCCGAGGTAGTCTTCGGCGGTCTTCTTCATCTTTTTCAAGATTTCAGCCGAGATCTGCGGCGGTGCCATTTTCTGGCCGTTGACTTCGACCCAGGCGTCCTTGTTGTCGGCTTCGACAATCTTGTACGGGACCATCTGGATGTCTTTCTGCACGACGTCTTCGGCGAAACGACGGCCGATCAGGCGCTTCACTGCATACAGCGTGTTATGCGGGTTGGTGACGGCCTGACGCTTGGCCGATTGACCGACGAGAATTTCGCCGTCGTTGGCATAAGCGATGATCGAAGGTGTGGTCCGAGCGCCTTCGGCGTTCTCGATGACCTTGGCCTTGCCGTTTTCCAGAATGGAGACGCAGGAGTTGGTGGTCCCCAGGTCGATACCGATAATCTTGCCCATGTTTCTTCTCCTGGCACTAAGGCCCGAAAATTTTGGATTTGGTTGCCGCAGCAGTGGTGGCTGTCTGCGGTAGCACTTAAACGCTTGACACTAAGATGGGGGCCACTTGGCCGATTTCAAGCCTGCTCGTCGATCGAAGGCGAAACCGGTGCGGCGGCCTTGCTGACCACGACCATGGCCGGGCGCAGCAGGCGTCCATTGAGCTGATAGCCCTTCTGGAAAACCTTCAAGACACTGTTGGGCTCGACATCCGCGCTTTCCTGCATCGCCATGGCCTGGTGATGCTCGGCGTTGAATGGCTGGCCGTGCGGGTCGATGGCTTCCAGGTTGTAGCGCTTGAGGGTGTCCTGAAACATCTTCAGGGTCAGCTCCATGCCTTCGCGCATCGGACGAATGCTTTCGTCGTCGGCGCTGGACAGCTCGATACCGCGCTCGAGGCTGTCGAGCACGGGCAGCAGGTCGCCGGCGAACTTCTCGAGGGCGAACTTGTGCGCCTTTTCCACGTCCTGATCGGCGCGGCGGCGAACATTCTGCAGGTCGGCCGCTACACGCAGCGACTGGTCCTGAGCGGTGGCGAGCTGCTCTTCGAGCAACTGCACGCGCGCGGTGAGGTCTTCGGCGCCAGCGCTGGCAGCCTGATTAGCGTCTAGATTCTGATCGTCCAGATTCTGTTCATCAGCCATTGGTTCTCTCCTCTCGATAACGTCCGCGAGGTCGACTCGCGCTTCTGACCGGTATATGGGGTCGCAAATTCGCGCTTCAAGGGCTGACGACCAGCGGCTGAGTGTGGGCTTTCGAATGAAGCGATAAAAAACCCAGGCATCAGGCGAAAACGAGCTAAGGACCAATATTGTCAGCCCTGTATAAAACACTGTATAAATAACCAGACATTCATGCCTGGGGGCGGTCTTATGCTGGTGCACCTGTCCGTACACAACTATGCCATCGTCGAACATCTCGACCTCGAACTCGAGCGCGGGATGAGCGTGATCACGGGCGAAACCGGCGCCGGCAAATCGATCATGCTCGACGCGCTGGGCTTGGCCCTGGGCGACCGCGCCGACAGTGGCGTGGTCCGGCCCGGAGCAGACAAGGCCGACATCCTTGCCACTTTCGATCTGGTCGATATCCCCGAGGCCAGCACGTGGCTTGCCGAGCGCGACCTGGAAACCGACGGCCCCTGCATCCTGCGCCGGGTGATCACGGCCAAGGGCGGTTCGCGCGGCTATATCAACGGCACCCCCTGCCCGCTCGGCGACCTCAAGTCGCTGGGTGAGCTGCTGATCGATATTCATAGCCAGCACGAGCACCAGTCGCTGCTCAAGACCGATACCCATCGCCGCCTGCTGGATGAATACGCCGGTGCCAGCGATCTGGCCCGGCAGGTGCACCTGGCTGCGCAGAAATGGCGTCAGACCCGCCAGGAACTCGAACGCCTGTCGGACTCGGGTGACGAACAGCGCGCACGTCACCAGTTGCTCAGCTACCAGCTGGAAGAGCTGGAGAACCTCGGGCTGGGCGAGAACGAGCTGGAGCAGCTGGAACAGGAACACAAGAACCTGACCAACGCCGAAGCCTTGTTCGGTATCTGCCGCCAGGTCATCGACCATTGCAGCGAAAACGATTCGGGCAACGTGCTCAGCGCGCTGACTGCTAGCTTGAACCGCCTGGGCGGCGTCAGCAATGCTCCGAACGCGCTGGGCGAAGCGGCCTCGATGCTGGCAACGGCGCAGATCCAGGTCGAAGAAGCCGTGGGCGAACTCAATCGCTTCCTCGACCACTTCGAAGCCGATCCGGCGCGCTTGCAGCATATCGAGGAGCGCCTCGACACCATCTATACCCTGGCGCGCAAACACCGCGTTCACCCGACCGAAGTGGTCGCGCTGCAACACCGCTTGCTCGAAGAGCTGGAAGGGTTGAACGCCAGCGACGAATCAATCGAGCAACTGGGTGAAGAGCTGGCGGCCTATGCACGCCACTACCAGGAAAAAGCCGGTGAGCTGACCGGACTGCGCACCCATGCCGCCGCGCAACTGGCGGCCGCAGTGGAGGTGGAAATCCAACGCCTGGGCATGCCCGGTGGGCGCTTCACCATCGAACTGCGCGCCAATGCCCACGAGGACTTGCACCCCAATGGCCTGGAGCAGGTCGAGCTGTTGGTCAGCGCCAACCCTGGCCAGCCGATGAAACCCTTGGCCAAGGTGGCCTCGGGTGGCGAGCTGTCGCGGATCAGCCTGGCAATCCAGGTGATCACGGCGCAGACCTCGCGGGTTCCGACGCTGGTGTTCGACGAAGTGGACGTGGGCATCGGCGGGCCGACAGCCGAGATCGTTGGGCAGTTGCTGCGACGCCTTGGTGAGCGTGGGCAAGTGCTCACTGTGACCCACCTGCCGCAGGTGGCGGCGCAGGGGCACCATCATTTGTTCGTGCACAAGGTGCGCGGCAGTGACGAGACGCGCACGGCCGTGTCGAACCTGGGCAAAGGTGAGCGCGTGGAAGAGGTGGCGCGGATGCTGGGCGGGATTGACCTGACCAAGGAATCGCTGGCACATGCGAAGAAGATGGTGGTGACGGCCAAGGGGTGATGGTGGCTGGGGGGGCCTCTTCGGGGGCACTGCCCCCTCCTACAGGAGGTGTGGCGCTGACCTGTGGGAGCGGGCTCTGCCCGCGAAGAGGCCCTGACTGATTCACCCCCAACAAAAAAAGCGACCCCAGGGTCGCCTTTTTGCATCACTCCTGAAGTTACTTTGGCTTGCGCACGTACAGCACCAGGTTGTGATCCACCAGCTCGTAACCATGCTCGCTGACGATTTCCTTCTGGCGGCGCTCGATCTCGTGGTCGGTAAACTCGATCACATCACCCGAGTCGACATCGACCATATGGTCGTGGTGCTCGCCGTCTGCCAATTCGAACACGGCATGGCCGCCATCGAAGTTGTGACGTGCTACCAGACCCGCCGCTTCGAATTGGGTCAGAACACGGTAAACCGTGGCCAGACCCACATCTTCGCCCGCTTCCATCAGCGCCTTGTAGACTTCCTCGGCGCTCATGTGGCGTTGCTGTGCCGACTCCAGCATTTGCAGAATCTTGACCCGTGGAAGGGTCACCTTGAGGCCGGCTTTACGCAGTTCGCTATTATCAACCATGGTCAGCTTTCTCAACGATGCGGCTTCGCAGCATCTCTTAATACGGGTATGATCGGGGTTTACGTTGTCCCAGCCAAGATAGTGGAAGTCGCCCACCGATGCAAAACACCAAGCACTTGCTAACCAGCCTCACCTTCGTGGGACTGCTCGCACTCGCCGGTTGTTCATTCCCCGGGGTTTACAAAATCGACATCCAGCAGGGCAATGTCGTCACACAGGACATGATAGACCAGTTACGGCCCGGAATGACCCGTCGGCAAGTAAGGTTTATCATGGGCAACCCCCTGTTGGTCGACACGTTTCACGCCAATCGCTGGGATTACCTGTACAGCCTGCAGCCAGGCGGCGGCGAACGCCAGCAGGAACGCATGAGTGTCATGTTCAACGGCAACGACCAATTGGTCGGCCTCTCTGGCGATTTCATGCCGGGCGTCAGCAGGGACCAGGCAATTCTGGGCAGCGACACCGACACCACCGCTACGCCCCAGCAGGGCGAGCCGCAGAAGGCCGAAGAGCCACCCAAGCCTGGCTCGATGCTCGACGACATCCAGCGCGACGTGGACGGCGTGAAGACCGTCCCCGTCCCGGCACCCCAGCCGCTGGACGTTTCGCCGCAGTAAGCAGGCGGTACGAAAAAAGCCCGGTCATGCCGGGCTTTTTCATGGGCGAAGGAAAGTTATCTCAACGCGCTTTGCGCACTTGCGCCGCCTTGGCCGCGCGCAATCGTCGCACCTCTTTCGGGTCCGCGAGCAACGGGCGGTAGAGTTCGATGCGGTCACCGGATTGCAGCACATGCTCATCTGGAGAATCCAGCAGCCTGGCGAAGATGCCTACCGGGCACTGACTGAAATTCACACCTGGGAAGCGCTGGGCAATGCCTGACATCTCGATCGCCTGCGCGACGGTTGTGCCCTCAGGCACTCGCAACCCGAGCAATGCCTGCTCGTCGACCGCGGCATAGGCCACTTCGATATGGATGGACTGCTCAGCCATGCAATTGCTTGGCGCGCTGGCAGAAGGCATCCACCAAGGTGTTGGCGGCCTGATTGAACAGCGGCCCCAAGGTGGCGCGAATGATCGGGCCGGCGTAGTCGAAGGACAGATCCAGGCTGATCTTGCAGGCCTTCTCGCCCAGCGGCTTGAACACCCACACTCCGTGCAACTGGTTGAACGGACCTTCTTCCAGGTTCATTTCAATGGAGCTACCGGGCACCAAGGTATTGCGGGTCACGAAATGCTGACTCAGCCCACCCTTGGCAATGTCCAGGTTGGCGCGCATCAGGGTGTCGGTTTCTTCGAGGATGGTGGTGGACGAACACCAAGGCAGAAACTCGGGGTAGCGGGACACGTCGTTGACCAGGTCATACAGGGCCTGAGCAGGATAAGGCAGCAGGGCCGAGCGTTGAATATGGGTAGTCATGCGGGCGTCACTTCCAAAGCTGGGCGGCGGACGCGAGAATCCGCGTCGGCCGAACGACGCCAACGGCGCCTTGAAAATAAGGTAGGCATGCCAGCAGACAGAGGGCACGCCAACGAAATCACGGGGCTTCTTTGTCGACAGCGGCAAAGCGCAGGCTATCCATAAAGATCAGGTATTGTCCGGTATTCATTGCAAGCGCTCAAGCGCATAGCAATACCGTAGCCGAGAGCGCAACGACTGCCTATAATGCGCGCCCTATGGCCAAATTAAAGAAACACCCTACAGGGACCATCGCGCAGAACAAGAAAGCGCGACACGATTACTTCATCGAACACCGTTTCGAGGCTGGCTTGGTCCTGGCCGGTTGGGAAGTAAAAAGCCTGCGTGCCGGCAAGGCGCAACTGGTGGACAGCTACGTGCTGCTCAAGGACGGCGAAGCCTGGCTGATGGGTAGCCACTTCACCCCCCTGACCACGGCCAGCACCCATGTGATCGCCGACCCCACGCGTACCCGCAAACTGCTGCTCAACCGCCGCGAGCTGGAAAAGCTGTTCGCCCAGGTTCAGCAGAAGGGCTATGCCTGCGTGGCCTTGTCGATCTACTGGAGCAAGCACTTGATCAAGTGCGAAATCGCTCTGGGCAAGGGCAAGAAGGAATACGACAAGCGCGATACCGAGCGCGAACGCGATTCCAACCGCGAGCTGCAGCGTGCCGTGCGCAACAAGGGCAAGGAAGACTGATTCCTTCCCCTTGCAGCGCCAGCTTTGCCGTCTTTACCGGCTTGATTACTGCAAGCCGCTGCGTCGCTGTGCGCGAGCGGTGCGTTGCACCGTCTGCCGTGCCTCGTCGAGCACGCCCTGCACATAAGTGATATGCAGACTGGCCAATTCACGTGCCTGCTCCGCCTGACCGCTCACGATGGCCTGAAACAGCTGGCGATGCTGCGCGATCAACTTGTCTCGGGTTTCCCCGCTGTGCCGGTGCATGCCACCGATGTTCACCACCATGTTGCGCTTGAGCATGTCGAACAGCCCACGCACGGTGTGCAGCAACACCGCGTTGTGACTGGCTTCGGCAATCGCCAGGTGGAAGTTGGCATCGGCGACGCCCTCCTCTTCCCGCGTGGCGTCCTCGACTCGGCGGTAACAATCTTCCAAGACATCCATGGCCTGCCTCAATCGATCGCGATCGATCTCGGTGGCGCGCTGCGCTGCATAGAAGGCGCACGACGCTTCCAGGGTATGGCGAAACTCGAGCAGGTCGCGCTGGCTTTCCGGATTGCTTTCCAGCAACGCCAACAGCGGATCGCTGAAGGTTGAGCCGAGCGTGTGGCAGACGTAATTGCCCCCGCCCTGACGGCTGACCAACATGCCCTTGGCCACCAGCTTCTGAATGGCCTCGCGCAAGGAAGGCCGCGACACGCCGAACTGCTCGGCCAGTGCCCGCTCGGCCGGCAAACGCTCGCCTGCCCTCAGCGTGCCCTCGAGAATCATGGCTTCCAGACGCTCAACGATGCCATCGGACAAACGCCGCTGACGGACTTGCTCAATACCCATGGGTGGCTCCAACACACGATTGCCCTGGCCGCACTCGACCAAAGTCATAGACAAGGAAATTGACAGCCCCACGGCTGCGTCCTAACCTGACCGGAACTTATTGTAAATTGGTATTACCAATTCCTGCAATACAGCGCCGTAGCGCCAAGCCTTCCAAAAAAAACAAGGGGCCTCAGTCTATGCAAACCTGGCAGCAGATCTACAACCCGCTCGGCAGCCTTGGGCTATCCGCCCTAGTCGCCGTCATACCCATCGTGTTCTTCTTCCTGGCGCTGGCCGTATTCCGCATGAAGGGGCACGTCGCCGGCAGCATCACCCTGGCGCTGTCCATCGTGCTGGCGATCTTCGCCTACGGCATGCCGGCCGACATGGCACTGGCGGCCGCTGGCTACGGCTTCATGTACGGGCTGTGGCCGATTGCCTGGATCATCGTCGCCGCGGTGTTCCTGTACAAGCTCACGGTCAAGAGCGGCCAGTTCGAGATCATCCGCAGCTCGGTGCTGTCGATCACCGACGACCAACGCCTGCAGGTATTGCTGATCGGCTTCTGCTTCGGCGCGTTTCTGGAAGGCGCCGCAGGCTTCGGCGCGCCGGTCGCCATCACCGCGGCCCTGCTGGTCGGCCTGGGCTTCAACCCGCTGTACGCGGCCGGCTTGTGCCTGATCGCCAACACCGCACCCGTGGCCTTCGGCGCACTGGGCATCCCGATCATCGTCGCAGGCCAGGTGACCGGCATCGACCCATTCAAGATCGGCGCCATGACCGGCCGCCAACTGCCGCTGCTGTCGCTGATCGTACCGTTCTGGCTGGTGTTCATCATGGACGGCCTGCGCGGCGTCCGGGAAACCTGGCCGGCGGCACTGGTTGCAGGCCTGAGCTTCGCCATCGTGCAGTACCTGACCTCCAACTTCATCGGCCCGGAGCTGCCCGACATCACCTCGGCACTGACCAGCATCGTCTGCCTGACGCTGTTCCTGAAAGTGTGGCAGCCCAAGCGCAGCGCCAGCACTGATCAAGTGGCCGTGAGCGGTGGTGCTGCCGTAATGGGTGACCGGCCTGCGGGCAAAACCTCGGCGGTCGGCGGCTCTACACCGACGCCCTACAGCCTGGGAGAGATCCTCAAGGCGTGGTCGCCGTTCCTGATCCTGACCGTGCTGGTCACCATCTGGACCCTGAAGCCATTCAAAGCCATGTTCGCCCCGGGCGGCGCCATGTACAACTTCGTGTTCAACTTCGCCATCCCGCACCTCGACCAATTGGTACTGAAGACCGCGCCCATCGTCGCCACATCCACACCGATGCCCGCCGTGTTCAAGTTCGACCCGATCTCGGCCACTGGTACAGCGATCCTGTTCGCCGCGATCATCTCGATGATGGTGCTGCGCATCGACATCAAGACCGCATTGAAGACCTTTGGTGAAACCCTGTTCGAGCTGCGCTGGCCGATCCTGTCCATCGGCATGGTGCTGGCGTTCGCCTTCGTCACCAACTTCTCGGGCATGTCTTCCACCATGGCGCTGATCCTGGCCGGCACCGGCTCCGCGTTCCCGTTCTTCTCGCCGTTCCTGGGCTGGCTGGGCGTGTTCCTGACCGGCTCGGACACCTCGTCCAACGCCCTGTTCGGCTCGCTGCAAGCCACCACCGCGCACCAGCTGGGCGTCAGCGACGTACTGATGGTGGCGGCCAACTCCAGCGGCGGCGTGACCGGCAAGATGATCTCGCCGCAGTCCATCGCCGTGGCCTGCGCTGCCACCGGCCTGGTGGGCCGCGAGTCTGACCTGCTGCGTTTCACGCTCAAGCACAGCTTGTTGTTCGCCACCATCATCGGCTTGATCACCCTGGCGCAGGCCTACTGGTTCACCGGCATGCTGGTGCACTGATCCCTGGCCAATATGCGTCCAACACACCCAACCTGGGGGCGATGTCGCCCTCTTTTGGTGCTAACTGAATTTATTTACATCCGCACACGTTTTCGACAGAACCCCTGCAAAAGGGCGAAGTCCATTCATCAGGCCCGCAAGCAATTGGGCTATTTCTGACTGCGGACGCCGATCCTACCGAGGAGCGCCGAGTCCACCTTGAGTAAGGAGATTCTTATGAAGCGTACCTATCTGTCCGGCCTGATCGTAGCCTCCGCCCTGATCGCATCCCCTGTGTTCGCCGCTGACGACCTGTGCGAAGTGAACATGCAGAAGCTGAACGACGCCAAGACCACTTCGATGCAGCTCGGCGACCCAGCCAAGAGCCAATACGACGACGCGTACAAAGCCGCCATGGCCGCCCACGCTGCCAAGGACGAAAAAGCCTGCATCTCGCACTCCACCGATGCCATGAACATCTTGATGGATGCTCAGAAAAGCAAAGGCTGATCGCCAAGCCAACCATGGGGTTGGCCTGACGCCGCAAAATGACGTAGACTACGTCTCCCCTGCCTAACCGCAGGGACTGGGGCCGATTAGGATTCGACGCCGGTTGCGAAACTCTAGGTGCATGCCGACTTGGTAACAGAAGTCGTAAATCAACTGTTGCAACTTTCTATAGTTGCCAATGACGAAACCTACGAGGGCCAAGCTCTCGCTGCCTAACGGTAGCTGAGCCGCTCTTCTGGCTACTTCGGTGCCAGCGATCATCAGGGGATGCCTGTAAACCCAAAGTGATCGTCACGCAGAACAGGATCGTCGTGTAGCACGCTGTGGGCAAAGCGACTAAAACTTACACAGCTCGTCCAATGCACCCTGCCAGTCGGGCGGCTGCGGATTAACTCAGTAGACACGGCTAAGCATGTAGTACCGACAGCGGAGTACTGGCGGACGGGGGTTCAAATCCCCCCGGCTCCACCACTTCATCATCTAAAGACGTCCACGGACGTCTTTTTTTGTGCCTGAAATCCAGTAAAACCAAGGCTTTAGGGTCTATTGGCGTCCATAAACGTCCGACACAATCCACGACACCGGGTATTCCAGATGGTATTCCAAGCCCTTCGGTGGTAATTTTTGGAATACCAATTGATGTCATGGAATACCTCATGTGCGCCCAAGCCACCCGCCTCTCTGACCGCCAGCTCAAAGCGGTAAAGCCGAAAGACAAAGACTACGTGCTCAGCGATGGAGACGGTTTACAGCTGCGCGTGAGGGTCAATGGTTCGACGCTCTGGAATTTCAACTATCGGCAGCCGATCACCAAGAACCGCATCAATATGGGCCTCGGCACCTATCCAGAGCTCTCACTCGCGCAAGCCAGGAAGAAGACGGTCGAAGCCAGAGAGCTTCTCGCCCAGGGCATCGATCCGAAAGAACAACGTAGCGAGTTGGAGCAGACAAAAAGGCAGGCAACCGAGCACACGTTCGAGAACGTGGCATCTGCTTGGTTTGAACTGAAAAAAGATTCGGTCACTCAGGCGTATGCCGAAGACATCTGGCGCTCGCTTACGCTGCATGTCTTTCCATCGCTGGGAACAACACCTATCTCGCAGATCAATGCCCCGAGGGTCATCGAGCTGCTGCGCCCTTTGGAAACCAAAGGCAGCCTGGAGACAGTGAAGCGACTGACCCAACGACTCAACGAGATCATGACCTACGGTGTGAACTCGGGAATGATCTTCGCCAACCCGCTTAGCGGCATCCGAGCTGTTTTCAAAAAGCCGAAAAAGCAGAACATGGCCGCCCTTCGCCCTGAAGAGCTGCCGGAACTGATGGTCGCCATTGCCAATGCAAGCATAAAAAGAACAACTCGTTGCCTGATCGAATGGCAGCTTCACACCATGACCCGTCCTGCGGAAGCCGCGACGACTGCCTGGGCTGACATCGACCTCGACAAGAAAACTTGGACGATTCCAGCCGAGCGGATGAAAAAACGACGCGCTCACATCATCCCGCTGACTGAGCACGCCCTTGCTCTCTTAGAGACAATCAAGCCTTATAGCGGCCACAGAGAGTACGTGTTCCCAGCAGATAGAGATCCACGGGATCACTGCAACAGCCAGACAGCGAACATGGCACTGAAGCGTATGGGCTTTGAGGGGAGACTGGTGAGCCATGGAATGCGCTCCATGGCCAGTACCATCCTGAACGAACAGGGATGGGACCCGGAGCTGATCGAAGTGGCACTTGCTCACGTGGATAAAGATGAGGTCCGTAGTGCCTACAACCGCGCAGATTACATTGAACGCAGAAGACCGATGATGAGGTGGTGGAGTGAGCACATCCATGAAGCGGCGAATGGCAATTTGTCTGTATCAGCCATAAGAGAAAATCGAGGTAAAAAAATGGTTTCAGTTCGCTGATGGAATCCGAGCAGTAGCCTTAATTAGCAATGCGACTCAAAGTGTCGCACCATCGCAACTATCCCCCAGGGTTCTGCAAAAATTCGTGAATTTCGCTGAAAGGGAATGATTGATTGTAGTTCCGTTTCTGGGGGAGTTGTATCGCACTGAACTCGCCGTGCCCAGATCCTCGCAAAAATGGTCCGATTATACTATCTTGGAGACTAAAGGAGTTAAATCGAAACACTACTGAAGTATCCGGCAACGGACTGAAACAGCTAGGGTCCTGCAGAGCACTCGCAACTTCTGCACCATAAAAAGGCGCCTCAATATAACTGTCTTGAAAAGAGATGAATCTATGTATCGAATACGTGCAATCTACAATCGCAAAGGTCAACTCAGAGGCAATGAACTGCTTCTGAAAAGCAAAACATGAGACTACGCCCGTGATTTAGTTCCGGACGTACGCCCACTAAGCGAGCATTGGCCTACATTAGGAAAAGGTAGAGTCTCAGGCCAGGAGCCCACTCGCGGCATCGAATAATGTCAAATACAACAAAACTTTTCGCTACAACATACTAAGGCGGCGACATGGAATCATGCAGTTATATAGATTCGTAAGGAGTAAGCCAGACCTCAAATCCCGAACCTAAATCCGGTATAGACTCAGCTGAAACAACATATTTAATCTTGATAGCGCCAGACTCAATATTCTTACCACTGATGACTCTCAGGTTTTTCGGATCGCCGAAAAAGTTTAAGATTTTGTCAAACTTTCCACGATCAACCCCTACAGGTAGCTTTTCCCCTTCCTCATGTAAAATATCTAAAATCCACGAATGAAACTGAGCAGAAAACAAAATAGTTTCCTGTAAGGGAGCAGCATCAGAATCCTCTTCGCCAGTGTTAGCCTCTCGCCCCATAGACAATATTGCGGAAACAAAATCTTTATCACTTAAATCATAAAAAAACTCTACAGCCGCCTCCTTAGAAAGTTTGATTTTACAACGCACTAATGCTTTCAACGCAACAGAAAAAGAAGGATCTATAGGCGTTCCTACTCGTGCCAAATGCGAAAGTGCTAACTCTTTAACTTCATTTGCAAACACCTCTGACAACCTTGCCAGCCGAACATAAACCTCCTTATTATTAAAATCCCGGCGCTTAATTGTACAAAGCTTTTTCTTATCCCAAGAAATCTTGCTATAAACAGTCTGACCGTCGACTAAATGCTTTAGAACTAACTGCCCCTTACCAAATGAGTAAGACTTTCCCAAAAGCTCAGAGAGCTCAGAACTAGTATCTAGCAGAGCTCCCCCTACGCAAACCACATCGTAATCTGAAGAGCATCGCATGAGGTCACATGCAGGAGCAATAACCAACCTTAATTCGCGTCCCGAGCTAGCCTCTGAACATACCTCAAACACATCGCCCATTACCAAATGATCGTCCGCATCATCCGCGATTGGTGCCGCAGCAATTTCTGAATAAAGTTCAAAAAGGACGCTTTGAGGAAGCAGTTTTCCATCAATCGGAATATACGAATTTTGGTGAGGAATAAGAGAAGCCTTAAGCTCGGGCGCAGAACGGACTTTAGCCGCTAAGGCCTCAGCAACCAACCACGTCAGATAAGACTGAACAGACTCACTCTCGGCGTCCAATCGCAATGACTTCAACGCGACGAGGTCATGCAACTCCAATCTTTCAATCTCTCTTAAAATTGTTTTACTTGCAGAGGTGATAGCATCATGCACTGTATCGAGATAACGACTGAGTTGCACAGATATCGGATATTGATCAATACAACCGCACATTAACCTCTGAACGTATCTAAGCTCAATATTTTTCTTATCCAATGGAACAAAAAAAGCGCTTTTAATCCCAGTTAATTGGCGAAAATTTGCGAGCCCTGAAGGCGATGGTAATGCATGCGAAATTAAAAATACGACTTTAGGCCAATCGGCGCCTTCATAATTAAATTTTGCACATAATACATCTTTATACTCGACATGCAAATTCGTTGCAGCAGTATCATTATCAATTTCAGCTGACGCGTAGTAGTCAACAAATGCGATAGCACATGAACCAAGCGCCTCTCGTGCCGCGCTTAAAGAAGGATAGGTGTTTGGGACAATTCCAAACAACTCCGAAAGAATTTTTATAAGGCTATCAACACGATATCTTTTACTATTATATTCTGACGCAAAATCTGCGAAAAGAGGAGATAGTAATTCAGTGTGCTTCGCTAAAATAAAGTGCTCCCACAACTCGGCAGCTTTGGCTTCCGCGACTTCAACAGCAGCACCAGGATCAACAGAACCATCAAGCCCCAATAGGCTTGCTAATAACTCTAATTGTTCTCCGTCCTCATCAACCAAGGAGAAAAGCGCTGTAAGCGCATTGCTCGATAAGGATTTGAAATCTGGAGGCATCAAAGAATCATCAACCACCACCACCGGGCTAGTAATGCTCTGAATTACGCGATCAAGCTGCATTCTACTTACTTCCCTGTAAACTTAATAATGAAACCACGATGGATAGCGCCTTCTGCTGGAGCAAGCGTCAATTCAATGTCGTTTTCTTTTGAAAGTCGACGAGCAATATAGAGCCCCAAACCTCGCCCGCCCTTAGGCTTAGTAGTATAGAACGGGGCAAAAATTTTCTCGCCAATTGTGTCTGGAATTCCAGGACCGTTATCAAAAAAGCTAATAATGCCTGTTGCGGAATCAGCATTCACTGTAATTTTAGGTCCTGCAACTCTATCTAGTCTACGAGCTAACCAGTAGGCGGAATTGCTAATTAAATTATCGAAAATTTGTAATATCTGACCCTTCTCAACACGCTTCGAAAATCCTTTCCCTGGACTTACGTTCATCTCAAACTCAATACCGTGCCTTTGGAACTTCGCACTATAAAACTCAACTATCAACTTGATAAGCTCGGGGATATCAAATAAAGCCTTACGCTGCCTACCAGGGATGCTTAACTCGTCAATCACCCGAACACGCTTATTTAAAGTCTTGAGGAGTGCCTCAAGAGCCTCAAGCTTAACAGGGTCTCCTGAGGTTTTCTTATCCTGGAGCATATCTAGAGCTGTATCAGTTGATCGTGCTAGCTCATGCGCTAGAAGTTCAACCATCAATCCAACACCAGCAAGATGAGCATACTGCTCCACTTCATAATCTTTAGCTGCAAGGGCCTCCTTTGCACGCCCCCATGCATCCTGCACTTCATTAAGTTCAACTAAGATCCCTTGGATCGAGTTGGATTCAGCCGGGATACGTAGCTTTAATGCTCGGAGGTTAGACACAGCGGACTCGCTCGCGTCAGCAATTCGTTCATCAATATCCCGTACCGTTTCTTCGTCAGCCTTTTTATTTTCTTTTTCAATGCGCTCCAGAAATGTCCTACAATCGGACGCTATCGCATGACGCAACAATCTCTTGATAGCCTCCTTTTCAGGACAATCCCTGAAACCCTCACGATTTGTCTGATCCTGCAGTCGACTGTTGTGCTCCGAATCTATACGTAAATACCCAACAATCTGTGCACGGTTCAGTTTATATGCCGAACTCGCTAAAGCTTTTCTATCGAGATCTAACCAATCGTCAGCTGCTGCCCCGTATGGGTATACACGAAAGCCATCCCTGTAAACAAGAAGCCCGCCACTCCATGCTCGAACAAAATCATGAAGCCCGCCCCTCCATAGATCTTTTTCAGTTTTCTGTAAACGGCCACGGTTGAACCACCAAAACTTAGCCTCAAAATCGCCCAAGGTATCTAGCGCAGCAATAAGTTCATCAGACTTCGCAAGTTTATCGGTGGCTTTAGGTCTTGAGCGTCTATTTGGCTGCTGACTAACGAGATCAGCTAAATGTGCACCGCTATATGTTAAAACCTCCGCTTTATCGTGCAGTGAGTACAAAGTTTCTACACGAAGACGGGCCAATGAATTTTCGCCATCAACCGTTCCATCAGACTCGATACCTCCGCTTCGAAAACTGATAGTGCATGAAGCATCAGAGTATTGAAGACTTGAAGTCTTAAAACCGTCTATTAAAGATAAACTCTGACCTTGAAAATTAATCTTAATGAACTGATTCGCATAGCCCGATTTAAAAGGATCAGCGAGCTTGGCCAAATCAACATTCGCCATTTCTCTCAGCTTTTCCTCATTCCAATCAGATTGAATATCTTTAATAAGAATTTGAGTACCTGGAGACACGCTAAGATCATCTCGGATTTTGCGCGGCTCGAAGTCCAGTGCATCAGCATCCAATGTGGGATCTGCAAAAACTGGTCGCCAATCTAGTTCCAGCTCAAAAATCGACCCTAGTTGTTTTGTCTCGTGACTCGTCCGCACTCGAACAAAATGGCCAACACGCATCGCGGCTAGTCGACCGATTCCTTTTTCTCCGAGAGGTACTTTTCCAGCACTCCCGAGCATCTTTTCTTTCTGAAGAAGCCTTGTCGGAGTTCCAATAGTTAGATAACAAGTCGTCAGATCACTGTCATCCATCCCATGCCCGGAGTCTCTAACTTTTATAAAGTTAAATTTAAAAAAAGCATCGTACAATTTATCGAGAGCTTCGACTTTATTGCCGTTTTCTGACATATATTCTAAAAAATCTGAGCGAAGCTCGTCTGACGCTGTCGGCTCCAAGGCATCAGATATATCTGATCTAAAATCCGCATCATTCCAGATTTTATTGACATTCTCCCATCTCTGTCGCAACGCGCGATATGCCGATGGCTGTAACACCATCGAAATATCAATAAAAATCTTCTTCGAGCCAGCATCAATTCCATTCTTTATCAATTCATATAGCGCAACTGAATCGGAACTGATCAACTCAGCACCAAGCTCAAGTAAAACTCGTGCTTTAAATGATATAGCCAAGAATTCCCCTCCTGGAAAATCTAATCTTATTTCCGAAGCTCACTACAACTGGCATACCAAACAACCTTGATCATCATCATCATCTGGCGCTTCGGTTGAATCAAGATCAGAAAATACAGCTATGAGCGTTGAGTTATCTTTTCGTTGCGCCATTCTTTCCACACGAAGCGCATGATCACGCTTAATTTGAGCCATTCGCTCTGGCTGCTCGAGCTCTGCGAGACTTTCCCCTTGGCTCCAAGTGAAAAAATTACCTGTTTTTTCAAAGGGTACTTCATACTCTTTTGCTTTTTCGTATAGATCAGGATGAGTCTCTTTTAACTTCACCCATTCAATTTTTTGCTGATAGAAACAAAAATAACACCCTGAACGAGTTCTTCCCCATTTAGTGTAGGGTGGCATGCCTACCCCAGAGACTCGAAGAATTTCCTCAATGTCACGCAGGATCAACCCGTCCTCCTGAAATGGATAGACAGCTTCAATATTGGCCTTGTGACTAATATACCCCGTCCGATTTTCATCAGCTCGGAGCCCGACATAGTTAATTATCGGCTGATCACCGCAGAAATCCTCAAACGGCTTCAGCTTGAGCATTTTCGTGCACCAACGACGATGATTGGAAGGAATCATTCCTCCATACATGTCATACCAATGGTCGAAGCCAAGGTCAGCGTTCAGCCGATGCAGTGGTTTCCCGAGGTAGTTTTCCAGGCGCTGCAAATAGTCGTAAGTCTCTGGCAGCTCTTTACCGGTATCGCTAAAGATGTACTCCATTTCGGGCACGCGATCTCGCATGTAAATAGCTAAAGCGGCGCTGTCCTTACCACCAGAGAGGCTAAGGATGTGTCTAACCTGCGGTTCGTTGCTCATCGCTCAACTCTTTCTCATCGTGTTCTGTGGAGCCCTGCTGCAGTTGGAGCAAAGCTTGAGCAAGGGCTGAAGCGGCTAAATTCAAATTGCCACCCGCTTGCTTAGTGAGAGTTTTTAGCAGGCCATTGGCCATGATCTTCGTCTCGGGGTCGGAGGTCAACAGCATCGCTGCTTCCTCGCCACTTGGGAGTGTCAATGTCACCCCGACGAAGCGTTGCGCCTGTCGCTCGAATTCGCCTTTACGCATAGCGACTCTAAGCCATCGTTTGTAGCGGCCACATAGCTCAAGCACGGCCTCCGCAAACATCGGTGCATCACTGTCTTTCCAGATATCTAATGGCCTGTGAACGACTACACTCGCAATGGAATCCATCCACTTGTCGTCAGTCAGCGTGATATCAGAACAGCGCATGATGAAAGCTTTAAGATCTACCTCAGCAAGAGATTGCGCAGTATCAGCGCACTCCTCTTGGAGCTGCGATCGAAGAGCCTTAAGAGGGCCTGTGATCTCAAAAGCCTGAGCCATGGAAAGGCTAACCTCGTCCTGCAACCGTCGGTATGCCATACCAAGCTCAGTAAGGCTTTTCGCCAGTAGATCGGGGAAACTATTACCGTCCTTACCCTTCCCAGCCATCACCACACGTGGCATATCGATGGCGAGCAACGAAACCGGATCGGTTGCTCTTTTGATTACGTCACGAAGGGCTTTGGTTTGGTTTGTAAGTCGCAGTGTTTCTTGCGAATACTGCGGAAGACGCCCGTACCAGCGGATCAACTCCCGCGCGGCATCCAGATAAGATGCATTCAACCCCAATTGCACACCTACCGCTCCAAATGCCTTTGCGTAATCTTTGATCAGGTCTTTGCGCTCTGCCGCAATATCGAAGCGGCGGAAGCTAAAGGTGTGAGGGCTTCTGAACATCCGTTGCTGATGATCGGAGGTCAGCTCCAAGATCAGACTTCCTCGTTCGAAAATCGCGCACGATTCTTTGTTAACCAGAAGGTAAACCATGAACCACACGCTAGCCGGTCCATTTCGAACCCCTAGTGGCGGTAGAGCTAGGCTAGAAATAACCTCAGCAAAAGTGACCTGCCCATCAATCATCAGTTGCTTATCAAGCTCTGCCCAAACTTTACGTATACCGGCAGGGGAATCACCGTCTGGTGCGCTTAATAACCAACGCTCGCCAGCCCCTTTACGATGCAGTCCAGTGGATTGAAGCAGAGAGCTGTAGAGCAATCGCTCGGGTGGGAAGTCGACGATACCGAGCAACTCTGAGTCAACTGTTTTATCCAGCAGATCAAATAGACGCTGACGAGCTGCATTGATAGCAGACGACGGCTTATCTTTGTTGATCAACTCGTTAATGATAACCGGAGCCGCTTTGTAAACCTTATCGAACAACCAAGAGGCTGCTTGGCTAAGGTTCATTGCGCCACTTTCGGCAATCACCTTTCCTCCGTGCCAATATTCCATACCGGACGATCCTTTAGCTTGCCGGTTGAGCAACGCCAAGACCAGTCGACTAACACACTCACGTGCCGTGCTGAACCTCAATTCGACATAGCGCTCAGTCCAAGGATCCAAATGGCGACGCTTGACCTGGTCATGAACCATCAGCCAGCGGGAATATTCAATCAGAGCATTACGCTCATCCGGACCGACTTTGACAATTGCAGTGAGGGATAAAACATCCTTGGTAGAGCGAGCCACCTCTTCAGCAGCATTAACTAAAGCAGAAGACTCAGCGTCTACAAATATCAGCCCCACACTGCCATCATGGCGACCATGAGTACCGATGGTCTGCTTAATTTTATCCGACGTGCCCGCAGTCACTTTTACCGAGCGGATTGTTCCCGTCTGCTGATAGTGACGACTTGCTATAACGCTTCTTTCAGATAGGGCTTGTGAAACGCCATTGAACATCAGTTCATCAGCCGAGCGCTGCATAGTTTGCTCGTACAAAGCCTCGACGTTGATAGCGTGACTAACGGCAAAACCATAATCATCACTCGCATGACGATGTACCAGGATCGCTTTGGCAGCTAGCTCACTCAAAGCTTCGGAGATAGCTTTAAGATCCTCCCCCGTAACAAATCTGAGGAGTTCAACGGTCAATGCGACATGGAGGACTTGAGCAACCAGTTCAATGACGGCAATCGACTTGAGCAAGTCAAGCTGCAGTGCCGTCATCTCCGCGTCATTTCGCTCTATAACAGCGCGAGCGAAGTCCCAACGCCGCTCAGCCTCAAGATCACGAAAGCGAAGCCCTACCCCCGTCGTGAGGTAATCAAAAAGCTCGCTCATTCCATACCAAGAAGAATGATCGAGGACATTGTGCTCTGCGAAGTCTCTAAGCGCTCCGGATTCATATCCACGCATAAATGCGTGGAATGAACGCTCACTCTGGCCAAATCGCTTAGAGATGACCGCTAAGCAAGCCAGCGCTGCTGGGTGCAATGGATACAAGCGCTCGGCTTGAGAGAACAGCTCACTCTCACCAGTCCCCCGGAAAAAGTTGAAACCAATTGCTTGCTTGTAGATGCACCGGGCATCTTTTTTCAGGGCAACTGACTCAGTAATAGTTGCATCGGCGCCTAGGGCATGAAGGGCGAAATGGGCATACCGCTCGACCGGCTCATCAAAAGGCACTTCATCGAAACGTGCAGAGACCTTGTGCCACTCATCGGAGAGGGTGCGACCGACACCTTTAGCATAAGCATCAAAATGCTGGTGCAGCATTGATATGACTAAAAGACCATCATCCGTAGGGTGCGACGCGACTTCAGCGATTTGCTGCAAAGACATCAAATCACCGGCTTCCGGGTTTAGAGCTGCGTGTTCAATGAATTTACCAAGCTCGTCAATGAGCAATAGGACACCACAACACTTAGAATCCTTGGTGATTAAAACAAAATCACTTAGCAACCTACTTGTTGCCGCATTAAGGGGTATATCACGATAGGTTTGAGCCTTCCTATCCAACTGGCGCTTCAACTCAGCGGCAAGCTTGCTTTTTGGAAGGTGCTCGAGTGCCTCAAGAATAGACTGTGCTAACGCATCACCCAACGAGACACGCGAACCGCTTATTGCCAGTGCAAAGCGGTTTTGCGCCTGAGGGAAAAGCTCGACGACTTCATTGGAGGCCTCAGCGAGTTGTTCGTAAATTGCCTGAGAGCTTTTTTGCCCTTCTAATAAACGAGCGAGCAGCAACCCTAACGCCGATTTGCCACTGCCGTAGGGTCCCATGATTTTCCAGGCGCGTTGCGCGCTTCCCGACTTCAGCGCTCCGCCAATCTGGCGAAG
This sequence comes from Pseudomonas sp. CFBP 8758, assembly GCF_014841725.1. Lineage (NCBI taxonomy): Bacteria > Pseudomonadati > Pseudomonadota > Gammaproteobacteria > Pseudomonadales > Pseudomonadaceae > Pseudomonas > Pseudomonas sp. CFBP 8758. The sequence goes on along the minus strand of NZ_JACYUK010000010.1, from coordinate 54,857 downwards.
CACTGCCAGGACCGCAGGAGTGATCAGATAACTATCGAGCGAGTCTTGTGACCTCAAATCCCTAGCCAGCGAAATGGAGCGCAGGAATTTGGAATCCAACTCAAGGTGATTTATCAGTCGGTCAGACATTCAATTCTTCTCCTGCGCCCAGCAAGCAATCAGCCCAAACAGGCGATAGAGTTTTATCCAAAATTATTTGCTGGGTATCAGCCGTATCAATAAATCGCACCACACCACCAAACTCTTTTTCTATACCTTCGATCAAGCTACCTACTTGGAAGTTATCCAACCTAAACACACTGCCGGGGCTGAATTCACCATGCACAATCTGGTTGAGACTGAGAGAGTTGGCATCCTGACGTTGGAAGTAATCGATCAAAGAAAAAAGAAAAACTCGCGGAGACAGACCTAAGGGAGCATTTCGACCTACTAGGTAAACAGTTTTACCGTCGTCAGCAGTGACCTCTTCAAAAAGCCCCAAATCCTGCAATGGGCACCACGAGGTATCGTCCCCTGCTGACTCTTCGCGCTTATACGAATGAAGGAAAATGCTCGCGTGTTGCTCAAGGGTCGAAACTGCTAGCTTTTTATTACTGGCTAGCGCCTGTCGCTCGAGCCCCGCGATGAGTTCCTTTCGATCAAAACGTGAATAAGTCGCGCTCCCGAAGACCAGATTCCAAACCGCAATCTCCGCGTGGGACGAGATCCACCAGTGGAGTAACCAGAGCGACTCAGGCTGCTCGAGATACGGATCCCAACCGGCTTTCGATAGCAGCAAACGTCCAATGGGACCAGATTGCAGACCCGCAGCATCACGACCGCTGACAATCCCGAACGCTTCGCCCCAAAACTGTATTGACTTGACCATGTTGCGGCCGATACCCAACGTAATTGTCGCCTGGGCTTCATCTTTCAGAGCCAGGGAATTACTGACAATTGCTTGGTGTAGCTTTGGCAGCCATCCGTAACGGCAGACGAAGGACTCATGCCCTGAGAAGCGCTCATCTCGTCGTTGCATGCTTGACATTACCCCTTCCTCCCTGAAGCCATTTTCTCCGCAGCGGCTGGAGCTGCTGGCTCGATAATGATCCGTTTCGTTGCGGCATCAAAGTAGAGATCTACCTGATCGCCCTCGTGCAGACCGGCATTGCGCAGCAATTGCTCGCTGAGAGAAACTCGTCCTAGCTTTTGGATCCTACGCGTGTCAAACAAAACCTTCATCCTACGTACTCCAAGCCTCGTGGCAGGCTTCATCAATACTCGTAGAATACTTTATTGAGAGACCTAACGCAGGGTATCGGGCTGTCCAAAGGGGTTCATTTTTTCGATATTTCAGTCGATTAGGCTAATCTTGACCTAAGGCGAATGTCACTCGCGCGCACCACTGGGGTGCGATAGCAGGCCTTACTGCGCAGGATCCTATCCAATCGTCATTGCGGCGCCAGCACGAATTCCAGTTAGACTGGGACACCTCACGACAAGAAAGACTGTAACGTTGATGAACGACCCGGATTTCGAAGCTATCAAGCATGAAAACGCAAAAGAGCTTGAGCGAATAAAATGGCAGTTTAAAAAAGAAGAGCTTAGCTACCTTGAGGCAGGCCAACATTTGAGGTCGCTCAATCAACAGCTATGGCAGGTCCCTAGCATGGTCATCGCGATCACTGGCGGTATTTGGTATGGCACAGCATCTATCAGTGGTGATTTGCCAAAGGTTTTGGCGCTTTCTTTTGCGGCGACGGTCAACATTCTGACTATCCCTATCATTGTTCGACTTAGACAATTAATAAAAAAACATATAAATCTCCAGCTGGCCTTTAACCAGCAAAACGACAGCAAAGGAAACTACACTGTAATCACGTGCTGGATTCTGCTTCTACTTACAGCTGCATGTTTGAGCATCGCAGGCGCTAGCAATACCGAAAAGATAAGCACTGAGAATAAAAAACCCGAACCACAAACCACGAACAACTACCTCTACCCTCAAAAAATAGAAGTATTCAATAAATGAATTCGAAAAATAGCACGACATGGGCGAGCTATGACTCTGATAGTGACAAATACTTTGACGACTATAGCAAGCTGTACTTCTCTAACATCCACAGACAATTTATAAAATTCCTACCAATTCAGACCGGCGCGAAAATTTTGGATATAGGATGTGGTTCCGGGCGCGACGCGCTTTCACTTGCACGCCGTGGTTATCAGGTAACCGCTGTTGAGCCAAGTAATAAAATGCTCGCGCTTGCGCAGAAAAAAAACAACCACAAGAATATAACTTGGACAAATGACTGCCTTCCGTATCTTTTAGCATTGAACAATAACGCTTATGACTTTATATTAATTAGTGCCGTATGGATGCACATACCACCTGACGAGAGAGAAACATCAATAAAAAGAATTAGCGACCTCTTAAAAGCAGGCAAGCATTTAGCCGTCACGCTTAGAATCGGAACACCAGATACGAAAAGAATTATGTACCCGGTATCCATAGAGGAACTCTTAAAACAATCAAGCAAGTTCAACCTCAAACCAATCTATATCAGCAGAGAAACAAAAGACTCTTTAAGCCGAAAAGAAATCATTTGGAAGAAGATTGTATTCGAAAAAGAATAACATCAACAACAATAAGAACACAGGCTATAAGCTGGCATGCTGGCTCTCCGTAAACTCGTCTAAGCCAGTTCGATCAGGTGCTGCAGATATCACCTTTTCCGCTACCTTCCTGGATGAGATGATTGACTCTCCCACAACGGCCTCAATGTAAATTTTCTGAATGCCATTGCGAGCCAACCTGCGTTTTATTTCAGCAATATTTTTAACCAATATTTTCGAGGCAAGGCATTGCCGCCTAAATTTTCCATGAACTGCGTAACCCACGCCGAAATATGGAGCCCCATTTATCGGATCTGCAGACACGTAAGTCACAAAGGCACGAACGCGCTCGAAATCAACCATGCCATAGGTAATGCGAGCTCCACCATTAGGCAGACTCAGCACAACTTGAAAATCACACAGGGATTCAGCTGAAATCCATTTTTTATAACGCACTGAAGCTAAAAAGACCATTCATTGAATCAGTCATTCGAGACATATGTCCCTCCCCAGAATAGTTGTGGCGCGATCTATTAGTGTATAAGTCATCGCTTTAGGTCATCCCCTAAGTGAGTAAAGAAAAGTTTTCACGTATTTCCAATGCTTGTATTTTTTTTCGGAGACCATGCTGCACAAGGACTTCAGCCAAAATCTACTGACCAGAAAAACGCGAAATCTCTATCCTGGCACTTAACAATGATCACCATATCAGCGCCCCAAAACGCTTTCTTTTAAGTGTCGTATCAATCGATGCTGCATGGGCTAATCCAGAATCTTATCTATGTCCAAATTGCGTAAAAGCTCCACCTGAGAATTTTCCGTGCATCCATGGAATGCGATTACATCTTGCCTTCAGTCAATTGCAAGCCACCTTGCCGTTATTCCTTCGACCGTCGGCGCGGTTGCAGGCCACGCCCCCGATGCACATTGATTCGGCAGTAGTCTGCGCTGAGTCGTCTACAACCGTACCGATCAAATCACTCATCAAAAACGCATATTCGATTCGAAAAAAACTCAACCCTACATCACTGCTATGACACCCCCACCCATGGAGCTTCAAACCATGTCATTGCAGTGCCCTCGCTGTAACTCACCAAAAATTGCCTCTTTCCACCAAGCCATGAAAATTGCAGCTGCCCTGGGTACGGTCGGCGGCGCAGCACGCGGCGTCAGTGCCGCACTTGCGGGCGGTCAAGCGGGTGCCACCGTGGGTGCAGTTGCCGGACCGTTCGGAGTCACTCTCGGGGCCGTTTCTGGCGCCATTCTAGGCGGTCTTATTGGCGGCGCTGGCGGCTGTGCATTAGGCGCTCAACTCGGCGACAAGCTTGACCGCCATGTACTCGCCCACAACCTCTGCCTGATTTGCGGGCATCGCTTCAATCTCCCTGCTTAATCCGTCTTCTACTCCTTTCTTTCTATTACGTCCGGACAGCGCCACGCGATACGTGGCGTTTATGCCGATCTGCACCCAAGGAACCTCAATCATGGCTCATCAAATCGAACAAATGGCTTACGTTGGAGCAACCCCGTGGCATGGCCTCGGCAGCCAATTGACTCATAAACAGCCTATTGAAATCTGGCAGCGTGAGGCTGGCATGGACTGGCAGATTCAAGAAAGCCCAGTTCACTTCAAAGCCGAATCTATCGGCCATTTGGGCAGCATTCACTCTTTCCCTGAACAAAAAGTGCTATACCGCTCCGACACGAAGGCACCGCTATCGGTGGTTTCCAACCGCTATCAAATAGTTCAGCCACGTGAGGTGATGGAGTTCTATCGTGACCTGACTGAAGTGTCCGGCTATGAACTGGAAACCGCTGGCGTGCTCAAAGGCGGTCGTAAGTTCTGGGCGCTAGCCCGTACCGGGCAGAACGCCACCTTGAAGGGCAACGATCAGGTCAATGGCTATTTGTTGCTGGCGACCTCCTGTGACGGCACGCTCGCCACCACAGCCACGCCTACCACCGTTCGCGTGGTCTGCAACAACACTTTGACCATCGCCGTGAATGGAGCAAGCCGCGCCATCAAGGTGCCGCACAGCACCCGGTTCGATGCTCGGGCGGTCAAAAAGCAATTGGGTGTAGCCGTCTCGCAATGGGACGAGTTCATGTATCGCATGCGCGTGCTGGCCGAGCGTAAAGTCCATTGGCATGAGGCTATGGGGTTCTTCATGAACGTACTGTGTGACGTAACGCCCAATAGCAAATTACCTGAAGTCCTGCCCAACGAACGCGCCCTGCGCAAGGTACAAAGCCTGTACGAGGGACGCGGCCGTGGCGCAACGCTTGAGTCAGCGCAAGGCACTGCCTGGGGCCTGCTCAACGCAGTGACCGAGTATGTCGATCACGAGCGCAGAGCACGTAGCAACGAGTACCGCATGGACTCCGCCTGGTTCGGCCAGGGGGCGCTAATAAAGCAACGTGCATTGGATGTCGCCCTGCAAATTGCTGCCTGAAACGCCTCCCCTCCTCAACCATAACGCCCGTTCAGCATCCAGCTCAACGGGCGCTTTTATGTCCGCAACCCTATGGCGAAATCACAAGCCTGCCTCGAAAAGCAAATCTGACGGTTTACATTGCAACGCAGTAGCAATTCGGAGAATGTTCAAAAAAGTAACATTTCTCTCTCCCCGCTCAATTTTCCCCATGTGGGAACGATCAATCCCAGCGGCATCGGCCAAGGCTTCTTGCGAGAGCATTTGTCCTAGTCGCCGCGCACGTACTACCGCACCAAGCGCTACTAGGTCACCGTCTTTATCGTGGTTTGCAGAGATTCTTGCCATGGCGAAAATCGTCGCGCTATGATGCTTTCACGACCACGGCATTTACGACCCTTTTTGATGTTTCTCTGACGTTGAGCAGAGCTAGCAGAAGGCCCTCCTATCCCCGATACAGAGAATTTGAAATATGCCTCTATCAACAGTAAATGGATTAAACGAATCTCAAATAGAAACTTTTCTAAAAGCCAAAAAATCTTTTGAAATTGTAGGGTTACGAGGCCAATTTACTAAGAGCGTGGTGATTGTCGAAAAAAAGATAGAAAATCTAGGTTTAAAGTGCCGAGTAAAATCCGACATAAAAGGTGCCATAACCCAAGGGGGTATATTGGGTGCTGTTATTGGAATAGCCTCCCTACCCATAGGGGTCGCTATAGCAACCGCCGCTACCGTGGCCAGCACTGGTCACACTCTAGTCACCTACAATCCAGACTACGAAATCATAAAAGACTACGTCAATAAAAAACTGAAAGTCATCTACAAGAAATAGCAGACGACCGAATCAATCCGCGCTCCTGCATACACTTCAGAGTTTAATAAATTGAAAACAAAATCATTTATACTAAAAGCAGCCAGCTGTATTGCCCTCGCACTTTCATTGAACGCACAAGCCGAAGTTGACTACGGGTACATGTATCCACCCATGCTACCAAATGAACAAAACATGAACGACTTGCCCTATGCCATTCCCTGCGCAGAGGCTAAAAATCAGTATGGTGCAAAATTCTACCGCTGTACCTGGTACACGCTGCCTAGGAACATTACTCAGTGGAATGCACAACAGCAGCGCAACATTACCTTTAGCAACCACATCAGCGGCAAATGCATGCGAGGTACTTGCCGTGCATCCAATGGCTCAGGTATCTACGGAATGTACGGCCAAGACCTCAGCTTTAGTCTCTCCATTTACTATTACATCTATGAAAGTGAGGATGGTTATCCGATTGCCTATCGCATGGATGGCGGGCCAAATAAAAAGGGGAAAGAGGTTACCTACGCTCAAGCCCGGAAATTACTTCAGGACTTCTTGCTTGATCACGGCATCAGCAAAACTAACGCAAAAGACGCTATTGCTGCCTACTCGTTGGATGCGAATGCAACGAGTGATTCTTCAGTCGATGACGAGCCACAGACCGAAAATACGCCCATGACAAAACCCACAAAAGACATCGAGGTAAAAGAAGCCTGGTGCAACCCGCGCGAAGACGATGACTGCACCATCAATGGCAAGAAAGTACTAAAAATGGAGCTCAAGCAATACCTGCCAGCAGTCTAAGAACTGGAAGTACTCAATGCCGGCGGATACTGCGAATATCCTATTTGCTATGATAAAAATGATAAGCCTGTCGGAATTCGTTAGAAACAAGGGCACGGTTCAACTCCGTGCCTTTATTTTTTAATTAGACCTGAAACCGAGTGCCCTCCCTGTAAACACAGTCATCATAGGCCTTCGATGAGTCTGAGTGCAGTAACGGCCATCAAGGCTCCTTCAATAGAACTCCATGATTGTGGACCGGGTTTGTTAGAGGTCGCGACAGGGAAACAGGTAACTGCTCTCCCTACTGCGAGCGCATCGCGTCCAGTTACTCGCCTGATCAAAGAGGATTCTTCCATGCCCACATGCGCAATGGCCTCTTACGTATACCTGCAGGCTTCACTCTCAAGTGCTGTGTATCCTCGCCCTAGGCCAGATAGTGCACAGCTTTGTGTGCCTTGCTTCGGATATGGACATCATGCCGATTGTAGTGGTCAACTAATCCCAGACACGACGTTAAGTTTTTCTTCGGCCCGAGCTGGCGCCAGCCCACCATTGAACTGATGGGGTCGAACCCAGTTGTACCGATGCATCAAGAAATGGCTGATATCGCGCTGGGCTTCTTGAGCCGTTCGGTAACCCGTGGTCGGTATCCATTCCGTTTTCAAGCTGCGGAACACGCGCTCCATTGGCGCATTGTCCCAGCAATTCCCCCGGCGACTCATGCTTTGGCGCCTGCGATAACGCCAGAGCCGCTGGCGAAATAAACGACTCGCATACTGGGCCCTTGATCCGAGTGAAACACCTGGCCCTGGTGCACATATGCTGAGTCGGGCTGATACGCTCACGCCGTATAACTACGCTGTCCCACCTCCAAACTTAGGTAAACGTCTGGGAAGCTAAAAACGGTGCCTACCGAGCAGATAGTGCATCGCCCGGTGGACATCAACCTAACCTACTCAATAGATTACGTCCCCCGGACAATAGATCGATTGATCGCACCAGAAACCTTTCTTACCAGCCCCTTACGCAAGCAACGAGCCCCTACAGGCTTGAGCCGCAGATGCTGATCATTCTTGACCAGGTAACGCATGGCGTAATGCACGTTAGCCCGTGCACTCAAGTCACTTCTGTGGATTAAGCCAACCCCCAGCCTATCTTTATATTTTTCTTTTTCGAGGTTGCAGCTGTTGAAGTAACCCTGACCACGGGTAATACGCTCCCACAGCTGACCGATTTGTTGCGCCCTGTAGATATCTGCACGCACTTCAGCGCCATTGAAGAAGAAGGCAGCATGGACGTGATACCCCCGGTCCTCACCCTGCTCAACGCTGCATATGTAGCCGATCTCATGATCAAAAATCAGGTTACGTTCACGCTCAGCAATCAGCCGACTGAGGTCGTCAAAGACGTGCTCCACACGCAACCTAGCTTGTGCCTCTCTACGGTAATACAGATCAACCCGAATCACGCAAGTGCGGGCGTAACGATCATGTACTGCATCAACGTAGCGGCCAACTTCGATCTCCTGCTTAATCGCTTGGTAACGCTGATCGTGTCCCCAGCGCCTGTATCTCTTTTTGGTGAGAAGCGTTCGGACCTGCTTGGTCAGTTCGTTCAACGTCTCGCTGGCGCTCAGATAGCGTGTTTCACACTCACCCAAGCAGGTAATGCCACATGGACTGCGCTCAACCCCAATTGCATGGCAAGCCTCTAGGAAAAGGTTCAAATGCCAGCTGTACTGATACTCCTCGTCACATTCGAACAGATCGACCATCTGCTCGATCCCATCGAAGTACTTTGACAGTTTGGTTGCATCGACCTGCTCATCCCCGTGCTTCGAGTATGTAATTCGAAAGGCTTGACCATCTGTACGTTGAATGGCGTTGATCAGTCGCTCAATCCGGATAGCGTTATCGGACTGTGAGCGGTAGGTGTAGCTGGTTCGTTCAGTCATCGTGATGCACCTGATTAGTTGTTGGCATATCAGGTGCGTGATGAGGATTTATTTAATCGATGGTCTGTCGCATCAATTGGGTGGTAGTGGCTGTATAGCTCTCAGTGTTCAGCCTATTGATTGATGATGGATTGATAGTTCAAGAGCTATATAACTAGATCCCGAATCGAGCCCAGGTCTCCATCCCGGAATAGCAAGGAAATGGAGAGCAACATTGCCTTGATAGCCAAGAGATTTGCCAAACTGCGGTTTGAGGAGGTTAGTTGAGAATCATCTACACCATCCGGCATAAACGCCATGATCGGCAGTGAGCCGATCATGGCGCATCATGGATAATCGTTACTCAGACCCGTCACCGTGGGGCCGGCCTACATCCCTGCAGCCAAATCACGCGCACTGATCCGCGCTTCGATCCAAGCCTCGACCTCACTCTCCACCCACGCGACCGCACGCTCCCCCAATGACACTGGTTTCGGGAATCTGTCCTCGGAGATGTATTTGTACAGCGTCGAATTCTTAAAGCCTGTAGCCGCCAGCACGTCTTTCTTACGGAGCAATTTCTTCATGGCCGCAGCCCTCTGATTGGTTCAGAGGATGGGGAAGCCTTATAAAAAATGACCGGTCCCTCTAAGGCCTGAGCCGTGGCGCGGTAAGCAGTCCCAACGCATAGAGCTGCTCCAGAGGAATATCCGCCTCGCGCTTGAACGCCGTCACACTCCCCACGGCCTCATATCCAAGGACTAAACAGCCCTGTTCAGTAGCCTCCAGAGCCAACAGAGTAATAGCTTCATAGCCTCGCTCAGCAGGCACAGGGATGACGCACAACTCTAACCAGTCGAAGAAAACTTCAGACGTCTCCTGGAATCGTGAGCGGTACTCCTTCGCCAGCTCCACCGCCAACTCACGGAAGTGCTCAATGATCACCTCCCAGCCACTCTCTCCCAGCTCAGCATCCAGCGGTGATGACGGCGCAGGCTTGCGCAAATCCCTAGAGATCCTTTTTCGCAGCTCATCATCGACGTGGCCTGCGTGCGCTCCGAGAGCAGACCAGTGATGCGATAGTAGGTACGAGGCGTACCGTGACAGTAGCAACTGCAAGACTGCAAAGACTTGTGGGCGCTGCCGCCAAAGAAAGCGGACTACAGGCCTAGGGGTCGTGATTGCGTTACCCAATGACTTTTTAGCCGCGCTGACGTCATTGCGAAGCCTATCGCCATGATGCTGAAACCACCGATCACTCGATTCGTGGGTCCAATGACTCAATACCTGAACATCCGTCGTTTGAGTCAGTTGACGATGACCCAAGTTGAGAAAATAGGTACTCATGGCCTTCCTGGCAAAAATCGACGAAGACACTCCGGGTACGCAGCTACGAATAAACCCCAGATCCATCAGCCTACGGATCCTTTGCCTCAAACTGGCGGGCGCCAGCCCCGTCAACTGAACCAGCTTCACGCTCCCAAGCTGACTGACCACCCCAAAAGCATCTGCGTAGCTCAAGAGGGTAGCCAGCAACAGTCGGTTAGCCAGACTGAGGTTGCCCCGGCGTCCCGGCGGAACCGGTTTACCGAACTCATTAACCGACTTCAAGGACTGGACTACTTCCGCACCATCACCGCCCTCTTCAGGCCCCACCGCACGAATGACCGGGCCAGCGATCAGGCGCTTAATGAGTCCCTCGTGGATGACGGTCGGCACCATAGCCTTCTCGAGCGCGACCGCAAGAGCGGCTTGAACCTTATAAGTGTGATTGGGCCTTCCGGAAGACCCAGGCGTTGACACCGGCAGTTTAACAAGCCATCCGGAATCAACGAGCTGCGCTAAAGCCGATGCAACAACGCGAAGCGGAAGACCGAGTTGACTCGCCCGCACCTCACCACTGCACGGGCCTCCTTCGGCCAGTCCGTAACGCTGCACAAACGCCACCAAGACAAACTTCACCTCCGGCTCGACGTGCTTGAGTGGCATAGCTAAAACGCCAAGGTAGTAGCTCAACTCGCTCTCTCAATCATTAATTTATTACCGTTAATATACCCTATATGAATGCTCTCGTGCTGACAGTAATAAAAACGCATAACATAACGCATAACGTAACGCATAACAGGTTACAAAAATCCTCTATTCGGGTATAAACCATCCCTGAGAGGAGTACCTAAATGGCTATGAAAAAAACCGGACTGGACTGGCTGAATCATCGCGATAAAGCCCAGCTCATGTGGGCCACTGAATACCTAAGACGCCGCGGCGTTAATAGCCTCTTCGGCCGTGGAGCGGTGACCCACAACGATTTATTAGAAGCGGGCAAAGCACTTGAAAGCTCACCTAGCGGACTGATCACACTCAACGCCATGAAAAATGCATGGCGCCAGAAGCAGTACCGCAGCGCTGACAACGGCAGACAAGCGCGAACGTTTTCACTTCCAAGCACTGCGATAAAAGCCCTTTCACTACTAGCGAAGAACAACGACGGCCAGAGCAATACGGCCCAACTCATTGCTCTGATCGAGAATGCGGATGAAGGACGCCGCAAAATGCAGGAGGATGTTCGGCAGCAGGCCATTAAGGAAAAAGCAGCACTTCGCAACGAGCGACTAAAGTCGGCCCGCTATAAAGCGCAATTGGAGATCACCACACGACACCTGGAGCAATGCTTGAACGGACTGGCAAAATGGGAACTGTCTATGGCGGAAGCCCTGCCTCCATTCAATGGGAATGAAGCAGAAGCAGACAGGTTGGCAAAGAAGAAGTTGGATCAGGTAAGGCGGGACATTCAGAAAGCAATCCTGAAACTGGACATTGCGACGCCCAGAGATGGAGTATCACTATAATTTTTACCAATGCGCTTATGCCAAGGCCAGTACTGTCATAGCTTCAGACACCCTTGCTAAGGACAGATCATGATCCGGTATTCCAAATAGTATTCCAAAGAAAATTCAAAACCTAAAATATCTATATAAATCAAATACTTATTACTTCAGTTCAGATTACCCCGGTCCAAGCAACCCTCACACCCCTATCACTTCGCGTAGCTCGCCAATGCTTTTTCTGTGCCTGAACCGATGGCTTTGGCTCAATCGCACCAGTGCCGTAACATCGCTCCAGCCGCCCCCCTTGCAGAACCTCAATCACAAGCCGAAACTCCCCAAAACGACGAGGTACCCCATGGCACTCGACTACCCGCCCACCCTCCTGTCCCAGGAAGAACGCGCAGCCATTGCTGAAATCGAAGCCACCACCAACATCCTGCGGTTGGTGACCAGGCTTACCAACATGCGCTTCGCCGCGATCACCAAATTTGGCGACGCTGAGTTGGTCATCTGCTCCGTGCACGATTCCGCCGACCTGGGAATCGGCGCAGGTGAGGCCTTTCCGCTGGAAGACACGATCTGCAGCGAGTTCCAGCGGGATCCTGCGCCGTTGCTGATCCCGAGAGTGAGCCATGACCAGAGCTTCGCCTCACGACTGATCGTCAAGACCTATGATCTGGACAGCTATGTAGGCGTGCCCATTTTTCTGCCTGATGGCCGGTTGTACGGAGCGCTCTGCGCGATCGATTCGCGGCCTGTGCTGTTTGAAGATCCGGATGTGTGCGAAACGCTGGAGATTTTTGCCCGTTTGATCGGGTGTATATTTTTTGCGAGCTTGGCGGTGAAGGTGGCGAGTGTCGGGATTGAATTGGAGTGATAGATCAGGTCACCTTCAAGCGATGTGTACACACCGCCCCACACAACAGGCGCGACAACTGCTCCACTGAATACGGTTTATGCAACAACTCGAATCCATCGGTTCCCTTCTCTGCCAGCACATGGCTGTATCCCGATGTCAGCACTACAGGTAATCCTTCGTATCGCCGACGAATCTCATGGGCGAGTTCGATACCGGTCATGCCCGGCATTACCACATCGGAAAACACCACTTTGAATCGGCTGGCGTCGCGGGCCAGCTCGGCCAATGCTTCCTGTCCATTGATGGCAAGGATCGGCCGGTAGCCCAAATCCGACAGTGATTGCATCGCAAAGGCGCCCACCTGAGGGTTGTCTTCGACGATCAATACACCGGTGCCGTGTCCGTGTACCAACTCATGGGTCGCCTCGACACTCCGTGGCTCGCGCGGCTCGGATGCCTGGGGCAGGTAGAGTGTGAAAGTGGTGCCTGATCGACTTCACTGTCCACGGTGATCTCGCCACCCGATTGCTTGGCGAACCCAAATACTTGCGACAGGCCAAGGCCCGTGCCCTGCCCCACGCCTTTGGTGGTGAAAAAGGGCTCGAATATCCTGCCCAGGTGCAACGGCGCGATGCCGCTGCCGGTATCGGTCATCGAAATCACCACTTGAGGCTGTTCGCCAGACTCGGCCCCCCGGCTAGCCGGGCCCACTCGGATGATAAGGCACCCCTGGCCGACCATGGCGTCACGCGCGTTGACGGCCATGTTGACGATTGCCATGTCGAACTGAGAGGGGTCGGCGATCACGAAGTGGCTATGTTCGGGGATCTCCATCACCAGCTCCACTTCGGCGCCCACCAGTATCTTGATCATACTGGCCAGGGCCCGCAGGTTCTCGGCAGGCGCGAACACCGTGGGTTGCAGTGCCTGGCGCCGGGCGAAGGCAAGCAGTTGCGAGGTAACTTTGGCAGCTCGTTCGACGGTGTCGGCGATGGCTGAGACATAGCGCGCGCGTCGCTCGTGGGAGAGATCAGGCCGTTTGAGCAGGTCAGTCGACGACTTGATCACGGTCAGCAGGTTGTTGAAGTCGTGGGCGACGCCACCGGTGAGTTGGCCGATGGCTTCCAGCTTCTGCGATTGACGCAGGGCCTCCTCGGCGGCGGCCAGGACGTTGGCGCTCTCCCGCTCGGCGGTGAAGTCGCGGCCCACGGCGTTGATCTGCTGCTCGTCTGGCTGGGTCGACCAGGATATCCAGCGGTAGCTGCCGTCCTTGTGGCGGTAGCGGTTGTCGAACCGGGCGTAGGCATGGCCATCAGCGGAAAGACTGGCGCCCTGCTGGGTGTGCGCCAGGTCGTCGGGGTGGATCAGTTCGAAAAGCGACAGGCCGTAGGCGTCGTTGTAGAGCAGCCATTGCTGGGGCCCCCAGTAAAGTGCTGCGATGCCTTTGGTGTTCAATACCAGCGACAACGAAGTGCGCAGGGATGCAGGCCATGAGCGGTAATCGGCCAAGGCGGTGCTGGACCAATCCGTGTCGCGCACCAAGTCCCCCATTTCTCCGCCACCGATCATGGGCGGGACAGGAGCAAGCGTATTGGGGGAGTTCGAGCAAGTCTCCTTAACGACCCACGAGCCTCTTTGTATTTATGCTCGGGACACTGCTTGCAAACAATCAACCGGCGCTGGTGCCCGGGCTAGATGCATCACAGTTGACCTCCCCACCCACCCTGCCTATCCTCCCGCTCGTCACGCCACATGCGTGACCAGGTTTGACGGCCTGTCCTACATACGAACGCGCAGTCTCAAGACTCGGCACGGGCGCTCTTGCACCCGCTCCGGACTCTATGGCGGCTGTGCGTGGGGCACCTTCGGGTGCGCCGGGTTCGTATGTGACCGGTCCGTCAACCCATGCACAGCTGCCACCCACTCGTTTGACGGCGAGTGCTGGTAGATCTCCCCTTACATACGGAAGTCGCCACCCATGAAAGATCAAACGAATCTCGTTGCTTACCAATCCCTTCAACGCGCTAGCCAATTGCTAGATACCGCGTCTGTGCTTGCCGCGGAAACGAGCGATGCGAATCAGCAGCTCTGTCGCGCGCTTAACCAGGCTGTGGCCTTGCTGACGGAGACGAGCAGGACGTTGGTGGAGGATTCTCTGCTTGAAATGAAGTTGCGGTTCTAACCTCACGCCTGATCGGTCAGACGCAAAACTGAGTGCCTGTCGATCGCGAATGGTGCCGCTTTGAACATAAGCGGCCCCTCACTGGACTGGCCTCCCTACCCCATTGGACTAAACCCCGAACCCGCTGAACAATACCGCTCTCGCAGTGCCTCACTCCCCCCTCGACGGCACTGCTCCTTGAACCACTGCTTCGCACCTTTCCTGCACTCGCGGTATTCAATCGACCCACTTCGGTAACCCCCACAGACACTGCCGTAGTCGATCCGGTTATCGCTGACACTCCATGAAGCGGTGTATGAATTCTTCCTGTCCCAACCGAGTATTTGGTGAGACTCAGAGCTACTGCTGCTACCAGCGCGCCGAACCGGCGTAGAACCCTGCCCCGCCTTGTACTCCGCCAAATACTGCGCCGACACCATCCCCTGCACGGCTCGTTCCTCCCGCGCAGGCCGAGGCGCATCGCCATACCGACAGCGCAACGTCTGATCAGTAATCGCATTGTCCCCGCCCATGCACTCCTGCAGGCTTTTTGGCGCAGCTGGAGCCACTGCTCGCACAACGGGCGCAGATACAGGCGCAGGTTCAACAACGGGCCGTTCCAACCGCTCAACCGGTTGAGGCATCGGAGCCGTGCGCGCCGGCTCCAGATACGCCGCAATCCGCGACCAGTTCATCCCCACTGCCACCACTGGCACCAACAGCCAACACCACCACCCTGGATGCACACGTTGTTGAACACGCGATCGCGGCGCTATGGGCTCGTCGAGCAGGTCGTCTTGAGGGCTCATTTGAATTCCATTTCCCAGACAAAGGTAAAAACACCATCACTGAACTACCTATCGGTAGACCTTTGCCATTCTTTAGAATCACCCCTGCTCTGCACCGTCATGGTGCCGTGTGAAAATCCCCTCAAAAAATCGTTAACGCTTTGTGAAACTCTTGTTAGGATATTCGACTGAGATTCATTCGCACCTGCCAGGAAGGCGCCCCTTAACTTCTATCTTCGTCGGAAATCCTTCCATGGTCCTTCGTTTTCCTTCTCGCCCTACTCTTCTGGCGGTGTGCTGCTCTGTGAGCATCGGCGCCCACGCGGCGGACGCTCTCGTGCTCGATGCCACGTCGATCGACGCGCAAACCAACAAAACCACCAAAGGCGCTTCACCCGATGTGTTTGCCGGTGGCCAAGTCGCGCGCGGTGGGCAGATGGGTGTGCTAGGCAATCAGGACAACATGGATGTGCCGTTTACTCTGACCAGCTACACCTCGAAGCTGATCGAAGATCAGCAGGCGGAGGACGTGGGCGATGTGTTGCTCAATGATCCGTCGGTGCGTCAGTCGTTCGGTTTCGGCAACCAAGCGCAGGTGTTCGTGATTCGTGGTTTGCCGCTGTCGAGCGATGACATTTCCTACAACGGTTTGTATGGGGTGTTGCCGCGGCAGATCATTTCCACTGATGCGGTGGAGCGGGTCGAGGTGTTCAAGGGGCCGAACGCGTTCATCAATGGCGTGAGCCCGACGGGGACCGGGCTGGGCGGCAGTGTGAATCTGGTGCCCAAGCGGGCGGGTGATGATCCTATCCGGCGTTACACGCAGGACATCAGTACCGATGGCCGCGTGGGCGAGCACCTGGACCTGGGCCAGCGGTTCGGCGAGGACAACCGTTTCGGTGCGCGGGTGAACCTGGCGCAGCGCGAGGGTGATACGGCGATCGACGACGAGGCGCAGCGCACCAAGCTGTTTACGCTGGGACTGGATTATCGGGGTGACAACTTCCGCCTGTCTGGCGATTTTGGTTATCAGAAGCAGCGCATCAACAACCTGCGCAACTCGGTGCGCCTGGGCACGATCACGAGCATTCCACGGGCACCGGATGCCAGCCACAACTATGGTCAGGATTGGACCTACAGCCAGACCGAGGACACCTTCGGCATGTTGCGTGGCGAGTGGGATCTCAACGAGGACTGGACGGCCTACGTGGCGGGCGGCGCGAAGCACACGCGTGAGAACGGCGTGTACGGAACGCCGGTACTGACGGATTCGAGCACGGGTGCGGCGACCATCGGCGGGTCGAAGATTCCGCACGACGAAGACAATGCCACGTTCATGACCGGGATCAACGGCAACCTGCAGACCGGGCCGGTCAGCCATCAGATCAGCCTGGGCGCGTCGAGCATCTGGACCGAGCAGCGCAATGCCTATGAGTTCTATCAGTCCACGGGTACCACCAATATCTACAACACCGCCTCGTTGGCGAAGCCGACGGCGGTGAGCTTCGCGGCCGGTGACATGAGCGATCCGGGCATCACCGGCAAGACGCGCAACCGCAGCCTGGCGGTGTCGGATACTTTGGGTTTCTTTGACGACAAGGTACTGGTGACGGCCGGGCTGCGGCGCCAGCAGTTGCTGGTGCAGAACTATGCCTATGAGTCGACCACAGGTGTCGGCGGCTCGCGCACTTCCATGTACGACGAGGCGATCACCACGCCGGTGTATGGCATCGTCTACAAGCCAGTAGAGTCGGTGTCGCTGTTTGCCAACCGTATCGAGGGGTTGTCGGCGGGGCCAACGGCGTCGGGTCAGGTCGTCAACGTGGGTGAGGCGTTTCCGCCGGGGCGCACCAAGCAGGTGGAGGCCGGGATCAAACTGGACAAGCAATCGTGGGGTGCCACGCTGGCGGCGTTTCGCATCGAGCGGCCAACCGATGGTTTCACGCAGAGCTTTGCAACGCCCGGCGGCGGCAGCGTCGATGTGTACGTGCGCGATGGCAAGCAAGTCAATCGCGGGGTCGAGTTAAGTGTGTTCGGCGAGCCGGTGGAAGGCTTGCGCTTGATGGCCGGCGGTACACGCCTGCAGTCTGAGCTCCAAGACACGGCGGGCGGCTTGAACGACGGCAACCACGCCATTGGCGTGCCGACGTTCCAGCTCAATGCAACGGTGGACTGGGACGTGCCGGGGCTGAACGGCCTGGCACTCAACGCCCGTGCCCTGCGCACCGGCGGGCAGTATGCCGACCAGGCGAACACTCTGAGCCTGCCCACCTGGAACCGCTTCGACGCGGGCGCGCGTTACACCTTCAAGGTCGAGCGCAAGGCGGTCACCCTGCGCATGAACGTGGAGAACATCACCGACAAGAACTACTGGGCCTCGGCCAACGGCGGCTACCTGACCCAGGGTGAGCCACGGCTGGTGAAGTTTTCCGGGACGGTGGATTTCTAACGGGTGATGTTTATGGGCGTGGATGATGCAGGAGCAACTCCTGGTCCACGCCCAGCGCGTCGATGCACTGCAGTGCGTTGTATGCGCGTAATGCTTGGCTAACTACCACGTCACACCATTTCAGTTTCGAGTTATTGCCCCGCCCTTCTCTTGGAAAACAGCCCTGTTAGGATGCCCCCCCCTTTTGCTGGCCTGGCAGGACAAAACACCTCCAGCCACATCGGACAGGGTGGCCAACAGCTGGCCATGTTCTGTGACTCAATCTTCATCGATCCCCCGGGTAAGGCTCCAGGTACAGATATGCAATGGTTGAAGGACAAGTACGCGGCTACTTCAGTGGCACATCGGCTTTATATGGTTTCGATAGTTCTAGTCTTCTTGGGTTTGTTACTGTCCAGAAGCTGGGGCACTGCCGCTTTGGATGTGACCAGCATGATCGCTGCTGGCTTCATGATTGCGGGCTTCATCATGTGGTGTCTGCCAGTGGCCCGCTGGATGCGGAAGAAATGGCATAAACCTTTGTACAAGACGCCTATCGTTCTGCTGCACTTGCTGGCACTGCTGGTCGCAACCGGGTTGTCGCGCTTTGCTGTTTCCGAAGCATTGGGCTTGCCGCCGCAGTCTTTCGATCTGACGGTTGGCCTGCTGGCGTTGTTCCACTCCGGAGGCGCTATTGCAGCTGGCATGGTGCTGGTTGCGTGCTATTCGTTCTTCACTGACAGTTATCAGCCTTGGGTGCTGTCGGCGATCAGAACGACTGCCGTGATCGCCGACTTTCACCCCGCCCCGAATTACCCCGGTGTAAGACCCGGCGAGAGAATTCACCCGTTGGATAACGGTTACACGGCCTATGCACAGGAGCAGCCTGACCACAGCATCGTGATCGGCGTCAGGACGCAGGAGAACAGCGCACATGATCAGCCGTTGGCCAATCCCATCCCCTCTCCGGGGCAGGTGATGAAGCCGCTTTTTGAGCGGTTGTCTGTTCCGGTAGAGCCGGGAAAGGCGTCCTGAACGACGCAACAGAACTGCGCTTGCATCGGTGAGAAGCTAGACATGGCCACGACGTCCACTACGAAAACCCGCCGTTAACTCTGCAGATCCGAAGGGTCATGGGTCTTGAGCCAATCCGCCAATGCCGCATTCATGCGCGTCTGCCAACCAGGTCCGGAGGCTCGGAATTCAGCAAGCACGGCAGGTTCGATGCGGATCGAAATACGCTCTCGCACAACACCGGCCTTGGGCCGGCCACGACGGATCACTCGAGTACCTTCGTACTCGTCGGCGCGCTCGAAAAAGGCGTCGGTCAGCTCCGGGGCATCGTCAGGGTCGATCCAGTCGATGTCGGTAGCGGTCTTGTTCTCGCTCATTGGCTTTCCTCATGGAAATGATGCGGCGCACGGGATCCACACCTCGAGGATCACTCGCGCGTGCACAGGCCTGCGGCGCTGAAGATCATAGCTGTTTCAGGTACGCCTGCCACGCATCCCACCCCCACCCCCCATTGAACGCCCCTGCCCCTTACCGCACACTGCCCCCCATTCTTTTCCAATCAAACGGCCTTCCATGAGCGACCAGCCCAACCCGATCCCTCTCATCATCCTCGACGTGCAAGACGCCATCGACCAGCCGAGGTGGAATGGCAAAAGCAACCCCGGCTACCTGGAAACCATTCAGCGGCTGCTGCAGCTTTGGCGTACGAATGGTTGGCCGGTAATGCACGTGAAGCACGATGAACCAACGCCCACATCGACGTACCACACTCACGGGCCGTGGAATGGCATCAAGCGGGAAGTTGCCCCCTTGGACGGTGAACCGGTGATCACCAAACAGCAGAACTGTGCGTTCATTGGCACCGAGTTGGATGCCGTGCTCAAGGCCATGCAGGTGACACGCTTCGTGCTGACGGGCGTGGTCGTTCATAACAGCATGGATGCCACCGTTCGCGCCGGGAAGGCGCTGGGTTACAGCATCACCCTCCCCTCGGACGCCACTACTGCGGTACCCGTGACGGGGGCGGATGGAACCGTTTGGGATGCGGGCACCGTTCATGATCTGACGCTGGCGATACTCGGCAGCGAGTACGCCGAAGTGGTGCTGGCCAGCGATATCGTCGAGGCGCTCGGGCTGGCGTGATCGGTGAGCGGCGAAACCAACTCCAAATCATCCCGAATACACGCCACCCCATGCGCCACCCCCACCTCCCTCAACAGCGGACGATCCTGCGCGCAGGCGGGCAGCACGTACGGGCAGCGGGTGCGAAACGCACATCCCGAAGGCGGTGAAATAGGGCTCGGGATATCCCCTTGCAGCACGATCCGCTGCCGCCGCTGCCCCGGTTCGGGCATGGGGATCGCCGACATCAGTGCTTCTGTGTATGGATGGCGCGGATTGCTGAACAGCTCGCGGGTGGGCGCGATTTCGACGATGCGGCCCAGGTACATCACGGCGACGCGGTCGGCGATGTGGCCGACCACGGCCAGGTCGTGGGTGACGAACAGCATGGTCAGGTTCATCTGTCGGCGGATGCGCGCGAACAGGTTGAGCACCTGGGCCTGGACCGATACGTCGAGGGCGGACACCGGTTCGTCGGCCATGATGAATTCGGGTTCCAGGGTCAGGGCGCGGGCGATGCCGATGCGCTGGCGTTGGCCGCCGGAGAATTCGTGGGGGTAGCGGTCCAGATACTGCGCCGCGAGGCCGACGGTTTCCAGGGCCTGCCCGGCCTTTTCGCGGCGCCCGGCGGCATCGAGTTCAGGGTTGTGGAAACGCAGGGGCATGGCGAGGATTTCGCCGACGCTCATGCGCGGATTGAGGGAGCCGTAGGGGTCCTGGAAGATCATCTGCATGCGCTTGCGATAGGGTTTAAGCAGGCGGTCGTTGAAGGGCGTGATCTCGGTGTTGTCGAAGACGATGTGTCCGTCGGTGGGTGGGTCGAGCATCATCAGGCTGCGGCCCAGGGTGCTCTTGCCCGAGCCGCTCTCGCCCACCAGGCCCAGCACTTCACCACGGGCGATGCTCAGGTCGACGCCATCCACCGCGCGCACCAGGTTGTCGTCGCGGTCGCGGCGGCTGGCGAGAAACGTCTTGCGCACGGGGAAGTGTTTTTTCAGGCCGACGACGTCGATCAGGGGACGTTCTTTCATCGTGCACCTCCGTGTTCGACGGGCAGTTCGCGCCAGCGCACGCAGCGCAGGTCATGGCCCAGTTCGATTTCTTCGAGATCGGGCGCCTGGCTGTCGCAGCGGCCGGCGATGCTGTAGGCGCAGCGCGGGTGGAACGCGCAGCCGCTGGGCGGCGAGCTGGGGTCGGGGACGAAGCCGGCGATGGTGCCCAGTTCACCCTGCGCCAGCCCGGCCTGTTCGAAGCGCGGCACGGCGGCCAGCAGGCCGCGGGTGTAGGGCATGCGCGGCGAGGACAGCACCTGGCTGACGCTGCCCTGTTCGACGATACGCCCGGCGTACATCACCATGACCCGGTCGGCGATTTCCGCCACAACGCCGAAGTTGTGGGTGATGAACAGGATGGCCATGCCGTTCTTCTTCTGCAGGCTGCGCAGCAGGTCGAGAATCTGCGCCTGCACAGTGACGTCCAGTGCCGTGGTGGGCTCGTCGGCGATCAGCACGTCCGGCTCCATGGCCAGGGCGATGGCGATCATAACCCGCTGGCGCATGCCGCCGGACAGCTCGTGCGGGTAACAGTCCAGGCGCTTGACCGGCTCGGGGATGCCGACCTGCTCCAGCAGTGCCAACGCACGGGAGCGGGCGTCGGTCTTGCTCAGCGATTGGTGGAAGCGGATCGCTTCGGCGATCTGGTCGCCCACGCGGTGCACCGGGTTCAGCGAGGTGAGCGGTTCCTGGAAGATCATCGCCACCCGATTGCCGCGCACATGGCGCATCTGCTGCTCGCCCATGGCCACCAGGTCGATGGGTTTGCCGTGGTGGTCGGCAACGATGGCGCTGCCGTCGATACGGGTTTTCGGCGCCTCGGCGAGCAGTTTCATGATGGCCAGACTGGTGACACTCTTGCCTGAACCGCTCTCACCCACCAAGGCGAGGGTTTCGCCGGCGCCGATGGTGAAGTTGATGTCGTGCACCACAGGGACGTAGCCGGCCCCCTTGCGGAAGGCGACGTTGAGGTGCGCCACGGCAATCTTTTCATCTGCGTTCATTTCAGGTCGCTCCTGCCGTCCAGCGCATCGCGCAGGCCGTCGCCGATGAAGTTGAAGCTGGTCACCGCCAGGGTGATGGCCAGCCCGGGAATGATCGCCAGCCAGGGCGCCTTGCCCAGGTACTGCTGGGCGGCGTTGAGCATGTTGCCCCAGCTGGGCAAGGGCGGCTGGATGCCGTAGCCCAGAAAGCTGATATAGGCCTCCAGCAGGATGGCGTTGGCGATGGTCAGGGTGGCCGCGACGATGATCGGGCCGATGGCGTTGGGCATCAGTTCGCGGAACATGATCCAGCGGTTGCTGGCGCCGATCATGCGTGCGGCCAGGGTGAAGTCGCGCTCGCGCAGCGAACGGATTTCAGCCTCGACGATGCGCGAGATTTCCATCCAGCTGGTCACGGCGATGATCAGGGTGATCATCATCGGGCTGGGCTTGGTGAAGGCTGCCAGTACCAGCACCAGGAACACGCTGGGAAAGGACAGGAAGGCATCGACGAAGCGCATCAGGCCGGCGCCGACCCAGCCGCGGTAGTAACCGGCGATGACGCCGATCAGGGTGCCGATGACGATGCTGATGAGCATGGCGCAGAAACCCACCATCAGCGAGATGCGCCCGGCGTTGAGCAGGCGCGCGGCGGTGTCGCGGCCCAGGGCATCGGTGCCCAGGTAGTGATTGCCCGTGAGCGGTGGCGCGAAGCGGTTGCGGATGTCGATGGTCAGGTCGTTGTAGTGCAGCAGGTAGGGGCCGAACACGCAGGCCAGCACCAGCACGGTGATCATCACCACGCCGAGCACGGCCAGCTTGTGGCGCATGAAACGGCGCAGGGTGGGGTTGGCCAGCCACGCCCAACGGGGCGAAGCGGGCAGGTAACGAGTGGCAGTGGTCATCGGCAATACTCCTTCAGGCCAGCCGCACGCGGGGGTCGGCGACGCCTATCAGCAGGTCGGCAAGCAGGTTGCCCAACAGCACCAGCACCGCCGAAAACATCAGAATGCCCATGATCACCGGGTAGTCGCTGTAGCCCAGGCTGTCGAGAAACAGCCGGCCCATGCCGGGCCAGGTGAACACCGTTTCGGTGACCAGCGCGCCCCCGAGGATGGTGGGTATCTGCAGACCGGCCAGGGTGATCATCGGCAGCAGGGCATTGCGAATGACGTGGTGGGTCAGCACGCGGCGATAGGGCACGCCCTTGGCGCGGGCGGTGCGGACGAAGTCCTGGTCGATCACGTCCAGGGTGGCGGAGCGCATGTAGCGGCTCCAGATCGCCACGTTGACCAAGGCCAGCACCAGCACCGGCAGCACCAGGTGAATGGCGTAGTCGCCCAGGGACTGGTCACCGATGGTGTACATGTTGCCCGCCGGCAGCCAGCCCAGGTGCAGGGAGAAAAAGAAGATCGCCACCAGCCCGAACCAGAAGGTGGGAATCGACAGCGCCACCATCGCGCCGACCGTGGCCAGGGTGTCGAACACCGAATAGCGGCGCACCGCGCCCAGTACGCCGACCCAGGTGCCGATGACGATCGACAGCACGGTCGAGGTGCCCATCAGCAGCAACGTCGCGGGCAGGTGTCCGGCAATCACGCTGAGCACCGGGCGGCCGTCGCGAAACGAGTGGCCCCAGTCGCCGACGAACAGGTGGCTGAACCAGTCGATGTACTGCACCAGCAGCGGCCGCTTCAGGCCCAGTTGCTCGGCGATGCGGTCCAGCTCGGCCTGGCTCATGCCGGGGTTGAGGGCGAATTGCGACATGGGCCCGCCGGGGGCCAGGTTGAGCACCATGAAGCCGATCAGCGAAACCAGCACCAGCACCACGGCGCTCTGCCCCAGGCGGTTGAGAATGTAGTTGGGCATGCGTCAGATCCTCTGCGGTACGAACGACGCCCGGCCGTGCGGCCAGGCGTGGGCGTGCATTCAGGTCCAGGACCAGGTGTTGACGTTCCAGGGTTCGATGCGCAGGTTGATGTTGCCGGTGAAGCCCTTGAGGCCCGACTTGTAGCCGCGCACGTAGGTGTACTGGAACAGCGGCAGAATGGGCAGGTCCTGGCGGATGAGGTCCTGCACCTGCACGTACACCGCCTTGCGCTGGGCGACATCCTGCATGGAGGCGCCCTGGGCGAGCAGTTCGTCGACCTTGGCGTTGACGTACTGCGAGTTGTTCTGCCCGGCGCCACCTTTGGCATTGGTCGACTGCGACCCGAAATAGTCGCGGGTATCAGGGTCGGCCCCGGTGAGGAAGTTGTTGCCGACGATCACCGAGTCGAATTTGGACTGCACCCAGTACTCGCCCCACATCACGGCGGGTGGCAGGTTGGAGATTTTCATTTCCACGCCGATGGCCAGCCAGGTCTGCTGGATGAACTGCTGCGCCTGTTCACGGATCTGGTTGCCAGCGGTGGTGGAGTTGGTGAACGACAGGCGCACCCCGCCCTTCTCGCGAATGCCGCCAGCGCCCGGTTTCCAGCCCGCGTCATCGAGCAGTTTGCTGGCCGCTTCGATGTTGAAGCTTTGCTTGGGCAGGTTGGGGTTGTAGTAGGCCGACTGTTGCGGCATGTAGGTTTCGGTGGGCAGCACCAGGCCGAAATACAGCTCGTCGATGATGGTCTTCTTGTCGATGGCCATGTACAGCGCCTGGCGCACGACGGGGTCCTTGAACTGCGGGCACTCCATGTTCAGCGTTACCGATTCGATGGTGGCCACCGGCAGGATCACCACGGTGCGTCCGGCCAGGTCCTTGGCTTCCTCGTAATGGTCGGGGGTGATGCCCTGCATCGCGGTGACGTCGATGTCGCCGGTCTTGAACTGGGTGTAGAGCACGGTGAGGTCCGGGATGTACTTGAAGATCACGCTTTCAAGCTGCGGTTTGGTGCCGTAATAGTCCGGGTTGGCCTTGAGCTGGATATGGTCGCCCGCCACCCGCGTGCCCCACTTGAATGGGCCGGTGCCGATCGGCGCATTGTTGAACGGCGCGGTGTTGACGTCGGCGGCAGCCGAGAGGATGTGCTTGGGCAGCATGAACGTGGACGACAGAATCGACGCGTAGGGCGCGTAGGACTTCTCCATGCGCCAGTGGATTTCGGTGGGCGACACCACGGTGATGTCGCGCAGCAGGTCATGCCCCGCGCGGCGGCCGCTGCGGAAATTCGGCGAGACGATCAGTTCCAGGGTGTACTTCACGTCATCGGCGGTGAAAGGCCGACCGTCGTGCCATTTGGCGTCGCTGCGCAGTTTGATCTTCCACTGCAGGCCGTCGGCGGAGATGCCGCCATTGGCCACGGTTGGCACTTCAGTGGCCAGGGCCGGGATGAATTCGCCCGTGGGCGCAATGCCGAACAGCGGGTCGAACACGTTCCAGTGGATGCCGTCATCCACCTCGATGTGCGGCATGTGCGGGTTGAACACCGTGGGCTCCTGGGACAGGCCGATGATCACCTGACCGGACGGCGGCGCGGCCATGGCCGCGAACGATTGGCTGCTGCGGCCCAACGGCAGCAGAGTCCCCGCAGCACCGATGATGGCCATGGCCAGCGCCTGGCGGCGGGTTGGGTTCAACAGAGCGTTGCTTTTATCCGAGTCATCGCGTTGCGACATGCTGAAGCTCCCACTGTGAGGAAGAAAGGGCAGGTGGCAGGCGCTGGAAAGCGTCAGGGACGCTGGACCCGGGCTCGTTCGGGCGAGCTTCTGAAGGGTATTGCCGGGTGAACGGGTGGCTCTAGAATCCGGAAATGGGCCGTGGGTTGGAGCCGTCGGTGAAGCGCGAGAGACGGAACGCTTGCGGGTCGACGATCGGGGTTTCGCCGGTGACCAGGTTGGCCATCAGCCGCCCGGCCGCCGGGCCGATGCCGAAGCCATGACCGGAGAATCCGGTGGCGATGAAAAAGCCAGGTACGCCCTCCACGGCCGAGATCACCGGCACGGCATCGGGCGTGACATCGATCATGCCGCCCCAGCGCTGCGCGATCCGTACGTTGGCGAACACCGGAAAGGCGCGGGTGAGGCTGGCCAGGGCGCGGTTGGATTGGCGGATCGACGGCACCGGGTCGAGCACGCGGCGGTATTCGAAGGGGCTGGCTTCGTCCAGCGCCCAACGCTTGGGCAGCACCGCTTCCTGGAAGAAACGCTGGCCCAGGCGAAACGACAGGGACTTGTGTTCCTGCTGCAGAGCAGGCCAGAACGGCCGCGCGTAGCGAAAGGAGTCGGGTACGATGTCAGCAATGTTCTCGTGGCCAGAGGCAACCGTGTAGCCACCGTCCTGACGCTTGCGCACGGCAAAATCCATCGCCCAGATGGCTGCTTCCGGACCACCCTGCAGCGGCGTGGTGCGGATCACTGAATTGAGTACCTTGAGCTGGGGCAGGTGCACCTTCAATGGCGAGCAGAACAGGCTCGACCAGGCGCCGCCGGCCAGCACCACGGACGTGCAGGCGATCGGGCCACGCTCGGTGATGACGCCACTGACCCGGCCCGCCGCGCGCTCGATGCCGCGCACCGCGCATTCGGTGAGGATCACCGCGCCCCTGGCCCGGGCCGCTTCGGCAATCGCCGGGGCCGCCTGCTGCGGCTCGGCACGACCGTCGTCGGGGGTGTACAGCGCGCCCTTGATCGGTAGCCGCGCGACACCGGGCAGCAAGCCGGCCAGGTCGGTGCCCGAGACCATCCGCGCACGCACCGGGTACTCGTCCAGGTTGGCCTTCCAGCGCTCGTGTTCGGCGTAGCTTTGATCATCCGCGCAGGTGAAGAGGATGCCGGCGCGGGTGTAGCCGACGTCCTTGCCGATGCGCGCGGCCAGGTCGTTCCAGATGTTCAGCGCATGGGCCATCAACGGCAACTCGCGAGGATCGCGGCGCGAGATGCGCACCCAGCCCCAGTTGCGGCTCGACTGTTCGTGGCCAATGCCGCCTTTTTCGCACAAGGCCACTTTCAAGCCGCGTTCGGCCAGCTCCAAGGCGGTGGATGCACCGACGATGCCGCCGCCGATCACCACCACATCGACTCGGGCCGGCAGGTGTTCATCGCCCTGTACAGGTACTACGCGAGGTCCAGGCATCGGTTGCTGTCATCCCTATGGATCGTGGTGAGAAGGGCCGTGAGGGCCCGGATATTGCACTGCACTTTCCGTGCCTGCCAGACCCAGCCTTGTGCTCGGTGCGGGTTCGGCCATTGTCGTTTCCAGGGAGAGCCACACATGCCCCAAACCGACTCATCCCCAGCTCGTCTGCCGCGCTGCACGACCCAGGGCACGCAAACGCTGGACCGCTCCTTCGACATTCTTCAGGCGATTGCCGCACGCGGCGCGCCGGGCGCGACTATCGAAGAACTCAGCGCCGATACCCAGCTTAGCCGCGCGACCCTGTATCGGCTGCTCAAGGCGATGAAATCCTACGGCTTCGTGCGCCTGCCACGGCTGCGCGGGCCTTACTTCCTGGGTTACCAGTTGCTCAGCCTGGGTGCCCAGGCCGGCAACACCGGCGGCGTGCGCGAGCTCGCCCGCCCAGCCCTGCTGCGCCTGTGCGAAACCTTCCAGGACAGCTTCTTTCTGTTCGTTCAGGATGGCTACTACGCCTTGTGCCTGGAACTGCACGAAGGAGCCAACCCTACCCAGAGCTTTGCCGATTGCGTGGGCGCGCGCGTGCTCAGCGGCGTCGGCCAGGGCTCGCTGGCATTGCTCAGCCACCTGCCCACTGCGGCACGCGCGCAGATTCTGGAACACAACGCACCGCGCCTGCTGCGCGAATACGCCATCAGCGACAGCGCCCTGCGCTCCACCTTCAAGCAGGTGCGCCAACAGGGTTACGCCTGTGGCCTGGCCGATCGCGTGCTGCCGCTGCACACCGGCGTGGCGGTGCCGATCCTGGACGCCGACGCGGCCCCCGTGGGCGCGCTGAGCTGCGCCCTGCCGAGTGTGCGCATGACCCCGCTTTATCAGCAGCGGCTGGTGCAAGCCATGCGCCAGGAAGCGGACCGCATCGCGCAACGGCTCGGGGCTTGAATATGAGCGTGTCATCGGGCGAACCGAGCGAAACGAAACGGCGCGGGATCGACCAAAGGCGCGCTGCCGGTGATCAGGTCCGCCATCAAATGCCCAGCGCCCGGCCCGATACCGAAACCGTGCCCGGAGAAGCCCGTGGCCAGGTAGAAACCGGGCAGGCTCTGCACCTGGTCCATCACCGGCACGATATCGGGCGTGACATCGATCAAGCCGGCCCAGCGCTGCTCGATCCGGGCCTGGGCGAAGATCGGAAACTGCTCGGCAAGCATGCTCAAAGCCTGGTCGAGGTAGGCATCCACCGGCTTGGGGTCATACAGGCGCTGTGTCTCGAACGGTGAAGCCTGGGCATTGCTCCAACGCCGGGGCGTGTTGAGCTCCTGCCAGCTCTGGCGGGTCACGCGCAGGCGGTATTCAGGGTGGTGAGCCCTGACCATGGGCAGAAAATCGGGCAGGTAGCGAAAGCTGTCCGGTACCAACGCCGCGACGTTGGCGTTGCGCAGAGCCACGGTGTAGCCGCCATCGGCGCGCTTTCTGAACGAGACCTTCTCGGTCGCCACCGCGCACTCCGGGCCGCCTGGCAAAGGTGCGGTGCGCATCACCGACCCCAGCACCCGCAGCTGTGGCAGGCGGATACCCAGGTTGCCGCAGAACAGGCTTGACCAGGCACCGGCCGCCAGCACCACGCTGTTGCATCTGATTTCGCCCAGCTCGGTAACCACGGAGCTGATCTTGCCGCCCGAGGTTTCGACACTGCGCGCGGCGCAGCGCACGAACAGCTTCGCGCCGCGTACTCGGGCGCCTTCGGCGATGGCCGCGGTGGCAATGTCCGGCTCGGCGCGGCCGTCGCTCTCGGTGAACAGCGCGCCGGTCCAGGAGGACGGCACCTTGGCCTGCAGGCGACCTTGAATCTGCGCGGTGTCGAGCAGCCGCGCCTCGATGCCCAGCGGTTTCGCCTGATCCAGCCAGGCGACCTTGGCCGCCAGCTCCGCGGCGGACTCGCAGGCGTAGAGAATGCCGGAGCGGGTGAAGCCGGTGTCGTGCTGCAACTTCCCCGCCCAACCGTCCCACAGCTTGAGACTGGCGATAGCCAACGGCACCTCGGCCACATCGCGACCCATGGTGCGCACCCAGCCCCAGTTGCGCGACGACTGCTCATGGGCGATGCCACTCTTTTCCACCAGCACCACCGACACGCCCCGTTCGGCCAGGAAGAACGCGGTGCACACACCGACAATGCCGCCACCGATGATCACCACATCGGCGCTGTCGGGCAGTGAGGTGTCGCTGTCGACGTGGGAAATGAGCGGGTACATGGGACTTCCTGCCGAGGTCGATACCCGAGGTTTACGCTCCGGCACGGCCAACGGCAACCCTTCTGGCAGGGATGCGGCCATGCTCTCACATGCTGAGACGAAGGCATGACCCGGGCTGATTCTGCGATTTTTTTTCAGTCATTTTTTGCAACACCTTAGCCGCCATGAGACGTGGCCTGCGGCCATTACCACCGGGCACGTTGTCGCAGGCAATGCCAGTCCAAGCGGTTGCGCTGAATCGTTTCAGATGCGATAACAAATAGGCAAACGGCACGAAAATCTCGAATAAAGCAGATTAAAGGGCCCATGCACGCCGTACATCGGCGATCCTCATGTGCCCGCCTTCGCCGTTTGTGCCACGCCTTCGTGGCGTTCTCCTGCTCCTGACCGAGCCTGCCTTTCAACCTCATCGAGGCCATTCATTCGGCGCGCCCAAGCGCCGTGCTGCACACAAGGAACGGACCATTGAGCAATCAATCCACTCCGAACACCCCCCTCTCTCGCCTGTGCGACAAGATCGGCATTCCCTATCCCCTGTTCTGGGGCTTCGTCGGCCTGCTGATTTTCATGATCGGCGACGGTGTCGAACTCGGCTACCTCTCCCCTTTTCTCAGCGACCGCGGCATGCCCGACGGTGAAATCGCCATGGTGTTCACGCTGTATGGCGTCACCGTGGGTATCTCGTCATGGCTGGCCGGTGCCCTGTCCAATATCTGGGGCCCGAAACGGGTGATGATGCTCGGGCTGTTGATCTGGAGCGTGTTCGAAGTGTTGTTCCTGATCTACGGCCTGGAAACCCTGAGCTACCAGATGATCTTGCTGACCTATGGCCTGCGCGGCTTTGGCTATCCGCTGTTCGCCTACGGATTTCTGGTGTGGATCGCCGCGGCGACGCCGTCGCGCAAGATGGGCCTGGCCGTGGGCTGGTTCTGGGTGGCCTATGCAGCCGGTCTGCCGACCCTGGGTTCATTGGTGGCGAGCGTGAGCATTCCACTGATCGGTGCGCTGCAGACGTTCTGGCTGTCGTTCGCGCTGGTGGTGGTTGGCGGCGTGATCGGTCTGGTCGGCATGCGTGAGGCCCACGGCCTGCGGCGCCTGGCACCCGAAGGTGAAAAGCCGCTGGTGTCGATGGCCAAGAACGTCACCATCATGTGGTCGCACCCCAAGGTCACGCTCGCCGGTGTGGTGCGCATCATCAATACCTCGTCGATGTTCGGCTTTCTCGTGGTGCTGCCGGGGTTCTTCATGGACACGGTGGGTTTCACCCTGGAGCAATGGCTGCAGCTGCTGACCATCGTCTTCGTGTTCAACATCATCGGCAACATGGGTTCCAGCGTCATCAGCACGCGCATCGGCTACCGCAATACCATCCTCTGGCTGGGTGCGGTGGGCAGCACGATCACCACGCCGCTGTTCTTCTTCATGCCGCAAGCCTTCCCGGATAACTTCCTGCTGGCCTCGGTGTTCGGCGCGCTGTATGGCCTGACGCTCGCGTGCTTCGTGCCGCTGTCGGCACTGGCACCGGCACTGGCGCCCCACAACAAGGCTGCGGCGCTGTCGGTGCTCAGCCTGGGCGCGGGTGCTTCCACCTGGGTGGGGCCTGCGGTGGTGGCGATCTTCAACGAAAGCTTCGGCCTGGAAGGTGTGGTGTGGGCGTTTACCGGCCTGTACGCGTTGAGTGCGGTGCTGACGGTGTTCCTGAAGGATCCGGAGCCGGTGCACGAGCCGTTGTTCAGCAAGGCCAAGCGCCGGATCAAGGTGCGCGCGCCACGCCTGGATTATCGCTGGGCGCATGCCTCGAAAGATTGATCGGCACCGTCAGGGCCGCTCGTAGACGCTTACACGATTGCGGCCGGCGCGCTTGGAGGCATACAGCGCCTGGTCGGCCCATTCGATCAGTTGCTGGTGCTCGTTGCTAGGGTAGCCCAGGTCGGCGACGCCCAGGCTGATGGTGAACCGCACCGGGCCGCTTTCGTGCTCGACCACTTCGGCTTCGATAGCCAGCCGCAGGCGATCGGCCAATATGGCACCGCCCGCCTTATCGGTGTCCGGCAGCAGCACGGCGAACTCTTCGCCGCCGTAGCGTCCGGCGATGTCCGAGTCACGAACCATGGCGCGCAGCACCTGCGCCACGCGCTGGATGACCTGGTCGCCCACCTGGTGGCCATAGGTGTCGTTGACCCGTTTGAAGTGGTCGATGTCGAACATGATCAACGAGGTCGCGTGGCCGTAGCGCCCGTGTCGTGCGTACTCGACCTTGAGTGCTTCCTCCCAGTGACCACGGTTGTACAACCCGGTCAGGCGATCGGTGCTGGAAAGCTTCTGCAGTTGCAGGTTCGACGCCTGCAACTGACGGCGGTTGGTGGCCACGTCGGTCACGTCGTAGATGACCACGCAGATGTGCTTGATCTCGCTGTTGGTGGAGCGCAACGGCAGGATGGTGGTGTTCTGGTACATGAACGCTTCGTGCCCGGTGATCGGCTGATAGTTCTTGAAGCGCACCAGGTACGGGCGTTGTTCCCAGATGGTGAAGGCCGGCGTGCCGAGGGTGACCACGCTGCTGACCTTCTTGCGGAACCACTCGCGGTCGATCTCCGGGAACAGGCTGAAAAAGGCCTGGCCGATGGCGTCCTTGGGTTGCACGCCGGAGCGGTTTTCCATGAAGGTGTTCCAGACCTGCACCTGGTAGTCGCTGTCGAGCACCACCACGCCAACGTCGATGCTCTGCGTGATCGCCAGCAGCCAGTGAAATTCGTCCAGTTCGATAGGTCTGTTCATGGCTCAGTTCATCAGGTAGTCGAGCTTGTCGCGCAGCAATTGCACCGAGTCTTCGGTGAACAGCAACAGCAAGTCGAAATGAATGCAGTGGCCTTCCAGCGCGTAGCTGATTTCGACAGTCAGGGTCTTTTTCCAGCGGTGCCTGCCGACTTCGATCAGGTCGTCGATCGCCCCGTGGTCGCCGAGAAGGTGCGGATGGCTCTGGGAGAACATCACGTCCAACTGCTGGGCCAGGCCGCTGAGGCAGGCGCCGATGATGACCGACGAGAGGTCCAGAAGCATTTCCTGGTCGGAGTAGTCCAGCGCACTGCGGTTCATCAGTCGAGCCAGGTCGGCGATGTCGCAGTCGTGGAAGATCAGCATCGCTTCACCGGCGATGCCGCCGCCGATGAAGCCTTGGCAGATTGCCGTGATCGGCTGTGTACTCTGCACGTCGGCCAGGACCATGTGCAACTCGCTGGCTTCGAGCAGGTTGACGTTGGGTACGGGCAAGTGGATGAACACGCCGAGCACCTTGGCCAGCATGGCAGCAGCCTGGCCCATGGCAACGTTGATGGCCTCGCGCAGAGCGTCGATGAAGCCGATGTGGATGGTGCTGTCGCTGCCGCCGCGCAAGGGGCCGCCGCTGGTCTTTTCCAGCAGGCCGGCCTGGAGCAGGACTCGGCGCAACTCGTCGGGCTCGGCCGGCTTCTTGATGAAGGCCAGCGCACCGAGTTCGCGTACCCGGCGCAGGGCCTGATCCTGCACGTCGCCGGAGACGACGATGACCTTGCAACGCAAACCGTGCTCACGCAGTGCCGCCAGGACTTGATAGCCGTCCATGTCGGGCATGGTCAGGTCGAGCAACATGACATCGCCCTTGCCCTCGCGAATGGCCTCGAGCGCCTGGCGGCCGTTCACCGCTTGGGTGATGGTGGTGTCCCAATCCGCTGGCAGGGCGCGCAGCAGCTGCTTGCGGGCCATGTTCGAGTCATCGCAGATCAGCAGGGGAATGGGCGGCATGTCCTCTCGTTCTCTTCATGGGGCGACGCGCATGATCGCCATTGATGCACCATTGCTCACCTTACCTCTAAGGCCCTGTTCGCCGCTACCTTGCGTGCTGGCTATTTGCTTTCTTTCGGCGCGAATGCCGAGGTGGCTTACCGCGTTCAGCCTGATTCACCGCCTCAACCNACAGGCCTCTGTAGCAGCGGCGCAAGCCGCGTCCGGGCTCACCGCGTTCAGCCTGATTCACCGCATAGACCGCCGACGCGGCTTGCGCCGCTGCTACAGGGGTTGCGAATCGATCACGACAGGCCTCTGTAGCAGCGGTGCAAGCCGCGTCCGGGCTCACCGCGGTCTGCCTGATTCACCGCCTCAACCGCCGACGCGGCTCACGCAGCCTCTGTAGCAGCGGCGCAAGCCGCGTCCGGCCCTGCTGCGTTGTACCTGATTCACCCCATCAACCACCGACGCGGCTCGCGCCGCTGCTACAGTAGGGGGTTCGGGGGGCAACTTGCCCGGTATATGCTCAAGTTGTATGATGTCTGTTAACAACCCGCCCACAGGACACGGAGACAACAATGCCTAACATCCTCGGTCACAACTTCATCGGCGGCAACCGCAGCGCCAGTGGCGAGCCCAAACTCAAGAGTGTCGACGCCACCACTGGCGAGGCGCTTCCTTATAGCTTCTACCAAGCCACCGATGCCGAAGTCGACGCCGCCTGCCAGGCGGCCGACGATGCTTTCCTGGAATATCGCCAGCTGAGCCCCGCTCGCCGCGCTGAATTCCTCGATGCCATCGCTGACGAACTCGATGCGCTGGGTGATGATTTCGTGGCAGTCGTCTGCCAGGAAACCGCCCTGCCTGCCGGCCGCATCCAAGGCGAACGCGGTCGCACCAGCGGCCAGATGCGTCTGTTCGCCAAAGTACTGCGCCGTGGCGACTTCCTCGGTGCCCGGATCGACCTCGCCCTGCCCGACCGCAAGCCGCTGCCGCGCGTCGACCTGCGCCAGTACCGCATCGGCGTCGGCCCGGTTGCCGTGTTCGGCGCCAGCAACTTCCCCCTGGCGTTCTCCACGGCCGGTGGCGACACCGCCGCCGCGCTGGCCTCGGGTTGCCCGGTTGTATTCAAGGCCCACAGCGGGCACATGGCGACAGCCGATCTGGTCGGCACCGCCATCATCCGTGCTGCAGAAAAGACCGGCATGCCCAAGGGCGTGTTCAACATGATCTTCGGTGCCGGCGTCGGCGAGCCGCTGGTCAAGCATCCGGCCATTCAAGCGGTCGGCTTCACCGGCTCGCTGAACGGCGGCAATGCGCTGTGCAAAATGGCCGCCGAGCGTGCCCAGCCGATCCCGGTGTTCGCTGAAATGTCCAGTATCAACCCGGTCGTCCTGCTGCCGGACGCCTTGGCCACCCGCGGCGAAACCGTGGCCAAGGAACTGGCGGCGTCCGTGGTGATGGGCGGTGGCCAGTTCTGCACCAACCCGGGCCTGGTGATCGGCGTTCGCTCGCCGGCCTTCAGCGCTTTCCTCGAGCAGCTGCAAACGCAGATGGCTGCCCAGGCGCCGCAAACCATGCTCAATGCCGGTGGTCTGCGCAGCTACAGCAAAGGTGTCGAACACCTGCTGGCCCATGAAGGCATCACGCACCTGGCCGGTAACCCGCAGGAAGGCCAACAGGCTCAGGCGCAACTGTTCAAGGCTGATGTGAGCCTGCTGCTCAATGGCGACGAACTGTTGCAGGAAGAAGTCTTCGGCCCGGCCACCGTGGTGATCGAAGTCGCCGACGATGCCGAGCTCAAAACCGCGCTGCAATCGCTGCGCGGACAGCTGACCGCCACCCTGATCGGCGAACCGGCCACCGACCTGGTCAAGTACCAATGGCTGGTGCCGGTGCTGGAACAGAAAGTCGGCCGCATTCTGGTCAACGGCTACCCGACTGGTGTGGAAGTGTCCGACGCCATGGTCCACGGCGGCCCTTACCCAGCCACCTCGGATGCGCGCGGTACCTCTGTCGGCACCCTGGCGATCGACCGCTTCCTGCGTCCGGTCTGCTACCAGAACTACCCGGACGCGCTGCTGCCCGAAGCGCTGCGCAATGCCAACCCGCTGGGCCTGCAACGCCTGGTGAACGGTGAGTGGAGTTCGCAGCCGATCGCTTGATGCAACGGCCGCAACAGCCAGACGGCGCGATCTCGATCGCGCCGTTTTTTTTTGCCTCGGTGATCCGACTTTT
The DNA here is from genome assembly GCF_014841725.1 of Pseudomonas sp. CFBP 8758. Classification (NCBI taxonomy): domain Bacteria; kingdom Pseudomonadati; phylum Pseudomonadota; class Gammaproteobacteria; order Pseudomonadales; family Pseudomonadaceae; genus Pseudomonas; species Pseudomonas sp. CFBP 8758. The sequence continues at coordinate 19,745 of NZ_JACYUK010000010.1, read as the reverse complement.
TGTTTCAGCTCTGCGACGAGGTGCCGATATGGGGGGATCAAGAAGACCTTTTCATGGCGACCACCCATAACCACAACGACGGTCGTCCAGGTCTGATCCTTTACTGTCAGGAGCACATTTATGAACGGCTGGTTCGGCAATATCAGCGTTACCCGAAAACTTGCACTGGGCTTTGGCCTGGTGCTGGTATTGACCGCGCTGCTGGCGCTGACCGGCTGGACCAGCTTGAGCAGCCTGATCCAGCGCAGCAACTGGATGAGCGACATTTCCGAACTGAACAACAGCCTGACCAAGCTGCGCATCGTGCGCCTGCAGTACATGCTCGCCAACGGCGATGATGCATCTGCGCAAACCGTGCAGACCCAACTGGACGCTTTCGAGACCCAGCAGAAGAAACTGATCGACGGCTTCAAGAGCCCCGAGAACCTGCAGCGCCTCAAGGCCCAGTCCGAGCAGATCGACGCGTATCAGAAGTCGTTGAACCAGATGCGCGACGGCTACAAGGCCAGCAATGTCGCGCGGCAGAACATGACCGCCACGGCGACGGCTGCCACCGAGCTGGTCAACCAGATCAATCAGGCGGTGCTTGCAGTGCCCGACGGCGACCTGCGCTTCGACGAATTCCAGGCCATTACCCGCGTCCGTGAACTGATCCAGCAGACGCGCTACGACGTGCTCGCCTATACCAGCAACGTCAATGAAAAATCCGAACAGGCCGCCTTCGCCCAGATGGACCGCGCCGTGGCCGAGCTGCAGCAGCTGTCCGCCCGCCTGCCCACCGAGCAGTCCCGCTTCCAGCAACTCAACGCCGCGCTGGGCAACTACCGCACTGCAGTCGCCGGCTTCAAGGCGGCAATCGCCAACATCGCTACGGCGCGTGCCGAGATGACCGTGGAAGGCGCTGAAATCGTCCGCCTGAGCGACGAGCTGTACAAGATCCAGATTCAGCGACGCGATGCCGAAAGCGCCGAAGCGCGCAGCTATCAAATCGGCGCCGCGCTGCTGGCCCTGATCTTCGGGATCCTTGCCGCGTGGATCATTACCCGCCAGATCACCCGCCCGCTGCAGCAGACCCTGGAAGTTGTCGAGCGCATTGCCGGCGGCGACCTGAGTCAGAACCTGCAAGTCACCCGCAAGGACGAGCTGGGCGTGCTGCAACAAGGCATCCAGCGCATGGGCGCAACCCTGCGCGAGCTGATCGGCGGCATCCGCGACAGCGTCACCCAGATCGCCAGCGCTGCCGAAGAATTATCCGCCGTCACCGAACAGACCAGTGCCGGGGTCAACAACCAAAAGGTCGAGACCGATCAGGTCGCCACCGCCATGCACGAGATGACCGCGACCGTTCAGGAAGTGGCGCGCAACGCCGAACAGGCCTCGGTGGCCGCCACCACCGCTGACGATGAAGCGCGTGAAGGTGACAAGGTGGTGGGCGAAGCCATCGCGCAGATCGAGAAACTGGCCGACGAAGTCCGTCGCTCCACCGAAGCGATGAACGCCCTGCAGAAGGAAAGCGACAAGATCGGCAGCGTCATGGACGTGATCAAGGCAGTCGCCGAGCAGACCAACCTGCTGGCCCTCAACGCAGCCATCGAGGCGGCCCGCGCAGGCGAGGCCGGACGTGGCTTTGCCGTGGTGGCCGATGAGGTTCGCGGCCTGGCCCAGCGCACGCAGAAATCCACCGAGGAAATCGAAGGTCTGGTGGCCGGTCTGCAGATGGGTACGCAACAGGTCGCCAGTGTGATGTTGAGCAGCCGTGGCCTGACTGACAGCAGTGTCGAGCTGACACGCCGCGCCGGCACTTCGCTTGCGAACATTACCCGCACGGTGTCCAGCATCCAGGCGATGAACCAGCAGATTGCAGCTGCAGCCGAACAGCAAAGCTCGGTTGCCGAGGAAATCAGCCGCAGCATCATCAACGTGCGCGATGTATCGGAGCAGACGGCCGCCGCCAGTGAAGAAACGGCCGCCTCAAGCGTCGAGTTGGCACGCCTGGGCAATCAGTTGCAAATGATGGTCAGCCATTTCCGCGTCTAAGAAAGCACGCTCACATCCTGATGCGGCTCGCGCCGCTGCTACGGAAACCGATCCCCTGTAGCAGCGGCGCAAGCCGCGTCCGGCCGCAACACGACCCAACCTGCTCACTCCACTTCCTTCAACACCCGCTCTTCATGAAAGAACGCGTTCGGGTCCACACCCGCGCGGAAAAAGTACCCGTAATCCTCCAGGTAATACAGCGTCTCCACCCGCTTGAGGTTGTCTTCCAGGTGCGCACAGCGCAGCTTCTTCGCCTGACCGCTCAGGCGGCCATTGACCTGGGTCGCGGGCAACTGCTGCTCGACACGGCAGTCGAACGCCTGACGCGGCTTGCCGTACTCGCCGACCACGCTGTTGCTCATCCTGCCATCGGTCACATAGCCCAGCTGCGCACCCACCGGCATGTTCTTCCAGTCCCCGCTGAACGCAATGGCATTCAAACCGACGTTGTCCACCATCGGCGCTTCGCCGCTGTACACGGTTTGCTGGGCCAACGCGACCAAGCCGCGAAAGCTCACCGCCTGCCCCTCGAAATTGCTGCCTTTAGTGCGCACCGAGAGCAACCCCGACGCCTTGTCCTGGCTGAACGATTTTTCCTCGGTGAACGGTGCGCTCTGCCCTTTGAGATGGGCCGTACCGGTTTCCACTACCCGTTTCAGCACCTTTGCCGGTTTCGGCAGGTTTAACTGCTTGACCGCCGACAACGCCGGCGCCTGCACCCGTGGGGTGGCCAGCACCAACGGGGCCTTGGTCCGTGGCTTGAACGCCGGCAATCCGGTCAGGCCTTCGGGCTTGCCGCAGGCAGCGTCGAACACCCGTCGATAATCCGGGTCGCTGTCCTTCACGTGGTAAGTCTTGGGCTCGAAGAACACGCCACCATCGGTCACGGTGTTGTGCTCGTCCAGGTCATACCCGGCCAGCAAACTGAACGTCTGCTTGGCGCAGTCCAGGGCATAGCGCTCGCGTTTCTGTGCGTAGGGCGCGTTGTGTGGCTGATCGTGACCGATGGTCGGCGAGTCGTAGGCCGCCCAGAACTGCAACTGCCCGTCGACGGTAGCCAGACTGTTACGGTCGATCAGCACCCATTGCTCATCGCCCTTGCCCAACAGCACCCGCCAATCGGGCTGGGGAGTGGCGGCGCAGGCGTGCTGGAAAGCGGGATTGGCATTCAACGCCGCTACCTGCGCAGCCGGGATCGGACGGGCCGGCGCATACTTGCCATCGGGGCTGGCGAAATAGATGCGTTTTACCCCGTCCAGATAGATGAGGCTGGCGCTGGGGCTGGAACACGCCGCCTCGACTTGCAGCAGAAAGCCGAACGGCGACGTGTCGGTCTTGGGCTGCAGCAACATGAAGCTCAGGCGATCACCGTTGCGCAGCACACTCTGCGGCACGGGCGGCTGCGACATCGCCTCCTTGAACATGTCCTGCGCCTGTTCGTTGCCAAGGCTGCCGTCGTCGGGCCCCTTGCTGGAACAACTGGCCAGAGTGACGAGGGCGGCGAGCAATGCGATGCGCTTCATGATGAGTCCCGGGAATGGCGATCAGGCGTCATGGTAAGCGGCGTATCGAAAGCGGCGCAATCCATCCCCCGCCGCTTCAGCAGGCGTAGGCCGCCAACTTGTCCTGGATGAAGTCCAGAAAGCACTGAATCCGCAATGCCAGCTGTGAGTTGCGGTAGTACACCGCATTGATCGGCTGGCGGTAACCGCTGTTGGCATCGGCCAGCACCACCTGCAAGCGGCCCTGGCGAATGTCTTCGTGGGTCATGAAGTGCGAGAGGCAGACGATCCCCTGCCCTTCCAGCGCCAGCTGCCGTAACGTTTCGCCACTGGACGCCGCCATGCGTGGCTGGATCTGCAGTCGATCGCCCTCGGCATGGCGCAACGGCCAGTGGTTGAGCGTTTCGGTCTGGGTGAAGCCCAGCAGCACGTGCTGACTCAAGGCTTCGACCGTTTCCGGCACGCCGTGGCGCTCGAGGTAGGCGGGGCTGGCGAGGATGTTCAGCGGGCTGCAACCCAGCGACCGGGCGTGCAGGGTAGAGTCGGCCAATACCCCGATACGGATGGCGACATCGGTGCTGTGCTCGATCAGATCGATGATCAGATCATTGCTGTTGAGCTCCAGCAGAATGTCCGGGTAGCGCTGACGAAACTCCGCCACGTACGGCACGATCGCGTGCAGCATGAACGGTGACGCGGCATTGATGCGCAAGCGCCCGGCCGGCGTCTGGTGACGCAGCGACAAGCGCTCTTCCAACTCATCCATGCGCGCCAGGATCTCCTTGGCCTGCTCGAAGAAAAACCGCCCCTCTTCGGTCAGGTCCATGCGCCGCGTGGTGCGGTTGATCAAGGTGGTGTCCAGCTTGGCCTCGAGCTTGGACAAGGTACGGCTGACCGCCGAAGGGGTCTGACCGAACTGCTCGGCGGCGGCAGAAATGGAGCCGCTCTGAATGACGGCGACGAAGACTTGCAGCTCATCGGATCGAGATTTCAACGCAGGCCTCATCGGATCTACCAGGACCTGCGAAACATACACCAATCCTCGCCCCTGGCGAGCGTGCCGTCAGCCCAGCACCTTGGCCAGGTGTGCCTGATACCGCGCGACATCGTTGTCGATGTTCGGCATCTTCATCACGTCGACGCTGAGGAAGGTCGGCAAAGCGGTCATGTCGAGAAATTCGTTGGCCTTGTGGAACGGGAAATACACCGCGTCCACGCCTTTGCCCTCGAAGAAGTCGGCCGGATCGTCGAACGCCTGCTGCGGCGCGTTCCAGGTGGCCGAAATCATGTACTGCTTGCCCTTGAGCAAGCCACCGCTGCCATATCGCTGCGACGCATCGGAACGCGTCCGGCCGTCATTGGCATACAAGCTGCCATGGCCTTCGGTGAACACCTCGTCGATGTATTTTTTCACGGTCCATGGCGCCCCCATCCACCAGCCCGGCATCTGGTAGATGACCACGTCGGCCCAAAGGTATTTCTGCACTTCTTCGGCAATGTCGTAGCCACCGTCGATGAAGGTCTGCTTCACGTCGAAGCCGGCGCGGTCCAGGTAGGCCACGGCGGCGTCATGCAGGGTCTGGTTGTAGCGACCGTCGGAGTGGGCGAACTGCTTGCCGCCGTTGAGCAGAAGAATCTTTTTCATGAATGTGGCCTCGTTGACTGTGCGAGAAATATCGATGGGCGCAGTCTAGAGGCCTTGCCCGCAGGGAGTAAGCGGGCAGTGCGCAAATCTCTCTTGCTTGAGAGTCACGAATGAATAGCCATTGTTGCGTGGATGTTGGTGGGACCAGGTTCTGGTCCCACCGTCGCGGAACATGGTTTTTCGGTTGCCGCCAACGCTGTTGCTACTCCTTGGTCAGGTCCACCAGCGGCGTCTGCCGCACTTCGGTCTGGCGCTCGCCTTGAATCGTCTGGATGGTTTTCAGCGCCTTGTCCACGGCTGGCTTGTCCGCCAGCAGGCTGTAGCTGATGCTGAAGTGCTTCTGCTGTTTGGGCTCGATGGTCGGGACCAGATTCAAAGGCCGCTGGTAACGGCGGTTATAGGAAAAACTGGTGCCCGGCTCCAGCCCGGTCACATAGCCCTGGCCTTGCGTGTCGGTGTTCTTCCACAATGAAAACACCGGCAACTGCTGGACGTTGAAACCCACCGCCACGCCCAGGCTGCCGGCCTTGTTGTGCAGCACGGTCAGCGTGTCGCCCTTGGCATCGCCATAGGGCACCACGTTGTACACGGTTTCGTCATAGTCCCTGGTGGGTGCGCGATAGGTCTGCCAATCGCCCAGATCAGCCTTGGCCTTGTCGTTGAAAGGCGACACCTGCTTCACCGCCGCCGCAAAACGCGCGCCCTCTTCCAGGAACGGCGTGCTGAAATTGCTGTGATACAGCGCCTGGTATTCCTTGGGGTAGTCGCCGTTGTTGGTCAAGGTGTCGTTGAGCACGAAACGGGCCGTCCCCGGCTCGGTCACCAGCTCGGTCTGCGCGGTGAAATCGACCTTCTTGAAAGCCTGCTCCTGCAGCTCGCCACGCACATGAATCGCATACGGCGGCGCCTCGTCGATGTGCACCGTGACCTTGCTGGCCGGAATGTTCGCGGCACGACCGTGCAGGGTCAGCAGCTCACCGTTGTCCATGCCCGGATGGCCGACCCATTCGTAGCCGCAGCGCGTCACCAGTTCGTTGAAGCCCTCCAGCCAGCCCAGGCCTCCCCGGCTGTTGAGCTCGATGAAGGCCGGATTGACCACTTCTTTCACGGGCGAATCCCAGCCCATGCGCGCGTCGCCCACCTGGGCGTGGAGCACGTTCATGCCCCGTGTGGGCACCAGCGTCAGCTTCATGGTGCCGTTATCAATGTCTATCAGGCTGACACCTTCCTGGCGACCCCCGTGCAGGGTGCGCATCGTGATGGAGAACGGCTTGTCGACCTTGACGCCCAACTGTTCGCTGGTGATGCGCTGGTTCTGCGCAGGCTTGTCGCTGTCCAGCAACACGAAGTCCCAGGCCAGAGCGTGGGCGCTGAGGGTGAGTGCGGAGATGGCACAGGCGAGGGGAAGCAGTTTCATGGGGGGGCCCTTTCTTGGAGTTATGGATCATACGGTGAATCGATTCAGCTATCAGCCGAGTCTAGTCCCCTTGCGCCCATTTGGAAATCCGCGTGTAGCAGCGGCGCAAGCCGCGTCCGCTGCACCGCGCACCCTCCCCCGTTTGCTATGCGACCGTGTTACTCGGCAGGACGCTGATACCCCTTCACGATCGCAGAAAAATCCAGCTGCCCCTCTCCCCGCAAGCTCATTGCCTGATACAGCTGTTGGGCTACGGCACCCAGAATCACCGGCTGGCGTGCCTGCTTCGCCGCTTCGGTAGCCAGCCCCAGGTCCTTCAACATCAGCTCGGCGCCGAACCCCCCACTGTACCCGCGGCCCGCGGGCGCTGTTTCAATGACCCCCGGCCAGGGGTTGTAGGTATCCGAACTCCAGCAACGCCCGGTCGAGCTGTTGATGATGCCCGCCAGCACCTGTGTGTCGATGCCCAGGGCATTGCCCAATGCCATGGCTTCCGACACGCCGACCATGGAGATGCCCAGCAGCAGATTGTTGCAGATCTTGGCGATCTGTCCGGTGCCGACCTCGCCACAGTGGACGATGTTGCGGCCCATCTGCGCCAGCACCGGCTGCAGCTGGCCGAACAATTGCGCCGACGCACCGACCATGAAGGTCAAGGTACCCGCCTGAGCGCCACCGGTGCCGCCCGACACAGGCGCATCGGCCAGATCAACGCCCTGCCTGGAGGCTGCGGCAGCGATATCGCGCGCAGTCTGCGGATCGATGGTGCTGCAATCCACTGCTGGCGTACCCGCGCGAATGCCAGCAAGCACGCCTTCCTCACCCAGGTAGACGCTGCGCACGTGCGCCGCTGCCGGCAACATGGTGATCACCAGTTCGCCCTGGGCAGCGGCGTTCTTGGGCGAGGCACTGACGTGGCCGCCCAACTGCGCCAATTCCGCCAGTACGTCCTGGTTCAGATCGAACACATGCAGCGTGTGGCCTGCCTTGAGCAGGTTGCGCGCCATGGGCGCGCCCATGTTGCCCAGGCCGATGAAAGCAATGTTCATGGCAATGCCCTATTTCAAGTTGATAGTGGTGTTGACGCCGTCGTTCACGCTGTCATCGTCGAACCAGCGCGCCGTGACCGTCTTGGTCTGCGTGTAGAACTGCACCACCTGCTTGCCGTAGGGCCCCAGGTCGCCAAGTTTGGAACCGCGCGACCCGGTGAAGCTGAACGACGGCACCGGCACGGGAATCGGGATGTTGATGCCTACCTGGCCCACGTCGATCTCGCTCTGGAACTTGCGCGCCGCCGCGCCGCTCTGGGTGAACAAACCCACGCCGTTGCCGAACGGGTTGGCATTGACCAAAGCGATGGCTTCATCGAGGGTATCCACCTCCAGGGTGATCAGCACCGGCCCGAAAATCTCCTGGGTATAGATCTGCATGTCCGTGGTGACCCCGCTGAACAAGGTCGGGCCAACGAAGTTGCCCTGCTCGTAGCCAGGCACCTGCACACCGCGACCGTCGAGTTCCAGCGTCGCGCCTTCCTCGACGCCACTGTCGATCAAGGCCGTCACACGCTCGAGCGCACGGCGGGAAATCACCGGGCCGACGTCAGTGCCCGGTTCATTGCCAGCGTTGACCTTGAGCTTCTGCGCCAGCGCCTTCATATCGGGAATCCACTCGCGCGACTTGCCCACCAGCACGGCGACCGAGGTGGCCATGCAACGTTGCCCGGCTGCACCGAAGGCGGCGCCGACCAGGGCGTTGAGCGTTTGCTCGCGGTTGGCGTCCGGCAATATCACGGCGTGGTTCTTCGCGCCCATCATCGACTGCACGCGCTTGCCATGCCGGCCGGCCAGGTCATACACATGGGTGCCCACAGCGGTCGAACCGACGAACGACACCGCCTTGATGTCGGCATGGGTGCACAGCGTATCGACGACGTCCTTGCCACCGTGCACCACGTTCAATACACCCGGCGGCACGCCCGCTTCCAATGCCAGCTCCACCAGCTGAACCGTGGACAGCGGATCCTGCTCCGAAGGCTTGAGCACGAAGGTATTGCCGCAGACGATCGCCATGGGGAACATCCACAGCGGAATCATCGCCGGGAAGTTGAACGGCGTGATTCCCGCGCACACACCGATGGGCTGACGCAGCGTGTAGGTATCGACGCCACCGGCGACGTTCTCGGCGAACTCGCCCATCTGCAGGCTGCCGATGGAGCAGGCATGCTCGACCACTTCCAGGCCGCGGAAGATATCGCCCTCGGCATCGGCAATGGTCTTGCCCTGCTCGGCACTCAAGGTCTGCGCAATGCGCTTGGAATGTTCCCGGATCAATGCCTGCAGCTTGAGCATGATGCGCATGCGCGCACCCAGTGGCGTCAGGCGCCAGGTCTTGAATGCACGCTGCGCGGCGGCTACTGCGGCATCGACCTCGTCGGTCGTGGCGAAGGGCACCCGCGCCAGCACTTGCTGGGTGGCCGGGTTGACGATGTCGAGCCATTCCTGGGTGGTCGAGGCGACCCACTGCCCATCGATCAGCAGTTTTACATCGTCGATCTTGCTGGCATTCGGTTGAACGGACACGCTCATGGATGACCTCCGCGTATTTATTGTTGTGGCGAGACGGTTCTGCGATGGAGTATAGATGCTGCAAACATCTAACAAGAACTCACAATAAAGCCGGTCCAACATGCAAAAAGACCTTAGCAGCCTGAACTGGGACGATCTCAAGTTCTTTCTCGAAGTGGCTCGTACGCGCAAGGCCAGCATCGCGGCCAAGCGCCTGGGCGTGGACTACACCACCGTATCGCGGCGCATCGGCTCGCTGGAAAATGCCTTGGGTACCCTGCTGTTCGAGAAGTCGCGGACCACAGGCTTCGTCCTTACTGCCGAAGGGCAGCGCCTGCTCGCTTCGGCCGAGTCGATTGAAAGCACCCTGCACATGGCCTGCGAGCAGGTTTCCGGGTCCGGCGTGGCGCTGTCAGGGCATATCCGCATGGGCTGCACCGAAGGCTTCGGCAGCTTCTTCATCACCCCGCAGCTCAGCCATTTCGTCGACACCTACCCGGCCATCTCGGTCGATATCCTGCCGCTGCCGCACTTCATCAGCCTGTCCAAACGCGAAGCCGATATCGTCATCGCCCTGGAGCGCCCCGAACATGGGCCCTACGTCTGCTGCAAACTCTGCGACTATCGGCTCAAGCTGTATGCCACGCGGACCTATCTGGATCGTCACCCCCCCATCGAAAGCAGCGTCCAACTCAGCGAGCACCGGTTCATCAGCTACGTCGACGACCTGGCCTTCAGCTCCGAGCTGCTGTACCTGAACAAACTGCTGCCCAACGTCAACGCCGGGCTGCGCAGCACCAGCGTGATTGCCCAGTACACCGCAGCGCTCCAGGGGCATGGGCTGGTCATACTGCCGTGCTTCCTCGCCGCCCAGGACGAACGCCTGGTGGAAGTCCTGCCCGAAGAAGTCGATATCACTCGGCAGTTCTGGATGTACTGCCGAGAGGACCTGAGGAAACTCAAGCGGATCATCCTGCTGTGGGATTACATCCGTGACGTCACCGACCGCAACGCTGCACTGCTGATGGGACACTCGCGCACCACCGAGCCCCTGTAGCAGCGGCGCAAGCCGCGTCACACACGTCTCACGACTTCCACTCGAGCATCAGCCCACTGAGTCTCTTGACCCTGCGCCGCACAGCCTCTTCGAACACACCCCTGCGGGTTTCGATCAAGGTGAACCAATGCTTGGCCCGCGTGATACCCGTATAGATCAGCTCCTTGGTCAATACCGGATTCAAGGCATCAGGCAGGATCAGCGCCGTGTGGGCGAACTCCGACCCTTGGGATTTGTGCACCGTCATCGCATAGACCGTCTCGACGTCATTCAAGCGACTTGGCAGCACGAAGCGGATGCCGCCCTGCCCGTCGTTGCGCGGAAAGGCCACGCGCAGCACCATTCGATCGCGCTCGCCACCCTCGGGCAGCATCAGCGCAATGCCGATGTCGCCGTTCATCAAGCCCAGGCCATAGTCGTTGCGTGTCATCAATACGGGCCTGCCCTCATACCAGGGTTGGCCACCCTCAATGAGGCGCGCATGGGTCAAGGCCTGGGTCGCGCGAGCGTTCAGGCTTTCCACACCCCAAGGCCCCTTGCGCACGGCGCACAGCAACTGGAACTCATCGAACGCGTTAAGCAACCCACGGGCCCAGGTGGCCCAGGCTTGATCTTCCAGACGCGTGTCGGCCGGCGGCCGAGAGGTACCGATCTGCTCCAGATAACGTCGGTAGCCTTGTGGTCCGTCGGCGTCGCGACCGTGTCCGTCCAGCAGCAGGCGCAGCAACGCCACATCGTGCTCGCCCTTGAGCGGCAGCCAATGAACATCTGAATACTGGCCTTCCTGCAGCAAGGCACGCGCGCCGTCGGCGTCCTGCAAATTGACCCTGGCTGCCAGCTGGCCAATGCCGCTGTCCTCGCCGAATCGGCGCGAGTGCCGCAGCATGACCACCTGCTGCGCGAGGGCGTGATCACGTTCGTTGCCTTCGAGCAGCCCGCTGCGTGCGAGGTCCTCGCCGCTGACCTGCTCCAACCAGGCGCGCGTCGCCGGGCTGTAGTAGCCGGACTCGGCCTGGCTGCACAGGTCGCCCAGCACCGCACCCGCCTCGACCGAGGCCAACTGGTCCTTGTCGCCCAGCAGCACCAGCCGGGCATGGGCCGGCAGCGCATCGAGCAGGTTGGCCATCATCTCGAGGTCGATCATCGAGGCTTCGTCCACCACCAGTACGTCCAAGGGCAAAGGGTTGGCTGCATCATGACGAAAATGCCGCGTGCCCGGACGGCTACCCAGCAGGCGATGAACCGTGGTCACCTCGGTCGGAATACGCGCCTTGATTGCGGCGTCTACCTGCAGGCTCTGCACCTGCAAGCTGATCGATTCGGTCAGCCGCGCCGCCGCCTTGCCGGTCGGTGCCGCCAGCCGGATACGCAACGGTTTGTCCTGCGCCACCGCGGGCCCTTGCAGGAGTGCCAGCAGGCGCACCACCGTGGTGGTCTTGCCCGTTCCCGGGCCGCCCGTGACGATACTGAAAGCACCCCGCACGGCCAGTGCGCAAGCCAGTTTCTGCCAGTCGATCCGAGCCCCGTCGGTGGCCCCGAACAATTGCGTGAGACGTTGTGCAAGGTCCTCCGGTACCGGCTCGCGCGCGTCCAGCCGCTGACGCAGCGCATCACCGATACGCCGCTCGTACGCCCAGTAACGACGCAGGTACAGGCGCTGGCTTGAAAGCACCAGAGGTGAGCTGCCTGTCGGGTCATCGGCGCCCCCCACCAAGGAGCTGTTCGCCAGGCTGGCCAGCCAGGCCTCAGCACCCAGGCCCTGAAGCAACTGCGATGGCAGCAGGGCCACGCCCCCTTGCAAGTCGCCCTCGGGTGGCAGGGACAAGGCAAAATCCGGTGCCTGCAGCGTCGCCGCCAGATCCAGGCAGACATGCCCGTGTCCCAGCTGGTGGCTGGCGAGGGCGGCAGCGAGCAGTACCAGAGGGTCGCCCTGCGGGTCGAGGTCGGCAAGAAACGCTACGAAGGCTTTGTCCAGCGCACGCAGCCAACCGCGCTCCACCCAGCGCTCGAGCAACGCCAACAGGTCGGGCGTGCGTGTTCGGGGCTGCAGCTGAGCAAGGCTGTGTGCATCCAGAGGGGTGGGCAGCAGGTCGGCAAACGAGCGGGTCATGGTGCACTTTCCTCGAACAGGTCGGCCTGGACATCACGGTGTCCGCATTTGAACAGCGCATCGAGCTCCTCGATGAGCTCACGGGGTGGCCGGGTGAAGTACACACCCTGGCTGGGCGCCCCAAGGCCGCGCAGAAACACGAACGCCGCACCGCCCACGTGTTCGTCGTAGTCGTACCCTGGTAGCCGCGCCTTCAACTGGCGGTGCAAGGCGAGCAGGTACAGCACGTATTGCAGGTCGTAGCGGTTGGCCAGGATGCATTCGGTCATCGCAGCGTGGGTATAGGCGGCATCATCCGGACCCAGCCAATTGGATTTGTAGTCGGCAACGTAATACTGCCCCTGATGCTCGAAACACAAGTCGATGAAGCCCTTGAACATGCCGTTGAGCATGGCGCCTTCGGCTGGCATTCGAAGCACGCCGGGATGCGTGTACTGGCGCACCAGGGTATCGAGACGGCTTACGTCGACCTTGTGGCTGGCGAACCAGAACTCCATCTCGATCTGGTATTGGTCGAGATCGGCCATGCGTACCGGGGCTCGTTCGGACCCAAGCTGCAATGGCTCGTCGATGAAGCGCCGCAACCAGTCGTCCAGGGTAGGGATCCAGCCGCTCCAGCCGCGCCGACTGCAACGCCGCGCGACGTTGTCGGCCAGTCGCTCCGGGGCCGCGGCAACGCTGGCAAAACCTTCGCGCCCTGCCCATTCCAGCAAGCCGTGCAGAAAAGTGCCCGGCCCGGGGCCACGGGGAAAACGGTGAATGTCGCCACTGGTGGCCGGCACCTCGCGCGGCACCTGCGCGTCCAGACGCTCGTCGTCCATCAGTTTCTGCTCGAGAGCGCTGTCGGGCGCCTGGTCATCATCCGCGCCCAGGGTGTCGCTGATGCGCAACGCGCTGTAGGACGCTATCCACCAGTTCTCCCGCGCACTGCGCTTTGGCAGCCGCACCTTGAGCAGCGCGGCGTCGCTGCGCAAGGGTACGTAACGGCTATCGTCCACCTCTGGCACTGGCACACTCACGATGTCTGCGCACCCCGCACTCGACGCCTGCAGCCAACTCGCAAGCTGGCCTGCATCGGCAAGCGGCTGCCCGCCGCCAAGCAGGTACCCGATGGCCGAGCGATGGAACACCGACTCCTTGGTCGTACCGCGCTTGAGGTCGGCGATGCCGAGCCAGCAGCCGTGCTGAGCCCGGGTCAGGGCCACGTAAAGCAAGCGCAGGTCCTCGGCCAAACGTTCGTCGTCGGCCAAGGCCACCTGTTCGGATGTAGGGTTGAGCGTCAATTGCACGCGGTGAGCCGCGTCGTGGTAAACCAACGGCAATCGCTTGCCGTCGACCGGTTTGCAACTGCAGATGAAAGGCAGGAAGACCAGTGCGTACTCGAGCCCCTTGGACTTGTGGATAGTCACCACCTTGACCAACTGCTCGTCGCTTTCCAGACGCAGGATATGCTCCTCCGCTGCGCTGCCGGAAAGTGCCAGCTGTTCGCTCAGATGACGGATCAGCGCCTGCTCGCCGTCCAGTTCGCTGGACGCCTGCTGCAACAGTTCGCACAGGTGCAGCAGGTTGGTCAGGATACGCTCGCCATCGTCACGGCCGATCAGCGCCAGTGGCAGGTCGAAATCGTGCAGCAGGCGGCGCAGCATCGGCAGCACGCCCTGGGTGCGCCAGATGTTTCGATAGCCACGGAACTGCATGACCCGCGCTTCCCATTCCAGCTCACTCAGGTTCAATTGCTCCAACTCGTGCAAAGAGCGGTTCAATGTGACGCTCGCCAAGGCGGCGCGCAATTGCCGCTCCGAGTCAGGCTCGGCGCACGCCTTCAGCCAGGCGAGCAAGTCATGGGCCTCCTGAGCGGCAAATACCGAGTCCTTGTCCGACAGGTACACACTGCGGACTCCACGGTTGGTCAACTCAGCACGCACGGCCTGGGCCTCTTTGCCATCACGCACAAGAATGGCGATATCCGCCGGCCGAACACCGCTGGCCCTGCCTTCCTCCACCTGAAAACCGGCGTGCCCAGCCTGCCCTGCATTCAACAGGCGCACGATTTCCGCCGCGCAGGCACTGGCCAGCGCCTTGCGGTACGCGACGCTGGAAATGGGCTGGTCGCTGGGCAGATGCCAGAGCGTCAAGGCCGGTACGGCCTGACCGTCCACGATCAAGGACTCCTTGCGCCCCTGGGCCCGCACATCCAGAAATGGCACAGGGTTGTCATCGCCTTGGCGGAACAGGAATGCACCTCGCCCCTGCGCACGCTGCTCGGCCTGCATGAACATATGGTTGACCGCGCCGACCATGGCCTGGGTAGAGCGGAAGTTGGTACCCAACGTATGCAGCCTGCCCTCGGTCGCCCGACGCGCCTGCAGATAGGTATGGATATCGGCACCCCGAAAGGCGTAGATCGCCTGCTTGGGGTCACCGATCAGAAACAGGCCGGTCTCCTGCTCGTTTCGCTCGATGTAGTAGATGCGTTCGAAGATGCGGTACTGAACCGGATCGGTATCCTGAAACTCATCGATCAGGGCCACGGGAAACTGTTCACGAACCAGCTCGGCCAACTGTTCACCACCAGCGCCCTGCAAGGCCCGGTCCAGCCGCACCAGCATGTCGTCGAAGCCCATCTCGGCACGCCGGCGCTTTTCTTCCTCGAAGCGCGCGCCGATCCACTGCGCTGCATGCCTCAGAACCGCGCTCTCAGGCGTCGGCAAAGCCGCCAGTGCCGCAGGCAGCTCGACCATCGCGTGCAAGCCGGCGTGCTCCGGCGCATCGCCTTTCCAGGCTTCGGCCATGCCGTCGGGGGTCAAGCGAGTAAAACCGGTACCGATATCCAGGTCGTGCTGATCTGGATCCGTAGCCCAGGCGGTGATCTTTTCAAACCAGGGTTCGAAGTAGCGTGCCTGCATCTTGCGGCCATCGACTGCCTTGGCCGCCACCGCCTGCAGGCAGATTTCACGCAACTGAGTGGCCCACTGAGGCCAAGGTTCCTTGAGTTCGACCAAGGCTCGCTCACGCTCGGCCAGGCAGCGTTCGATCAACTGGCCGGGCTCATCGCCCGATGCATCTTGCTGTACATGCGCGAACAGCCCCCGCACCCGACCAAGCAATGCCGCAGGCCCGCCAAGATGAGCGCGTACCCAATCCAGCGCAGCGCCATGCATCGGGTAATAGAACCGCCGCCAATAGTCGCGCACCACCTCGCCCAGCAGTTCGCTGTGATCGGTTTCCAGGCTCTGGGTGAACAGGCTGCCGCTGTCGAACGCGTGTTCGCGCAGCATGCGCTGGCACCAACTGTGAATCGTGGAAACGGCAGCCTCGTCCATCCACTGGGCAGCGATATCCAGTCGGCTGGCACAGGCCGGCCACTGCCCAAGTTCGAATTCGTCGCGCAACTGCTCGACGAGCGCATCCGGTGCCGTTATCTCGTTTCGGAAAAACCGCGCGGCTTCAGCCAGACGGATCCGAATGCGCTCGCGCAGCTCCTTGGTTGCGGCATCGGTGAAGGTCACTACCAGAATCTGCGGGGGCAGCAGTTCGCGTCCGAAGCCGTTGATATCTCCACCATGGCCAAGTATCAAACGCAGATAGAGTGCGGAAATGGTGAATGTCTTGCCGGTGCCGGCACTGGCTTCGATCAGTTGGCTGCCACGCAGTGGAAAAGCCAATGCCAGTGGACGTTCGAGCGATGTCATGAGCGAGCCTCCTTGTCATCGACCGATCTCCAGGGCGCCTCCAGCATGGGCTGGTACAAGGCTTGCGCCCAGCCTTCGAATTCTTCCCCGTCCATCAAGGCATCGAAATCAGCGAACTGGCGCATCAGTGCCATCGCTTCCCTACGCTCGCCATTACTGGTCACGCCATCGCCCTCGTACGCCTTGCGTGCTGCCACCAAAGCCTTTTCCTCATCGGTGTGCGAAAGCCAGGCCACGGCCGTTTTCACGGCTACCGGCAGGGGCCGGGTCATGCCCGCTTGCCAGGCCAGCAGCAGATCGCTCAGGGCGTTCCGAGCCTGGTCCAGGGGCAGTGGCTCGAGCAGCAGGGTATCGTCACTGGCAACTACCGCAGTGGTCAGCGGCAATCCAACGGCGCAGGATGCCAGGTGCAAGACCCAAGGGCGTACCAGCCGATGCCATTTGCGCGAGCGCACGCCGCCAATGGCGTTGGCAATCGCTGAAACGCTGAGGTAGCTGCCGTCTTCACGCTGGTAGACACCCGCCAGCCATCCCTCCAGTACGACGCCCTGGGCCTGGAAAGTGATCGGCAGGGCACTGTCCAGTCGCGACGGCCACATGACGAGCAACTGACGGTAGCGCTCGAGCAGATCGGGCAGTGGCTCGATCAACTCCTCGCGCAACCGAGTGCCGAATTCCGCCATGGGCAACAGGCCGCTGCCCTGCAACTTGCGCGCATGGCTTTCCAGCGTCTCGGCAATGGCGTCGGCACTGGCCATGCCGGCACCGAGCAGGCTGTCACTGAGCGTGTAACGCTCCAGCGCATCGAGCACGAAGGGCTCGATGTCGGCCACAGGCTTTTCCGCCGACTCGAAGAAGACTTTCAGCCGCTGGCTGAAGAAATGCCTGACGGGATTGCGCAGAAAGTCCTGCAACTGAGCCACGCTCAGCGGCTCATCCTGACGATGAGCCTGCAGAGGCGACTGCGCATGGGGTGCCGCCACTTGCGCATGCAAGTGCTGCCACTCCCTGGCAAAGCTGAAAAGAGCTGGGTTGCCCTGATGAAAATACCGGGCGCTGAAAGGTTGGAGGGGATGCTCCAGCGCGAGCGCATGCAATAGCTTCTCCCCGCTGGCCGAGTTGTCCAGCGCCTCATCGCCCGCCAGCCTCCAGCCATTGGCCAAATGATCTCGCAGTTGCCCGACCAGTACCGATGGCGGCCGTTCGCTGTTGTCTCTGATACTGCGTCCAACCCAACTGATATACAGCTGTTCGCGGGCCGAGAGCAGTGCTTCCAGTAGCAGATAGCGATCGTCCTCGCGCCGCGAACGGTCACCGGGGCGATAATCGCTGCCCATCAGGTCGAAATCGAGCGGTGGTTGCGCCCGAGGGTAATCGCCATCATTCATGCCCAACAGGCACACGATCTTGAATGGAATTGCACGCATCGGCATCAAGGTGCAGAAGTTGACGGAGCCAGCCAGAAAACGCTGGCTCAAGCGTCCCTGATCCAGGCCCGCGAGCCAGGCTTCACGCACCACCGTCAGCGGCAATGCTTCGACCAGTCCCACGGCTTCGCAGGTTTGCAGCCACTCTTCACGCAGCTCTTCGAGCTGGTTGAGTAGGTACTCGTCATGCTCGGTATCGGCAGTGAAGAACAACTGCAGCATCTGATGCAGACGCACACCCCACTCGGCCGGGCTGGCCGGGCGATCAAGTTGCTGGCAGGCTACTTCCAGGGCATCCAGCAGCGCTGCCAGCGGGCCGATAAGCGCTGCGTCCAGGCCGCCGATCTCGTCGTAGGGCTCGATATCACTGCAGCCCACACCGGTTCCGACGGCATAGCCGAGCAACATTCGCCGCAGCCCAAAGCGCCAGGTGTTCTGTTCCAGCTCGATCGGCAAGCCCAGGTGCTGGCGGTGCGCCGCGTGAAGGCCCCAGCGAATGCCTGCGCCTTCGATCCAGCGACGCAAGGTCGGCAGAT
Organism: Pseudomonas sp. CFBP 8758; assembly: GCF_014841725.1. Classification (NCBI taxonomy): domain Bacteria; kingdom Pseudomonadati; phylum Pseudomonadota; class Gammaproteobacteria; order Pseudomonadales; family Pseudomonadaceae; genus Pseudomonas; species Pseudomonas sp. CFBP 8758. The sequence continues at coordinate 1,758 of NZ_JACYUK010000010.1, read as the reverse complement.
CACGTTCCTGAATCGCGAACCGACGCCGCAGGGCAGGTACGTCCAGAAGGTCGAGGATCTCGCTCACGGGGAAGCGGCTGTCCGGCAGCTTGAGCAGGTGCTCGACCGCTATGAGCAGAGGATCTCGCCCGCGCTGCCCCTGGTCGGTCAGCGTAAAGGGAATGAATCGGCGGTCTTCCCGGTCCAGTTGGCCAAACACTGCGCGAATGTGCGGCGCATAGCTGTCGATATCCGGCACCATCACGATCACGTCACGGGGGCGCAGTCCGGCATCGGCACTGAACCGTGCCAACAACTGGTCGTGAAGGATTTCCACTTCGCGCTGCGCACCATGCGCGACGTGGAAGCGGATGCTCTTGTCGGTCTTGATATCCACGGGTGGCCAGGTGGATTGCGTTTCACCCAGAGGGCGCAGCTCCAGAATGTCGTCCTGCAACTGACCCAGTAGATGCTGTGGCTCGCTTTCGCTGAAGAGGTCGATGCGACCATCCCGAAAAGCCGACTGATAGCTGGCGGGATCATCATAGCTGTCGAGCAGATTGATGTAGTCACGGCCTTGCTTGCCCCAGGCAGCTAGCAATGGGTGTGCATGCTGATGAAGGCTGTCGGTGTCCAGCACCGCTGGCATGCCCTGCTTGCGAGCCTGGCGTTTGTATTGATGACGCAGAAGGTCTTTGTCCGCCACGATATCTGCCCAGTGGTGCCTGCAGGGATTGTGCACGCACAACAACACCTGGCTGAATCTGCCCAGCGCCGCCAGTGCCTCCAGACCCTGTGCAGGCAACGAAGAGATACCGAACACGATGACCCGCGAGGGTAGCGCTGCCGGCGGCTTGTCGAGCGCCGCCGCAGCTTCCATGAAACGTTGATGCACCCCTGCACGGCTTTGCGCCATGCCTTCGGAGCCTACATCCTGCAGCAGTGCCCGCCATAACTCCGCCTGCCAGCAATTGCCTGCCGGCAGAGGTTTGCTCAGCCCGCGGCCATTGCGCAGCTGATGCTTGCCTTCCGCCCAGTCCTGCAGCCAGTCCGCGCGGTAGACCTGGTATTGGTCGAACAGGTCCGCCAGACGCTCGGACAGCTGGTAGCGCTTGCGCAGGTCGTTGTCGTCGAGCAGGAAGCGCTGCAGGGGTTCGAAATGGGGCTGGTCAATCAGTTGCGGCAGAAGACGCATCAAGCGCCAGGTGAGCGGCGCCTTGTCGAGCAGCGAGGACGACGGGATCTGGTCCTGCCCCAGTACGCTTCGATACAACTGCCACATGAAACTACCCGGCAACTGCACGTCTACCGCCGCAGAAATGCCTACGCCGCCCTCGTCATCCGGGCCTTCGTCCGCAGCAAGCGCGAGTTTGAGCCACTGGGCGATACCGTTGCTCTGCACCAGGATGATTTCATTTTCCAGAGGACGCAGTGGGTACAGGCGCATCCAGCTCACGACAAGGCTGCGCAGTTCGTCCAGACGATTGCCGTGTACGACCATGAAACCGGGGGTAAGGGGTGACACAGCCGACATGGGCGAAGTCCTTGAAGTGAGCGTGAATCAAGGGTCAACCTTATCAGATGTGGCTTTGCGAGTTGAGCCAGCTGGATCTCCCCCGCCTGTAAGAGACAGCTGAATGTTGAATTGATAAGTAGGAGGGGTCTTACAAAAAATGCCGCACAAAAGACAAAACCCCTACCTGCTTGCGCAGATAGGGGTTTCGGAATTGAATCTTGACGATGACCTACTCTCACATGGGGAAACCCCACACTACCATC
>NZ_JACYUK010000009.1:0-183553 GCF_014841725.1 Pseudomonas sp. CFBP 8758 | reverse complement strand
CGCTGCTACAGAAGCACCGCGATCCCCTGTAGCAGCGGCGCAAGCCGCGTCCGGCATCACCGCGTGGCATCAGGGACGCCCGGTCAGGTTTCGCGTACGACCAGCTCGAAGCCGAGGTCGATTGCCTGGGCGCTGTTACTCTTGCCAGCCATGCTGTCGAGTAACATCTGCGCGGCCTTGCGGCCGATCTCGGCGCGCGGGGTACGGATCGAGGTCAGGCGCGGTACCAGATGCGCCGAACCCGGCAGATCGTTGAAGCCCACCATGCCCACTCGTCCCGGAATGGCGATGCCCAAGCGCTGGGCCTCGTAGATGGCGCCCTGGGCCAGGTCGTCATTGCAGAAGAACACCCCGTCGACATCTGGGTGACGCTGCATCAGGTCAGCGAACAACTCGCCACCCAAGCCGATCGACGAAGGCTGCGGGCACAGCACCTCGAGTTGGGGATCATGCACCCCCGCCCTCTCAAGCGCCGCCCTGAATCCTTCGGCGCGCTGCATCACACGCGGGTCGAGCTGCGCGGCCACATAGCCCAGGCGTCGGCGCCCGGCGTCCAGCAGATGCTGCGCCGCCACGCTTCCGGCCTGCTCCTGGGAAAAGCCGACACAGGCACGCCCGCCGCTGGCGCCCAACTCCATCATGTGCACGCACGGCACACCACTGTTGTGCAACATGGCATGCGCACGCTCGGTGCGGCTCATGCCCGTCAGCAGGATGCCGCCCGGCTTGTAGGCCAGGTAGTTGCGAATGAGGTTTTCTTCTTCGTCGACATCGTAGTGGTAGTTACCGATCAGTACTTCCAGCCCGCGCGGGCGCATCACTTCATGGATGGCTTCCAGCGTGTCGATGAACAAATGGTTGGACAACGAGGGAATGAGCACCACGACCGACTGGCTCTGCGCCGAGGCCAGCGCGCGTGCCGCCGGGTTGACCACATAGCCCAGGGTCTGCGCGGCCTCCAGCACCTTGGTGGCCAATTGTGGAGCGACCGTCGACACCCCGCGCAATGCGCGTGAAGCCGTAATGGGGGAAACACCTGAAAGTTTGGCAACTTCGGCCAGGGTGGGCAGGCCAGTTGCGCGTGAGCCGATTCGCGCCATGATTCTTGTTGTTATCTACTTGCAATGAAAAAGAGTTGAGGTAAGGTAGCGCTGTCTCGAATCCAGAGCAATAATGATTTGTGCCTTGCTATTACCGCAGGCTGCACCAGACTGCTTTGACAAGATCAATAAGATGAGGGCGCCGTATCCACGAACGGCCGGCCCCAGCAGGAGTGACTTGATGAATGCCCCTCTGAACGCTTTGGTGGTGATGGGAGTATCCGGCTGCGGCAAGAGCAGCGTCGGTGCCGCCATCGTTGGCCGCAGCGGCGGCCGCCTGATCGAAGGCGACAGCTTTCATCCCGAGGCCAACATCGCCAAGATGAGCGCCGGCCACCCCCTCGACGACAACGACCGCGCCGGTTGGCTGGTGCGCCTGGGCGAGGAAATGCGTGCCTGCATCGAGTCCGGGCAACGCCCCGTATTGACCTGCTCGGCGCTCAAGCTCAAGTATCGCAAGACCCTGCGCGACGCCGTGCCTGGCCTGGGCTTCGTGTTTCTCGCACTGACCCGCGAAGAAGCCGCCAACCGCGTCGCCCATCGGCCCGGCCACTTCATGCCGGCCAGCCTCATCGACAGCCAGTTCGCTGCACTGGAACCGCCGACCGGCGAGCCCCTGACCCTGGACCTGGACGCCACCACTCCCATCGTGGACCTGGCGCAGCAGGTGGAACACTGGCTGGTCGAGCACGGCGCTTCCACGCTGGCTTGATCGGCACTTGAAGACAGCGCTGTCTGAGCATCCCGCGCAGCAGTGCCTGATGTCCCCAACCACAACCGTTGCGCCCACAACAACGACAACACGAGGCAAACCTTTATGTTTGGCTTAGCTCACGACACTTACTTGCTGCTCGATGCACTGGTCACCATCATTGGTCTGATCGTGCTTATCACCCAGTTCAAGGTCCACCCCTTCGTCGCACTCACCATTGCGGCGATCTTCCTCGGCCTGACGTCCGGTTTGCCGGTGGTCAAGGTCATGAAGTCCTTCCAGGACGGCTTCGGCGGGGTGCTTGGATTCGTCGGCATCATCCTTGCGCTGGGCACCATGCTCGGCAAACTGATGGCCGATTCGGGCGGCGCCGACCAGATCGCGCAAACCCTGATCCGCAAGTTCGGGGTCAAGCGCATCCACTGGGCAATGATGTTCTCCGCGTTCCTGGTGGGCATCCCGCTGTTCTTCGAGATCGGCTTCGTGCTGCTGATCCCGCTGGTGTTCATCGTCGCCCGCCGTTCCGGCGTGTCGCTGGTGAAGATCGGCATCCCGCTGCTTGCCGGTCTTTCGGTGGTCCACGGCCTGGTGCCGCCACATCCGGGTCCGCTGCTGGCGATCGGCATCTTCAACGCCGATATCGGCAAGACCATTCTCTACGGCCTGATCGTCGGCCTGCCCACTGCGATGATCGCCGGCCCGATCTTCGGCTCGTTCATCTCCAAGTACATTCCGGGCAATCCTTCCAAGGAGCTGATGGACCAGATTGCCAAGGAGTCGGACAACCAGAACCTGCCCAGCTTCGCGGTGACCCTGATCACCATCCTGCTGCCCGTGTTCCTGATGATGCTCAAGACCTTCGCCGACGTGGCCTTGCCGGCAGAGAACCTGTTCCGCCAGTGGATGGACTTCATCGGCCACCCGATCACCGCGCTGCTCGCGGCCCTGTTGCTGGCCTTCTACACCTTTGGTGTGGCGCGCGGTTTCGACCGTTCGAAGATCATGAAACTGTTGGACCAGAGCCTGGCCCCGACTGCGGCCATCGTGCTGATCGTCGGCGCTGGCGGTGGTTTCAAGCAGATGCTGGTGGATACCGGTGTGGGCAACATCATCGGCCAGATGGCCGTGCAGGCCGAGGTCAATCCGATTCTGCTGGCGTGGCTGGTGGCTGCGGTGATTCGCGTTGCAACAGGCTCGGCAACGGTCGCGACCATCACCGGTGCCGGTATCGTCGCCCCGGTCATCGGCATGATGCCCGGCGTCAACCGTGAGCTGCTGGTGCTGGCCACCGGCGCCGGCTCGGTGATCCTGTCCCACGTCAACGACGCGGGTTTCTGGCTGGTCAAGCAGTACTTCAACATGACCGTGACCGAAACCCTGAAGACCTGGACCGTGATGGAAACCATCCTGTCCGTTGTCGGCCTGNCAATTGGGTAGCGCCTATTCGCGGCCGATGACCGCTCCTACAGATGTGCATTCCCCTGTAGGAGCGGTCATCGGCCGCGAAAGCCCCCCGCAGATCAGCGCCGCTTCAAGCGATCGATGATCACCGCGATCAGCAGAATCGTCCCGCGAATCACGTACTGATAGAAGGTGTCGATATTCTTCAGGTTCATCGCGTTCTCGATGATCGCCAGAATCAGCACGCCGGCGATCACGTGGCGAATCATGCCAATGCCCCCGGCCAGCGACACCCCGCCCAGCACACACGCCGAGATCACCGTCAATTCGAAGCCCTGGCCGATCATCGGCTGGCCCGAGGTCATCCGCGACGCCAGTACCACACCGGCCAGCGCACCGATCACACCGTGCACGGCAAAGATGATGATCTTGGTGCGATCCACGTGCACACCCGCCAGCAGCGCCGCTTCCTGGTTGCCACCGATGGCCATGGTGTTGCGTCCATAGGTGGTGTAGTTGAGCAACCAACCGAAGAAGATGAAGCAGACGATGGTGATCAGGATCGGCACCGGCACGCCCATCAACTGGCCATTGCCGAAGATGAAGAAGTCCTCCTGCATGACCCCGACCGCCTTGCCATTGGAAAAGATATAGGCCAGGCCGCGCACGATCTGCATCGTCGCCAGGGTCGCGATCAAGGCATTGATGCGCAACTTGGCGATGACGATGCCGTTGATCAGGCCAACCACCAGCCCCATCAGCAAGGCCGCGCCCACGCCCAGCAGCACGCTTTCGGTGTCGCGCATCACCACCGCCGCAATGACCCCGGCGCACGCAATCACCGAACCCACGGACAGGTCGAAATGCCCGGACGCCAGGCAGTAAAGCATGGTGCAGGCCGCAATGCCGGTGGTCGAAATGGCCAGGCCCAGCCCGCGCATGTTCAATGGCGAGAGGAAGTTGTCGATGAACATCGTGCACAGCACGAAGATCGCCAGCGCGGCGAGCAGCATCACCCACTCGTCCAGAAAGCGACGCAGGTTGAGACCCTGGCGGGGGGCCGGCAGCGTGTTTTGCGTAGACATAAGCACCTCTGTTGTTATTGTTCAGCCGCGAGTGCGCGGCAGTGCCAATTGCAGCAACCTGGATTCCTGCGCCTGCTCGCGCAGCACTTCGCCGGTCAACGCACCTTCACTCATGACCAGGATTCGATCGCTGATGCCGATCACTTCCATCAGGTCGCTGGACACCACGATCACCGCGATACCATCGGCGGCCAGGCCGTGAATGATCTGGTAGATCTCGGCCTTGGCACCGATGTCGATGCCTCGTGTGGGTTCGTCGAGCAACAGGACCTTCATCGGCATCGACAGCCAGCGACCGAGGATGGCCTTCTGCTGGTTGCCGCCGGAGAGGTACATGATCGGCTGCTCGGCGGACGGGGTCTTGATGTTCAGCGTCTTGATCTGGCGCGCGGCGTTCTCCTTTTCCCACGGGCCCTGCACCAGGCAGCCCAGGGTGAGGTGGCGGTCGCGGGCGCCGATGTTGATGTTTTCGGCCACGCTGGCCAGGGGTACGATGCCTTCCTTCTTGCGATCCTCGGGGCACAATAGAATGCCCGCGGCGATGGCGTCGCGCGGGTTGGCCAGGGTCAGCGAACGCCCATCGAGGGTGAGGCTGCCTGCCTTGCTGGCGGCCAATCCGGACAGCAGGCGCAACAGCTCGGTGCGGCCTGCGCCCACCAGCCCGAAGAAGCCCAGCACTTCACCCTTGGCGACGCTGAAACTGACCGCCTCGTGCAGGCCCGGCCCCAGCAGGCCATCGACGCGCAGTGCCTGGCCCTGATGAGGGCGAGGACGGTAGTTGTAGATGTCCTGGATATCGCGGCCGACCATGCAGGTCACCAGCTGGTCGTGGGTCAACTCGGCCATGTCGTCGAAAGTGCGCACGTAGCGACCATCCTTGAACACCGTGACGGCGTCGCAGATGCGGAATATCTCTTCCATGCGGTGGGAGACATAGAGGACCACCCTGCCCTCGTCGCGCAGCTTGGCAATGATCGTCATCAGCCGGTCGATTTCCCGTGCCGACAAGCTACTGGTCGGCTCGTCGAAGGCGATCACATGGGCATTGCGCGACATCGCCTTGGCAATCTCGACCAACTGCCGCTGGCCCAGGGACAGACTGCCCAAGCGCTGGCGCGGATCGATCTCGTCGGCCAGACCGGCGAGCAGCTCGCCGGCACGGCGCAGCATGGCGCTGCGATCGATCAGGCCGAAACGCGCTGGCATGTGGCCCAGCAGCAGGTTTTCCGCCACGCTCATTTCCGGCACCAGGTGCAGCTCCTGGTGAATCACGGCCACGCCGCTGCCGATGCTTTCGGCAGCGGACTTGAACACCAGGCTCTGGCTGCCAATCTGCAGGCTGCCCGTGCTGGGCTGGTAGGCACCGCCCAGGATCTTCAACAAGGTGGACTTGCCGGCACCGTTTTCGCCCATCAGGGCATGCACGCTGCCCGGGCGAACTTCGAAGCTGATGTCCGACAGTGCGCGCACGCCCGGAAAATTCTTGCCGATACCGTTGAAACGCAATGACTCTACACGCATGGATACAACTCCAGAGCAGGCATCACGGCACGCCGTGAAGAATCTGCCTCTGCCGGGGCAGAGGCCATGGGTCAGATCAGTTCCACAAACCGATCTTTTCCAGTTCCTGCTTGAAGTTCTCGCGGGTGATCAGGGTCACGTCATCCATGGCGGTGTATTTGGGCGGCTCCTTGCCGGTGGTGACCCACTCGAACATCATGCTTGCCGTGTTGTAGCCCTCGGTATGGGGGCTGGGCAGCATGGAGCCGAAGAAGCCGCTGTTGGCTTTCTTCAGCTCGCCGATGGCATCGGTGCCGTTGATGCCGATGCCGATCACGTTGGCTGCGGCGAACCCCGCACTTTCGGTGGCGCGCACGCCACCCAGCACGGTGTTGTCGTTCATGCCGCCGATGATCAGATTCTTGGCGCCTGACGGCAGCTTGACCAGCGTGGAGTTGGTAGCGTCCATGCTGCCGGGTACGTCGAGGGTCTTCTGCGCGGCGAACAGAATGTGCTCGGTGGGCAGGCCCGCAGCCTTCAGCGCCTTGACCGAGCCGTCGGTGCGCTTCTTGCCGGTATCCAGCTCGTTGTAGGTATTGATGATGGCGTAGGTGTCTTTCCAGTCCCAGCCACGCTTCTTGGCTTCGCCGGCCATGGCCATGCCCTGCTTCTCGCCGACTTCGAAGGCGGCCATGCCCAGGTACGGCACGTCCTCCATGAAGTTGCCCTTGGCATCGACGAAGCGATCGTCGACGGCCATTACTTTCATGTCATTGAGTTTGGCCTTGGCCACGATGGCCGGGCCTAGCGCAACGTCAGGGGGGCAGATGACGAAGCCCTTGACCCCATTGGCGGCCAGGCTGTCGATGGCCGAAAGGGTTTTCTCGCCGTCTGGCACAGCGATCTTGATGACCTTGAAGCCTTTGTCCTTGCCGGCCTTCTCGGCAAAGGCCCACTCGGTCTGGAACCAGGGCTCTTCAGCCTGCTTGACCAGAAAACCGATCTTGACCTCTTCGGCCCACGAAGCCGACGAGCCTGCGAACATCGCGGCGGTCAGGGCGGCACAGCACAGGGAACGGATCCCATGACGACTCAACATAGCTAACTCCTTATTTTTATTGAATAGCTACAGCGTCCAGCAACATCAGCGAATAGTCATACCATATAACAGGATGGGCATTTGTAACGTAACGTCACGCTTGCGCCATCCACAGCGGCGTGTCGTAGATCCTGTCAGAAATGACACCACGAGTGATCTGGCAAATAGTATTACCATTTATTTTTACGGACGTCGAATTTCAGCTATACCTGCCAGTGCAGCCACCGCCGGAGTCCGGTTGTCCAACCCCGGGATCCAGCCATTTCCTATAAAAAACTACGGAACGCCTTACATGCCTATTCATCAAAAACTGCTCAGCGCCATTGGATTGACCCTCATGACTGCTTCCATCTCTGCCCATGCGGCAGGCTTGACTTCGACCCGCGAAAGCTTCGGCGCGCTGCCCGATGGCACGCCGCTGGAAAAGATCACCCTGAGCAACAGCCACGGTATGAAAGCTAGCATCATTACCTACGGCGCCACCTTGCAGGCGCTGCACGTACCCGACAAAAAAGGCCAGGTGGCGGATGTGGTGCTGGGCTTCGATGACGTGCAGGGCTACCAGGCCAATCCCACCGTGTATTTCGGCGCCACCATCGGCCGCTTCGGCAACCGCCTGGCCGGGGGCAAGTTCAGCCTGGACGGGCAGACCTATTCGGTACCGCTCAATGACAAGAGCAATGCCCTGCACGGCGGCACTCGAGGGTTCGACAAACACGTCTGGGCCGTAGAGGCCACGCAGGATGCCGACCAGGTCGCGGCCACCTTCACCTATCGCTCGCCCGATGGCGAGATGGGCTTTCCCGGGACCCTGGCGACCCAGGTCACCTACAGCCTGAACGAACGCAACGAACTGCGCGTGCAGTACAAGGCCACCACCGACAAGCCGACCGTGCTCAACCTGACCAACCACAGCTATTTCAATCTGGCCGGTGCCGGCAGTGGCGATGTGTTGAAGCAGGTGGCCACCTTGCATGCGAGCCGCTACACGCCGGTGACGGCGAAGTTGATCCCGACCGGCGAGTTGGCACCGGTGAAAGGCACGCCGATGGATTTCCTCGCCCCTACCGCCATTGGCAAGCACATCGGCGCCAAGCATGAGCAACTGGCATTCGCCGAGCCGAAACAAGGCGGCTTCGATTTCAATTGGGTGCTCGACAGCGCAGGCGACTTGAAACGCGAGGCCGCCAAGGTGACCGACCCGGTGTCGGGGCGCACCTTGACGCTGTACACCACCGAGCCGGGCGTGCAGTTCTATACCAGCAACTTCCTCGACGGCACCGTTCGCGGCAAGGGTGGCAAGGTGTATCCGCACTGGGGCGCCTTCACCCTGGAAACCCAGCACTTCCCCGATGCCCCCAACCAGCCCACGTTCGCCAGCACCCGCCTCGATCCCGGCCAGACCTACACCCACGCCACTGTGTTTGCCTTCTCGGCGCAGTGATTCGGCCTGACCCACCGCAGCGCCTGTTTCGCGGCCACGGACCGCTCCTACGTGAGGTGGACAGCGCCTGTAGGAGCGGTCATCGGCCGCGAAAGGCTGACTGAGATGTACCTGACCGACCGCAGCGCCCGTTTAGCGGCCACAGACCGCTCCTACGTGAGGTGGACAGCGCCTGTAGGAGCGGTCATCGGCCGCGAAAGGCTGACTGCGATGTGCCTGACCGACCGCAGCGCCCGTTTCGCGGCCACGGACCGCTCCTACGTGAGGTGGACAGCGCCTGTAGGAGCGGTCATCGGCCGCGAAAGGCTGACTGTGATGTCCCTGACCGACCGCAGCGCCCGTTTAGCGGCCACGGACCGCTCCTACGTGAGGTGGACAGCGCCTGTAGGAGCGGTCATCGGCCGCGAAAGGCTGACTGCGATGTGCCTGACCGACCGCAGCGCCTGTTTCGCGGCCACGGACCGCTCCTACGGATATCGGGCATGGATCGTGAGCAAAAAAAAGCCACCGCACTGACGTGAGGTGGCTGAAAATCTAACCAAAGAGAGTTGAAGCAGAGCACTGGGCCAGTCGCTATGCGGGGAAGAATCAGCGCCTGGCCTCGTATTCAATCTTCGAAATCAAAGATACCAGCCGAACCGAGGCGCCACTATTGCGTTCGTCAATAGTCATTATCGACACATGAAACGTGCCGCAGGCACTCAACGGTGCGCAAGCGGATGCGCACCTGACACTTGATCACGTACACTCGGTCTTCGTTAACATCTTGATACGTATGCGCTGATCGCGTGACCCATTGACTGGCACAAGAACGTCGACCTTGAAACGCAACTCCACCGCCATCTTCTCCCAGCCCGGCTTCCGTGCCTTCCTCATGGTACGTCTCGCGGCCATGTTCGCCATGCAGATCCAGGCCATCGTTGTCGCCTGGCACATGTACGACATGACCCGCCATCCACTGACACTGGCCTACGTCGGCCTGGCGCAGTTCATCCCCATGGTGCTGTTGCTGCTGCCGGCCGGGGATCTGCTGGATCGCTTCGACCGGCGGCGCATCCTGCAGATCAGCTGGAGCGTGTCGGTGCTCTCCTCCGCCGCGCTGCTGTGGCTGGCCCTGAGTGAAACCGTCGACACCTGGCCCTACTACGTCGCGTTGTTCGTGTTCGGCTGTACCCGAGCGTTCACCGGGCCCGCCGTGCAAAGCCTGCTGCCGCAGATCGTTGCGCGCGAGCACCTGGCCCAGGCCATCGCCACCAACAGCATGATCATGAAAGTGGCGGTAATTGCCGGCCCCCTGCTGGGCGGGCTGCTGTATGCCGCCATCGGTGGCTGGACGTTCGGCATCTGCCTGCTGGGCTTCGCCCTGGGTGTGCTGCTGCTGCAATGGGTACCCAGCGTGCGCATCGTGCGGCCGGTGGATGATCAGACCACAGCAGTGAGTCGCTTCACCGCTGGCATCCGCTTCATCACCTCGCGGCCGATCATCCTCGGTGCGATATCGCTGGACCTGTTCGCGGTGCTGCTCGGTGGCGTAGTAGCCCTGTTGCCGATCTATGCTGCGGAAATTCTCCATGTCGGCCCCGCCGGGCTGGGCCTGCTGCGCAGCGCCATTGCACTGGGTGAACTGGGCATGGGGTTCTACCTGAGCATCCGTCCGCTCAACGCGCGGATGGGCCAGCGCATGTTCCTCGCGGTGGCAGTGTTCGGCGTGGCCAACCTGGTGTTCGCCTTGTCCACGTGGTTCTGGGTGTCGTGCGCGGCGCTGTTCGTCGCTGGGGCAGCAGACATGATCAGCGTGTACATCCGCTCTTCGCTGATCCAGTTCGCCACGCCCGACGATATGCGTGGACGGGTCAGCGCGGTGAACATGTTATTCATCGGCTCTTCGAACGAACTGGGCGAATTCCGTGCGGGGGTCAGCGCGACGGCGCTGGGCACGGTGCCAGCAGCGTTGTTCGGCGCTGTCAGTACGCTGGTGATCGTCGCCTTGTGGACACGGCTGTTCAGACCGCTGTGGACCATCGAGAACAACGAGCAGGCACTGCCCGAGCGCCAGAAGACACCAGCCTGATCACGACCGGCTAGCGCCGCGCGGGGCATGGCGGCAGAACCACTCCTGGTTGCCCTTGAGCTCGGCACGCAGCTGCGCCACCAGTTCGGCAATCGCCCGACTGCTGGACAACGGCTGGGTATCGACACCTACCATCAGCAGGTCGACCTGACCACTGGCCGGGTCGGACACCTCGACCGTCATGGTGCCCCCCGGATTCAACGTGCAATGGCATTTGAGGGGCGCGAAGCTGGCTTCGACGATGCGGCGCATTTCAGTGGTGGGAATCATCTAGAGCTTCTCCTGGCGATGTCATGGCTGGAGACGTGTCGCAGCGTGAGTACGGCCACTCGGCAGGGCGGCGCGCTCACGCTTTCAGCGTGGTGCGGCAGGCAGGCACCGAGGGCTGCCTGCACAAGGCTACCAGACTCAGTCCTTGGTGCCATAGGGCGGATATTTATCTGCGTCACGGGTTTTTTCCGACGTGTCGCCTTCGGGCTTCTTGGCGGGCCCGATCGGATCGACCTGCGGGTCGGCAAGGTCGGGAGAGTCCGGGTCGAACCCCAGGTCGTTATCGGGCTTGGTCTCGTTGCTCATAAATCCTCCGGTCTTGAATGGGGGGCCATCGGCGCGATAGCGCTGCTCCAGCATCAGGCGACGCCTGGCGGGATGCCGTCCTTGTTGAAATCCTTCAGCCGTTCCTTTTCTTCCGGGGTGGAATGGGCGGGCGTCTGGTCCTCGGTGTCCTCGGGGGGCGGTTGCTTGTCATCGGCCATGATCGGTTCCTTTCAATGAGGGGCTCTACACTGTGAGCCTGCAGACCGATCCGGGGTTCCGTGCAATCGACCCGGCCGCTGTCGTCATGGCCGATACATCGCGTCGCTCCTTTCGCGGCCGATGACCGCTCCTACGGTGGCATGAAACTTTCGTCAGCTCCAGGCACTCAATGTGCAGCCGCGCTCGCATGGCTGCTGGCGGTCCGACTGACAATCCCGAGGAATACACGATGATCGCTCGCTGGCGCTGGGCCCTGGGTCAGATGACCAAACGCTTGTGGTTCCGCGCAAGCCTGTTCTCCCTGACGGGCATCGCCACGGCGCTGATTGCCATCGTCTTCAAGGACTTCGTGCCCGCCGACCTGCCGACGCGGATCGGTGCCGATTCGGTCGACAAGATCCTCGCGATCATCGCGTCGAGCATGCTTGCGGTCACGACCTTCTCGTTGAGCACCATGGTCAGTGCCTATGGCGCCGCCAGCAGCGGCGTAACACCGCGTGCCACCTCACTGGTGATGGAAGACGCCACGACCCAGAACGCGCTGGCAACGTTCATCGGCTCGTTCCTGTTCAGCCTGGTCGGGATCATTGCCCTGAGCACCGGGGCCTACGGCGCTCAAGGGCGGGTGGTGCTGTTCGCGGTGACCATCGTCATGATCATCCTGATCGTCTATACGCTGCTGCGTTGGATCGACCACCTGTCCAAGCTGGGCCGGGTCGGCGAAACCATCGACCGGGTCGAAGCCGCAGCGTTGCAATCCCTGGAAAACCGCGCGCGCTGGCCGTACATGGGCGCGGCGCCCTACCCGCTCGATCTGATGACTCCGCCAACGGCAGCAACCGTGCGCAGCGAGGACACCGGCTACGTGCAGCACATCGATGTCGCCGCCCTTGGCGCGCTGGCCGAGAAGCACGGGCTGCAGATCTACCTGAGCGTACTGCCAGGCGCTTTCCTTCACCTCGGCGCAGATCTGGCCTGGTTTACCGCGGACAGCGACGGCCAGGCGCAGACCCAGGCAGACCTCGCCGCGGAAATCCGCACCGCTGTCACGATCGGCCTGCGCCGTACCTTCGAACAGGACCCACGTTTCGGCATTTCGGTCCTCGCGGAGATCGCTTCGCGCGCCCTGTCGCCGGCCACCAACGACTCGGGCACGGTGATCGACGTGATTGGCCGCGGAGTCAGGTGCTTCACCGCCTGGCATGTACACAGCACTACCGATTCGACATCCCGCGAGATCGATCCACACTGCCGCCGAGTGCACGTTCGCGGCTTGCAGGTGGCCGATCTGTTCGACGACTTCTTCACCTTCGTGGCGCGCGACGGCGCCGGGCTGCTGGAAGTCGACATTCGCATGATCAAGGCGCTGATCAGCCTGAACGAGATCAGCCCGCAAACCTTCGCCGCCCAGTGCCGGCTGCATGCGACGCGCCTGCTGAAACGCGCCGACAGTGCGCTTACCCTGGATGAAGACAAGCAGCGGCTGCGTGAATTGGCCAAACCTCTGCTGGGCTGAACGCCGAGCAGCGGCGCCCGAAGCGTCCACTGGGGCGATGGCGCTGAACTTGTGCAGCTGTCGACGGGCCTGAGTTGACACCTGCACTTGCAGGCAATCACTGCTCAGACGGAAAACGATGATGAACATAGCCTGCCTGGCCTGGGGATCGCTGGTATGGAAGACGGGGGCTTTACCGGTCTGCAGCCCGTGGCACACCGACGGCCCTGCATTACCCGTCGAGCTTTGCAGGGTCGGCGACGGCGGCGAGCTGGCCACGGCGATCTGCCTGAATGCACCTGCTGTGCCATCTCTCTGGGCGTTGCTGGACACCACCTCGCTTGACGACGCCTGTCAGGCACTGCGCGAACGTGAACAGATACCCCATTCGCGCGATGATGGCATCGGCAGTTTCATCTGCAGCGACCGGTCCACCGGGGTCCTTGCCCAATGGGCGCGTGAGCGAGAACTGGATGCAGTCATCTGGACCGCTTTGCCGCCGCGATTCGCGGGTATAGAGGCACGGATACCCACCATCGACGATGTTCTCGACTATCTGCAAAACTTGACGGGTGAAGTGCGAATACATGCGCGGGAATACATTGAACAACTGCCGCAGCAACTAGATACGCCTTACAGAGACGTCATTCGTCGTTCGCTGGGTTGGGGAGGTTGAAGCAGTAGGGGAAGTGCGCGGGGGTTGCTGCACTTCCCTACCGTTCAATTGGCTGAAGGCCAGCAATCGAACGGTTGGGAAGACACTTTAAGCGCAGCAGAATCAGCGACGCAGGAAACGGCTTACCAGTACGAAAATGGCAGCGCCAATGGCCAACGAGGCACCTGGCTTTTCCTTGACGAAGGCAGACACATTGTTCAGCGCGTCGCCGTAGGTCTTGGTCAGTTGGCCAGCCGCTTCGCGACCTGCGCCTTCTGCCTGCAGGGAATGGTCACCGACCAGTTTGCCCACTACACCTTGAGCCTTGCCGGCGATCTTTTCTGCTACGCCTTCGATTTGTTCGCTTTTCATGTTGAGCCTCACTTTGATCATCGTTTTAGTGACAGTACTTGAAGTATGTAAGCCGGAAGCTTCGTACTTGCTGCCTGAACTTAGGGCGTTGCCGGTTGGAAATAGTTCCGATCTTATTTTCAGTGTTCATGTTGGCAAATTCGGACGCTCGGGCACGCTCAACCAACTGCTTCCAGCGGAGCACCGATCGACAGCGAGCGCAGGTAGTCGCCGAAGCCTTCACGGCAGCGACAATCCAGCCGGGCGCTGGTCGTCACGCAGTTGATCGAAGTCCAGGTAATGGACGCCCCGACCTCTTTCAGGTCGGCCACCAGGTGCACGTCCTCGTGGGCCTTGAGCGGCTTGAACCCGCCAACCCGGCGGTAGGCCTGGGCACTGACCCCGATGTTGGCGCCGTGAACATGCTTGTGACCTTCCACCGGGGTATACAGGGCGTCGTAACGGCTGCGAACTTCCTCGGCATGCAGCGACCAGTCATCCACGCGCACCGTGCCGCAGACCGCGTCAGTGCGAAAGCGCAGCTGATCGACCAGCCAGGTGGGCGGCACGAGGGTATCGGCATCGGTGAACGCCAACCAGCGGGCGCCTTGATCCAACAACAGTTGAGCACCCGCGGCGCGCGTACGACCGACGTTGCAGTGCGCCACGGCCACGCTCTGTACGGGGTAGCGGTTGACCACTTGCTGGGTACCGTCGGAACATTCGTCCAGCACGATAACCACCTTGACCTCTTCGCCCGACAGTCCAGGATGCTCACCGGCAATCAGCAACGACTCGATGCATTGAGCGACCACTGCTTCTTCATTATGAGCTGGGACAATGATTCCGATCATGGACGATACCTGTCGAGGAGATGCCGGCATCCGGCGGCTGTAAGTCTCTTGACCTATCTATCGCGCGTTGGTTGCAGATAGATACGACGGGTGGTAGTTCGGCAAATGTTCATTCCAATTTGCAATTCACTTTCTCCCCTCCAGAGGCCCGACGACCCGGACCTGGCTGTCGATCAGCCAGCGCTGCAAGCCTGAACGAATTAATGCAGGGCATGGTGATCAACTGCAGCAGAGGACTTGGCGAGGAGCGTGACAATGGCAACTCGAAGGACAAGCATAGGCTACTGGCACTGGGTGTTGCTGCTGGCGGTGATCGCCTCGGGCTGGCAGCCGCTGGACCGCCAGACCTGGCTGATCGAAAACATTCTGGTGCTGGTGGGCGCCGTGGCCGTGTGGTTCACCCGTGACCATTTCCAGTGGAGCCGACGCGCGTGGGTGATGGTGATCATCTTTCTATGCCTGCATCAGGTGGGCACGCACTTCACCTACCCCCAGGTTCCCTACAACGAAGCGTTGTACCTGATCAGCGGGGTGGACGTGAATGCAGCGCTGGGCTGGGAGCGCAATCAATATGATCGTTTCGTGCACCTGGCCTACGGCCTGCTGCTCAGCCTGCCCTTGCGGGAAATCGTCAGTGAGAAATGCCAGCTCAAGGGTGCGTGGGCATCATTGATCGCCTGGTCGCTCGTGCTGTCGACCTCAATGCTCTATGAACTGATGGAGTGGGCAGGCGCCGCGTACGTAGGCGGTGGCGACTCGGCCTTCGTAGGTGCCCAGGACGATTTCTGGGATGCCCAGAAAGACATGGCCGTAGCGGCGGCTGCCTCGCTGGTGGTGCTGACCTGCCGCGGCCATGCGCTGCGCGCCGGGGTTTCGGCGCTGCGCGGGCGATTGACACCGCACTGAAACGCCCAGCGGCTCAATGCATCCATACCTCAATGCATCAATACATAGCCAAGCATCTGTTTCGCCAGGCGCCACGGCTGCCAAACCGAAAGGTGATCGAAGATCCTCCCGGAATTTCCCATCACCCCCATGACCGTCACGTACACGACGCCTTTCCTGATCAACCTCGATATCTTTTTCTTGCTGTAACGCAACAATCAGGACACCTGCACAAGTGGGTTTCGCGACATGGCACTTCTGCAACGGCGAAAACGAAAAAGCCCCGCCAATGCGGGGCTTTTCGATGTTTGGCGGGAAACCAGGGATTCGAACCCTGGGAACGCTATTAACGTTCGCCGGTTTTCAAGACCGGTGCATTCAACCACTCTGCCAATTTCCCGAATGTCTTGCTGGTTGCTTTGCGGGCGCCATAATACCGGAATGAAACACGCTGTCAAACTCTGGATAGAGCGGCTGGGCAAGGGTCTGATATGATCTTTGCATCTGAACGTTTCAGACGTGTTCAATCAAAGGAGTCTCGCCATGCGCGAACAGGATTATGCAGTTAATCAAGGCTCGCAGGTGCAGCAGCTAGAAGTTAGCCGCGTCCTGCGCAACACCTACGGCTTGCTGGCACTCACCCTGGCTTTCAGTGGCGTGATGGCCTACGTCGCGCAGCAGATGCGCGTCGGCTACCCGAACATCTTCGTCGTGCTGATCGGTTTCTACGGGCTGTTCTTCCTGACCAACAAGCTGCGTGATTCGGCCTGGGGCCTGGTGTCCACCTTCGCCCTGACCGGCTTCATGGGCTTCCTGCTCGGCCCGATCCTCAACCGTTACCTGGGCATGCAGGGCGGCGCCGAAGTGGTCAGCTCGGCCTTCGCCATGACGGCGCTGGTGTTCGGCGGCCTGTCGGCCTATGTGCTCATCACCCGCAAGGACATGAGCTTCCTGGGCGGCTTCATCACCGCAGGCTTCTTCGTGCTGCTGGGCGCGGTGCTGGCCAGCTTCTTCTTCCAGATCGCCGGTCTGCAGTTGGCGATCAGCGCCGGTTTCGTGCTGTTCTCGTCGGTGTGCATCCTGTTCCAGACCAGCGCGATCATCCATGGTGGCGAACGCAACTACATCATGGCGACCATCAGCCTGTACGTGTCGATCTACAATCTGTTCGTGAGCCTGCTGCAGCTGTTCGGCATCATGGGTCGCGACGACTGATTCACCGTTGCCCTGTCGAAGCCCGCCTCGTGCGGGCTTTTTCTTGCCCCTGGTTCGGGTATCTTCGGCAAAAACCGGTTTGCCCTATGGGCGTCGCGCCGTAGAATCGCGCTCCTTTCGATTGAGCCATCGCGCTCTTTTTGCCGGAGCCTTCGCGCTCTTTCTCAGGAGCCCTTGCCATGAGCACCCCACAGCCACCCAGCGACGAATTGATCCTGGGCCTGGAAGACCGCCCTCGCCCACTGCTGGGCATGCTTGCCGCGCTGCAGCACCTGCTTGCGATCATCGTACCGATCGTCACGCCTGGCCTGCTGATCTGCCAGGCACTGGGCGTCAGCGCCCGTGACACCAACATGATCGTTTCCATGTCGCTGGTCATTTCCGGCATTGCCACCTTCGTCCAGTGTCGGCGCATCGGCCCGTTCGGCGCGGGCCTCTTGATCGTGCAGGGCACCAGTTTCAACTTCGTCGGCCCGCTGATTGCCGGGGGTGCGCTGATGGTGCAACAGGGCACACCGGTGGAAGCTGTGATGGCGGCGATCTTCGGCGTGGTCATCGCAGGGTCGTTCGTGGAAATCGGCATTTCGCGAATCCTGCCCTTCGTCAAACGGCTGATCACGCCGCTGGTCACCGGTATCGTCGTACTGATGATCGGCCTGACCCTGATCAAGGTCGGTCTGATCAGCATGGGTGGCGGCTTCGGCGCCATGGCCAATGGCACGTTCGCCAACGGCGAAAACCTCATGCTCTCCGGCCTGGTACTGGCGATCATCGTGGTGCTCAATCGCATTCCGGTGACCTGGATGCGCAGCGCCGCCATCGTCATCGCTCTGGCCATGGGCTACGCGCTGGCCGGTTACCTGGGCCGACTGGACTTCACCGGCATGCACCAGGCCGCGGTATTTCAGGTGCCCGTACCGCTGCACTTCGGCCTCGGTTTCTCCTGGGCGTTGTTCATTCCAATGCTGGTGATCTACCTGGTGACGTCCCTGGAAGCGATCGGTGACGTGACGGCGACCAGCAAGGTGTCACGCCAGCCCGTAGAGGGCCCGCTGTGGATGCAGCGCATCAAGGGCGGCGTGCTGGTCAACGGGACCAACTCGCTGCTGGCCGGTGTCTTCAATACCTTCCCCAGCTCCATCTTCGCGCAGAACAACGGGGTCATTCAGCTCACCGGCATCGCCAGCCGCCACATCGGCGTGTGGATCGCCGGGATGCTGGTTCTGCTCGGTCTGTTCCCGACGGTTGCCGGGGTGATCCAGGCGGTGCCCGAACCGGTACTGGGCGGAGCTGCCATGGTGATGTTCGGCGCGGTGGCCGCATCGGGCATCAATATCCTTGCCAGCGTCGACCTCGATCGTCGGGCGCTGCTGATCATCGCCGTATCGCTCGCCCTCGGCCTGGGTGTGGCTCAGGTGCCGGAGTTCCTCGCGCACATGCCGGGCGCATTGCGCAACGTGCTGGAGTCGGGTGTAGCCACTGGCGGTATCTGCGCGCTGCTGCTGAACTGGTTTTTGCCAGCCGGGCCTGTGGCTCGTCACTGAGCTGGCCCGAGCCTGCGACAAGGGCCTGCAGGCTCAAAGATCGAAGCGGTCCACGGCGCGGCGACGCTCGTTGTCGTCGCGCATGTCGTAGGCCGCAGTGGTCTGGATATTAGTGTGGTGCGCCAGCTTCTGGGCAATCGACAGGTCGTGCTCTTCGATCACTCGGGTGATGAACGAACGTCGGAAATCATGGGGCATGATCTTCACGCCGACCTGGGTGCCGCGTTGTCGGGCGATGTAGTAGATGGCGTGCTTGGTGATACGCTCGCGGGTGATGTGCGCGCCGCGGCGGATGCGATTGAAAAGAAAGTCGTCATCGGCCTGGCCTGCGGGAAGCTGGCTGCGGCGAAACGCCAGCCAGGTTTGCAGATGGGTAAAAGCCCAGCCCGGCGCGTACTTGATCAACTCCTTGTTGCCCTTTCCGGTCACGCGCAGGCTGCGCTCGCTGAAGTCGACCTGGGCCAGGTCGAGGTTGACCGACTCCGACTTGCGCATGCCAGAACCATACAGGATGGCGATGACGGCGGCGTCGCGCAGTCCCTGCGGCCGTGGATCGTTGGCGCAGACCTCCATCAGGTCGCGGATCAGGCTGCGCTTGAGGTTGCGGCCGTTGCCCAGGCGGGTGCCCTGCATGGGCTTGACCGAGCGAATCTTGAGCAGGTGATCCTGGTCGATCAGGCTCAGCCGCCACGCCTCGTTCATGACCCCGCGCACGGCGTTGACGTAAAGCGAGGTGGTGTTGGGGGCGTAGCCATCTTCGCGCAGGGCGGCCACCAGCGAGGTAACGTGCCCGGGTTCGAGACGGTGCCAGGGCACCTCGCGAATGTCGACGTCCTCGAAGCCCAGCCGGTCCGCGGCATCCTGCAATACGTATTGCATGGTCGTGCGGCTGGACGGCATCAGCCGCGCGAGATATTGCAACAGAGGGTTCTGCAGATCAGACAAACCGGGGAATCCTTGAGTGCCAGGGTAGACGCCCGCCATTCTAGCATCCGCGTCGGTGCCTGACCCGTCCGCCCTTACCCGGCCGGTTCGATCAGAAGTTACCGCGCAGCGCCTGCAGGCCACCTTGATAGACACCGTCGAAAATTTCCACCGCCTCGGCGTCACTCATGCCGACCGGGTTGAAGCGACCGCCCCACTCCACTCGGCTGTTGCCGGCGTCCACCTCGATGACCTTGAGCGTCGCCAGGTAATCGCTCACCGGAAAGGGACCTTCGATGATGGAATAGCTGTAGGTGCGCGCGGCGTTGTCGTAAGTCTCCAGACGCTCGATGATGACGGTACCGTCCACCGTGGTCAGGTGGCGCAGCCGGCCATTTTCCTGGGCTTCGCTGTGCTGGATCATGGGCAGCCAGTCGGCCAGGGAGTTGAACCCGGCCACCAGATTCCAGACCTTATCGGCCGATGCCGGAATGTCGATGCTCGCTTGCGTGCTTGCCATGTCATGGCTCCTGTCGGTGGGCTGAGGCTACAACGGTAGCGGTCGTTCGAGTGCGCGGCAAGCCGTTAGTGCATTCGTTATGCGGCCGACACAGCTAGGGCGATCATGCGCTGGCAGTGGGCGCGGGCGCGGCACCAGCAATGGATACATGCTGCGCAAACGTTGTCCCATGGAGGCCAGCCCAGCCTGGATCCGTTCATTGAAGGGGCGTTTGCAGCGTCATGAGAATCATCGAAAAGACCGGCGCGCCAGTACGCGCCCTGACCCCTGCCGAACAGCAGTTGGTGACCGAATTCGTCGAAGGCCGCAGTGAGGGCCCGAAGCTCCTGCAGGCCAACCAGTGGCTGATGAAGGTCCGCACCCAGGGCCAGTGGCTGGCGTGCGATTGCCGGCCCGGTACGCTGCCGGTGATGAACGTGACGCTCAACAGCAGTACCGGCACGCTGTTTTTGAAGAACAACCCCGGCACGGCCGAGCATGCCGAGGGTTGCCCCTTCATCCATGACGAGCGTGACAATACGCCTGGGCGCGAGGATGAAGGGCCACTGCCGGCCGCCTGGTTGCCCCCCGATGTGCCGCTGAAGCTGATTGGCGATTTTCGCGCCCCGGCCATGCCAGGCACGCCTGGCACCGCCGTGGTGGCAAGTCAGCGACGGGAGCAGCACCGGTTGCTCTCGCTGCTGCTGACGTTCATCGAAGCCTCTGGGCTCAATGTGTACGCCACGCACCTGAAGAAGGATCTGACCCGCCAGTTCGCCGACCTGCGCGAAGTGGCCACACGCTACCCGCTGATCGACAGGGTGCCGGCGAGCAATTATCTGGAAACCCGCATCGACATGAAGCACATGATGATGCTCAAGGCACGCCTGAAGGATTCCACCGCCTTCATTGGGCAGCGCCGCTATGGGCTGCTGCTCGACTGCGTGTCCGACGTAGTCGGGCGCAAGGTGCTGACCGAGCGCAGCACCGCCGGCTTCGACTTCCAGGGCCATCATCTGTTGTGGGGTGGCGCGCGCAGCAGTGGGCCGCTGTTGGCCCTGGCCCTGTATTCACCGGCAACCGCCGGCAGCCAATTCTATGAAATGGTGCATGTGGCGACGGTGCCGGTGCTGACCCGCGGGCATCTGTTCCCGGTGTTCCGCGACGAGGAACGCGAGGCGTTGAAGATGCTGGTGTCGCTGATCGACTGGATGGCCAGCAAAGGCGTCAAGGTCGTGATGCGCCGACCGGTGATCGGCGCCATGGTGATGGACGAACTGGTGCTCAGCTCGGACCTGGACCGGGTCCTCTCGGTTTCGCTGATGAAAGAGCCGCTGGGTCCGGAGCCCAGTTCCGAAACCTTCAAGCGCCTGGCCGACTTCAAGAGCCTGGAGACCTTCCGCAAGTACGTGGCGGGCTTCTTCATGCGCGAGCGCGATTGACCCACGGCGCGCTTGCGTCCTAACCGCGCAGCTGCCAAAGCAGGGCGATATCGCGGGCGCGATCGCTGAGCAGCGCACCGGCCTCGGCACACGCCTGCTCCAGGGTCATCGGACCGGACGCAAGGGAGAACGCGGCATCGATGCCATGGGCGTACAGGTCCTGATAGCCTTCGCCCAGCGTGCCGGCCAGCACCACCACCGGGACACCCGCAGCGCGCGCAACGCGGGCCACGCCGAAGGGCGTCTTGCCGCGCAGGGTCTGGGCATCGAAGCGCCCTTCGCCAGTGATCACCAGGTCGGCGCCGATGACGGCATCGGCCAGGCCCACCAGTTGCGCTACCACTTCGACCCCTGGGCGGAACGAGGCACCGAGAAAGGCCTTGGCCGCGAAGCCCATGCCGCCTGCTGCGCCGCAACCAGGCGCGTCACGGCAGTCCTGGCCCAGCACCGCTACGCAGTGATCGGCGAAGTGGTCCAAAGCCTTGTCCAGGGCCAGCACCTGTTCGTGTGTAGCGCCCTTCTGCGGGCCGAAAATGTGCGAGGCGCCGTGGGGACCGCACAGCGGGTTGTCGACGTCTGCGGCGACTTCGAACTGCACATCGGCCAGACGTGGGTCGAGGCCGCTGGCGTCGACCTTGGCTACTTGTGCCAGCGCCAGGCCGCCACGGGGCAATTCACTGCCCTGAGAATCGGTCAGGCGCAGACCGAGCGCGCGGAGCATGCCAGTGCCGGCATCGTTGGTGGCACTGCCGCCGATGGCGAGAATGATGCGTCGTGCGCCGGCCTCCACGGCTGCAGCGATCAATTGGCCAGTGCCATAGGTGCTGCTGTTGCAGGCATCGCGTTGCTGGCGCTGGAGCAGTTGCAGCCCGCTGGCTTCGGCCATTTCGATGACGGCGGTGCGCTCGTCGGGCAGCCAGCCCCAATGGGCCTGAGTGGCTGCGCCCAAAGGGCCGTCGACGACGAGGCTGCGCAGCTCGCCCTGGCAAGCCGCCATGATGGCTTGCATGGTGCCTTCGCCGCCATCGGCCATCGGCCGCTCGACGAGCTGCGCCTCGGGCAGGGCCTGGCGCAGGCCCCGGGCGATGGCTGAAGCAACGTCGGCGGCGCTCAGGCTGTCTTTGAATGAGTCAGGGGCGATGACGATCTTCATGGCAGTTCTCCAGTTCTTGTGCGCCCATGCTGCCATTTTCACCACCTCCGCGCGACTGCCGTCATTGGCAGGAGCGGTCATCGGCCGGGAGATGCTCTGCGCGGAGTGCCTGATGCACCGCGGTGCCCTTTTCGCGGCCACGGACCGCTCCTACATGGGTCGTAGGAGCGGTCATCGGCCGCGAAAGGCTCTGCGCGGAGTGCCTGATGCACCGCGGTGCCCTTTTCGCGGCCACGGACCGCTCCTACAGGATCGGCAAATGCCCTCTTCGCTGCCACAGACTGCTCCTACATGGGTCGTAGGAGCGGTCATCGGCCGCGAAGGGCTTGGCGCGGTGTGCCTGGTGGAACGCGGTGTGGCCTTCGCGGGCAGAGCCCGCTCCCACATGGGAGTGCGGGCTTGACCTTCCCATGGTGGCAAGGGTCACAGTCCAGGCATGGGACGGAAGGAGGAAAACGTCATGGCAGCAAACGAAGGTCTCGTCGAGCTGGGTATCCACGGCATGACCTGCGCGTCGTGCGTGGGTCGGGTCGAGCGAACCCTGCTCAAGGTGCCAGGTGTGACGGCAGCGGCGGTCAACCTGGCCACCGAGCGCGCTCGCGTGGAAGGCCGCGGCGTGGACGCCCAGGCCCTGATCGCCGCCGTCGACAAGGCCGGCTACAGCGCCAGGCCGCTTGAGCACACTCCAGACGCCATGGCCCAGGCCAATCAGGAAAGCCAGCAAGACGCCGCGCGCCTGCGGCGCGACCTGGGTTGGTCGGTGATGCTCTCGCTGCCCGTGGTGATAGTGGAAATGGGTGCGCACCTGATACCGGGCTTCCACGCCTGGATCCAACTGCACCTGAGCCAGCAGGATAACTGGCTGCTGCAGTTCGCCCTGACCACGTTGGTGCTGATCACCTGCGCCAGGCGCTTCTACCTCAAAGGCACCGTGGCGCTGCTGCGCGGCGCGCCAGACATGAATTCGCTGGTGGCGGTGGGCACCCTCGCCGCCTACGGTTTTTCCCTGGTGTCCACGTTCGCCCCGCAGCTGCTACCCAGCGCTACGGCCACCGTGTATTACGAAGCGGTGTGCGTGATCATCTGCCTGATCCTGCTGGGCCGCACGCTCGAAGCACGCGCCAGGGGCCGCACGTCCCAAGCCATCAAGCGCCTGCTCAGGCTCCAGCCACAGACTGCCTATGTGCAACGCCAGGCGGGCTTGATCGAAATCCCGCTGGAGCAGCTGATACAGGGCGACGTGGTGCAGGTTCGCCCCGGCGAGCGGATTGCCGTCGACGGCACGGTGCTCGCCGGCGACAGCTTCGTCGACGAGTCGATGCTCACCGGCGAGCCCATGCCGGTGCGCAAGCAGCCCGGCGACCAAGTGGTCGGCGGTACCCTCAACCAGAACGGCACGTTGCAGCTTCGAGCCACCGCCTTGGGTAGCGCCAGCATGCTGGCGCGGATCGTCGCCATGGTCGAGCGGGCCCAAGGCAGCAAGTTGCCGATCCAGGCGCTGGTGGACCGGGTGACCGTGTGGTTCGTGCCGGTGGTCATGGCACTGGCACTGGCCACTTTCATCGGCTGGTACTGGCTTGGCCCGACCCCAGCCCTGGGCATGGCCCTGGTGCATGCGGTGGCCGTGCTGATCATCGCCTGTCCGTGTGCGATGGGCTTGGCCACGCCCACCTCGATCATGGTCGGCACCGGCCGTGGCGCCGAGTTGGGTATTCTGTTGCGCAAGGGCGAAGCATTGCAGCAACTGAGCCGCGCGCGAGTCGTGGCACTGGACAAGACCGGCACGCTCACCGAAGGCCAACCGCGTCTGACCGACCTGCAGCTGCTGCCCAACTTCACCCGCGCGCAGCTATTGCCTTTGCTCGCAGCCGTGGAAGCGCTCTCCGAGCACCCGTTGGCACGGGCCATTGTGGCAGCAGCGCAGGACGCTCAGCTCGACTGGCCCCAGGCTCGGGATTTTCAGGCGCACACCGGCCATGGCGTGCGCGCACGGGTCGGCGCGCAGGACGTGGCCATCGGTGCAGAACGCTACATGACGCAACTCGGCGTGGACACGAGCCCGTTCGCCAGCCCGGCACAGACGCTGGCCGAACAGGGCAAGAGCCCGTTGTATGCGGCGGTGGACGGCCAACTGGCCGCGATGATCGCCGTGGCAGATCCGCTCAAGTCGACTACCCCGGCGGCTATCCAGACCTTGCACCGGCTCGGCCTGAAAGTGGCGATGATATCCGGGGACGACCGCCGAACCGCCCAGGCCATCGCCACCCAGTTGGGTATCGATCAGGTGGTGGCGCAGGTTCTGCCAGAAGGCAAGGTGGCCGCCGTCCAGGCGTTACAGCGCGAGTATGGCCTCACGGTCTACGTGGGTGACGGCATCAACGATGCACCGGCGCTGGCCCAGGCCGACGTCGGCATTGCAGTGGGCAGTGGCACGGACATCGCCATCGAAGCCGCGGATGTGGTGCTGATGTCGGACAACCTCGGCGCGGTGGCCACGGCCATCGCCTTGTCTACGGCAACCCTGAACAACATCCGCCAGAACCTGTTCTGGGCCTTCGCCTACAACGCGGCCCTGATTCCACTGGCGGCGGGGCTGCTGTACCCGCTCAACGGGCTGACCCTGTCGCCGCAGGTCGCGGCGGGAGCCATGGCACTTTCATCGCTGTTCGTGCTGGCCAACGCCCTGCGGCTCAAGGGCTTTCAGGCACCTGCCAGGCGATCATAGACGCTGCCGGTCGATTCCGTTGGCCACGCGCAGGATATCCGCCATGACGGCCAAGGCAATCTCGGCGGGCGTCTTGCTGCCCAGGTTCAGGCCGATCGGTGCGTGGATACGCTGCTGGGTGGTCGCGTCCAGCCCACCGATGCGCTCGAGACGCTCGAAGCGCTTTTCGCTGGTGCGCATCGAGCCCATTGCACCGATATAGAAAGCCGGTGTGCGCACCGCCTCGAGCAGGGTCAGGTCATCGAGTCGAGGGTCGTGGGTCAACGCCACCACGGCGGTCGCCGAATGACAGCCGCCCTCGGCGATGAACACCGCAGGCAAGACTTCGTGCACGTGCACGCCGGGCAGGTCGAAACGAGCCAGCACTTCGGGACGCGGCTCGCAGAGGATCACTTCATAGCCAAGGGTCAGGGCGAACCCCGCGCAGAATTCGGCGACCGGCGACAGGCCGGCGAGGATCAGGCGCTGTACGGCGCCGATGCGAATGCAGATTTCTTCGTCGCTGACCCGCACCCGTGCATCGCCCATGTGCCCTGCGCGGATGCTGCGCCTATCGCTGCCAGGCACCACCTGCCGCGCCAACAGTTGGCCGCCGGCGAAAGCCTGTTCGATGTGCGCCAGATGCTCCAGCGTGGCTGCATCAGGCGCGAGGTATTCGACCAACACGTCGAGAACGCCGCCGCAAGGCAGCGCCATGGTCGGCGCCAGGCCGCCGTCGCCGTAGCGCACGACCTGATTGACCGGTGTGAAATAACCGGCAGCGACACGCTCCAGAAAGTCGTCTTCCACACAACCACCGGACAGCGATCCGCAATGTTCGCCATTGTCCAGTGCGACCAGCATCGCCCCCGGCCCGCGTGGAGCCGAACCGTAGGTCGACAGTACCGTGCACAGCCATACGCCCCGGCCCTGGCCGAGCCAGGTCCGGGCCTGCTGTATGACCTGCAGATCAAGCTGCTTCATCTATTGATACCCGCCATCATCCTGCGCAATGTGCCAGCGCCCTGCCCTGCGACGCCCGCTCTGGTGCAACAGACCGCACGTACAGGGCAATAGTTTTCCGCAGACCGTGAAAGGATGACGGCAGGGGCTTGCGACTAGGACCCGCGATAGGTGCTGAAGCCGTAGGGGCTGAGCAGCAAGGGAATGTGATAGTGCTGCTCGGTGTTCTTCACTTCGAAAATCACCGGGATTTCCGGGAAGAAGGTTTCATGCCCGACCTTGCGGTAGTAGTCGCCGGTCTTGAACACCACCCGGTATTCACCCGGCGCAAAAGTGCGCTGTTCCGGGTAGAGGCCGGCGATCCGGCCTTGCTCGTTGGTCACACCCTGCCCCAACGGTTGCCACTGGTTACCCGAATGCTGCTCCAGGGTCACTTCGATACCGGCCGAAGGCACACCCGTTTCCAGGTTCAGTACGTGCACGCTCAGGGGGTTGGCGGCCATCGCGAGGCTGGACAGGGAGGCCAGGCTGGCGGCCAGGACAATTTTCTTCAACATGGTGTATTGCTCCTTCAAGAATGAATGGCCAGACCGACGGATTCGGTGGCTTTGATTGCGCAGGCTTCGTCCTGCTCGGCGCCGCCGGCACCGGCGATGCCGATCGCACCGACCAACTGCTTGCCTTCGTAGACCGGCACGCCGCCGCCCAGCAGCAGCAATTGCCCCAGCGAGGTCAGATTGGCGGCTTCGGGGTTGTTGCGGGCACGCTCGGCGAACAGCCGCGTCGGCGTCTTGGTCGACAGCGCGGTGTAGGCTTTCAACCGCGCGGCCTCGGTGTTGTGCGGGCCAACGCCGTCGCCGCGTTGCTGGACGATGACATTGCCGCCACGGTCCAGCACTGCCACGGCGGCCACGCAGCCGCTGCCATTGGCCAGCCGCTGCGCGGTCGCCAGGTCCAGGTCAGGGTGCTGGGCCAGGGCGGCGTGGGCCTGGGTGGCGAGCAGACAAGCCAGCGTGAATGTCATGCAAAGGGCTTTCATCGAGCATCTCCGTGATCAGTGGCTGGCACCTTAGCAATCCGGTCACGACAGAACCCCGTCGCAGCGATTACAACTTTGTAATAGGCAATCGGCCGCCGGGGGCCTAGCCTATGCGCGGGTACAGGAGCTGAACGATGCGTGTGTTGCTGGTTGAAGACGAAGCGAAAACGGCGAATTTTCTCGCCAAGGGACTGGGTGAGTCCGGCTTTGCCGTGGACGTGGCGCTCAATGGGCTGGATGGGCGCTACCTGATCGAGCAGCAGCCCTATGACCTGGTGATTCTGGACGTCATGCTGCCCGGCCTGAACGGCTGGCAGTTGCTCAAGCTGATTCGTCAGCAAGGCGCGACACCGGTGTTGTTCCTGACCGCCAAGGACGCCATCGAAGACCGTGTGCGTGGGCTGGAGCTGGGCGCCGACGACTACCTGGTGAAGCCGTTCGCCTTCGCCGAACTGCTGGCACGCGTGCGAACGCTGCTGCGCCGGGGCGCGGTGCGCGAGGTCGAGCATTATCAGGTGGCAGACCTGGAGGTGGACGTACTGCGCCGCCGGGTCAGCCGCGGTGGACAGCGCATCAACCTGACCAACAAGGAATTCGCCCTGCTGCACATGCTGATCGGCCGGCCCGGCGAGGCGCTGTCGCGCACGCTGATCGCCTCTCAGGTATGGAACCTGAATTTCGACAGCGACACCAACATGGTGGAAGTGGCGGTCCGACGCTTGCGGGCCAAAGTCGACGACCCGTTCATGCCCAAGCTGATTCACACCGTGCGCGGCGTGGGCTACCGGCTGGAGCACCTGGATGAGTGAACGCCGCCACTCCCTGGCCTGGCGCCTGGCGCTGGCCGTGGCGGTGGTCTGCTCACTGGTGATGAGCGTGGTCGCGGTGTTTCTCTACCGTTCGCTGGCGGCCGAGATCGCCTACCGCGACGACATCGCGCTGCTCGGACGGCTCGAGCAGGTGCGTACCCTGCTGCACGACAGCGACAGCCTGGGCGCACTGCAGCAGCGTCCGCAGCTGTATCAGAACATGCTCGGCAATCAGGAAAGCGTGCTGCGCGTGCGTCGCGCCGATGGCAGTGTGGTGTTCGAGATCAACCCCCACGGCGAAACGTTGGGCGATCCGCCACGCATCGGCCTGGCTCGGCGGCCGAGCCGGGCCGACATTCGCCTGGACCACGGCGCCTCGTTGCTGGCCGGCGACGCTGTCGGCCCGGCCGGCGAAGCCTTGACGGTGATGGTCGGCAAACGCCTGCACGAGCGCGAGGCGATCCTGGCCAGCTACCGACTGCGCCTGTACCTGGCAGTGGCTGCCGGGGCGCTGCTGGCCTGGGTCATCGGCCTGTTGCTGGTGCGTCGCGCCCTGACGCCGTTGCGCGAAATGGCCGACGCGCTGGCGTTGATCGATCTGCGCAATCTGCACCGGCGACTGGCCGATACCGCAGCGCCGGTGGAGCTGCAGGCGCCGATCCAGGCGCTCAACGGCATGCTGGTGCGGCTCGAACAGGGCTTCGAACGGCTGTCGCAGTTCTCCGCAGACCTCGCCCATGAAATCCGCACGCCGCTGCATAACCTGTTGGGCAGCACCGGCCAGGCACTCAACCAGCCTCGTAGCGTGGACGAATACCGGGAACTGCTCGGCTCTAACATCGAAGAGTACGAGCGGCTGAACCGCATGGTGGAAAACCTGCTGTTTCTGGCACGTGCCGACCACGGGCAGCGGCCGGTGCACTTGCAGGCCATTGACCTCACCCACCTGGGCGAAGAACTCTGTGATTATTTCCAGCTGCTCGCTGACGAGCGCGGCGCCGCCCTGCAGCACGCGCTGCACGGCACCCTGCAGACCGACCTGCAATTGCTGCAGCGCGCTCTGGGCAACCTGCTTGCCAACGCGGTCCGCCATGCCCGCCCCGGCACCACGGTGCTGCTCAGCCGCCACGACGAGGCTGGGTTCGTTGGTCTGACGGTGCGTAACGAAGGCGACACCATTGCACCCGAGCATTTGGCGCGACTGTTCGATCGTTTCTTCCGCGTCGACCCGTCGCGCACGGAACCGGGAGACTCGGGTGGCCTGGGCCTGGCAATCGTGCAGTCGATCATGGTTCTGGTGGGCGGCAGCGTCAGTGTCCACAGCGCTGAGGGCGTGACCAGCTTCACTTTAAGTTTTCCCGATAAAGGCGCTTTGGAGTCGTGAGACGCAGGGTCATAGCGACACTTCATCGGTCGGATAGAAAATATCTCTGAGCAATACCGGTTTGTCTGCGGTCGATTTCCATAGTGGTTACAGACCCAATCCCGCAAACCCGTACCAGGAGATTTCAAATGGCCGTTGCCAATGTGAAACAGGAACTCAAGACCGTATCGTCCGTGAAGGCCAAGGCCGAGAAAGGCGAAGGCGCCAGCTTGCAGAACCAGGCCCAGGTCGGTCAGGAACTGGCAGTATTGCTGTCTGACGTGTTCGCGCTGTACATCAAGACCAAAAATTACCACTGGCACATGAAAGGTTCGCACTTCCGCGACTATCATTTGCTGCTGGAAGAGCAAGCGACCCAGATCTACGCCATCACCGACGTGATTGCCGAGCGCGCCCGCAAGATCGGCGAGCCGACCGTACGTTCGCTGGAGCAGATGGTGCAACTCAAGCGCCTGGCCAGCAGCGAAGTGGCTGACCTGTCGCCAGAAGACATGCTGACCGAGTTGCATGACGACAACCAGTCGCTGGCTGCCTACATGCGTACCACCCACGGCGTCACCGACGAAGCCAACGACCTGTCCACTACCAGCCTGCTGGAAGAGTGGATCGACCAGGCCGAAGAACGCGCCTGGTTCCTGGGTCAGACCGTCGGCAAGTAATGCCTATGGTGGGTGTTTGACGCTGGCATCAGCCCCGCGTCATTGCATCAGTGAGCATGAGCGTGGTCGGGGGCATTCAGTGCCCTGGCCACGGCTTCGACTTCCAGAGTTTCCTCCTCCCCTTGTGCGTTCTTGATCTTCAAGGTCAATGGCACCGCGTCGCCCTCCTTCACCTGCGTTATCAAACCCATCAGCATCACGTGATAGCCATTGGCATCGAATACCACGGGCTCGCCCGCAGGCAGGCTGACTTCGTTGATCGGGAGCATGCTCATGACATCGCCGTTCATGGTCGACTGGTGGATTTGCGTGTCTTTGGCGACGGGTGACTGGACGCTGATCAGGGTGCTGTCGGAGTCCGCTGTGAGGGTCATGAACGCACCTGTAGCGGGTTGCCCCGGCACAGTGGCGCGCGCCCAGGCATCTTCGACCGTGGTCTGGGCAATGGCGTAGCCGGTCAGGCTCAGGGCTGCCAGGAGCGTGGCGAGTTGACGGACGGTGTTCTTCTTGGCAACGGGTTTCATCAGCAGACTTCCATTACGGTGAGCAGATCCTCGGCGCACTCTTGTGCGGTGAGGGAATGGGACAACCCCAGGCGCAGCACGCCGCGGGAGTCGAAGACGTAACTGGTCGAGGTGTGGGAGATGGTGTAGGTGTCGCCGATCGGGACCTTTTCGTAGAACACCTTGAACTCCTTGGCGACATCGGCGGTTTGTTCCAGGGTGCCGCGCAGGGCCACGAAGGTGGGGTCGAAAAGCTTGACGTAGGCGTCGAGCACTTCGGGGGTGTCGCGCTCGGGGTCCAGGGTGATGAAGATCACCTGCAGGCGGTCGCCATCACGGCCCATCAGCTTCTTGGCCTGGACGGCCCGCGCAAGCGTGGTCGGGCAGACGGCCGGGCACTGGGTGAAGCCGAAGAAGACCATGGGCATCATGCCGCGGAAGCTGGACAGGGTCTTCTCGTTGCCTTGCGGATCCTTCAGCCGGAACGTGCGGCCGAGGATCTCGTTGCTCAGGTCTTTGCCGTGCTTGAACGACAGCTTGTTGCTGTCGCCACATCCGGCCAGCGCGCCGAGACCGAGGATGCCCATGCCGGCGAGTACTCGACGGCGGGTCGGAAAATCGTTCATGCCATTGTGCCCTCTGGAGAGGGCCGCAGTTTAAAGGCCAACGCCACACTTGGGCACCGCAACCTGTCACATTTTGTTTAATCGCGGCCGATGATCACTCCTATGGATGTACCGAGATTCCACGTAGGAGCGGTCCGTGGCCGCGAATGGGGCGCTGCGGTCGGTCAGGCGCACGGCATCGCGCCCTTCGCGGCCGATGACCGCTCCTACGGAGGTGCCGAGATTCCACGTAGGAGCGGTCCGTGGCCGCGAAAAGGGCAGCGCGGTCATTCAGGCATACCGCGTCACGCCCTTCGCGGCCGGTGACCGCTTCTACGGAGGTGCCGGGATTCCGCGCACTTCTAAAAGACTGACCAGCCGATCCGTTCGCTGAGCAGCTCGAGGGCCGCCATGCCGGCCAGGGAATTTCCGGCAGGATTGAGCTCCGGCGACCAGACGCAGACGGTGAACTGCCCCGGTACCACTGCGACGATGCCGCCACCCACGCCGCTCTTGCCAGGCAAGCCGACGCGGTAGGCGAAGTTGCCGGCCTCGTCATACAAACCGCTGGTGGCCATGATCGAGTTGACCTGCTGGGTTTGGCGCCGACTCAACACCTGCTCGCCACTGTGCTTGCAGTAGCCATCATTGGCCAGGAAGCAGAACGCGCGAGCCAGGTCGACGCAGTCCATGCGCAGTGCGCAGTGGCTGAAATAGCTGCGCAGCACGGCCTCGACATCGTTGTGAAAATTGTCGAACGACTTCATCAGGTAGGCCATGGCAGCGTTGCGCGCGCGGTGCTGGTACTCCGACTCCGCCACCCGACCGTCGACGATCACCTGGGGGTTGCCCGACAGCCGTCGGGCCAGGTCACGCATGGAAAGCGCCGGTGCGGCGAAACGCGACTGGTTGATATCGCAGATCACCAGCGCACCGGCGTTGATGAACGGGTTACGCGGCCGACCGCGCTCGAACTCCAGCTGCACCAGGGAATTGAAGGGTTGTCCGGAGGGTTCGTGGCCCAGGCGCTGCCAGATGTCTTCGCCCGAGTGGCCAATCGCCTGGACCAGACTGAACACCTTGGAGATGCTCTGAATGGAAAACGGGGTATGCGCATCGCCTGCGCTGAACACCTCGCCGTCGTTGCCGTACACGGCGATGCCCAGCTGCGCGGCAGGCACATCGGCCAGTGCCGGGATGTAATCGGCAACCTTGCCTTGTCCGATCAGGGGGCGGACGGCATCCAGTATCTCAACCAAAAGCGCTTGCATCGGGCTACTCGCATCATGGGATCAAGCCATAGACGGCCGCTCTCGCCTACGAATCACAGCCCCCCTGTGGGAGCGGGCTCTGCCCGCGAAGAATGGCACGCGGTGAACCGGTAAAACCGCAGCGCACCTTTCGCGGCCATAGACCGCTCCTACAAGGGATTGCGCTTCCCCTGTAGGAGCGGTCATCGGCCGCGAAGGGCGTTATGCGGTAGGCCTGTCAGCGATAACCCCGCGCCTGCAGGTCGAACAGTTCCGCGTAGCGTCCGCGCTGGGCCATCAATTGTTCATGATCGCCGCGCTCCAGCACCCTGCCCTGTTCCAGCACCACGATATGATCGGCGTTGCGCACGCTTGAAAAGCGATGGGAAATCAGCAGCGTCATGCGGCCCTGGGCGTACTCGCGAAAATGCTCGAACACTGCCGCTTCCGCGCTGGCATCCAGCGCTGCGGTGGGCTCATCGAGTATCAGGATGTCGGCATCGCGGCGCATGTAAGCGCGGGACAGGGCCAACTTCTGCCATTGCCCGCCGGACAGCTCCTGGCCGCCCGCGAACCAGCGTCCCAACTGCGTGGCATAGCCGTGCTCCAGACCTTGGATGAACGGCTCGGCCGTGCCCTGCACCGCTGCCTCGCGCCAGCGCTGCGTGTCGTCGAACGCGCGCGTATCACCGACCCCCAGGTTTTCCCCGACACTGAACTGATAGCGGATGAAATCCTGGAAAATCACGCCGATACGCTGACGCAGCGCGTCTTCCTGCCATTCCTGCAGGTCGCTGCCGTCGAGCAGGATGCGCCCCTGGTCCGGACGGTACAGACGCGTCAGCAGCTTGATCAAGGTGGTCTTGCCCGACCCGTTTTCGCCCACCAGCGCCAGGCTCTTGCCAGGTACCAGATGCAGGTCGATGCCTTGCAACGTCGCGCGGCTCGCGCCGGGATAGCTGAAACCCAGCCCTTCGCAGCGCAGGCCATCGCCGGGCTTCACGCCCTGGGTGATATCGCCTTGCGCAGGCTGCACCGGGTAGGCCAGGTAGTCATACAGGTCAGCCAGGTAGAGGCCGTCCTCATACAAGCCGCCGATCGCCGTGAGGCTGCTGCTCACCGCGCTCTGGCCCTGCTTGAACAACACCAGGTACATGGTCATCTGGCCCAGAGTGATATGGCCGTTCACCGTATCGATGACGATCCAAGCGTAGGCCAGGTAGAACGCCGCCGTACCCAGCAGACCCAGCACGAAGCCCCAGCCGTCACGGCGCAAGGTCAGCCGGCGGTCCTCGCTATACAGTTTGGTGAAGGTGTCGCGGTAGCGCTGCAGCAACAACGGCGCAAAACCGAACAGCTTCACCTCCTTGATATAGCCTTCGTGGGAAAGCAACGTTTCGATGTAGTTCTGCCGACGCGTCTCCGGTGCGCGACGACTGAACAGGCGGAAGGCATCCCCGGAAAAATGCGCTTCGGCAAAGAACACCGGCAACGCGCCGACCACCAGAATCGCCAATGCCCAGGGCGAAAAATGCACCAGCAAGACGCCGAAGCTGACCAGCGAGATCAGATTCTGCACCAGCCCCAGCGACTTGCTCACCAACGCCAGCGGTCGCGTGGACGCTTCGCGGCGCACCCGTACCAGTTTATCGTAGAACTCCGAATCCTCGAATTGCATCAGCGACAGGGTCTGGGCTTTCTCCAGAATCAGCGTATTGACCTTCTGCCCCAGTTGCACCCGCAGCAGCGCCTGCTGCACGGACAGGCCGCGCTGCGCCGCGGCCAGCAATGCCAGCACGCCGGCTTCCATCAGCACGTAGCGCAGCACTGGCCACAGGGGCGCCGCACCGGTTTGCTGGTGCATCTGCATGGCAGCCACCACCGCATCGACGATGCGCTGGCCCAGCCAGGCGGCCAGTGCCGGCAGAATGCCCGCAGCCAGTGTGGCCAGCACCAGCCCCAGCAACAGGCCGGGCGAGGTCGCCCACACCAGCTGCAGGGCGCGCCGGGCCTGGCCCAGAAAAGTCTTGAGGCGGGAAAAGGCAGGCATCGACGAAAGCATTCCTTGAACGAGATAAATGGCCGCGGCCATGACACAATTTAGGTTCCAGCCCAAAGTCGACAACTGCGTGGCGGACTTATTCCAGGCACCCATGGTCATTTAACGGATGAATGCATTCAAATCTATCGCCCTACCCGTCTGGTTGCGTCGCGTCCTGCGGCCATTGCTCGATCCCTACCGCCGTTACCGGCATGCCCGCCTGATCCACGCGGCGCGCATCGTCGCCGCCTTGCTGGTGTCCATCCTGCTGACCAGCGGTTTCAGCCTGCCCCACGGCGAATGGGCCTCGGTCACCCTGCTGATCGTCATTGGCGGCCTGCAGCATCACGGCAACATCGGCAAGAAATCGGTCGAACGTGCCTACGGCACGCTCATCGGTGCCGCGCTCGGGCTGGCGGTGGTGGCCCAGCAGAACTACTTCGAAATGCCCATCGTGACCTACCTGCTGATGTCGGTGGCGTGCGGCTTCTTCGCCTACCACGCCATCGGCAAGGGCGGCTATACCGCGCTGCTCTCGGCCATCACCTTGTTCATCGTCGCCGGCCATGGCGATAACCCGATCACCGATGGCCTGTGGCGCA
Source organism: Pseudomonas sp. CFBP 8758 (assembly GCF_014841725.1). Classification (NCBI taxonomy): domain Bacteria; kingdom Pseudomonadati; phylum Pseudomonadota; class Gammaproteobacteria; order Pseudomonadales; family Pseudomonadaceae; genus Pseudomonas; species Pseudomonas sp. CFBP 8758. Next base: position 148,809 of record NZ_JACYUK010000009.1, on the reverse strand, counting down.
CCGTGGACATTCTCATCGGTATCGCCCTGGCGCTGGCGTTCTCATTCGCCCTACCGCTGTATGCGGTGTATTCGTGGCGCTACAACCTGGCCACCGGACTGCGCGGCTGCGCGACCATCCACAGCCGCATTGTCAGCGGCCAGCCGGTGTCGGCCGACGAGCACTTGAAGCTGATGTCCAAGCTCAACGCGAACATGGTCCAGTTGCGCTCGCTGCTGCCGTCGGTGTCCAAGGAAGTGAAGATTTCCATGACCGAGCTGGACGCGATCCAGGGCCACTTCCGCATGTGCCTGAGCACCCTGGAAATCCTCGCCAACCTGCGCCCCAGCGGCACCGACCGCAATGCCATGGCGCAATTGCAGCAGTGCCTGAGCGGTGAACACCGGCATATTCGTCGACAACTGGTAGGCATGGCCCGCGCGCTGCGCGACGGTGCCACCGAGCGGCTCGAGCGCAACTATGCCAGCGTCGATGCCGACGCGCCCAATGTGGTGCCCGGTGAGCTGATCGGCTATCGCCTGTTGACCCTGCAGTTGGTCAACAACCTCGATGGACTGCAGCAGCTGCTGGCCAAGACCGCCGGGCGCTGGAAGATCTGACCTGGGTTGCCGCCATGGGCGGCACACAGCCACTGGATTGAACTCCGCCGGTGTGGCCCGCCTCAAACCTTGCATGAGGCAAGAGCGATGGCCATTCCGGTCCATCACGCCGTTTCGAGGTCGTGCATGAACATCGATAAATTGAGTAGTCACGTCAACAATGGCGAGGTCAGCGAAGTGAACCTGGTGTCCATGGAAGGTGGCTCGTACGTGCTGCACGCCATCCTGGAAGGCGTGTCGCAGCCGGTGGCCGATGCCAAGGGTGCGACCCTGCACGTGGCCTCGGTGGAGGAAGCGCGCAAGGTGCTGTCCGGTGTCGCCGATATCAAGCTGTTTCTGGTGCAGGGCAATGCCCACGATGAAATGATCGGCAACCCCGAAGGAGGCCACCAGGTCATGCGCGAAGAAATCCCCCTGCGTTCCAGCCTTTAATCCGCTTTTCTCCGCAACGACGGCGAACTGTCCAATGGCACATCCTTGGATGTGCCATGCTGCATGGCCCCTTCGGGTAACGGACAACCGCCATGAACGCGTTTCTGAATACCCCCTTCCGGGCTGCCCTGCGCAGCGATCCCTGGCTTGCCACCGCCCCCGTACGTGAAGAACTGTTCGGTATCGAACGCCTCGAACAGCATGCCCAGAGCCTGGCTGCTGCGCAGACCGTGAGCGCCCGGCCGCTACGGGTGTTGTCGTTGCAACGTCGCCTCAAGGACAACGCTCAGGTGCTGCTGGTGGCCTACCGGGCCAGCGCGGCGGCGGTGGCCGATGGAATCGCCGTGGTGCCCGCCGCCCAGTGGCTGCTGGACAACTACCCTCTGGTCGAAGAGCACGTCCGCGGCGTCCGCGAGGACCTTCCCGCAGGCTATTACCGGCAATTGCCCAAGCTGGCGAGCGGGCCCTTCGCCGGCTACCCAAGGGTGTTCGGCCTGGCGTGGGCGTTCGTCGCGCATACCGACAGCTTCTTCGATCCAGCGACGCTGCAGCGCTTCATCGACGCCTATCAAAAGGTCCAGCCGCTGACCATCGGCGAGTTGTGGGCGGTGGCGATCACCCTGCGGATCGTGCTGATCGAAAATCTGCGACGGCTGACCGATCAGATCACCGCCGCTTACCTCGCTCGCCTGGATGCCGAAGCTCTGGCCGATCGCCTGTTCGCTGCCGGCTGTGCGCAAAGTGCGCTGGACGACGACATCCGCAGCCGCAGCGCCGAGCCGTTGTCGGAACTGTTCGCCGCGCAATTGGCCAAGCGCCTGCGCGACAAGGACCCGATCACCACCCCGGCCCTGGCCTGGCTTGCACAACGCCTGCACGAACAGAACAGCAGCGTCGGCCAGGCCGTCAGTCACGCCCAGCAGCGCCAGGGTGCCTCCAACCTCAGTGTGCGCAACGTGATCACCAGCCTGCGGCAGATTTCGTCACTGGACTGGGCGCAATGGTTCGAAGACGTCAGCCTGGTGGACGCCAGGCTGCGTGCGGGCAGCCGTTTCGCCGCCATGGATTTCACCACACGCAATCTCTACCGCAGTGCCATCGAACAGTTGGCACGCGGTTCCACCTTTTCCGAACTGCAGATTGCCGAGCAGGCCCTGCAGTTGACCAGCGCCAGGCCCGAGCAGGAACGCGAAGCCGATCCTGGCCACGTACTGATCGCCGAAGGCCGACCGCTGTTGGAAGCGGCGATAGATTTCCATCCATCGGTCGGCTTGCGCTGGCTGCGCTGGCAACGGCAGCTAGGCGTTGGCGGCTATGTCGGCCTGCTGCTGGCACTGACCGCCGGGCTGCTGGCCATCCTGGTGGCACTGCTGCCCGCCGCGCCGGCCCTGTGGCTGACGGCATTGGTGGTGCTGGGCGCGCTGCCCGCCTCACAGCTGGCCAGCGCCCTGCTCAACCGCGCGGTGACACGATCCTTCGGCGCCATCGCACTGCCGGGGCTGGACATGCTCGAAGGCGTGCCCAGCCCATGGCGCAGCCTGGTCGCTGTGCCCACCCTGCTGGGCAGCGAGGCAGATCTGCTGGAAGACATCGAGCAACTGGAAGTGCATTACCTGTCGGGCAACTGTGGCGAGCTGTATTTTGCCTTGCTGGTCGATGGTGGTGACGCCGCTGAACAGCACAGGGACGACGATCGGACCCTGCTCGAGGCCGGCCATGCGGCCGTGGCCACACTCAATCGGCGGCACGGTCCGGGCGAGGCCGGCGCGCGATTCATGCTGCTGCACCGCGAGCGCCGCTACAACCCGGCACAGGGATGCTGGATGGGCTGGGAGCGCAAGCGCGGCAAATTGCACGAGCTCAACCGGCTGCTGCGCGGCGATGCGCACACCAGTTTCGGTGAGCAGACCGTGCCGGCAGACGTGCGTCTGGTGATCACCCTGGACGCCGACACACGTCTGCCCCGCGACGCCGCGCAGAGGCTGGTGGGCAAGTTGGCGCACCCGCTCAACCGACCGCGGCTGAGTCGCGACGGACGCAACGTAGTCACCGGCTACGGCATCCTCCAGCCACGGGTCACGCCGAGCCTGCCGCTCGACGCCGAAGGCTCCCTGTACCAGCGGGTGTTCTCCAGCCCAGGCGGGGTGGACCCCTATGCCGCAGCGGTATCGGACGTCTATCAAGACCTGTTCGGCGAGGGTTCCTACACGGGCAAGGGCATCTACGATGTGGATGCCTTCGAGGCCGCCCTGGACGGCCGTGTACCTGACGACAGCATGCTCAGCCATGACTTGTTCGAAGGGATTTACGCGCGGGCCGGGCTGGTCAGCGAGATCGAAGTGGTCGAAGCCTTTCCGGCGCGGGTCGACGTCGCGATGCGTCGGCAGCACCGCTGGACAAGAGGCGACTGGCAGTTGCTGCCATGGCTGTTGAAGGCGCAACTGCCGGCACTTGGTCGCTGGAAAATCATCGACAACCTGCGTCGTTCGCTGGTGGCGCCGGCCACTTTGGGCGCCCTGCTGGTCGCCTGGTGGCTGCCTGGGCCGGCGGCCTGGATCGCAACTTTGGCCGTGCTTGCCTGCAGCGCCCTGCCTGCCGTGTTGGCACTGCTCCTGGCTGCGCCGCGCAAGCGCCCGGCGGTACTCTGGCGCAGCCATGGCCAGCGCCTGACCCATGACCTGCGCCTGGCCAGTTGGCAGTTCGTGCTCGACCTGGCGTGGTTGCCCGACCAGGCCTGGTCGATGGTCGACGCCATCTTCCGTAGTGTGTACCGGGTCTTTCACAGCAAGCGCCTGCTGCTGGAATGGACCACTGCCGCCCAGGCCGGCGCAGCGCCGCGCCCGGGCCTTGGCGCACACGCTCGACGCATGGCCCCGGGACTGCTGCTGGCCTTGGCCGGTTGCGCCGTCGCACTGGCCAAGGCGCCTGGCAATGCCGCGCTGATCGTGCCGTTTGCCCTGCTGTGGCTGACGGCCCCATTCATCGCACAATGGGTCAGCCGCAGCAGCTCGATCACTCCCTGCGCGCCCGTGAACGCCACGCAGGCACAGGACCTGCGGCTGATTGCCCGACGCACTTGGCGCTACTTCGAAACCTTTGTGACGGCCGGTGACAACCACCTGCCGCCCGACAATTTCCAGGAGCAGCCCCACCCGGTGGTTGCCCACCGCACCTCACCGACCAACATGGGCCTGTACCTGCTGGCGGCCGCCAGTGCGCGGGACTTCGGCTGGGCCGGCACCCGCCAGACCTTGCTGCGCCTGGAGGCGAGCCTGGCGGTGATGCAGACGCTGGAACGCTTTCGCGGGCATTTCTACAACTGGTACGACACCCAGGATCTGCGCCCGCTGCCGCCGGTGTACGTGTCGGCGGTCGACAGCGGCAATCTGGCCGGGCATTTGATCGCGTTGGCCAATGCCTGCGAACAGTGGGCCGAGCAAGGTCCGCTGGACCCCTCCTCCGGGCTGCACGACACCCTCCTGCTGGTCATTGAAGAACAAGGGCGCAGCCAGCCGCTGACCCAGATACAGGCGCACCTGCAGACCCCGTTCGACCTCGGTCGACAGGCAGTCGCCAGGCTGTTGGGGGAAATCCCGGCCGACCCTGGTAATGGCGTGTGGCTGCCAGCCTTTAAACAGGCATTCGCGGCTCACCTGGATGACCGCCAACTGCACGGCGACACCTCGGCGCGCCTGCGAGCGTTGGCCGATAACGCGCGGCGCATGGCCATGGACATGGAGTTCGGCTTTCTGCTCAACCGCAAGCGGCAGTTGCTGTCGATCGGCTACCGCGTCGCCGAGCAGCAGCTGGACAGCAACTGCTATGACATGCTGGCTTCCGAGGCACGCCTGGCCAGCTTGTTCGCCATCGCCAAGGGCGATGTCGCCACGCGGCACTGGTTCCGCCTGGGCCGCAGTGCCACACCGTTGGGCAATGGCTCGGCCCTGATCTCCTGGTCCGGGTCGATGTTCGAGTACCTGATGCCGTCCCTGGTGATGCGCGCCCCCGCCGGCAGCCTGCTGACCCAGACACAACGCCTGGTGGTGGAGCGTCAACAGGCCTACGGCAAGTCGCTGGGCATCCCGTGGGGGATTTCCGAATCGGCCTACAATGCGCGCGATCTGGAATTCACCTATCAATACTCCAACTTCGGCGTGCCCGGCCTCGGGCTCAAGCGTGGGCTGGCCGACGACCAGGTCATCGCACCCTATGCCACGGCATTGGCAGCGATGGTCGACGCTCCCGGCGCCTGGGCCAATTTCGCCACACTGCGGGCATTGGGCGCGATCGGCCAGTACGGTTTCTACGAAGCGGTCGACTACACCCCGACACGCTTGCCCGAGGAGACTTCGCAGGCAATCGTGTGCAACTACATGGCTCACCACCAGGGCATGACAGTGGTGGCCATCGCCAACGTGCTGCTCGACGGTGCCATGCGCGAGCGCTTTCACCGCGAACCGATGATCCAGGCCAGCGAGCTGTTGTTGCAAGAGCGCATGCCCGCCAATGTCGCAGCTCTGCAAGCCGCTGCCGAACACGGCCATAACGTCGCCGCAGAGACGCTGGAAGGTCGCACCCAGCGCGCCCTCGATGGCCTGCCGGTGGCAGCGCCGATCACCCATCTGCTCTCCAACGGGCGCTATTGCGTGATGTTGACCGGTCTCGGGACTGGCTACAGTCGCTGGCGCGATCTGGCCGTGACGCGCTGGCGCGAAGATCCGGTACTGGACCCGTGGGGCTCCTTCGTGTTCGTGCGTGATCTGAATCGGGACACCCTGTGGTCCGCTGCCGACACCCGTGCGCACGGTTGCCTGGGCGAGGTCACGTTCGCCGAGGACCATGCCCAGTTCATCAGCCACCGCGACGGTTTGACCAGTACATTGACCGTGCTGGTGTCCGGCGAGGACGACAGCGAAGTGCGCTCACTCACCTTGACCAATCGCAGCGAGCAGACCCGCTCCGTGGAGCTGACCACCTACAGCGAACTGGTACTGGGCGCCGCTTCGGCCGACAGCGCTCACCCGGCCTTTGCCAAGTTGTTCGTGGTTACCGAGTACCTGCCTGAATATGCCGCGTTGGTGGCTACCCGGCGGCCGCGCAGCAGCGAGGAGCCGCAGGTCTGGGCCGCTCACTTCGCAGTACTCGACACGCCGCTGGACGGCCCGGTGCAGTACGAAAGCGACCGCGCCGCCTTTCTCGGCCGCGAGCACACCTTGCTCCAGGCCACCGCCCTGAAGGCCGGCGCAACACTGTCCAACAGCGTCGGCACGGTGCTCGACCCGCTGTTCGCCCTGCGTCACTGCCTCAGCATCGCTCCAGGCCAGAGCGTGGACATCGCCTTCTGGACCGTGGTGGCCGACAGCCGCGAAGCGCTGCTGGGCCTGATCGACAAGCACCATGAGCACAGTGCCTACGAGCGCGCCAAGACCCTGGCCTGGACCCAGGCACAGGTGCAACTGCGCCATCTGGATATCGACGCCGAGGCGGCAGCCGACTTCCAGCGCTTGAGCGCGTCCCTGTTGTACGCTGACGCTCAATGGCGCGCACCAGCGCTGAGCATCCTGCGCGGTGCAGGCAGCCAGGCCGGCCTGTGGCCAATGGGCATCTCGGGTGACCTGCCCGTCGTACTGCTGCAGATCGACGACATCGAAGATCTGCCGCAAGTGCGTGAACTGCTGCTTGCCCACGAATACTGGCGAATGAAGCGCCTGAGCGTGGATCTGGTGATCCTCAACGAGCGTGACGCCAGCTATCAGCAGGACCTGCAGATTGCCGTGGAAACCGCAGTGCGCAGCAGTCAATCGCGACCCGGACCCAGCGCGGTATTGAGCCGCGGTACGGTGTACACGCTGCGGGCCGACCTGTTGCCGGGCGATGCGCGCAGCCTGTTGCTGGCCACCGCGCGCCTGGTGCTGCGCGCCCACAGCGGATGCATCAATGCGCAGATCGGCCTGCGTCCGAGCCAGGGCGTACCTGATCGCAAAGCGCAGTGGCCGCAACGGGCGACGAGCGTTGCCGCTACAGCCGGCGCCCCCGAGGCGGTCGAGGAAGTGCTGGAGTGTTTCAACGGCCTGGGCGGTTTCGCCGATGAAGGCCGCGAGTACGTCACCCTACTCGACCGGGGCGCGTGTACCCCGGCACCCTGGCTGAACGTCATCGCCAATCAGAACTTCGGCTTCCAGGTCTCGACCCAGGGCGCCGGGTACACGTGGGCGCTGAACAGCCGGGAGAACCAGCTCACTCCTTGGGGCAACGACCCGGTGGGCGACGCCAGCGGCGAGGCCCTGTACGTACGCGACAACGCCAATGGCGTCATCACCGGGCCCTGTGCATGGCCCGTGCGTGACGAAGGGCGCTACAGCGCGCGGCACGGGTTCGGCTACAGCCGCTTCGAGCACAGCGCCAACCAGTTGCACATGGGTCTGCTGCAATACGTGCCACTGGAGGACGCCGTCAAGATCAGCCGTCTGAGCGTGCGCAACCTCAGCGACAAACCGCGCCGGCTCAGTGTGTTCAGCTACCTGGAATGGGTGCTGGGTACCTCGCGCGCGGCCACCGCCGCGGGGCTTATCAGCGAAGTGGATGCTCGTACCGGGGCCCTGCTGGCACGCAACCCGTGCGCCATCGCCTTTGCCGGACGCGTAGCATTTTCCGACCTGGCCGGTGGTATCGGCCACTGGACGGCCGACCGCACCGAGTTTCTTGGCCGTCACGGCAGCTACGCCGCCCCGGCTGCGCTCGCCTCTTCGGCGCCGTTGGCCGGCGCCAGCGCCGCCGGGCTCGACCCCTGTGCCGCCCAGCAGCATGAAGTGCTGTTGGCAGCCGGGCAGCAGATCGAACTGGTATGGCTGGTTGGCCAGGCGCCGTCGCTGGAACAAGCCCAGCGTCTGGTGCTCAAGTACCGCCACGAACATCTGGACGGGGTGCTGCAACGCGTGCGCGACAGCTGGGCCGACAGGCTCGAAGCCGTGCAGGTGCGCACCCCGGACCGGGCGCTGGACATCATGCTCAACGGCTGGTTGCTGTACCAGACCATCGTCTGCCGCCTCTGGGCACGCTCGGCGTTCTACCAGGCCAGTGGCGCCTACGGCTTGCGCGATCAGTTGCAGGATGGCTTGGCCTTGAGCCTGGCAGCACCGCACCTGACCCGCGAACATCTGCTGCGCGCTGCAGGTCGGCAGTTCGTCGAAGGCGACCTGCAGCACTGGTGGCTGCCTCATTCCGGTCAGGGGGTGCGCACCCGCATCAGCGACGACCGGGCCTGGTTGGCTTATTGCACTGCCGAGTACGTACGCAGCAGTGGCGATGAAGGGGTGCTCGACGCCCCTGTCGCTTTCCTTGAAGGTGAGCCCCTGGTCAGCGGCGAAACCGATCGCTTCTTCCTGCCGCAAACCGCTGCGTCATCCGCTTCCCTGTACGAGCACTGCGCCCTGGCGCTGGACTGCAGCCTGGAGCAGATGGGCGACATGGGTCTGCCGCTGATCGGCAGCGGCGACTGGAACGATGGCATGAACCGGGTGGGTGAACAGGGTCGCGGCCAGAGTGTCTGGCTGGGCTGGATGCTGCTGGCCAGCCTGGAGCGCTTCATCGCCTTGGCCGCCCGGCGCGACTGCCCGCGGGCACAGCGCTGGCAGCAAGCCTACCTGCAGTTGCAGACCGCGCTGGAAACCCACGCCTGGGATGGCCAGTGGTATCGCCGCGCAACGTTCGACGATGGCACGTGGCTGGGCGCCGACGGCAATCAGGAATGTCGCATCGACTCGATCGCACAGAGCTGGGCGGTACTGTCCGGCGCCGCGCAGCCCGAACGAGCCCAGCAGGCCATGAGCGCAGTCAATGAGCATCTGGTGCGACCGGCAGACGGCATCGCGCTGCTGTTCACTCCGCCGTTCGAGCACTCGCCGCACGATCCCGGCTATTTGATGGCGTACCCACCCGGCCTGCGCGAAAACGGCGGGCAATACAGCCATGCGGCCATGTGGGCAATTCTGGCCTTCGCCAGGCAGCACCGCGGTGATGAGGCACTGGCGTTGATCGACCTGCTCAACCCCATCAACCATGCGTTGGACGCCGCCAGCGTGCAACGCTACAAGGTCGAGCCGTATGTGATCGCCGCGGATGTCTATTCGGTTGCGCCCCATGTCGGGCGTGGCGGTTGGACCTGGTACACCGGCTCGGCCAGCTGGATGTACCGCGCCGGCATCGAGGGCATTCTCGGTGTGCGCCGCGAGGGACAATGGCTGCTGCTCGACCCTCGTATCGCGGCCCGGTGGGCAGGGTTCAGCGTGCAGGTTCGCGTGCCCGGAGGGCACGTGCACATCAGTGTGGAGCGCAGCGACGACGGTGGTCGTGGCTGCCTGCTGGACGGTAAGCCACTGGTGCTGGATGAAGGTGTCGCGCGCATCCCATTGGCACCGCACCTGGTCCACTACACCCTGTAGACGGCGCCTGGCTGGGTACGCTGGCCATCGGCCCAGCGTACCCAGCCGGGGCGCTTTACTTCGTCACCACGCACTCATAGGATGACTGACTACAACAACAAAGCCGAGGTTCTTCCATGCGTAAACATCTGCTTCTTGCCGCCGCCATCGGCTGCGCCGGCGGCCTGGCCCAGGCCAGTACCTTCGCCTATATCTCGAGCCCCGAGGACGGCATGATTTCCCAGTACCGCCTGGACGAAAACACCGGATCGCTGACGCTGGTGCACCAGACTCACGCGGGCGACCAGGTCAATCCCATGGCCCTGAGCCCCGACGGTTCGACCTTGTACGCCGCCCTTCGGGTCAAGCCGTTCCGCGTCATGGCCTATCGCATCGACCCGGCCAGCGGCCAACTGGACGCCGCCGCCGAAGCCCCGCTGGCAGCCAGCCTGGCATACCTGAGCACCGACCGTACCGGCCGCTACCTGATGGGTGCTTCCTATGGCGGCAATGTGCTGACCGTGCAACCCATAGATGCCGAGCACCGGCCCGGCGAAGAGATCAAGGTCTACCCGACCGGCCCCTACGCCCACTCCGTGCGCAGCGACCCCAGCAACCGTTTCGTCTACGCAGGCAATCTGGGCGTGGACCAGGTGTTGCAATTCACGCTGGACGACAGCAGCGGCGCCCTGGAACCCATCGGTAACGGCCATGCCTCGGTCACCGCCGGCAGCGGCCCGCGGCATATCGCGTTCGCGCCAGGCGGCAAGTTTCTCTACGTGGTGGGCGAGCTGAGCGGTACGGTCGACAGCTTTTCCATCGACGCGCAGACCGGGGCCCTGACCAAGGTCGCCCATGTCGAAGGCGTGCCCAAGTCGCTGAGCCTGGCGCACGGCGAGATTCGCAATGCCGGCAACAACGACCTCAAGGATGATCCGACGCCACGTATCTGGGCTGCGGACATTCGCGTATCGCCTGACGGTCAGCTGATCTACATCACTGAACGCACCACCAGTTCGGTCTCGGCGTTCAAGGCCGATCCCGCCAGCGGCACGCTGAGCTTCCAGGGCAACTACCCGCTGCAGGAGAAGCAGCCGCGCAACATCGCCTTCTCGCCCAGCGGACGCTGGTTGCTGGTGACCGGGGAAAAGGCCGACAAGGTGGGCAGCTATGCCGTGGGCGCAGCGGGTGCGCTGACCCGTACGGCAGAAGCGCCTTCTGGCAAAGGCGCCTTGTGGATCGAGATGTTGAACCTGCCGGGCGCTTGACCGGCTGCTGCTTGATCGGCTGCTAGGTGCGCGTGCGGCCGATCCATTCGACCGCCGTACGCCAGAAGCACACACCCAGGAAGTACGCCGACATCAAGCTCCACAGACCCATGGCCACTGGGTTGCTGGCGGGATGGTTGAGGATCAGCACGAAGGTGCACAGCAACCAGATCGACGTCACTGCGATGTTGACCGCCATGAAGCGACGAACCCGGAACGGGTGCAGGAACTTCATCTTGGTGACGGTCAGCAGCGCCAGCCCGACAACGGTGAGCAGCGCGATCCACGGCGACGGCGAGATGATGTACATGCACAGCGCAACCACGTTCCACGCCGCAGGAAAGCCGACGAAGTAGTTGTCCTTGCTCTTCATGTTGACGTTGCAGAAGCAGAACAACGACGACACCAGAATGATGCTGACGGTGATCAGCAAGGTGAATTCGGGCAGTGGAATGTAGCGATAGATGAACAGTGCCGGAATGAACACGTACGTCAGGTAATCGATGACCAGGTCGAGTGTCGAGCCGTCGAAGTGTGGCAGCAACGACTGGGTGTTGAGCTTGCGTGCCAGTGCACCGTCGACGCCGTCGACCACCAGCGCCAGGCCCAGCCACAGCAGGCAGATTTTCGGCTGGCCGTCGAACAGCGCCAGTGTGGCAAGAAAGGCCAGCACCACGCCGGTGGCGGTGAAGCCGTGGGCGCCCCATGCTTTGAGCGTGGCCGAGGGTCTGATCAGTATCACGGGGTGTTCTCCAGGAAGTAGACGGGCCATGACAACCGCTGGCAGGTATCCACAGCATTGACCCGAAAGCGGCACAAGTAAATGAATGGGCCGCAGCTATCGACCGGGCGTGTGGGTGTAAGGTTCACGACTCGGTCAACGTAAGTGTCACAGGTAACCCGGTGCGCTGCCAAGCGATTCACTGCATTGGAGTTTTTGTGGCGACGGACGTTGACCGCCGCGCGGCACCGCGGAGTAAGATGAAGCCGGTGTCCAACTGCCCCAAGATTGGGGCGGAACCGGTTTTTCACCCGCAGGACCAGCAGATTCAGCGCCCGGGCCAGACAGCCTGGCGCCGGTGAAGTCGCTCATTATCCGGATGGCGCGGCCCATGTGGCCGCGCTACGTTGCGTTAAGGGAATATAGAATGGCCCCAAGAAATGTGATCAATGCGTCGGTGAGCCCCAAGGGCAGCCTGGAAACCCTCTCCCAGCGTGAAGTGCAGCAACTCAGTGCCGCCGGTTCAGGCAGCACCTATACCCTGTTTCGCCAGTGCGCCCTGGCCATTCTCAATACCGGCGCCCATGTCGACAACGCCAAGACCATCCTCGACGCCTATCGGGATTTCGAAGTGCGTATCCATCAGCAGGACCGTGGCGTGCGCCTTGAGCTGCTGAACGCCCCGGCGGACGCCTTCGTCGATGGCGAGATGATCGCCAGTACCCGCGAGATGCTCTTCAGCGCACTGCGCGACATCGTCTACACCGAAAGCGAGCTGGACAGCCAGCGCATCGACCTGAGCGATTCCCAGGGCATCACCGACTACGTCTTTCATCTATTGCGCAACGCCCGCACCCTGCGTGCCGGCCTCGAGCCGAAGATGGTGGTGTGCTGGGGTGGGCATTCGATCAACTCGGACGAATACAAATACACCAAGAAAGTCGGCCACGAACTGGGCCTGCGCCGGCTGGACATCTGTACCGGTTGCGGCCCTGGCGTGATGAAGGGGCCGATGAAAGGCGCCACCATTGCCCATGCCAAGCAGCGCATGAGCGGCGGGCGTTACCTGGGCCTGACCGAGCCGGGCATCATCGCCGCGGAAGCGCCGAACCCGATCGTCAACGAGCTGGTCATTCTTCCGGATATCGAGAAGCGTCTGGAAGCGTTCGTACGGGTCGGTCACGGGATCATCATCTTCCCCGGCGGCGCAGGGACGGCCGAAGAGTTTCTGTACCTGCTGGGCATTCTGATGCATCCGGACAACCAGGGCTTGCCGTTCCCGGTGATCCTGACCGGCCCCAAGAGTGCGCAGGCGTACCTGCAGCAGCTGGACCAGTTTGTCGTAGCGACCCTGGGCGAAGCGGCTCGGCAGCATTACCAGATCATCATCGACAACCCGGCCGACGTGGCGCGGGAGATGACCGAATCGCTGAAGCAGGTGAAGCTGTTCCGCCGCGAGCGCAACGACGCCTTCCACTTCAACTGGCTGTTGAAGATCGAGGAAAGCTTCCAGCGGCCGTTCGACCCGACCCACGCCAATATGGCCAATCTTGAACTCAGCCACGCCCTGCCCCCGCATCAACTGGCGGCAAACCTGCGCCGGGCGTTTTCCGGGATCGTGGCGGGCAACGTGAAGGACAAGGGCATTCGTCTGATCGAAGAGCATGGCCCGTACCAGATTCGCGGTGATGCCGCGATCATGGAACCGCTGGACAAACTGCTGCAGGCGTTCGTCGAGCAGAACCGCATGAAACTGCCAGGTGGCGCAGCCTATGTGCCGTGCTACCGCGTCGTGACCTGACCCGCCCCCGTACGGTGGGAGCGGTCATCGGCCGCGAAACCACCACCGCGTAATACCTGACACCCCGCCGCGCCCTTCGCGGCCACAGACCGCTCCTACGATTTGAACCCTGTAGGAGCGGTCATCGGCCGCGAAACCACCCCCGCGCAATACCTGACACCCCGCCGCGCCCTTCGCGGCCACGGACCGCTCCTACGATTTGAACCCTGTAGGAGCGGTCATCGGCCGCGAAACCACCCCCGCGCAATACCTGACACCCCGCCGCGAATCTTTCAGCCGTTTACTCAAGCCCAAGAGCGGTCATCGGCCGCGAAACCACCCCCGCGCAATACCTGACACCCCGCCGCGAATCTTTCAGCCGTTTACTCAAGCCCAAGAGCGGTCATCGGCCGCGAAACCACCCCCGCGCAATACCTGACACCCCGCCGCGAATCTTTCAGCCGTTTACTCAAGCCAAGATTTCCAAACAAACCTGTTGCGCATCCCGCGAGATAATTCTATCGTTATTCCACATCAACTATCGCATTGAGATAAACATGTCAGACATCGTGCTAGAAATCAAAGGGCCTGTCGCTGTCATCACCCTCAATCGTCCGACAGTGCTGAATGCCTGGACCACGCCGATGCGTAACGAAATCATCGAAGCCTTGAACGGCTACAACGCCGACCCGGAAATCAAGGCCGTGATCATGACCGGCGCTGGCGACCGCGCTTTTTCGGCAGGCCAGGATCTTTCCGAAGCCCACGATTTCGACGGTGACCGCGCCGTTGAATGGGTCGGCGAGTGGGAGCGCTACTACGCCACCCTGCGCGGCCTGTCCAAACCACTGATCATCGCCCTCAATGGCACGGCTGCAGGTTCCGCGTTTCAGGTCGCACTGCTGGGCGACATCCGCGTTGGCCACCCAGGCGTGCGCATGGGCCAGCCAGAAATCAACTCCGGCATCCCCAGCACTACCGGTCCGTGGATCATGAACAGCATGCTGGGCATGTCGCGCACCATCGAGCTGACGCTGACCGGCCGTTTGATGGACGCCGATGAATGCAAGCAGATCGGCTTGATCCACCATTTGGTGCCAGCCGATCAAGTGATGAGCAAGGCCCTGGAAATCGCCGAAGAACTGGCCGCCAAGCCCCCGATCGCCATGCGCCTGGACAAACAGCGCTTCCGCGAAATGAGCGAGCCTGGCTTCAAGGACTGCATTGCTGCCGGCCGTCGCCTGCAGAAGGAGGCATACGACTCCGGCGAGCCACAGCGAATGATGGAAGCCTTCTTCAAGGCCCGCGCCAAATAACGCCCTGCCTTGTGAAAGTGAGTTGATTGTGGGAGCGCGGCTCGGCCCGCGAAGGCAGCAACGCGGAGTCACTGATATACCGCGGAGCCCTTTTCGCGGGCAGAGACCCGCTCCCACAGAGCCCGCTCCCGCGGGAAATGATTTCATCGCACCACGCACGGCGGCGGCCATGTACCTACCCCGGCTCTTGCAATGCTTTGACTGCCGACGTCCTGACTACCCAACGATCCATTCGTTTTCTGTAGGAGACTGTCATGCACACACCTTCCAACCCCGGACGCCGTCGATTGCTCAAGGCCGGCGCCACGGTCGCACTGGTCTGCGGCCTGCCCAGCGTGGTCCGCGCCGCCGATAAACAGATCATCGTCTCCGACCCCGGCGGTCCCTACACCGTGGCCTACCGCAAGGCTTTCTACGACCCCTTCGAAAAAGCCACCGGCATCAAAGTCATCAGCGTAGCGCGTGAGTCCCAGCCGGTGGCGCAGTTCTCGGCCATGGTAAAAACCCGCAACTACGTGTGGGACGTCACCACCCTGACCATTTCCGCCGACATCCCCTACCTAGAAGCCCAGGGCTTTCTCGAACCGATCGGGTTGTCGGCGAGCGAATACCCTGACCTGCTTCCCGAAGCCATCACCGCCAACTTCCTCGGTGTCGACGTGTACTCCACTGTGCTGGCCTACCGCACCGACACCTTCAAGGACGGCAACGGCCCGCAGAGCTGGGCAGATTTCTGGAACGTCGAGAAATTTCCCGGCCGCCGCTGCCTGCGCCGCAGCCCGCTGGACACACTGGAACAGGCCCTGCTGGCGGACGGCGTCAGCCTCGACGAGCTGTACCCGATGGACGTCGACCGCGCCTTCAAGAGCCTGGACAAGATCAAACCGCACATCGACCTGTGGTGGACCTCGGGCGCGCAAGCCATGCAAGCCATCCAGAGCGGCGAAGTCGACATGATCTCGGCTTGGAACGGCCGCGCCCAGGCCGCCATCGACAACGGCGCGCCGGTGCAGATCGTCTGGAACCAGGGGCTTTATTCGATCGAAGGCTGGGCCATCCCCAAGGGGACGCCGCACGCGGACATGGCCAAACAGTTCGTGCGCTTCTGCGCCGATGCCAAGCGCCAGGCCGACTTCACCGACACCCTGGCCTACGGCCCGACCAACCGCAAATCCTTCGAGTTCATCCCCGCAGAGCGCGCGGCGCTGCTGCCGACCGCCCCGCAGAACCTGGAAAACATGCGTCTGCCCAGCCCTGCCTGGTGGGCAGAGAACCGCACTGCCGTGACCGAGCGGTTCAACGCCTGGATCTTGTCGTAAGGGAGTCGATGCATGAGCGTGAAACTTGAAACCCGTGGCCTGGGCAAGACCTATGGTCAGTTCGTCGCCCTGCAACCCACCGATATCCAGGTGCGCGAAGGCGAGTTCCTGACCCTGCTCGGGCCTTCGGGCTCAGGCAAGACCACCCTGCTGCAGATGATCTCCGGGTTGGTTCCACCGGACAGCGGGCAATTGCTGATCGATGGCCAGGACGCGACCCACATCGCTCCAGGAAAGCGTGGCATCGGCTTGGTATTCCAGAGCTATGCGTTGTTCCCGCACATGAGCGTGCGTGACAACGTGGCGTACGGGCTGCGCATGCGCAAATACCCCAAGGCCGAGGTCAACCAGGCGGTCGACGACGCTTTGGGCATGGTGCGCATGGAGGATTTCGCCCATCGCTACCCGAACGAACTGTCCGGTGGCCAGCAACAACGGATCGCCCTGGCCCGCTGCTTCGCCTACCGTCCCTCGATCATCCTGCTCGACGAGCCGCTGGGCGCCCTGGACAAGAACCTGCGCGAGCACATGCAGCTGGAAATCCGCCGCATGCACAAGGAACTGGGGGCTACGTTCATCTATGTCACCCACGACCAGGAAGAGGCGCTGACCCTCTCGGATCGCATCTGCCTGATGAACCGCGCGCGCATCGAACAGCTGGCCACCCCAGAAGAGCTCTACGATCGCCCGGCAACACGCTTCGCCGCCGAGTTCATCGGCCACTCCAATCTGCTCCAGGGCCAGCGCGACGGCACCGGCCACCTGCAGGTCGAAGGCCAACGGCTGGACCTGGCAGGCTGCGCCGGGCACCAGGCGCCGAGTGCCGGGACGGAAGCGTTCCTGCTCATCCGGCCCGAAGCCGCGCGCCTGACCGAACCCACTGCCGGCTTGCTGCAGGGCATCGTCGATGAATGCGTATTCCTGGGCAGCGACACCCGCGCCCTGGTCCGCCTGCCTTCGGGCAACCGCTTCAGTGTGCGCTGTTCCCGCGAGCTCAGTCCGCGCGTCGGCGATCCGGTTGGCATCGCCTGGAATCCCACACGGGCCACCCTGCTGCCCGCGCAGGCCACCTCATGAACTGGCGCAAAGGCCTGATTCCGGCCATCCCCGCCCTGCTTTTCCTGGCACTGTTCTTTCTGCTGCCGGTGGCGGAAATGCTCATGGGCAGTTTCCAGAACGCCAGCGGCGAGCTGAGCCTGGGCAATTTCGAACGGATCGCATCGACCCCGGTGTACGCCCGCGTTCTGGGCATTACCTTCTGGATCTCGGCGCTGACGGCCGTGCTGTCGGTGCTGCTCGCGTACCCAGTGGCCTACTTGCTCACTCGACTCTCGCCCATGGGTCGCGAGCGTTGGCTGTTGTGGATCATGCTGCCGTTCTGGACCAGCTACCTGGTCAAGACCTATGCCTGGATGCTGCTGCTGTCACGCAAAGGCCTGCTGACCACGCTTGCCGCTGACGTGCTGGACAACCCGTCCGGCCTGGTGCCCGCACTTTCGGGGGTGTTGATCGGCATGGTCCACTCGATGCTGCCGCTGGCGGTGATTACCCTGCTGCCGATCATGCGCAGCATCGACCAGCGCCTCGCGCCGGCCGCACAGACGCTGGGCGCCAGCGGTTCGATGAGTTTCTTCAGCATCTTCCTGCCGCTCTCGGCCCCCGGCATCGCCGCGGCGGGTCTGCTGGTGTTCA
Organism: Pseudomonas sp. CFBP 8758; assembly: GCF_014841725.1. Taxonomy (NCBI): domain Bacteria; kingdom Pseudomonadati; phylum Pseudomonadota; class Gammaproteobacteria; order Pseudomonadales; family Pseudomonadaceae; genus Pseudomonas; species Pseudomonas sp. CFBP 8758. The sequence goes on along the minus strand of NZ_JACYUK010000009.1, from coordinate 131,262 downwards.
TTACCAGCCTGGGTTTCTTCATCGTCCCTGCGCTGCTGGGTTCGCCACGGGAAATGATGGTGGCGCAGCTGGTGATTTCCTCGGTGCTCGACCTGTTCGACATGAACTTCGCCGGCGCTCTTTCGGTGGTGCTGTTGGCCTGCTCGCTGGTGGTGTTCGTGATCTACGACCGCATCGCCGGGCTGTCTTCGCTCGGCGGCGAGGCGCCCAAGGAACGTCAGTCCGGAATGGGCCTGCAGATTCTGATCTGGCTGGGGCACTGCTTTTCGGGCCGGGGCAAGGCGCCGCGGCGCAGTGGCGATGGCGCCTTGCTGACCGGTTACAGCGTGCTGCTGGTCATGCTGCTGATCCTGCCCGTGCTGGTGGTCGTTCCGCTGGCATTCACCAGCAGCCCGTTCATTGCCTTCCCGCCCAAGCTGTTCAGCTTGAAGTGGTTCGAGGAGTTCTTCACTTCCGCGGTGTGGCAGGCCGCCCTGTTCCGCTCGCTGGGCGTCGGTGTGGCCACCGCGCTGCTGGCGCTGGTGTTGGGCTTCGGTGCGACCCTGGCCTTGACGCGGGTAAGCGCCGGGTGGCGCAAAGGCCTGTTCGCGTTGTTCATCGCCCCGCTGATCGTGCCGCGCATCGTGATTGCACTGGGCCTGTTGTACCTGTTTTCCAGGCTTGGCCTGGCGGGCAAGGACATCGGCCTGGTGCTGGGCCACACGGTACTGGCCCTGCCCTACGTGGTGGTCACCCTGTCGGCGGCGTTCAAGCAGTATGACTGGCGCCTCGACGATGCCGCGCGGATTCTCGGCGCCGGCGCGTTCACCCGGCTGCGCACCGTGACCCTGCCTCTCATGTCGGCGAGCCTGGTCTCCGCGTTTCTGCTGGCCTTCATCACCTCGTTCGACGACCTGACCATCGCCATTTTCGTCAGCGGTGGCATCAATACCACGCTGCCCAAGCAGATGTGGGACAGCATCCAGCTGGCGCTCACCCCCACCCTGGCTGCGGTTTCCACCACGTTGCTGGTGTTCATCGTGTTGTTTGCCGTCATCGCCCAATGGGTATCGCGGCGTTCCACTTCCAAACGTCAAGGGCTCTGAACGATGCATCCATACACTCGCTTCTTCCCGCATCGCATCAGCCACGATCAGCTCACCACCGCGCCGCTGATCCATGCCGGCCTGCTGATCGACGACCATGCCGTGCGCGTCACCTTCGAGGGCCGATCGCTCGCTACCCTGGAGTTGCGCCAACGGGTCGCCGCCTTGCAGCAGGTCCTGGCCGAACGCGGCCTGCGCGCCGGACAACGGGTAGCCGTCATGCTGGGCAACAGCGACGACCAGATCGTGTTGATCTACGCGCTGATCCTCAGCGGCCTGGTGTGGATTCCGATCAACACCAAGTTGCGCGGCCCTGGCCTGGACTACCCCTTCGAGCACGCTCGTCCGGACCTGGTGGTCGGCGACGCCGAGTTTGCCGAACGCCTGGCGGACAGCGCTGCCGCCCAGCTCGACTGTGTCGGCATCGACGTGCTGCACGAGCAGGCCCTGGCCTACCCGGCGGCGGACCTGCGGCTCGAACACAGCGCGGCGGATGCCACGCTGTGCGTGATCTACACCTCCGGCACCACCGGCGCGCCCAAGGGCGTGGTGTTCACCCACCGCATGCTGCGCATTGCCAGCGAGGCAGTGCTGCAAGTGGCGGATGTGAAGGCCGGCGACCGCCTGTTGTTGTGGGAGCCGCTGTGCCATATCGGCGGGGCGCAAATGCTCTTGATGCCATTTCTGGCCGAAGTCAGCCTGAACGTGGTGCAACGCTTTTCCGCCAGCAAGTTCTGGGCGCAGTGCGTGCAAGTGCAGGCGACCCAGTTGCATTACCTGGGCGGCATCATCGATATCCTCATGCAGCAGCCGGCCGAGCAGTGGCCTGTCCGACATAGCTTGCGTACCCTTTGGGGTGCGGGTGTGAGCCTGACCAATTGGGCAGCGATCGAGCAACGTTTCGGTTGTCCGCTGCGCGAGTGCTATGGCATGACCGAGTGCTCCAGCTTCGCCACCTTGAACCGTACCGGCAAGCCGGGCTCGATCGGCCGCGCCTTGCCCTGGCTGAGCGTAGAACTGCTGGATAGCGACGGTACGCCGGTCGAAGTGGGGCAACTGGGGGAAATCGTGCTGTCCAGTGAAGTCGAGGGCGTTTTCCTGCCCGGCTATCTGGACAACCCAGAAGCCACCGCCAGCGCCCTGCGCGATGGCCGGCTGTTCACCGGTGACATGGCACGCATGGATGCCGAGGGCGACCTGTTCTTCGTTGGACGCCGCACCGACAGCATGCGCGTGCGTGGCGAGAACGTTTCGGCCTGGGAAGTGGAGCGGGTGTTCAGCGCCCACCCTGCGGTGAAAGCCTGCGCGGCGCTGGGCGTCGAATCGGCGGTGGGCGAGCAGGAGATTCTGCTGTTCGTACAACTGGAGGCCGGCACCACTGCGCACTGGCAGGCCATGCGCGAGTGGGCGGCGCTGCGCTGCGCCTCCTACCAGTTACCACGCTACTACCAACAAGTGGAGCAGTTCGAGCTGACGCCCAGTGAGCGTATCAAGAAGCACCTGTTGCCCAAGGATGTCACCCAAGCCTGGGACAGTCGCGGTTGAACGATGCGCCGCGAGCGGCCTGTGCGGTAACGGTTTAGTGAATAGCGATAGAAAGTGCCGGGTAACTGCCGGATAATCGGTTTTTTCACCAATGTGTTGCGTTCATGGCCAGTACCCCGAAGAAACCCCCTGCCGACCCAACGGCCTCCTCGCTCTACGTGCAGTCCGTCGACAAGGCCATGAAAGTGCTCATGGCCTTCGACGGCAGCCAGCGTCAGTTGTCGCTGTCCGACATCGCCGGGCTGACCGGGATGGACCTCAGCGCCGCACAGCGCTTCACTCATACGCTGGCAACCCTGGGCTACCTGAACAAGGACAGCAGCAAGAAGTACGAGCTGTCGCCGCGGCTGCTGGACTTCACCTACCACTACCTGACGTCCAGCGAACTGGTGACCCGTGCCGCGCCCTACCTGCAGCAGTTGAGCGCGGACACCGAAGAGGCAACCAACCTGACGGTGCTCGACGGCACCGACATCGTCTATGTGCAGCGGATCGTCAGCCGACACGTGTTCAATGCCAGCGTCATCATCGGCACTCGCCTGCCGGCCTGGTGCACCGCGCCGGGCCAGGCGCTGCTGGCGACCTACAGCGACGACGAAGTGAACGCTATCTTCGACCGCAGCCAGTTCGTCCAGCACACGCCGGCGACCATCACCGACCGAGAGCAGATCTGGGCCAGCATCGAGCAGATTCGCCAGCGCCGCTATGCGCATACCGAAGACCAGTTCTTCTATGGCGACGTGTCCACGGCGGCAGCCATCGTCGATGGCAACGGCCGGGGCATCGGCGCGGTGAACCTTGCGGTATCCCGCTCGCGCTGGGTACCGGAACGCGACAGCAAACGCTATGCCGACCTGGTGATCAGCGCGGCGTCGTCGATCTCGATCAAGCGCAAGGTTTGAGTTTCAAGCGAGGACGGCGTCAAGCCCTTCGCGGCCGATGACCGCTCCTGCAGAGGCATCGCGAATTACTGTAGGAGCGGTCATCGGCCGCGAAAGATTCGATGCGGTCTACCCACCACCCCCGTCATCCCCCTGCAACATCACTGTCTTAATCTGCGAGGCTTCCCGATCCGGTGAGCTGCTATGCGCCGTCTGCTTCTCATTCTGTGCATCCTGAGCCTGGGCATGAGCCTGAGTACGGGCGCGCTCGCCGATTCGGCCACCTTGCGCATCCAGGGCTCCAACACCATGGGTACGGAGCTGGTTCCGGCACTCATACGCGGCCTGCTCGAAAGCCGAGGCCTGGCCCCTGTCCAGACACTCGATCCTTCCACGGGCGAGCTGCTTATCACCGCCCATGAGCCGAACGGTACTGCGTTGCGTTTCGAAGTCGGCGCCCACGGCTCCAGCACAGGCTTCGACAGCCTGTTGGCCGGGCAAGCGGATCTGGCCGCCTCCTCCAGGCCCATCAGTGACCAAGAGCGCAGCCGACTGGCACCCCTGGGCGACCTGAGCGGCTTCGGCGCCGAACACGTGATCGGCATCGACGGCGTGGCCGTGATCGTCCATCCCGACAACCCCCTGCGGCAGCTGACCACTCGCCAGCTTGCCCAGGTATTCAGCGGCGAAATCAACGACTGGAACGTACTAGGTGGCCGTGGCCCGATCCATGTGCTGGCCCGCGATGACCGCTCGGGCACATGGGAGACATTTCGCGACCAGGTACTGACCCCACATGCCGGGCGCCTGACGGCCCATGCGGTCAGGCTGGAGTCCAGCGAGCAGCTGTCGGATCGGGTCAGCGCCGATCGATACGCCATTGGCTTCATCGGCCTGGCCTCGATACGTGGTGCCCGCGCGCTGGCCATCGCAGATGGCGACAGCCAGTTCATGGCGCCTACGGTCAGCCTGATTGCAACCCAGGACTATCCCCTGAACCGCCGGCTGTACCTGTACAGCCCACCAATGCGCCCCTCGCCATGGGCCGACGCATTGATTGCTTTCGCGCAGAGCGAACCGGGACAGGCAGTCGTTGCCCAGCAAGGCTTCGTGGCGCAAACGGTGCAAGCCATGAGTGTCCCCGCCTCGCCCGACATGCCCATGCTGTACCAGCAATTGGCCCGTGAGGGCCGGCGTCTGTCGGTGAGTTTCCGCTTTGCCGAAGGCAGCGCCACGTTGGATAACAAGGCAATGGCCGATGTGGTGAGGGTGCAGGATTACCTGCGCAGCCATCACCTGCTGCAGAACAAGACCACACTGGTGGGGTTCGGTGATGCCAAGGACGATTCCGCCCGCGCGGTGTTGCTGTCCCGGCTACGCGCCATGGCGGTTCGCCGTGAACTGGCCAGGGCGGACGTGCTCTTCCGCGATATCCAGGGCTTTGGCGCGCAACTGCCGGTGGCGACCAACGCGGTCGATGAAGGGCGGATCAAGAACCGTCGAGTGGAAGTCTGGGTTAACCCATAGCTCGGGGCACCGTGATTGATGCCGACGGCAGACACAAAGTGTTACCGGTGATGCCTACGCGGGAACGAATACGGGTAACAAGGGAACAGATCTGCGTCACTCTGCCGCACGCAGCATTCTCAGTAAATTCAAGTCATTGATTTAAAACGATTTGTGAAAGTTGGCACGCGCCCTGCTATGTCATACGTACAACAATAACAACAACGCGATAAACCAATAAGAACAAGATGAAACGACTCTGACATAACAAGAACAAACGCGACAGAGGCGTAGCTAACAGATTTTTTTGGAGAGGAAATGCTTTTCAGGGGCTAGCCCCGCAGCCAGGTAGAGAACAACAAAACTACGTTCAGTAGCTACCCACTGGTTGGATCGACGATAAAAGCAGATCAGCGCTCAAAAAAATACGTTTGCTCTTGACCCCGCTTGGGGGTCGCACAACAAGCGGCAAGGGCCACGGCTGACAAATACAACAACAGGTCGCCCCTCAATAATAAAAAAGAGCATGCAACAAACCCTTGAGGGGAGCCCAGGCTCCCCTCAGTGCTTTCTGCGATCTGGCTTTGCAGGCCCTGGCGCGTATCAAACACCAAGGCCTGCAACCGGTCAGATGGGCGAGGCACTCACCACACGCAGAGCCAGACCCTCGTACGGATCCAGGGTAATTGTGAATTCACCGGCTTCGGTCAAATCACCCTCAACCCGCTCGTTGATGATGTCCACCACAGGTCCCGCAGCGATACCCGGCAGATGCAACGTCTCCACGATCGGTTCATTGCTGAAGTTCAAGGCGGTGATCTGGGTACCCTTGCCGGCGGGCAACTCGTGCACCATCAGCAACAGACCCGGGTGCTGAACATCCGGAATCAGGATTTGCTTGCTGGCGGCGATGTCATACGCACGCCGTACCGCCAGAATCTTCTTCAACTGCGAAGCGAAGCTGTCCGGGCGTTGCAACTGATCTACCAGGTTGCCGTAAAGCGTCTTCGGACGCGGCATGTTGCCCGCAGAAAATTCAGCCTCGGGATCGAGCCCTACCAGGTCGTAGGCGCCGCGATGGATCCAGCGCGTGTCACCGTCTTCCATCAAGTGCGCGACCTGCTCGGCCGGCAAGGTCAGCGCGCCGACCAGATCCCAGCCCGACAGCGCGAAAACGCCAGGTTGCATGGCGTTGTACATCACCAGGAGCAGATGAATGTGCTGGATCTGCTTGATGTCCTGATCGGTGATCGCCTCCAGGTCGCGGATGCCCAGTGCCGCCGTGATGATACTGGCGGTGGTGCAGGACACCCCATTGGTGACGAATTTCAGGTTGTAGGGTGCATGCTCGCCGGCCAGGCGCTCGTACATTTCCTCGCGGATGTGCTCGCGCAGAATGTTGCCGGGGAAAGTCTGCCCCTGGTACAGATAGGTGTCGTGGGCGTGCAGCGTCCAGAAGTGCACCAGTTCGAGGGTCAGCTCGTCGTGGTTCTGCAAGGCGTGGATCAACGAGGCCGGGTCGATACCGAATGCGTGAACCTGACGCAGCATGAGGCGCAGGAACTCGGTATTGCCCAGCAGCAACGCGTGTTGATAGGCCGGCCGAGTGATGAAGTCATAGGACAGGTCCGCGCCGCCATGGGACATCGAGGCGATGTCGTCAATGGTGAGGTTCAGTTCCTGGAAGCTGAAACCACCGGCCTTGCGAATGGCGCCACCCAACAGCTGGTTGCCGTTCACCGACAACGGGTGGCTTTCCGACCAGGCCGGGCCTTCGGCACGACGCTCGACGCCGAGGAAACCGTTGGCGTCCAGACGCAGGATGCGCGCACCCATGACGTCGATGGAATGCAGGGCATCACCAATGATCATCTGCTGGGCGGCGAAGGTCGGGTCCAGCCAGTTCAGTGATGGCTGGCCTTCCTTGAAGTAGTGCAGGTAGACCCAGCGTCGCGCCTTGCCGTCCACGCCAACCACCACTGGGGTTGCACTCCAGTCGGTTTCCTTGACGCCGGGTTCGAAGAAGATCACACGTTGCAATTGACCAACGATGTAGTGCTTGTCCTTGAGGATGTCGCAGACTTCCGGGGTCAGGTTGATCGCGTCGCGCCCGGCCGGCACTTCAGGCAACAGCCCCCAGTCTTCTTCCTTGATCTCGACCATGTGGTAGAGGCCTGGATAATCCGCGTGGGCCATTTCGGCCAGGCGGAAATCCGCGCCCTTGCCGGTGTGCGAAGGGATCGCGTCGTCGATGACCACAGCATTGTGCGCTGCAGCCATGCGGCTGAGCTGGATCATGTCGGCTTCGGTACCCAGTTCGGGGTCGATGTCGAAGCTCATGCGGTCGAAGTTGCCGTCGACGCTGGGGGTGCGATCACGTCCACGCAGACCGCCGGACAGTTTCAGCGGGCCGTTGTGAATACCTTGGATGCCGATCTCGGACAACGCATGCCACAGGGTCTCATCGCCAAGGGCCTGCAGTACCGAGCCCTCTTCGCGTGTAACGATGGAAGCCGGGTAGGCCGTGAACCAGACCGAAGCAATGGCTGATGCATCCCGAGGCCTGGCCTGGGCGTAGGGTCGTTGCCACAGCCGCGCTTGTCCGGCATACAGCTTGGCGCGCTGTTTGGCGGTATGCAGCATGGACTGGTCGACCAGCCACTGGATGTAATCCTTGTCCGGCGTCGTCATCGTTACTTGCCCTCGAAAAGTGTCCTACAGTATGAGTACGACGGAGGATTATCGTTGCATCCGTCGAGGATTTCCCTGAAGGCGCCACGCTGACCTGATCCGATGAACGGTATAAAGCATTGTGCCATCAGGCCGATACAGCAATTGGCAGGGGATCATCCCTGCGCGGGCGATCAACAGGAGAGACCCATGATTACCTTTCTGCTGGGCTGGTGCGCACTGTCCGTACTCGGGACCTTCGTTTTCGTGGGGCTGATACGGGCAGACAAGCGACGAGAAGTACAGGCCATGGAAAATGCGCGCACGCAGTTCCAACGCATTTCTTTTCAGACGCAGCTGGCGAGCTGAAATCGCAAGGTTTGACCTGAGGCATGCAGAGTCGACGCGCGATGCTCGACACTGATGAAGATGCCGCTCGAACGAGCGGCTACGGGATGCGGGGCAAGCAGGCCGCCAAGTGCCGGCCTGCCCTGAAAATCAGACTTTGACGATCCAACCCTGTGGAGCTTCCACGTCTCCGGACTGGATACCGGTCAACTCCTTGTAGAGGCGTTGGGTGAATGGGCCCACTTCTTCCTGGCTGAAGAACACGTGCAGCTTGTCCTGGTATTCGATTCCCCCGATCGGGGTAATCACTGCCGCGGTGCCGCAGGCGCCGGCCTCCTTGAACTGATCGAGCTGATCGATCAGCACATCACCTTCGATCACTTTCAAGCCCAGGCGCGATTGCGCCAGTTCGATCAACGACAGACGAGTGATGCCAGGCAGCACCGATGGCGATTTCGGGGTCACGAATTCGTCGTTGCGGGTGATCGCGAAAAAGTTCGCCGAACCCACTTCTTCGATCTTGGTGTGGGTCTGGGGGTCCAGGTAGATGCAATCGGCAAAGTTGGCCTTCTTCGCATTGGAACCCGGCATCAGGCTGGCAGCGTAGTTGCCGCCCACCTTGGCGGCACCGGTACCGTTGGGCGCGGCGCGGTCGTAGCCGGAAATGACGAAATTGTGCGGCTTCATGCCGCCTTTGAAGTAGGGGCCGACCGGGATGCAGAAAATCGAGAAAATGAACTCGGGCGCTGTACGCACGCCGATGTTGTCACCTACGCCGATCACGAACGGACGCAGGTAGAGGGCGCCGCCTGAACCATAGGGCGGAATGAAGCGCTCGTTGGCGGCGACCACCTGTCGGCAGGCGTCGATGAACACGTCGGTGGGCACTTGTGGCATCAACAGGCGACCACAGCTGCGCTGCATGCGCAGGGCGTTCTGGTCGGGGCGAAACAGATTGATCGAACCATCCTTGCAACGGTAGGCCTTGAGGCCCTCGAAGCACTGCTGCCCATAATGAAGCGCGGTCGAGCCTTCACTGATGTGCAGCACATTGTCTTCGGTCAGGTTGCCCTGGTCCCATTCACCGTCGCGCCAATGCGACAGGTAGCGCAGATCGGTCTTGATGTAGTCGAAACCCAATTTGTCCCAGTTGATGCTTTCGTGACCCATGACACCCTCTACCCTTTGGCGATCGCCTGAACAGCACAGGCTTTTACGAATGGACACAACAATACTGCATTTGCCTGGCCCGCGCAGCCTGGCTAGTGGAAATCGCGGCTGCGTACATCCAGCCCATGGAGCATGGCGCTGACATCGGCCATATGCCCGGCAATGACGTGGCGCACGCCGTCCTTGTGCTCGAACCGGCCCTTGACCTGCATCATCTGCGAACCCACCAGCACCCGCCGCTGGCGCTCGGCCAGATCCCGCCAGACCACCACGTTGATCATGCCGAATTCGTCTTCCAGGGTGACGAAGGTCACCCCGCTGGCGGTCGACGGCCGTTGCCGGCCCGTCACCAGCCCGGCCACGGTCACCGGACGGCCGTGGGCCAGGCTTTGCAGGTCATGAGAACTGCGGCAGCGCAATGCTTGCAGACGCTCGCGCAGCATGGCCAACGGATGCGGACCGAGGGTTGTGCCCAGGCTGGCATAGTCGGCGTAGAGGTCTTCGCCGACAGTGGGGACCGGCAAGGCCACGGGCTCTTCGCGCAGGCCGGGCACTTCGGCGAACAACGGCAACTGTTGCTCGACGCTGGCGACATCCCAGCGGGCCTGATGGCGATGCCCCACCAGGCCGAGCAAGGCATTGGCATCGGCCAGCTGTTCCAGGCTGCGGTTGTCCAGCGCACAGCGCCGGGCCAGGTCGGTCACGTCGCGGAACGGGCCGCCAAGGCGAGCCTGCTGCACGGCGCGACCGGCCTCTTCGCGCAGGCCCTTGACCATCCGCAACCCCAAGCGTATGGCCGGTTGCCCACCTTCGCCGGGCTGCAGGCTGCAGTCCCAGTCGCTGTGGCACACGTCGACGGCGAAGATCTGCAGATGATGGCGACGTGCATCCTGGAGGATCTGGTCGGGACTGTAGAAGCCCATGGGCCAGCTGTTGATCAGCGCGCAGGCGAAGGCTGCCGGCTCATGGCACTTGAGCCAGCAACTGGCGTAGGTCAACAAGGCGAAGCTGGCCGCATGGGACTCGGGAAAACCGTAGCTGCCGAAACCCTTGATCTGCTCGAAGATGCGTTCGGCGAACTCACGGGTGTAACCGTTCTTGAGCATGCCTTCGGTGAGGCGGAGCTGATGCGGTTCCAGACCGCCGTGGCGCTTCCAGGCGGCCATCGAGCGACGTAACTGGTCCGCCTCCCCTGGCGTGTAGCCAGCGGCGACGATCGCCAATTCCATCACCTGCTCCTGAAACAGCGGCACGCCCAGCGTGCGTTCGAAGACTTTCTTCAGCGCCTCGGAGGGATAGCTCACGGCTTCCTCGCCGTTGCGCCGGCGCAGATACGGGTGAACCATGTCACCGACGATCGGCCCCGGCCGTACGATGGCGACTTCGATCACCAGGTCGTAGAACGTCTTGGGTTTGAGCCGCGGGAGCATTGCCATCTGCGCCCGGGATTCGATCTGGAACACGCCGATGGTGTCGGCGCGGCTGATCATGGCGTAAGTCTGCGGGCACTCCTTGGGCAAGGTCGAAAGGGTCAGTTCGCGGCCACGGTAGCCGCGTACCAGATCGAAACAGCGGCGGATCGCGCTCAGCATGCCCAGCGCCAGAATGTCGACTTTCAACAGGCCCACGGCGTCCAGGTCATCCTTGTCCCACTGGATCACCGTGCGCTCGGCCATGGCGGCGTTCTCGACCGGAACCAGGGTGTGCAACGGGTGTTCGGAAATGACGAAGCCCCCCGGATGCTGGGACAGGTGACGAGGGAAACCGATCAGCTGCTCGGTCAGCGCCATCACCCGCTTGAGCACCGGGCTCTGGGTTTCGAAGCCGGCCTCCACCAACCGCTCGAGTGGTGGCAGGTGGTCGCTCCAGCGCCCGAAGCAATCGGCCAAGGCGGTGATCTGATCTGCTGGCAGGCCCAATGCCCGTGCCACATCACGCACCGCGCCCGCCCCTCGATAGCTGCTGGCGACAGCGGTCAGGGCGGCACGCTCGCGACCGTAGCGACGGAACACGTATTGCAGGACTTCCTCGCGCCGCTCGTGTTCGAAATCCACATCGATGTCCGGTGGCTCGTTGCGTTCCTTGGAGATGAAGCGCTCGAACAGCATGTGTGTTTCACGCGGGTCGAGCTCGGTGATGCCCAGGGCGAAACACACCACCGAGTTGGCGGCCGAGCCGCGTCCCTGGCAGAGAATGTGCCGCTCGCGGGCGAAACGGACGATGTCGTGGACGGTCAGGAAATAGCTTTCATAGCCCAGCTCGATGATCAGTTGCAGTTCCTTGTCGAGCAACGCCTGCACCTCGGGGTCCACTCCAGACGGCCAGCGCCAGCGCGCGCCCTGGGCACTCAGGTGGCGCAGCCAGGCACCGGCGTCGTAGCCACGCGGCACCAGCTCGCACGGATATTGATAGCGCAGCTGGCCCAGGTCGAAGCTGCAACGCCGGGCTATATTCAAGGTTTCCTGCAGCAGCGCGACGGGGTAGATGTCGGCCAGTTGAGACAGCCCGCGCAGATGGCGTTCGCCGTTGGCGAACAGCACATGCCCCGCTTCGGCCACCGGCACGTGATGGCGTATGGCAGTGATGGTGTCCTGCAGGGCACGCCTGCCGCGGGCATGCATGTGCACGTCGCCGCAGGCCACGGCCGGCAGGCCCAGGGTCTTGGCCAGGCCCAGCAGATTCTGCAGGCGCCGCTGGTCATTGGCGCCGCGGTGCAACTGCACGGCCACCCACAGGCGCTCGGCAAAACGCACCTTGAGCCAATGGCCGTGGGCCAGATCGTGGGGTTCATCGGCTATCCACAATGCCAGCAAGCCGTCGCGTTCGACCTCGTCGAGGTCATCACGCAGCAACCGGTACTGGCCCTTGCTCGCGCGCCGTCGAGCCAGGGTGATCAAGCGGCACAGGGCCTGGTAGCCCTGGAGATTCTGCGCCAGCAACACCAGCTTGGGGCCTTGTTCGATGCGCATTTCACTGCCGACGATCAACGTCATCGAATGGGCCTGGGCAGCCTGCCAGGCGCGCACGATACCGGCCATGGTGCATTCATCGGTGATCGCCAACGCTCGATAGCCCAGCGCCGCAGCCTTGGAGAACAGTTCCTGGGCGCTGGACGCGCCGCGCTGGAAGCTGAAGTTGGAAAGGCAATGCAGCTCGGCGTAGCCCTGGCTCATGCGAACCAACCCTGCAACAGCAACTGAGGGTCATCGCCCACTGCTCGGTAGGCCCACCCCCTTCGCCCTGTTGAGGTTTCGACCAGATAGTAGTCGCGGCGCACATCGCCACCGTCCCACCACCCCGATTCGATGCGTTCAGGCCCTGCCAGCACACGCAGGCCATGGGCGGGCAAAGGCTCGGCCTGTTCGAGCAACCAGCCTGGACGGGCTGCGCCCAGGTCTGGAGAGGCCGGCACCCAAGCACCATCGTTGCGCCAGGCCCGCTCGGGGCGATGGTCAGCGTGGGCGCGCAGATCCTGCAAAGCATCGTCGCCGAGGCGTGCTCGCAGGCGTTCGCGCAACTGCTCCCAGGGCTGGGTCTGTTGCGGTCGCTGGTCGAACAGCTCCTTGCAGGCAGGTACGAAGCGCGGCAGATCGAGCGCGCTCAACCGTACCACCTGCACAGGCCGGGGCACCTGCAGATGCTCGAAGCGCCCGCGGGCCAGTTCGAACAACAGCGCGGCGTCGCGCTCGGCAGCGAGCAAGCCAACTTCGACCAGGGTGTCCTCGCCCTCGGCATGTTTGAGATGCAGGGTGAAACGCTGCACCCCAACATCCCGCCCGGCCAGATACACCGCCAGGTCGTTGATCAGGCGCCGCAGGGGAAACAGCAGCGCCTGATGGGATTCCACATCGAAGTTGAGTTCGATGTGTTGATCGAATACATCTGCAGGAATGAAGAATTCCAGGGCCAGGGGCCGGTACCCGAGCAGGGTGTCCAGATGACTGAGCACTTGGGCCGAAAAGCGCCTGGCAAGTTGCGCCCTGGGCAGCGCCAACACCTGGCCCAGATGGCGCATACCCATGCGCTTGAGCGCGATGGCATCGGCGGCGGCGAGCCCGACCCGCTCCACCGGCAAGCGCTGGAGAACATCGGCCAGCGTCGATTGATCCTCGACGCTGAGACCGTCATAGGCGTTGGCCAGCATGCGTGCCGCAGCCGGGTTGGGGGCCAGGGTGATGCGATGGCGGAAGCCCAGGGCATCGAGTTCGCTGCGCAACCGCGCCTCGAACTGCGGCCATGGCCCGAACAGTCCAAGGGTCGACTGCACTTCGAGCAACAGGACCCGGGGGTAATGCACGCTGACCTGGGAACTGAACCGATAGGCCCACGCAGCCAGGAAACGCTGCCAGTGTTCGATCTGGGCCGGGTCGTAGGGTGCGGTGGCGAAATCACGGCTGAGCATGTAGGCGGCGGTGAGTGACTGCCCCGGTTTCAGGCCCAGTTCACGTGCCGCCGGATTGACTGCTTGCAGCACGCGTCGCTGCAGCGGGCCGGTGACCAGGGCAAGCGGTTGCTGTGGGTCTTCGCGTTGGCGCAGCACGGCGTCGAGCGCCAGTTGCGGCAGCAGAATGCAGGCCCACAGCATGGCAATCTCAAACGTAACTGACGAAGGTGACGGGCATCGCGGGCGGTATCCCGCCGCGACATTTGAGTACCTGCACCTGCCCTGCAGGCGCATGCAGCGACAGCCGCAGCGCTGCCGGTGACGGGTTGAGCGCCGCCCGCTGTTCGCGCAAGGCAAAGCCCAGGGTCTCGCCGGTTTCTGCCGCCACCTGCAGGCGTCGCAAGGCCTTGTCATCAGGGTTCTGCGGCCAGCAGAGTACCGCTGCGCAGCTGCCGGAACGCAGGCATTGCTCGGCAGCCCACAAGGCATCCTTGCCTTGGGCCTTGAGCACGCAAAGATGCTGCAAACGAACACCCGCCGCCATCCAGGCATGAGGATAGGGAATGAACGGGGGCGCTATCAGTACGATTCGTTCGCCCGCCTGGCTCAAGCGCGCCAGGGTCGGCCAGAGCAACTGCAATTCGCCACTGCCGTTGGCGGCTAGCAGGATTTCACTGAGTGCCGCCGGAGGCCACCCACCGTTGGGGAGCACGGCATCGAGGGCAGCATGCCCGGTGGGCTGCAAGCCGCTGGGAGCGGTTTCCTGACGTCCGCGCCAGATGCGGCGTTGGTCGATCAGGCCTTCAAGGCTGACCACGGCGCCCATCACTGCCCTGCCCTCGAGGCCAGGTTGCTGGGGGAATGAAAATAGGTGAGTGGGAGTGATCTGTTCATGGCTGCATTTTTACTACTGTATGCATGAACAGTAAAGCGTCTATTTTCAGTTCTCGCCACCAAGGGCGCCAACGGTGCCGATCAGGCGGGTGTTGCCACCAGCAATTTGCGCAATGGGAAGCGCGATGCGCCGCTCCAACCGAGAAATTCCTGTTCCGGCATGGGCCGGGCGAAAAAGTAGCCCTGGGCTTCATCACAGCCCAGGGCGCGGATCATCTGCATGCACTTGAAGGTCTCGACGCCTTCGGCCACGGTGCGGTAGCCCAGCTTGCGCGCCAGTTCCAGCACCGTCTGCACGATCAGTTGATGCCGCGGGCTGTGCTCCATGCCAGTGATCATCGACTTGTCGAGTTTCACCACGTTGGCAGGTATTTCGTGCAGGTAGGAGAAATTGCTGTAGCCGGTGCCGAAATCATCGATCGCTACATCCACGCCCAATTCGCGGATGGCGGCCAGCTGTGTCAGCACCAGTGGGTTGGAACGCAGCCACTCGCCTTCGGTAATCTCGACCTCGAGGCGCTCGGGGTGAATGCCGTAGGTGCGACAGGCCGCGCTGATGACCTGAGTGATGTCGTGGCCGTCGAAATCCAGCGCGGAAAGATTCAGCGACAGTTTGGTCAGCACCGTTGCAGGCCATTGGGCCAGCTTGGCCAAGGCTGCGTCGATGACCCAGCGCGTCACACTATGGATCAACGCACTCTTTTCCAGCACCGGAATGAACTCGGCGGGCGAAACCGGACCCAACCGTGGATGCTCCCAGCGCAGCAATGCTTCGGCACTGACCTGATCACCCTCGGGCAAGGCGAAGCGGGGCTGGAACACCAATCGCAGTTGCCCGTCGCGCAGCGCCTGGGTCACATCGGACGCCAGTCGGAAGGACCTGCGATAGGCGTTGTCGCGCACGGGGTCGTACCACGCCCACGCCTGACCGCCGAGCAACGCCAGTTCGGCCGCGTACATGGCTTTGCGCAGTGCATCGCGGACCGCTTCGAAGCTGATCTGAAATGGCGTGACGCCAGCGCGCACGGTGGGTCGAACCGGCATGCCTTCTATCTGGGTGGGACAGCGCAAGGCGTGTACCAGCATGTCGAGATAGCCGCCGACATCGGCTTGCTCGGCGTCCAGCACGAAGGCGAAACGCTTGCGGCCGATGTGGTAGACCGGGCCCTGCCCCGCGCGCAGGCGCAGCAGCCGACGGGCTATGCAGCACAACAGGTTCTCGAATGGGACCATGCCCAGGGCCAGCGTCATGTCATGGGCCCAGGCGGTATCCACGGCATCGATCAGTACCAGGTGGCGGGACGCTCCCGGATGCTGCAGCAACAGATGGCCAAGGTCGGTGAGAAATTGTCGCCGGTCGGGCAACAGGGTCAGCCGGTCACAGGACACTAGAGCCTGGGCAGAAGCATGAACGGGATCGGACATGACACTTTCCTGCAGATGTCAGGCTCGAGCTTCCTGCGAGAGACCGGGCAATTTGAGAGAGGGCAATTCAATTGATGGCAAAATAACATCACCCTAAATACTTGCCAAGCGTCATCTGCCCGATAGCCGGTCCGCGAGCATCGGAACTGCCATCCGACACTGCTACACTGCGGCAAACCCTGGGATGGAATGGACGATTCATGCTCGAAGCCCTGCTGTTCGACCTCGATGGCACACTGACTGAAACCGACGCCTTGCACCTTCTCGCCGTGCAGCAATTGCTGGCCGAGGAAGGTCGCGAATTCACCCATGAAGAGTTCCAGTTGCATGCCAGCGGCCGGGCCAATGCCGACATGTGCCAGTACCTGTTTCCAGAGCGCTCGGTGGCGGAGCACGAAGCGTTCGCCGATCGCAAGGAAGCGCGCTTTCGCGAACTTGCACCGCAACTTGCGCCGATTGCCGGGCTGTTGCGTTTGCTCGACTATGCCGAGCAGGCGCAACTGGGCATGGTGGTAGTGACCAACGCACCGCGTGCCAATGCCGAACACATGCTCGATGCCCTGGGCCTGGCCGAGCGCCTGCCGACAGTGGTGGTTGCCGAAGAGCTGGCACGCGCCAAACCCGATCCGCTGCCCTACCTTACCGGCCTGCAACGCTTGGGCGCACGCGCCGAGGCAGGCATTGCCTTCGAAGATTCGGTACCTGGGGTAACTGCTGCGGTTGCGGCTGGGCTGTTCACCGTGGCGCTGTCGACCAGCCAATCGGCGCAGACCCTGCGGTCCGCCGGGGCTAACCTGGTGATCGAATCCTTCGAGGATGAAAACCTCTGGATTCATATCGAAAAGATGCGCAATCCCCTGTAACCGCGAAACCGCCGACGCGGCTCGCCATCCCCCGTAGCAGCGGCGCAAGCCGCGTCTGGGCTTACCGCGTTGGGCCAGATGCTCAGCGGATACCGCCGACGCGGCTCGCGCCGCTGCTACAGGGGGTTGTCGAGCAAGAAATTCCCCGGTCGCTGCGGGGCGTCGTTTTCGATTTCCGGTACCAACGCTTCATCCTTGAGGTGGACGCCCGACAGCTTGCGTTGCCAGGCCTCGCGCATCAGGTACTGCAACTTGTGCGCAGCGGTGGCGTAGCTCAGGCCCTGCTGGCGAACATTGGAAATGCAGTTGCGCGCGGCATCGTTCAACCCCACTCGCGGGGCATAGGTGAAATACAGCCCGAGGCTGTCGGGCGAACTCAGGCCCGGCCGCTCACCGATCAGCAGTACCACCATGCGCGCGCCCAGTGCCTGCGCTACCTCGTCGGCCACGGCCACCCGTCCTTGCTCGACCAGGCACACCGGCGCCAGGCTCCAACCCTCGTCACCCGCAATCTGCTCGATGCGTTGCAGCATGGGCAGCGCATGCCGGTGCACAGCCAGCGCGGAAAGACCGTCGGCGATCACCACCGCCAGGTCGAACCCTGCCGAACTCTCGCCGGCGTGAGTGAGCAGCTGCTGCAGCGAAGCCTCGTCCAGGCGCCGACCCAGGTCAGGACGCTGCAGATAGACATGCCGGTCAGTCGCCGCGCTGTGCAGGCTCAAACTACCGGGACAAGCCTCGGCGAGCGCTGCCTTGTCGAACGGCAGGTGCACGGCATCGCGGGCTTGCGCATGGGCGTACTGGAAGTCCAGCTGTGCGCTGCTGGGCAAGCTGGTGCCGGCCCGGCCCAGGGCTATGCGCGCCGGTGTCAGTGCACGCAGCGCGCTCCAGGGGTCGCCTCGGGTGGGAGTGTTGTCGTTCATGGCTCACCTTCGAGCAGATGGATAGCGTTAGCCAAACCTTGGCCCGTCAACCCAGACGGGCCAGGGCCCTGCCGAACAACGGCGGAACAGCCGTACCCAGGCGCAGCTGGCCGTCCTGCTGCTGCAGTATGTCCATGCGCGCCAGCCAATCTTCGAACTCCGGTGCCGGCCGCAGGCCCAGGGTCTTGCGCGCATACAAGGCATCGTGAAAAGAGGTGGTCTGGTAATTGAGCATGACGTCGTCCGACCCCGGAATGCCCATGATGAAATTGATACCGGCCACGCCCAGCAGGGTCAGCAGCATGTCCATGTCATCCTGGTCAGCCTCGGCATGATTGGTGTAGCAGATGTCGCAACCCATGGGCACACCCATCAGCTTGCCGCAGAAATGGTCCTCGAGCCCTGCGCGGATGATCTGCTTGCCGTTGTACAGGTATTCAGGGCCGATGAAGCCGACCACGGTATTGACCAGGAATGGGTCGAACCGCCGTGCTACCGCATAGGCCCGCGCCTCGCAGGTCTGCTGGTCGACCCCATGGTGGGCGTTGGCGGACAACGCACTGCCCTGCCCGGTTTCGAAGTACATCAGGTTGTTGCCCTGGGTGCCGCGCTTCAGGCTCAGGCCTGCTTCATGGCCTTCCTGCAACACCGCCAGGCTGACACCGAAGCTGCTGTTGGCCGCTTCGGTGCCGGCGATGGACTGGAACACCAGATCCAGCGGCACGCCGCGCTCGATGGCGGCTATCGAAGAGGTCACATGGGTCAGCACGCAGGATTGGGTCGGTATGCCGTAATGCTGGATCACGCCGTCGAGCATCTTCAACAGCTCGCTGATGGCGCTGAGGCTATCGCTGGCCGGATTGATGCCGATCATGGCATCGCCGTTGCCATACAGCAGGCCATCCAGAACACTGGCAGCGATACCGGCCGGATCGTCCGTGGGATGGTTCGGCTGCAGCCGGGTCGACATCCGCCCACGCAGCCCTACCGTGTTGCGAAAGCGCGTGACCACGCGAATCTTCTGCGCCACCAGGACCAAGTCCTGTACACGCATGATCTTCGACACGGCGGCGGCCATCTCCGGCGTGATACCGGGCGCAAGAGCACGCAGGCTGCTTTCGGTGGCGTCGTCGCCGAGCAGCCAGTCACGAAAGCCGCCCACGGTCAGATGGCCGACTGCGGCAAAGGCCTGGGCATCGTGGGTATCGACGATCAAGCGGGTGACTTCATCGTCCTCATAGGGGATCAGCGCCTCGTGCAGGAAACGCTTGAGCGGCACGTCTGCCAGCGCCATTTGCGCCGCCGCCCGCTCGGCATCGCTGCCGGCGGCGATCTCGGCCAAATAGTCCCCCGATCGCGCCGGACTGGCCTTGGCCAGTAATTGCCGGAGGCTGTCGAAGCGCCAGGTCTGCCCGGCGACGCTGTGCACGAAACTCATGCTGCCCTCCTCACTCGCTGGCCAGTACGGGGTGGCTGTCGCCGCGGCTGCGCACGAATACGCAGAACAGCGAGCCGAGGCACATCAGACCGATGAAGATCCCGCAGATCATCGCATTGAACCACACCATCGCCACCAGACACACCAGCGCCAGCACCAGCGCAATGGCCGGCACCAGCGGATAGCCGGGCGCGCGGAAGGAACGCTCGAGCTGAGGTTCGCTGTGGCGCAGCTTGAACAGGCTGAGCATGCTCATGATGTACATGACGATGGCACCGAACACAGCCATGGTGATCATTGCCGCGGTCAGGCTCAGCCCCTGCAGGTTGACCAGCCCATCGCTGAAGATCGCCGCGATGCCCACCACCCCACCGGCGAGGATGGCGCGGTGCGGGGTGTGGAAGCGCGATAGCTTGGCCAGGCCCTTGGGCAGGAAACCCGCCCGTGCCAGCGCGAAGAACTGCCGTGAATAGCCCAGGATGATTCCGTGAAAGCTGGCGACCAGCCCGAACAGACCGATCCATACCAGCATGTGCATCCAGTTGGAGTTATCGCCCACCACGCCTTTCATGGCTTGCGGCAGCGGGTCGTTGATGTTCGCCAGGGCGCGCCAGTCGCCGACGCCGCCGGCGAAGATCATCACGCTGATGGCCAAGGTGACCAGGGTCAGGATCCCGGCGATGTAGGCCCGGGGAATGGTGCGTTTGGGGTCCTTGGCCTCCTCGGCGGCCATGGCCGCACCCTCGATGGCCAGAAAGAACCAGATGGCGAAAGGAATCGCCGCGAACATGCCGCTCAATGCACCCAGGCTGAACGTGTCGGACCCGGCCCAACCGCCCAGGGCGAAGTTGCTGAAACTGAACGCCGGCGCCACCACGCCCATGAACACCAGCAGTTCGAACACCGCCAGGATGGTCACCACCAGTTCGAAGGTGGCCGCAATGCTCACGCCGACAATGTTGAGGCTCATGAACACGGCATAGGCACCGACCGCGGCCCATTTGGGATCGAGTCCGGGAAACTGCACGTTGAGGTAGGCGCCGATGGCCATGGCGATGGCCGGCGGGGCGAAGACGAATTCGATCAGGGTCGCCAGCCCGGCAATCATGCCGCCTGCAGGGCCGAATGCGCGCAGGCTGTAGGCAAATGGACCACCCGCATTGGGAATGGCCGTGGTCAGTTCGGTGAAGCTGAAGATGAAGCAGGTGTACATCACAGCGACCATCAGCGTGGTGCAGAGGAAACCCAGGGTGCCAGCACTGCCCCAGCCATAGCTCCAGCCAAAGTATTCACCGGAGATCACCAGGCCAACGGCGATACCCCAAAGGTGCAGCGTGCCCAGCGTAGGTTTGAGTTTCGAAACGGTCATGGGGTGTGCCCTCGAAGACGGATGTGCGCATAGGAGCGTTCCTGAAGGGTAACCATAGGCGCCAAGTGGCTACTTGACGCCTCGAAAGTGAAAGCAGCCCTACTCTCGATGGTCGAACCGCTGCGCCAGTCTGGGGCTTGCCGCGATTGACTGCCCCGATCCAACGCACCGATGCCCACACTTCCCGGACGGCGCAGGGCTGGGCCCTCAGGAACGCCATTTCCTTGAAACATCTGCACACATCAAGCCAGTCCAAGCCTCTGCCAGGCATATCCTGGTTCGCTCATCCCGCAGAATGGCGAACCCAGAGCCACACTCATGGTCGCACTGAGGGAGCGACGTGCTCGGTCCGGGAGTTACCCACTCATGTTTCGCTTATTGCGCAGTTGCTTGACCCTGGCACTTCTGGCCGGCATAGCGGGATGTTCGCTGTTGCCCTCCAGGGATCCGGTTTCCATCAGTGTGGTGGGCATCGAGCCCTTGCCTGCGCAAGAGCTGGAGCTGCGCTTCGCCATCAAGCTGCGGCTGCAGAACCCCAACGAAACCGCCATCGACTACGACGGCATAGCGGTGAACCTGGACGTCAACGGCCAGCCGTTGGCCAGTGGCGTCAGCAGCCAGCACGGTCGTATCGAACGTTATTCGGAGGAAGTGCTGGCCGTGCCTGTGAGCGTGTCTGCGTTTACGGCGTTGCGCCAGGCCGTGGGCCTCAATCCCGCCCAGAGCCTGAACGGCATGCCCTACCGATTGCATGGCAAGCTTGCCGGCGGACTGTTCGGAACGGTGCGCTTCAGCGACAGCGGTACCTTGAGCCTGCCGGCTGCAGCGGGCTATTGAAACCCGACGCTTGTGCAGGCGAATCCGGCAGCCCCTGGCTCAGCGTGCCGCAGCCATCAGCTTGTTCACTTCGGCACGCACCATGTTGGCGTACTCAGGGGGAGACATGCCGTCCAGCTCGGCGCGTACCCACTCGGCCCAACGACCCTTGCGTTTGGCCTTTTCCCCGATGAGTCGGGCAGCGTCGGCCTTGGCCTTGCCCAGGTTGGCTTGCCACAGCTCGTAGAGACGGGCCTTTTCATCCTCGATCATGGCGCGCTCGGCCAGCGAACGATTAGCGAGATTGAAGCTCATTGCGAGTACCTGCCAGCAGAAAAAACAGGCGACATCTTACACGTCTGGACATGAAAACCTGTAGGAGCAAACGCTGCGCCTGAGCGCTGCATGCAACTTTCCAGGGCGCCGGGACTCAATCTTGCACTGCCTTAAATAAACACCAGGAGTGAGTGAAATGGCCCGTAGATCAAGTGCTGAATCGGCCGAGGATCAAATCAAGGATCAAGTTTTCAGCGAGCTGCTGGCGTTGATCGAAGAATCGGAAAAAATGCTCAGGGACGGCGCCTCCCTGGTGGGTGATGACGCCAATAGCCTGCGCGCGCAAGTCAATTCCAAGCTGGAGCACGTTTCGTACTCCCTGGCCGGGCTGCGCGAGCGCGCCAAGCCAGTGGTCGAAGCCACGCAAACCTACATCGGTGGCCATCCTTGGCAGACCGTTGCTGCTTCGGCAACCTGCGGCCTGTTGCTGGGGCTGCTGCTGGGCCGTCGCGACTGATCAGTCCGCACTGCACCCACAGATTTCACCCGTGTTCTCGCATCGTTGTTCCGGGCCGTCGATCGCAGCGGCCCTTCCTGCATCATTCTCCAGCCAAAACCCGCAATCTTTCCAACTCTTCGACAGGCATCGAAATGCCCTGAGTCCTTGCCAGTGCGCGCTGGCGATAGCGCCTGTCGCCCGAGAGGCGCGATTGCCCGGCTTCATGCATGCGCTCGACCAGCTCGCGGCTACGTTCGGCAAAGTTCTGGCCAGCACGCTTGTCGGGGTCGATGACGATGATCAACTGCCCGGTCCAGGGTGTCTGCGCACCGGGATGACGTGTCCAATCGAACTCGAAGGAAAAATTTCCACCGGTGAGGGCCGCTGAAAGCAGCTCCACCATCATCGACAACGCCGAGCCTTTGTGGCCACCAAACGGCAGCAGCGCCCCGCCATCGAGAATTGCCGCCGGGTCGGTCGTCGGCTGCCCGTGCTTGTCGACACCGGCACCGACAGGCACGGGATGCCCGGCCCGTGCCGCGATCTGCACATCACCGTGGGCCAGTGCGCTGGTTGCCATGTCGAAGACCAGCGGATCCTTGCCTGCGCACGGCGCTGCGAATGCGATCGGATTGGTGCCGAACAGCGGCTTGGTGCCTCCATGGGGAACGACGCAGGTCATGCTGTTGACCACGCTCAGGGCCACCAGGCCTTCGGCAGCGAACGGTTCGACATCTGGCCAGAGCGCAGCAAAGTGATGGGAATTGCGAATCGCCAGCACGGCGATACCTGCCTCGCGCGCCTTGCTCACCAACAGCCCGCGCGCCGCGGCCAGTGCTGGCTGGGCAAAGCCACCGGCGGCATCCACTGCCACATAACCACTGGCAACGTCTTCGACCTGCGGACGCGCCTTGCCGTCCACCCAGCCGCTGGCCAGGGTGGAAAGGTAACCGGGAATGCGGAATGTGCCGTGGCTGTGGGCCCCGTCTCGTTGGGCAGTTGCACAGTTGTGAGCAAGAATGTCGGCCACCTCGGCAGAGGTGCCATGACGCAAGAAGATCTGACGCAGCAAGTGCGTCAGATCTTCGAAGGACAGCGATTGAACGGCGGGGTCGCTAGCAGGCATCGGGCATTTCCTGGCGTCAACGGAACGAAGCCCTAGTACGCCACACCCACCCGCCTCAGGACAAGCCCGCGGGCATCAGTCCTTCTGATCGCGCAGCACGTTGCCCGACTGGCCGTCGATACGGAACTCGTAGGCTACGCCGTCGGCTTTCTTGCCCTCACCTTCCCAGTAGCCGTTGTCGTCAGCTTCGATTTTCCACACTTCCGTGTAACCCTTGGACTTGGCGGTCTCGATGGCTTTCTCGATGGTGATCCAACCAGCGCCGGGCTTGTCGGCCAGCGCCAGGCCAGC
Organism: Pseudomonas sp. CFBP 8758; assembly: GCF_014841725.1. Lineage (NCBI taxonomy): Bacteria > Pseudomonadati > Pseudomonadota > Gammaproteobacteria > Pseudomonadales > Pseudomonadaceae > Pseudomonas > Pseudomonas sp. CFBP 8758. The sequence continues at coordinate 107,753 of NZ_JACYUK010000009.1, read as the reverse complement.
GGTCATCAGGGCGGAAGTTGCAACGACGGCAGTCAAAGTCTTCTTGAACATGGGGCACTCCATAACAGTGATTGGTTTGTGCTGCACTGTCTTGGAGCGTCACCTCGAAAAATTAGTTCAAAGGCCGCCCGCTTACGGTCGCTTGACCTTGCGACGCAGCACACCGTTGATCACCACCACCAGTACGGCGATACCCATGGCAATGTACTGAAAGAGTTTTTCGGTGATGACGCCCTGGGTCTGCAGATAGGACAGCCCGAGCATGATCAGCAAGACCACCAGGGCAATCAGCAAGGAATATTTGATACGTTGAGCTTGAGTCATGTAGAGGTCCTGACAGTCGTGTTGGCCCGGATTCTGTTGCCGGAATGTATCTGTTTGCATGCCATGTTACATCGCCAGGGACCACCGAGGCACAGTGTTCGAGCACATCGCCACGGCCAATGTCATGCCAATCACGGTATGGATTTCCCACGCAGTTGCCGGAACCTGCCCACAGCCAGAGACCTCTTGACTCCTAGAGCCTCAGGGGCGCCTGGACAAGAATGACCTCCGGCCGGATTGGCCAAGTGCTGCCACAAGGAAGTCACCATGAACACCCAACAGCTCCAGCAGATCGACGTCGAGCAACTTCCCCATTCGCTGCAGGTATTGATCGAATGCATCGGTGTCGAACAGGCCTACCGCCTGACCCAGCTCTACGGCGGACGCCCGCGCTACATCCCCAAACACCCGCAACGCACCGCCTTGGCGGAACATCTGGAAGCCGCAACGGTAGTGGCGTTGATCCAGCGCTTCGCCGGCATGGCCCTGGAAATTCCCAAGGCCGACCATTTCCTGCGCCAATGGCGCAACCAGCAGATCCACCACGAGACGCGCAACGGCACATCTCGCAGCGAACTGGCACACAAGTACGGCCTGAGCCAGCGGCAGATCGGCAATATCCGCCGAACCCTGGCCCTTTGAGCCTTCCCCCAGGCCCGATTCGCGGGCCCGGGGTAGCCATCAGAAGTCGCGTTTGTAGAACAGATCCAGCGAGCTGGCGACGCCGCTGGCCACTTCCAGATACAAACGCTTGCTCAACAGGTAGCGCAAAGCGATGGTATTGGCCGGCTCGAACACACCTACGCCATAGCGCAGGCTGAGCTTCTCGGAAATGTTGCCGCTGGCGACCACACTGGTGTCATCGCCGCTGCCTTGGGTGTCGAGCTGGAAATCTTCGATGCCCAGGTCGGTGGCCAGTTTGCTGGTCACCCCCGAGCTGCCCATCAAACCCAGCCCGAGCGCCGCCTGGGCGAGCATGTTGTTGTCCTCGCCGCCGTTGCCCAATGGCCGGCCCAACACCAGATAGGAGAGCGCCTGTTCCTGGCTCATGGTCGGTTCCGAGAACACTTCGCTGGTGGGTTGCTCGGCATTGCCGGTCAAGCGGATCCCGGCGATCACATCACCGGTGGTGCGGATCGCCTCGATGTCCAGGTACGGCTGACTGATTGGCCCGGCAAACAGCAGGCGCGCGCGGCGTATGGTCAGACGTTGGCCATAGGCGTTGTAGCGCCCGTCATTGAGGGCCAGTTCACCCCGGGTGTCCAGGTTGTCGCCGATATGAACATGGCCTGCCAGGTTGGCGCTCAGGCCGAAGCCGTTGAACGTGAGTTTTTCCTGGCCCACTTCCACATCGATATCAATCGCCATGGGCAACGGCGTCTTGCCCTGCTCGGTCTGGTTGCCGACGATGACCACGTCATCGGACAGCTTCACGGTGGACGGCGGCAATTGCCGAACCACGATGGCACCCTTGGGAATGAACACCTTGCCGACCACGGCAAGACGCTCGCCATTCATCTGGATGCGCAGGTCGGGCGCCGCTTCCAGGGTTGCATAGGGTTCGACATTGATCGGCAGCCGCGAGCCCTTGAGCTGCACGTCTACATCCAGGGCATCGGCCCAGGCGACGGTGCCGCCCAGCGACCCTTGGCCGGTCTTGCCGCTTTTCCAGCTGCCCTGCAAACGCACGCTTTCACCGGCGATCTGCGCCTGCAACTGCAGGTCTTCAAGGGTGGTCGGCAGTTCCGGGCCGGCTATTTCGCCACCGCTGAGACGGACGTTGCCGTTGACCTGCGGTGCCATCAGAGAACCTGTGATCTGTCCGCTGCCGTCGAGCTGCCCCTTGAGGGTTTCGACCATGGGCACGAAGGGCCGAGCGATGGAAAGGTCGAGCCCGGCCAGGCGGAAACTGCCGGTGACAGGCTTGCTCTCCGGGATCGGATCGATCTGCGCAATCACCTGCAATTGCCCCAGGCGATCCCCGCGAAAATTGAGCTCGGTATCGATTCGCTTCGGGTTCAGACGGCTGGTCAGACGCAGGGTTTGATAGGGGAAGTCGACCCACTGCTGGTCGTTGCGCACCCGCAAGGTGCCGTTGCCGGCATCGACCGTGATCTCACCGGCCGGACCGCTGGCGGGCACATCCACCGCCACGTCGGCATTGAGCAGGCCCTGCCAGGCGAAATCCTTCGGCAACCACTGGGCCAGGCTGTCCAGCGGGAACTGCTTGAGGTGGTAGCGCAGGCGCGGCTCGGGCGCCAGGCGCTGGTCTTCGCCACACAGGCTGGCCTGTCCTGAGCGCCAACAATGGGCACCGAAGTTGACCTGCCCGCCAGCCAGGTATTCCAGTCGCGCTGGCGCCTGCAGACGCCAGTCCTGGCCACCGGCCTGCACCGAACCGCTGGCCAGTCGCCCGCGCCAGCTGCTTTGTGCGGTGAAGCCTTTGTCCAGCGCACCGTCCAGACTAGTCGCCAGGGCAAGCTGAGGTCCCTTGAGAGCCAGTTGCACTTGCTGTCGCTTGATATCGCCCGAGGCCTTGGCGCTCAAGGTGCCCAGGTCGGTTGCACCTGCGCGAATGCCCGCAGCGGTCAAATCCAGCGTGCCGCGCTGGGCCCCATCGAGGCCGGCGTCCAGGGTCAGGTTCTGCAGACGGTTACTGTCCATTGCCAACTGTTGGCCCACCAGCTTGAGCTTGCCTTGGGGTGCCTGCAGGGTACCTGCGGCATCCATCTGACCTTTCAACCGACCCTGCAGCCCCGGCCACAACTGCCCCAGGCGGGCCAGGTCGATGTCCAGCCGACCCTCGACTCCCTGCTGCAGGCTGCCTTGACCCTTGATGCGGTTATCACCCAGGCGAACGTCGAGGTTGCCCAGCGTCCAGCGTTCGCCAGCGCCTTGGGCCTTGGCCTGGAGCACGGCCGGTTGCCCGCGCAAGCGGCCCTTGAGGTCCAGGTCGGCATCGAGGCTGAGTCGTTCGTTCTTGAATTCACCCGTACTGCGCAGAGGGCCGGCGAGGCTGCCGGGCATCTGCGCGACCCAGTAGGCCGGATCGATGGCGCTCAAGGCGAGTGCCGTGTCCCAGGCGATGCCGTCGGCAAACTTCACGTTCAAGTGACCTGCCGCCTTGCCCTGCCCGGCCACCAGTTCCAGCTGGGGCAGGAAGACCTGCTGCAGGTCGCCGCTGAACGGCGTTACCAGGGTGAATGCACCGGCCGGGCCATCGAAGGCACCTTTCAGGTTGCCCAGGTACTTGCCGTCGCTGTAATCGATCTCGCCGTTGAAACGCCGCACCTTCACGGCTGGCTCGGCAATGACCGGGTACAGGCGGTGCCAGGGGAAGTCCAGCCAGTCGATCCTGGCCTTCGCCGCCAGGGCCTGTTGCCAATCCAGAGAGCCAGACAGCCGCAGGTGCTGTTGAGCGCTGGACGAGATGTCCAACGCCTGCACCACGGCACCCTTGGCATCCACCCGCGCGCCAAGCAACAGGGTCATCGGCGACTGCTCGGCCGGCAGACTGGCCCGGCCATCGATGGCATAGCCAGCCTGCAGGTCACCCTTGGCAAGGAGTTCCAGCTGATTGAAAGCCAGGGTGTCGGGCAGCCCGGCGCTGGGTTTGAACGCCTCGCTTTGAATGCGCAACTGCGCAGGCAAATGCTCGGCCAGCGGCTGCACCGTGCCGGTGATCAGCGCGGGCAGGTAGCCGCTGCTCTCCCCGTCCAGGGTCAGTGTGTCCAGCAGATCGCCCGTGGCGTTGAGGGTGACCTGCCAGGGCTTGTCGTCCACTGCGGGCAGTTGCACCTGGGCGTCGAGATCGAGCGGCCATTGACCGCCAGGACGCAGAGTGCCGTGCACATCCAGCACCAGTTCATCGCGCTGCAGGTGGGCTCGGTCGATCTTGAGGCCGTCGGCGGTCCAGTGCGCCGCCAGCTCCAGACCGCTCAGCTGTTGCACCCCATCCAGCTCCAAGCTATCGATACGCACATCGCCAAGCTCTATCGCGACGGGCAATTGCAGATCGGGCAGTACGATCGGACCGCTGCCGGCAGGCTCTTCGCTGGCAGGTAACTGCGCAAGGATGGCGCCGGTGTGCAAGGTGTCGATGCACAGGGTCATGCGCCACAGGCAAGCGGGTGACCAGGCCAGCTCAAGCGCCTGCACCTCGACTCGGGTCGCCTGCTGCTGCCATACCAGCCTGTCGGCCTGCCAATGCCCGCCCAGCCTGCCACTGAAGTTTTCCAGGGTCAGTCCGGGCACGCGAGCCAGCGCCCAGCGGCTGCCGGCTTGCGTGCCCAATACCAGCGACACGGCCACGATCACGGTCAGCAGCACGGCTGCGACCGCGCCTAAGGAGATCAGCAGACCTCGTTTCACTGCGGGCTTCATAGTTCCGGCCCCATGGAAAAGTGCAGGCGCACGCCACCGTCGTCATCCATGGCGTGGGCCAGGTCGAGACGAATCGGGCCTACCGGGGAGACCCAGCGTACGCCCACGCCGATGCCCGTCTTGAGGTCGGCGAACTTGAGGTCGTTGAACGAGTTGCCCTTGTCGATAAAGGTCGCCAGGCGCCATTTCTCGGCAATCGAGTACTGGTATTCCACGCTGCCGGCCACCATGTAGCGTCCACCGATGCGGTCGCCATCGGAGTTTTCCGGAGACAGGGTCTGGTAATCGTAGCCACGCACGCTCTGATCGCCACCGGCAAAGAAGCGCAGCGAAGGCGGAACGGATTTGTATCCGTTGGTGGCGTTGCCGCCCAACTGCACCCGGCCAAGCAAGCGGTGATTCTGCGCCACGGTGGTCAAGCCCTTGAGCATTACGTTGCCATGCAACAGGTTGGTGTCCGACATCAGCCCTTCCTTGGCCACTTGCGCATCGAACTGCACACGGTAGCCATTGTGCGGGTCGACCTTGTTGTCGCTCTTGAGGTAGGTGTAGCTGATGCCTGGCATCAACAGGGTACTCAGGCCGGTGTCGTCGCCCAACCGGTATTCTTCGCGTTGCCACTTCAGCGAGATGACTCGCTGCCAGCCGCTGGGTAGCTTGCTGTGCCATTCCGGGCCGAATGTCAGCAGTTTGCTCAGGCTGTCGGTGTCGGCCAGCTCTTCGTATTGGTAGCCACCAGCCCAGCGCAGTTTGTCGGTGAGGGGCGGATCCAGGGGGATGTCATACCAGAGCCCGACGTTCTGCCGAGGCGCGGAAAGCTCCATTTCCGCACCATAGCTGTGGCCCTGGGGATTGACCCAGTGGCGGGTCCAGTTGGCTTTGCCGCGCGGCCCCACATCGGTCGAATAACCCAGGCCCAACCCCATGGTCCGGGGCTTGCGTGTGGTCAGTTGCACGTCCACGGGAATGACCCGCTCGGTGGCTGCCGTCGGCGCCGCGTCGACCCGCACGCCTTCGAAATAGCCACTCGATTGCAGCGCCTGGTTAAGCTCGGCAATCAGTTCGGAATCGTAGGCGGTGTCTTCCTTGAAGGGCACCATGCGCTGCAGCAGTTCATCGTCGAAAGGCGTGTCGCCCTGGAAACTGACCTTGCCCAGCTTGAACCGCGGACCGCTGTTGTACACCAGTTCGATGTCGGCCAGGCCTGCCCGTGGGTCGACGGCCAGGCGCTGCTTGCTGAAGGTGCCACTGAAGAATCCATAGCGCGAGGCCTGGTTCTGGATCAGCTGCTTGGCATTCTCGTACTGACCGTGGTTGAGCACCGCGCCAGGAGCCAACTCGCGACTGTGCGGCACGCGGAAGGCCTTCATTTGCGCCGCCGGACCTTCGACACGTACGGTGACGTTGCGCAGATGTATAGGCTCTCCCGGCTCTATGTGCAGCAGCAGGCGGGGATTTTCTCCCGGCTGTACTTCGCTGCTCACTCGCGCCTGGTAATAGCCCAACGCCTGCGCCGCTTTCTGCGCCTGCTCCTCGGCCCCGCGACTGAAGCGCAACAGTGCCTCGCCGTCACGATCGCCCAGGCTGCCGATATAGCCTTCGACATTGCTCTTGAGCGCCGCATTGGCAGGGTTGATGCGCACATCGAGTACGCTTTGGGCCTGAGCCGCCATACATGCAACCAGTAGCGCCAGGCTGCCGGCCAATCGTCCTGAATAGTTCATAGGCGAATGCTATCACGACCTGTACGTCGATTTGGACCCTGCCAGGCGTCGTGGATGACTGGAGTTCAGCCTTGTGCGTAACCGACTGTTTCAGAACTGCGGACCGTTTCAGGGCTGGGATGGAAGAACACGTGCTCGACCACCGGGCCCAGTGCCACTTCGCCGATCTGGGTATAGCCTTGCCGTTCGAAGAACGCCAGATACCGCGGATTGCCGGTGTCCAACACCACGCCTTCGGACGTCGGGTCCTGGGCGCACCAGTTGTGTACCGCCGTCAGCAGTTGCTCTGCCAGTTCAGGGCCCTGGTAATCGGGATGCAGCCCCATCAGCGGCAGCACATGCACCGCATCCGAAGGCAGGCAATGCTGCACGGCGTGATGGTACTCAAGATAACGGCGGGTACCTTCCACGCCGGTGCCCAGCATCATCCGCCATTGCCAGGCCCAGCTCTCGGTGATGCCCAGGCGACGCTGGGGTGGCGCTACCAGCGCAACGCCGGCCAGACGGTCATCGAAGAACAGGCCCAGCGCCGGCAGGTCCTGGAGGAAGTGCTGATTGACCAGTTGCCGCACCGTGGAACGCACGCGGCGCTCGAACCCAGGACGATCGGCTTCGAACAGATAGGCAAAGGTCGGGTCAAGCAGGTAGGTCTGGTAGAGCAGCGCGCGGGTTTCCCGAGCGTAACCACCATCGAGCTGACGTACTTCTGCAGCGGTGGTCGAGGTCTGGAGCATGGAGGTCTGTCCTTGGCGAGTGCAACGAGTAGTCAATGGACGATGCGCGGCGGCAGGGGTTCCGTGCCCGGGGCAGGCAAATCACGCTGGATTGCACGCCGCCGCGCTGGTCGCTCGCGCCACACTCCGTTAGCATCGCGCATTTGCCAGGATCCGCGACCATGAAAATCGTCTCGTTCAACATCAACGGCTTGCGCGCCCGCCCGCATCAGCTGGCGGCCTTGATCGACAAGCACCAGCCCGATGTGATCGGGCTGCAGGAAACCAAGGTGTCGGACGAGCAGTTTCCGCAGGCCGAGGTCGAGGCGCTGGGCTATCACGTGCACTTTCATGGGCAGAAAGGGCACTACGGGGTTGCGCTGCTTTCTCGCGCCGCGCCGCTGAGTATCGACAAAGGCTTCGCCGGTGACGAAGACGACGCTCAACGCCGCTTCATCCGTGGCACATTCGCCGATGCCCAGGGCCAGGTCGTCACGGTGATGAACGGCTACTTCCCGCAAGGTGAAAGCCGCGATCACCCGACCAAGTTTCCTGCCAAACGACGCTTCTACAGCGACCTGCAGAGCTTGCTGGAAAGCGGCTTCAGCAACGATCAGCCATTGATCGTGATGGGCGATGTGAACATTTCGCCCCAGGATTGCGACATTGGTATCGGGGCGGACAACGCCAAGCGTTGGCTGAAGACGGGCAAGTGCAGCTTTTTGCCCGAAGAACGCGAATGGATGCAACGGTTGCAGGATTGGGGCTTGGTCGATAGCTTCCGCCATCTGCACCCGGAAGTGGCCGACCGGTTCAGCTGGTTCGATTATCGCAGCCGCGGCTTCGAAGACCAGCCCAAGCGCGGCCTGCGCATCGATGTGATTTTGGCATCCCGCGGGCTGCTGCCGCAGGTTCGGGCCGCCGGTATCGACTACGACCTGCGCGCCATGGAAAAACCTTCCGACCATGCCCCGATCTGGTTGGAATTGGGGCCCTTGTAACGACCGTACGCGGATTGGCGCTGCGCCCGGACGCGGCTTGCGCCGCTGCTACAGGGTTGCGTGCGTTTGCTGGGTTGCTGGGCGCTGGGGGTGTGGTGTTTGTAGCAGCGGCGCGAGCCGCGTCGGCGGTGCATGGGATTGGCCTGCAGCATCGCCGTACGGCTTTTGAGGTGGGGGTTATTGCGTCTTGGCCTGCTGATCGAGCTGGGCGCGAAGTTCCGGGGCCAGGTTCAGGGCGGCTGCCAGTTGGTCGAGCCAGGCCCGCTCGCCGGCATCCTGCTGCCCCATGAGCATCACGCTGGCGAGGTACATCTCTGCTGCCATCGCTGGGCCATCCGCGGCACTGGCCAGCTCTTGCGCGTCCAGCGGCCGCGCCAATTCTGCGTCCAGCCACTGCTGCAACTGCGCATCCTCGGCATGCTCGGTCAATTCGGCGCGAATCGCGGCTTCCTCTTGTGCATCCACCCGGCCATCGGCCTTGGCCGCGGCAATCAACGCCCGCAGAATCGCATGGCTGTGACCTTCCACCTCGGACTCGGACAGCTGATCGACCGTACGCAACGCTTGTTGGGGTGCGGCTGCCTGCTGTTGCTGCCAGGCCTGATAGGCCTTGAAAGCCATCATTCCCAACGACGCCAGGGCAGTGTACTTGCCCGAACCGGAACGACTGCCACCGCTTCCGCCCAGCATGCCACCCAGGCCACCCAGCAAACCGCCGAGCCCACCCAGCCCGGCGCCGCCCGATGCGCCGCCCGATGCGCCGCGGCCGCCACCGAGCAGTCCGCCCAGCAAACCGCCCAGTCCGCCCTGCCCTTTGGCAGCGCCAGGCTGGCCGGCAGAGGATTGTCCGCTGCGACCGCGCAGCAGTTGTTCAAGTAGATCACTGGTGTTCATGGCAAGGCTCTCTCTGTGTGGCGATAAGGAGTGCAACACCATAGATCATCGAGCGGGCGGGCGGGTTCAGCGCAACCTGTAGGCGCCGCCCTCAGAACCAGCGATCGTTACGCTTGCGACCACGCGTCATCATCGGCAGGATCAGCCCGGCCAGCAAACCAGCACCGGCAATGCTGCCGCCATAGACCATGTAGCTCATCATGACGTGCTTGTTTTCATCACCCAACTTCGCCTGGGTGCTGCGCAATTCGGACTGGGCATCGCTGAGCTCGGCGTTCAGCGCCTTGCTGCGCGCTTCCAGCTCGTCGATCAGCTTCTTGCGCGCATCCAGGGTTTCCTGCATGCCCTGGACTCGGTTCTTCCAGCTGTCATCGATGGACTGCAGCTTGCCGCTCAGATCGGCCACCTGCTGCGTCAGCAGCGGAACGTGTTCGGCAGGGCCGGGGGTGGGTTGCAGGTCGCTGCTGGGGATCCAGACACTGGAACCGCCCTCGCCGCGCACCTGGCTGTAGTCACCCTGAGTGGAAAGCAACTCGACTTTCTGACCGGACTTCAAGCTGCCGACGATGCGATAGCCATCGGTCGGGCCGCTGCGCACGAAGGTACTGAGGTTGTCGCTGACCCAGCGGCTGGTGTCGGGTGCTTCTTCGCCATGCGCAGGGCCGACAGTGAACAACAGCCCGGTGAACAGGCCGGTGGCAACCAGGCGGGTGCGGCTGAATACGGTAGAAAGACGTTGAGATGAGGGCATGGCGATCTTCACATGAATAAGAAAAAAGGCCCCGATGAACGGACCATTCGAAAGCGGGACAACAATGTCCCGCGGGCGGGGCCTGCACCGGTCGTGCCTGTCGCTACTACCGCTACGGGTGGCTACTACTTGCGAAGAGTGGCGATGAAAAGCCTCTCCTGGGCCTATTGCCCGGCATGCCGTCGGTTCAAGCCGCCAGCTGAAAGACCACAAAAAGGTGGCAAGGTTCACAAAAAGACTGTGACTGGGCGCACGGCTCGAGCGTGTTCCGGCGCTAGGCGTCGCCCAGTTGCACGGCAAAAAAACAGCCGTGCGGCTCGCGACTGCTCAGGCTCACGTGCCAGCCCTGGTTGACACAGATGCGCTGCACCAGGGACAAGCCCAGGCCCAGACCCTCGCCGCGCTGCTCGTCCCCGCGCACGAATGGCTGAAACATGGCGTTGCGCTTTTCCTCCGGAATGCCGATACCGCTGTCCTCCACGTGGAACCCGGTATCGGTCAGGGTCAGGCGCACGAACCCGGTGTCGGTGTAGTGCCATGCGTTGCGCAGCAGGTTGCCCATTACCGAATGCAGGAATGCATGGTTGTAGACCTCGCTCGAATGGTTGTCTGCCACATAGATGAATTCAAGGCCCTTGGCCTCTATCTGGCGCCCCCAGATCTCGACCAGTTCGTCGGCGGTCCGGCGCAAGGTGGCAGAAGGATTGCCATGGCTGGCCGCATCACGGTCGCGTGCCAGCAACAGGAACGTTTCGACCAGTTGGCTCATGCCGTCGGTGGCCCGTGCAATCCGCGCCACTTGACGGTGCGAGCGCTCATCCAGCTCGGTGGCCAGCAGCAGGTCGCAGGAACTGGCGAGAATCATCAACGGCGTGCGCAATTCGTGGCTCACATCGCTGGTGAACATCTGCTCGCGATTGAGCGCCGCGCGCAGCTTGCTCAGCGTTTCATCGAAGGAGCGCGCCAGTTCGCCGACTTCATCGTCGGTGTAATCGGGCGACAGCGGCGGAGCCAGGCCGAGCATCTTGTCGCGATGGCGCACCTGCCGGGCCAGACGCACGACCGGCGCCATCACCCGGCGGGCCAGGAGTCCGCCCAGCATGATCGCCAGGGCGATGCTCAGCAGAAAGCCAGCGCCTACCACGATGAACAGCACATTGGCACGCTGCTCCATCCCCTCCTGGTCACGCAGCAATACGTACTGGCGATTGTCGACGCGGGCGACCATGGCGTAGTAGGTGCGCGGCCCGAGCGTGAGCTTCTGGAAACCGATCGGCAGGGTCTTGAGCTCGTTGGGCATGCTCAGGTCGCCGTTGCCACCCTCGATGTAGAACAGCTCGTCTTTCTCGGGTCGGTGGCGCCAGTCGTCCGCATTGTCGACCAGCAGCAGGCGATGCATGTTGCCGCTCAAACTCATGGTCGTCAGCTTGCGCTCCACCAGATGCACGGTGGCCACGATGCCCACAGCGAATACGCCGGCGACGAAAGCGCTCATCAAGGCAAACACGATGACGATCCGTCGACTCAGACTCTGCTTGAACTCCATACGGCTCCACTGGGTACTTGCACAGGACGCACCTTCTGCGCTCGGGCCGAGCATGATTATGGGAGACGCTCGAACAATCAAGCCTTGCCGGGGCTTTCATGGGCCTGAGCGAGGGCAAGGCGCTGAGCTGCGTATTTCAAACACCGTGTAACGGGAACCACGGACGCCGGAGCAGGCCGGAATGCGTGACTTGCAGGTCATAAATAAAATATGTAGTGCTGACGGAAAAGTACTACATAACCATTGACGCGACTCGTTGCGACTTGCATGATGAGGCCGTCTCCCTGATCGGGAACAGAGCAGAGGCGTAACCAGCCCTGCTCGATGAGCCATCGAGTCACTCCGATGTGATCCGCGTACCCCGCGGGTAGGTGCATCCTGAACGCCATGGCTTTCATGTAGTGATGGTTTCAAGCACTACACATCGAGCTCGAGCCAGTACTGACCTAGACGGACAACACGTGAAGCGTACCTGCCGACCCGTGTTGGGGACCACAACCTGACAGATCACACAGAGCTCAAGGAGCGTACACATGAACCTGAACCAACAGCCCACCGTTGACCAGCTCGCCCGCATTCTGGCAGCCGGCCGTGACAGCCTCGACGACCACATTCTTTGGGTCTGCCAGCGGGGCGATGTACATATCGACGCCCTCGCCAATGACGCCGACGGCGAGGATTTCGAGCGCAGCCATCCCGAACTGCGCGCGCGCATGCCGATCTACCGCCGCGGCAAGGGCTACGTCGGAAAGAAAGCGGCGGCCGATCGGCAGTTCGTCAACGATGTGTTCCAGACCCTCAATCGCGAGTGGACCCTGGGCCAGGGACAGGGCCAGGTACGTCGGATTGCCAGCTATTGCTGATGCAGGTGTACAAGCGCATCAAGCCGGACGCGGCTCGCGCCGCTGCTACAGGAGATGAGGTTCTGTAGCAGCGGCGCAAGCCGCGTCGGCGGCAACACAGTAAGCCTGTACAACCGCATCAAGCCAGACGCGGCTTGCACCGCTGCTACAGGGGATGGTGTCATTCTTTAGCAGCGGCGCGAGCCGCGTCGGCGGCCACCGCTGTATACCTGTTCGCCGCATGGATTTGACGTTGGGGGTGGGTTTATCCAAAGTAGCCGCCTCTTATCGCTATCAGGATGCGTTGCGTGACCCATTTCCGTTTCCCCTGGCGACGCCTGCTCATCGGCGTCGTGCCGGCGCTGGCGCTGTTGTCCGCCTGCGACAACGACAACAAGCCCGTGCCCCCCACACAACCCGTCGCCACCTACGCACCGGCCACCTGGGATGATTTGCCCAAGGTCAGCGACAGCGACCTGCAGGCCGGCTTCACTGCCTGGCGCTCGGCTTGCCAGCGGCTGGCCAAGGATGCGATCTGGGGCGCCACCTGCGCCTCGGCGCAAGCGGTGGACACTGCTCCCACCGCGATCCGCACCTTCCTCCAGGCACAACTGCAGGTCTACGGCCTGCGCTCTGCGGAAAAAGGCGAACACGGCCTGATCACTGGCTACTACGAGCCTGTCTATCCCGGCAGTCTCAAGGCCGACGCAGGGCATCCGGTACCTGTCTACGGTGTACCGGCAGACATGATCAGCGTGCAGTTGGACAGCCTTTACCCCGAACTCAAAGGCAAGCGCCTGCGCGGGCGGCTCGACGGCCAGGTGCTGCGTCCCTATGACGACGCGGCCACCATCCAGCGTCAGGGCATCGACAACGCGCCCGTGGTGGCGTGGATGCGCGACCCCATGGACCTGCAGTTCCTGCAGATTCAAGGTTCGGGGCGCCTGCAGCTGGATAACGGTCGGCAACTGCGCGTCGGCTACGCTGACCAGAACGGCCACCCGTACCGTCCGGTCGGCCGCTGGCTGGTGGACCAGGGCCTGCTGAAGAAAGAAGAGGTGAGCATGGGCCGCATCCGTGACTGGGCCGTGGCCAACCCCCAGCGCGTGCCGGAACTGCTCGCCAGCAATCCGAGCTACGTGTTCTTCAGCCTTCGGCCGGACAGCAACGAAGGGCCGCGTGGCTCGCTCAACGTGCCCCTTACCGCAGGCTACAGCGTGGCGATCGATCGCAAGGTGATCCCGTTGGGTAGCCTGTTATGGCTCTCGACCACGCGCCCCGACGGCACCCCGGTCATTCGCCCAGTGGCCGCGCAAGACACCGGTGGCGCCATTGCCGGCGAAGTGCGTGCCGATCTGTTCTGGGGGACGGGAGCAGAAGCCGGCGAGCTGGCCGGCAACATGAAGCAGGAAGGTCAGGTGTGGTTGCTCTGGCCCAAAGGGGCCGCATTGCCAACCCCCTGAAGCAGACGGCGAATGCCTACAAACAAAATGCCTGCAAACAAACAGGGCACCTGACCGTCAGGCCAGGTGCCCTGCTCTTTCAGGCCAGCAGTTCCTGAATCTGCTCGTGCAGCGTATCCAGGTCGAACGGCTTGGCCAGGATCGGCGCCTTGCGCGCGATCGGGCTGTTGGTTTCGAGGATTTCCGCCGGATAGCCACTGATGAATATCACCTTCAGGTCCGGCCGCAGCAACACGGCGGGCTCGGCGATCTTCACCCCGGAAATGCCACCGGGCAGACGATAGTCGGTGACCATCAGGTCCAGGTGCGGCTTGGTCGACAGAATTTCCAGTGCCTGCTCGCCATTCTCGGCTTTCAGGACGCGATAGCCCAGGCCGGACAAGTAGTCTGCCAGGACCATCAATATCAACGGTTCGTCCTCTACGATGAGAACGACATCTTGTGCATCTTCACTCATGGGGAAGCCTATGTACTTATATGTTTCGCTGCCATTACGACCATGACCTGCGACAGAGGTTGCGTGTGAGTGCGCTTATTCCTAAAGCGGCAGGCTGACCCGGAACGTCGCGCCGTCGCCCAGAGCGCTGTCGACTTCGATGCGCCCGCCGTGGGCCGCCACGATCTGCTCGGAAATGAACAGGCCCAGGCCCAGGCCCGCTACCACGTTGCTGCCCGACACCCGCTCGAATTGCTGAAAGATGCGCAGCTGGTTTTCCTTGCTGATACCGATGCCATGGTCCCGCACTTCCACGCGCGCCCAGCCGTTGTGCCCGTACACCGTGACCTCCACCGGCCCCTTGCCGCCATAGCGCAAGGCATTTGAGATCAGGTTGCTGACCACTTGCTCGATGCGGAACTCGTCCCAGATGCCCAGCACCGGCTCATCCGCACGCAGGCTGATGGTGCAGTCGGCGGCAGCCACCTGAGGCGCAAAACTGTCGACCAGATTGCGCACCAGTTGCGCCAGATCGAACTGGGCAGGACGGATGGACAGCTTGCCGGTGCGGATGCGCGACACATCGAGCATGTCCTCGATCAAGCGGATCAGGCTCTTGATCTGGCGCTCGTCGCGTTCGACCATGGCGCGCATCTTGTCGAGGGTGAAGGCATCGGCGTTATCGCGCGCCAGGTGCAGTTTGCGCAGTTGCGTTTCCAGGATCAGCCCATTGAGCGGGGTGCGCACTTCGTGGGAAACGATCGACATGAAGTCGTCGCGCATGCGCACGGCGTGCTCCAGTTCGCTTTGGGTCACTTGCAGGCGCTTGAGCAGCACCTCTTGTTCCTGACGCGAGCGCTCCAGCGCATCGAGCTGTTCCTTGAGGGTCTTGCGCTGGCGGTACAGGTCGACGAACACGCTGACCTTGCTCTTCACCGCCTGCATGTCCAGCGGCTTGTGGAGGAAATCCACGGCGCCGCTTTCGTAGCCCTTGAAGGCATAGTTGAGCTCGCGCCCGGCGGCGCTGACGAACACGATCGGAATGTTCTTGGTCTTCTCGGTGCTGCGCATGAGCTCGGCCAGCTCGAAGCCGTTCATGCCGGGCATCTGCACATCGAGAATGGCCATGGCGAATTCGTGCTGCAACAGCAGCGACAAAGCTTCGTCGGCCGAGAGTGCCTTGTGCACCTCACGGCCGGGGCTGGCGATCAACGCCTCCAGGGCCAGCAGGTTCTCCGGCAGGTCATCGACGATCAACAGTTTTGCTTGGACGTTGCTTAGCATGTGCTTCGTTCCAGCTCGGCAAGCAGACAGCCAATGCCGTGGAGTGAAAGAATGTGATCAGGCGCCTGCAGGCGGATGGCCGCCTGCGGCATGACCGCGACCCGCGCCTCGGCGGGGTCCTGGACGATGGTCAAGCCACCTTTGTGTTTGATGCTGGCCAGACCTCGCGCGCCGTCTTCGTTGGCCCCCGTCAACAATACCCCGATCAACCCGCTGCCATAGGCATCGGCGGCCGAATCGAAGAGAAAGTCTATGGCTGGACGCGAATAGTGCACCCGCTCCTCCTGGCTCAACGACAGGCTGAAATCGCGCTCGACCGACAGGTGATAACTGGGGCCGGCAAAGTAGAACATACCGGGTTCGATGGGCTCCTTGTCACGGGCCTGGCGCACCGGCCGGTTCAAGCGCCTTTCGAACACTTCCGCCAACTGGCTGTGACGCTCGTCCGGCAGGTGCAGCACGGTCAGCACCGGTAGCTTGAAATCCATCGGCAACTGCCCGTACACCCCCAGCAGTGCCTCGACGCCACCGGCCGATGCGCCCACCACCACCGCTTGGAAACGACTCATGACTTGCGATAGATCCGTTCGGGGCGCGTCAGGGTTTCGAAGCGCGAACTGTAGGCCGAGAAATCCAGGGTTTCCTTGCTGCCGAGCATGAGAAAGCCGCGATGGCTCAGGGATTCGTGGAACAGCCCGAAGGCGCGGTCCTGCAGGCCTTTGTTGAAATAGATGAGCACATTGCGGCAGGACACCAACTGGGTCTCGGAGAACACGCTGTCGGTGGCCAGGCTGTGGTCGGCGAAGGTCACGTTCTCGCGCAGGCTGCTGTCGAAGATGGCGTTACCGTAGGCCGCGGTGTAGTAGTCGGCGAACGAGCGGGTGCCACCGGCGCGCTGGTAGCTCTGGGTATAGGCGCGCACGCTCTCCATGGAGTAGATGCCTTGCTTGGCCTTTTCCAGGGAGGTCGGGTTGATATCGGTGGCATAGATGATGGTGCGGTCGAGCAGACCTTCCTCGCGCAGCAGAATGGCCATGGAGTAGACCTCTTCGCCGGTGCTGCACCCGGCGATCCAGACCTTGAGCGATGGGTAGGTCTTGAGCAGCGGCACCACCTCACGGCGCAGCGCCAGGAAGTGCTCGGGGTCACGGAACATCTCGCTTACCGGAATCGTGAGGTACTGCAGCAGCTCCATGAACGCCGTAGGCTCGTGCAGCACCCGAGCCTGCAGCGACGAGACGCTGCTGCACTCCATCTGGCGCAGCGCGTGCAGGATGCGACGCTTCACCGACGCGCCCGAGTAATCGCGGAAATCGTAGCTGTAGGTGAGGTAGATCGCCTCGATCAGCAAACGGATCTCGATATCGATATTGCGCTCGGCAGCCGGCTGGGAGGGCTTGCCGGCCAGGGAATCACTCACTACATGCGCTCCAGTTGCGGCAACCACACGCGGATCAGCGAGAACAGACGATCCAGGTCGATGGGCTTGGCCAGGTAGTCGTTGGAACCGGCCTGCAGGCAGCGTTCCTGATCGTCTTTCATGGCCTTGGCGGTGACCGCGATGATCGGCAGCTTGCGCCAGCGCGGGTCCTTGCGGATCTCGCGGGTGGCCTCGTAGCCATCCATCTCGGGCATCATCACATCCATCAACACCAGATCGATGTCCTCGACCTGATTCAACTTGTCGATTGCCTCTCGGCCGTTACGGCCTACTTCAACGATGGCGCCCTTGTGTTCCAGGGCACTGGTCAGGGCAAAGATATTGCGCACGTCGTCGTCCACCACGAGGATCTTGCGGCCCTCGAAGACCTTGTCGCGACTGCGGGCGGTTTTCAACATCTTTTGCCGCTCATGGGACAACTGCGATTCGACTTTGTGCAGGAACAGCGTCACTTCGTCGAGCAGCCGCTCGGGCGAGCGCGCGCCCTTGATGATGATCGAACGGGAGTACTTGAGCAGCTCGGCTTCTTCGTCGCGGGTGAGGTTGCGCCCGGTGTAGACGATGACCGGCGGGAACGCACGGATCTCCTCGTTGGACATGCGCTTGAGCAGGTCGCCGCCGAGCATGTCGGGCAGCTTGAGGTCGATGATCATGCAGTCGTAGACGTTGTCGCGCAGCAGGTCGAGTGCCTCCTGGGCAAAGCCCACGGCAGTGATCTCGATGTCGTCGTCGCCGATCAGCAGGGAAATGCTCTCGCGCTGCAGGTCATCGTCTTCCACCAGCAGAATGCGCTTGAGCTTTTGCGTCAGCTTGGCTTCCAGGCGGCCGAAGACTTCCTTGAGTTCGTCGCGGGTGGTCGGCTTGACCGCATAGCCGATCGCGCCCATGTGCATGGCCGCCTCGACCCGGTCCTCGACCGAAATCACGTGCACGGGAATGTGCCGCGTGGTGGCCAGTTCCTTGAGGCGCTGCAGCACGGTCAGGCCCGAATGATCGGGCAGGCGCATGTCGAGCAGGATCGCATCGGGCACGAAGGTCGCCGCCAGGTCGAAGCCCTCATCGGCGGCGTGGGCCACCAGGCAGTGGTAGTCCAGCTCATGCGCCAGGTCGTAGAGGATACGCGCGAAGTTCGGCTCATCCTCGACCACCAGTATGCAGCGCTTGGTGAACGGGCCTTTATCACGGTCGTCGGCAAAGCGCGCCACGGTCAGCGGCGCTTCGAGCACGGCCGGGGTGTTGGACACCGGCTGCGCAGCGATCACCATGGGCTGGGGCGCATGCCGCGGCGCCTCGATGATTTCTTCGTAGCGTTGCGGCAATACCAAAGTAAAGGTGCTGCCCTTGCCCAGCTCGCTGCTGACGGTGATGTAGCCGCCGAGCATGTTGGCCAGGTCGCGGGAAATCGACAGGCCCAGGCCGGTGCCGCCGTAGCGGCGGTTGGTGGTGCCGTCCGCCTGGCGGAAGGCCTCGAAGATGGCCTGCTGCTGGTCGACGGCGATACCGATGCCGGTGTCGCGAATCTGGAAGGCGATGCCCTGGTTGGCGTGGCCGGACACCAACAGTTCGACACTGCCCTGCTCGGTGAACTTCAGCGCGTTAGCCAGCAGGTTCTTGAGAATCTGCTCCACGCGCTGGCGATCGGTGTACAACATCGCGGGTGCGTCGGGAAGGATCTGCACCGACAGTTCCAGGTGCTTCTGCCCGGCCAGCGGCTCGAAGGTCATGCGCAAGCTGTCGACCAGCCGCGGCACGCTGCTGTTCTCCGGTCGCAGGTCGAGCTTGCCTGCCTCGACCTTGGAGATGTCGAGGATGTCGTTGATCAGGTTGAGCAGATCGTTGCCCGCGGAGTAGATCGACTCGGCGAATTTGACCTGGTCGCTGGTCAGGTTTTCCTGAGGGTTTTCCGCCAGCAGCTTGGCCAGGATCAACGAGCTGTTGAGTGGCGTGCGCAACTCATGGGACATGTTGGCGAGGAATTCGGACTTGTAGCGGCTCGAACGCTGCAGCTCGTCGGCACGCTCTTCGAGCTGTACCTGGGCCTGGTTGAGCTCCAGGTTCTTGCGATCCAGCGCATCGCGCTGCTGGCCCAGTGCATCGGTGCGTTCGGCCAACTGCTCGTTGGTCTGCTCCAGTTCCGCCTGCTGGGTTTCCAGGTAAGCCTGGGACTCCTTGAGCACCCGCGACTGTTCTTCAAGCTCTTCGTTGGCGGTTTTCAGCTCTTCCTGCTGCACCTGCAGCTCTTCGTTGAGCTGCTGGGTTTCGGCGAGCACTTCCTGCAGGCGCTGACGGTAGCGGGCCGCTTCGATGGCGGTGCCGATGTTGTCGGCCAGCAGCTCGACGATTTCCAGGTCGCGGTCGGTCAGGGGTCGCAGGAAACCCAACTCGACCACGGCGTTGATCTGGTCGTTGTCGCTGGTCGGGATGACCAGCACGCTGCGGGCTGCGCCCTCGCCCAGGCCTGAGCTCAAACGCAGGTAATCGGCCGGCACGTCGTCCAGGCGGATGACCCGGTTGCGCTGCACGGCCTGGCCGGCAATACCCTCGCCATTGATCAGCAACTGGTCCGTCACCTCACGCTCGCGGGAGAACCCGTACGAGGCGATACGGCGCAGGTTGCCGTGCTCTTCGCGGATGTACACCGCAGCGACCACCGAACCCAGGTACTGGGCGAAGAACTGCAGCATGTTGCGGCCCAGCATCTGCAGGGTCTGCTGGCCCAGCAACTGCTCGGCCAGCTGAGTCTGGCCGGTGCGCAGCCAGGCTTGGTCCTGCAGGCGCTTGGCACCCTTTTGCAGGGCAGCCAGGTTGCCGCCATAGGAGGTCGACAGTTCGGTCATGTCGCGTCGGCCGAAATACGCCAGCAAGGCGCTGACCACCAGAACGAACAGTACATAAAGGCTGACCGATGCCCAGATGGTGCGCGACACGTTTTCGCTGCGCTCCACCCGCAGTTGCTGCTCCATGGCAATGAAGCCTTCGTATTCCTTGCGGATTGCGTCGGTCAGGCGCTTGCCGCGGCCGGTCTGGACCACGCTGGAATAGTCGCCGGTGGCGCGCTTGAGCGAAATCAGCTCCTCGCCGTACGAGAGCCAGTCCTTCTGCAGCGCCATGATGCGGGTCAGGCGATCGACCTGGCGCGGGTTGTCGGCCACCAAGCCCTGCAAGGCTGGCAACTCGGCGGCCAGGCGCGGCTTGGCCAGCTCATAGGGGTCCAGGTAGCCCTCGGCACCCGAGAGCAGGTACCCCCGCATCCCGGTTTCCATGTCGATCGACAGCTTGGTCGCTTCGTTGGCGTTGTTGATGACCCGGTCGGTGTGCTCGACCCAGTCGATCACCGACAGCAGGTAAACGATGATCGCAATGAACACGGCCACGCTGAGCACGCCCACGCCCAGCGGCAAGCCAACGTTGCGACTGAGCAGGCGACGGAAGCTCTGCTCGTCGATCGAAGAGGGTTTGTTCATGTCCTTGGGCCCGGATCCTGTATTCGAGGTCGGGGATTTTGCCGCAATTCAGTCAATTTGTTAGGTTTTTTCCTCATGCTTCGTAAGAATTTTCACATCTAAACGTGGGAATGGTCTCGTTTAATGCCTCCACAAGCATGGCCTGACCCCGACCCATGCTTTATGATTGGCGCCCTGCTTCCCGGGTGCTCGTTGCCCTCGGGGCGTAACGTTATCTGCGACATGACGGCTCGGCGCCGTCTGCGCCCCTTGCCGACCAGGATCCGAACGATGTCCGATACCGCCAAAACCATTCTTGTCGTCGAAGACGATGCGATCGTCCGCATGCTGATCGTGGACGTGCTGGAGGAATTCGAGTTCAAGGTACTGGAAGCCGAGGACGGTCCTCAGGCGCTGACCTTCCTCAACGATTCGGCCAAGACCATCGACCTGATGATGACCGACATGGGCCTGCCCGGCATGGACGGCAAGGAGCTGGCCGTCGAGGCGCGCGCCTTGCGTCCCGAACTGCCGGTGCTGTTCGCCAGCGGCTACGCCGAAGCGCTGGACGTTCCGGCGGGCATGGCCATGATCGGCAAGCCGTTCTCCATCGACCAGTTGCGCGACAAGGTCAAGACCATGCTGGCGGCCTGAAGCCGCGCCTGCCGCTACACCCCGACGCGTAATCATGGCCTAATGCGCGCCCGGTTTTTGCCCCCGAGTCTGCCCCATGTCTTTTCAGCGCGTCCTGGTCATTGGCTATGTCTGGCCCGAGCCCACCTCTTCCGCGGCCGGCGGGCACATGATGCAGTTGCTGCAGTGCTTCACGACCCAGGGCTGGCACGTGACCTTCGCCAGCCCCGCCAGGGTCGGCGAGCACAAGGCCGACCTCGCAGCGCTGGGCATCGCCGAACGAGCCATCGAGCTCAATGACGACAGTTTCGACCGCTTCGTGGCTGAGTTGCAGCCGGACATGGTCCTGTTCGATCGCTTCATGATGGAAGAGCAATTCGGTTGGCGGGTCGAGCAGCACTGCCCGCAGGCCGTGCGTGTGCTGGAAACCTGCGACCTGCAGAGCCTGCGCGATGCGCGTCAGGGTTTGCTCAAGCAGCGCCTGCACGCAAGTGACGACGAAAACGACTTTTCGGCATTGTTCGCCGAAGCACCGGACACGCTCTACGCGCACATGAGCGACGCCGATATCACCCAGCGTGAAGTGGCAGCCATCTTTCGTTGCGACTTGAGCTTGATGATCTCGCCGTTCGAGACGCAACTGCTGACCGAACGCTTCGGCGTGCCAGCCAGCCTGCTGCATGATTGTCCGCTGATGGTCGAGCCGCCAGCCACCGCAGCACTGACCTTCGAGCAGAGAGCCAACTTCGTCTGCATCGGCAATTTTCGCCACGCGCCCAACTGGGACGCCGTGCTGTGGCTCAAGCAGCAGGTCTGGCCACGCATTCGCAAGCAGTTGCCGCGCGCGCAATTGCACGTCCACGGCGCCTACACACCGCCCAAGGCCACGGCCCTGCACAACCCTGCCCAAGGTTTCCTGGTCAAGGGCTGGGCAATGGATGCTTTGCAGGTGGTGGGTCAGGCACGGGTGGCACTGGCGCCACTGCGTTTCGGCGCGGGCATCAAGGGCAAGTTGCTCGATGCCATGCTCTGCGGTACGCCCAGCGTGACGACCCCGACGGGCGCCGAAGGCATGCGTACCGGCGAGCGCTGGCCGGGCCGGATAGGCCGCAGCGCAGACGAGCTGGCGCGGGCGGCCGTCGAGCTGTACGAAAACGCGGATCAATGGCAAGCCGCCCATGAGCAGTGCCATGAGCATCTGGGCGTCCAGTATGCGACCGAGCCACACGCTCAGGCCCTGATCCTGCGTCTGCAACAGTTGAGCCAGAACCTCGCGCAGCATCGCCGGGCAAACTTCACCGGCAGCATGCTCCGGCATCATCTGCACAAGAGCACGAAATACTTCTCGCAATGGATCCAATCCAAGAACCAATCGGTCTAAGCGGCCGCTGGCACTTTGTGGCCCGCGAACTAATCTCTGGTGTCCAAGGTAGTTCCTATTGCCCATTCAGGACGAACGACGATGGCGCCTATCGACAGTACCAAAGTGTACGATTCCGAGCTGATGCGCGCATTGCGTGGCAAGCACGAAGAGCTGCGGCCCGCGCTGAAGAAAGTCTCCACCTTCCTGCAAGCCAACCCCTACCGCAGCGCAACGCTCAACATAGAAGAACTGGCCGGGGCCACCGGCACCTCCACCGCGGCCGTCAACCGCCTGGCCAATGCGATCGGTCTCAACGGTTTCACCGGCCTGCGCTTTGCCCTGATGGAAAACCTGCTGGCCGTGGTGTCTGCGGCCGACGTCATCGAAGGCCGGCTCAAGCAGGCACCGGAGACGGGGTTCGATCTGGAACAGCAGATCAGCCTCAGCAAGCACCATCTGGACAACGTCACCCGCATGAATGACAACCAGACCTTCGAGGAGATGGCCCTGCGCCTGGCCCGCTCGCAGAATGTGTTCGTGGTCGGTTTCGGCAACAGCTTTCACATCGCCGCCATGGCAGCCGCGGGGCTCAGCCCGTTCTGCGCCGGCGCGCACTGCGTGACCCTGGACGGCGGTCTTGAAGGGTCGGCCTATCGACTGTCCGGCATCACCCGCAACGACACCCTGCTGGCCATCGCCCTGCCCGCCTACACCCGCGACACCATTCGCCTGGCCGAATACGCCAAGTCCCGCGAAGCCTGTGTGCTGAGTGTGACCGACTGCCCGGCATCGCCGCTGGTGCAGGTGTCGACCCTGAGCCTGTTCATCCCACCTCACCACCCCGTGCTGCCCAATTCCAAGGTCGGGTTGATGGCCGCCATGGAAGCGCTGCTGGCTCAAGTACAGCTGCTCAAACCAGCAGCGAACGAGGGCCGGCCATCGCTTCCCGACTGGGAGCCGGACCGCGGCAGCCTGCCCCCCTCCTTGCCGGGCCTGCCGCGCTCGAACACGCCGCGCAAGAACGACGACGCCCGCTGAGCGAGGGCCGCTTCAACGCCGGGCTTCTCGACGCCGGACGTTTCAGCCTTGGACGCACAGGCCCGTCCACCGCTATGCTTGGGTGCGCATTTCCGATCGGCACAACTCCAAAAGCAGCCACGGCATGACTCGAGCAACGCGAATAACCGACCCTTCCTACGAGTTGATGGACGACCACGACGGTCGCTCGATCATCTATCGCCAGCACGGTTTCCCATGCCCGCTGGTGCGCTGGCATTTCCACAAGGAATACGAACTGCACCTGCTGGTCGCCACCTCCGGCAAAGTGTTCGTCGGCGACTACATCGGCAACTTCAATCCGGGCAGCCTGTTTCTCACCGGGCCCAATCTGCCGCACAACTGGATCAGCCAGCTGCAGAACGACGAGTCGGTGAGCAAGCGCGACATGCTGGTCAATTTCACCGACGAGCTGTTCGACCATGGCCACCAGGTATTCAGCGAACTCAAAAGTCTTGCGCCGCTGCTCGAACGAGCCCGTTACGGCATCGAGTTCCGCTGTGCCCGGACCATCGCCCAGGCCCGTGCCTCGATGCAGCGCATCGCCGACAGCCAGGGTATCAGCCGCCTCGGCCACTTCCTGATACTTATGGAATCGCTGGCAGCCTGCGAGGACTACCAACTGCTCTCGGGCACCGCCGCGGCGCAGGACGCCGACGAGCACGCTGTGGAGCGCACCAACCGCGCGGTCGACTACATTTTTGCCCACTATGCGCGCGAGCTGTCTCTGGAAGAGGTCGCCGCCTACCTGGGCATGAAACCGACCTATTTTTCCCGGGTGTTCAAACAGGCCACCGGCCGCTGCTTCGTCGAGTTCGTCAATCGCCTGCGCATCAGCAAGTCCTGCGAGCTGCTGGCTGACGGCGATCGGCCGGTGACGGACGTGTGCTTCGAGTCCGGCTTCAACAATATTTCCAACTTCAACCGCCGCTTCCAGCAGCTCAAGGGCATGACGCCGTCGCACTATCGTCGCCTGGCCGTGCAGCGGTCGAGCTCCTGAAACCTGTACGAAAGCTCACAACGACGCTGCGCACGCCTCTGGCGCGTCGCTGCGCCAGCCGGCTCAGTGCAAATAAGTATCAGCGTGGGTGTACTCAGGGATTTGTCAGAATGCCTGCGGGGGTCTGTAATCACAGGCAGTGCTTCACCTCTACGAAGACACAAGAATAATAACCAAGGCCGCCTCCCCGCGTGCCGAAGAGGAATGCGAGATGACGATAGACTACAAACGCCTGCTCGTTGCCAGCGGTCTGTGTGGCGCACTGGCTGTCAGTGGCTACAGCCATGCCGACACCACCCTGACCATCGCCACCGTCAACAACAGCGACATGATTCGCATGCAGCGCCTGGCCAAGACTTTCGAGTCCGAGCATCCCGACATCAAGCTCAATTGGGTGGTGCTGGAAGAAAACGTGCTGCGCCAGCGCCTGACCACCGATATCGCTACCCAGGGCGGCCAGTTCGACGTGTTGACCATCGGCATGTACGAAGCCTCGCTGTGGGGCGCCAAGGGTTGGCTGTCACCGATGAAGGACCTGCCCGCCAGCTACGACATCGACGATGTCTTCCCTTCGGTACGCGACGGCCTGTCGGTAAAGGGCCAGCTCTATGCCCTGCCGTTCTACGCCGAAAGCTCGATGACCTACTACCGCACCGACCTGTTCAAGGCGGCCGGTCTCGAGATGCCGGAAAAACCCACCTGGACCCAGATCGCCGAATTCGCCGGAAAACTCACCGACAAGAGCAAGGACCAATACGGCCTGTGCCTGCGCGGCAAGGCCGGCTGGGGCGAGAACATGGCGTTGATCACTACCGTGGCCAACAGCTTCGGCGGCAGCTGGTTCGATAGCCAGTGGAAGCCACAGTTCGACAGCGAAGCCTGGAAGAAAGCGCTGAACTTCTATGTCGACAACATGAAGAAGTCCGGCCCTCCAGGCGCTTCGAGCAATGGCTTCAACGAGAACCTGGCGCTGTTCAACAGTGGCAAGTGCGCCATCTGGGTCGACGCCAGCGTCGCCGGCTCGTTCACCATGGACAAGACCCAAAGCAAGGTCGCCGACAGTGTCGGCTTCACCTTCGCCCCTCATGAAACCACCGACAAGGGCTCGGCCTGGCTGTACTCCTGGGCCCTGGCCATCCCAGCCAGCTCGAAGAACCAGCAGGCCGCGCAGCAGTTTTCGGCCTGGGCAACGTCTAAGGAATATGCAGCGCTGGTCGCCAAGACCGACGGCGTGGCCAATGTGCCGCCTGGCACGCGCAAGTCGACCTACACCGACGAGTACCTGAAGGCGGCGCCGTTCGCCCACATCACGCTCGAATCGCTGAAGGTCGCCGATCCCAAGCAGACCGATGCCAAGCCATACGTCGGCATCCAACTGGTGACCATTCCCGAGTTCCAGGCCATCGGTACTGAAGTCGGCAAGGCATTCGCTGCCGCGCTGACCGGGCAGACCACTGCGGACCAGGCGTTGGTGGTTGCGCAGACGGCCACCGAGCGCGCCATGAAGCGCGCCGGCTACCCCAAGCAGTAACACGTCCGCCCTGCTGCCCGCCGACCGTGGCGGGCAGCCCTGCTCACCAGGTGCGCACTCATGAATACTACGACTGCCAAGCCCCAGCCCGACGCCGCTGAGGTGACGGGCAAGCGCCGCTTGTCCAACCCCGGCTGGTTTCTGGTCACGCCGTCGGTGGCCTTGCTGCTGCTATGGATGATCGTGCCACTGGGCATGACCGTCTACTTCTCGCTGATCCGCTACAACCTGCTGTACCCCGGCGAGAACGAATTCGTCGGGCTGGAGAATTTCAGCTTCTTCCTCACCGACGCCGGCTTCATGCCGGGCGCCACCAATACCTTGCTGCTGGTCGGCAGCGTGCTGTTGATCAGCGTGGTCTTCGGCGTACTGATCGCAGCCCTGCTGGAAGCCAGCGAGTTTCTGGGCCGAGGTATCGTGCGAGTGATGCTCATCTCGCCGTTCTTCATCATGCCCACGGTTGGCGCGCTGATCTTCAAGAACCTGATTTTCCATCCGGTGTCGGGGATCCTCGCTGCGGTGTGGAAATTCTTCGGTGCCGAACCGGTCGACTGGCTCGCCCATTACCCACTGTTCTCGATCATCGTCATCGTCAGTTGGCAATGGCTGCCGTTCGCCATCCTGCTGCTGATGACCGCCATGCAGTCGCTGGACCAGGAACAGAAAGAGGCCGCGCGGCTTGACGGCGCCGGCGCCCTGGCGATCTTCTGGCACCTGACGCTGCCGCATCTGGCGCGGCCCATCGCCGTGGTGGTGATGATCGAAACGATCTTCCTGCTCTCGGTGTTCGCGGAAATCTTCACCACCACCAACGGTGGTCCGGGTTTCGCCTCCACCAACCTTGCCTACCTGATCTACAACCAGGCGCTGGTGCAGTTCGACGTGGGCATGGCCTCCGCTGGTGGCTTGATCGCCGTGGTCATCGCCAACATCGCCGCCATCATCCTGGTGCGGATGATCGGCAAAAACCTCACCGACAAGAATTGAGGGCCTGCACCATGACACTTCAACAATCGCGTCGCCTGCAAAGCCTGGTCCTGGGCTGCCTGGCCTGGGCCGTGGCGATCCTGGTGTTCTTCCCGATCTTCTGGATGGTGCTGACCAGCTTCAAGACCGAGATCGACGCCTTCGCCACACCACCGCAGTTCATCTTCACGCCGACCCTGGAAAACTACCTGCACATTCAGGAGCGCAGCGACTACCTGCACTTCGCCTGGAACTCGGTGCTGATTTCCTTCAGTGCCACCGCCCTGTGCATGTTGATTGCAGTGCCGGCCGCCTACTCGATGGCGTTCTACGAAACCAAACGCACCAAGCAGACCTTGCTGTGGATGCTCTCCACCAAGATGCTGCCGCCGGTGGGTGTGCTGATGCCCATCTACCTGCTGGCCAAGGGTGCCGGCCTGCTGGATTCACGCATTGCCCTGATCGTCATCTACACCCTGATCAACCTGCCGATCGTGGTCTGGATGGTGTACACCTACTTCAAGGACATCCCCCGCGAAATCCTCGAAGCGGCACGCCTGGACGGTGCCACACTGGGCCAGGAAATGCTTCGGGTGCTGTTGCCGATCAGCAAGGGTGGCCTGGCCTCGACCGTGCTGCTGTCGTTGATCCTGTGCTGGAACGAAGCCTTCTGGTCGTTGAACCTGACCAGCTCCGGCGCCGCGCCGTTGACCGCCCTGATCGCCTCGTACTCGAGCCCGGAAGGCTTGTTCTGGGCCAAGCTGTCAGCCGTTTCGACCCTGGCCTGCGCGCCGATTCTGATCTTCGGCTGGATCAGCCAGAAGCAGCTGGTGCGCGGCCTGTCCTTCGGCGCGGTCAAATGACAGGTGGCGACTTTACGGACGCCTTCGCGGCCACTGGCCGCTCCTACAGGCACCGCACGATCCTTGTAGGAGCGGCCAGTGGCCGCGAAGAGGCCGGCACCGCTAACAATGTACTCACATCAGGATCACTCCCATGGCCACTCTGAAAATAAAAAACCTGAAAAAGGGCTTCGAAGGCCTGCAGATCATCAAGGGCATCGACCTGGAAGTGCACGACCGCGAGTTCGTGGTGTTCGTCGGCCCGTCAGGCTGCGGCAAGTCGACGCTGCTGCGTTTGATCGCCGGGCTCGAGGAAGTCAGCAGTGGCACCATCGAGCTGGACGGTCGCGACATCACCGAAGTGACCCCGGCCAAGCGCGACCTGGCCATGGTGTTCCAGACCTACGCCCTGTATCCGCACATGACGGTGCGCAAGAACCTGTCGTTCGCACTGGACCTGGCCGGCAAGCCCAAAGCGGAAGTCGAGAGCAAGGTAGCGGAAGCTGCACGCATTCTCGAACTGGGCGCCCTGCTCGACCGCAAGCCCAAGCAGTTGTCGGGCGGCCAGCGCCAACGCGTGGCGATCGGGCGCGCCATCGTCCGTCACCCCAAGATTTTCCTGTTCGACGAGCCACTGTCCAACCTCGACGCAGCCCTGCGCGTGCAGACCCGCCTGGAACTGTCGCGCCTGCACAAGGAACTGCAGGCCACCATGATCTACGTCACCCATGACCAGGTCGAAGCCATGACCCTGGCCGACAAGGTGGTGGTGCTCAACGGCGGCCGCGTCGAACAGGTAGGGGCGCCTTTGGAGCTGTACCATCATCCGGCCAACCTGTTCGTCGCCGGTTTTCTCGGTACGCCGAAGATGGGTTTCCTCAAAGGCACGCTCAGCCGGGTCGATGGCCAGGGCTGCGAAGTTGCCCTCGACGCCGGCACCCGGATCTACCTGCCCCGCGTCAGCCAGACGCTGAAAGTCGGCGATGCGGTGACCCTGGGCATCCGCCCCGAGCACCTCGACCTGGCGCAGCCGGGACAATGCCAGTTGGCGGTGACCGCCGATGTCAGCGAGCGACTGGGCAGCGATACCTTCTGCCACGTCGTCACCGACTCGCAGGAACCGCTGACCCTGCGAATCCGCGGCGATCTGCGCAGCCAGTACGGCGAACGCCTGAACCTGCTGCTGGACGCCGAGTACTGCCACCTTTTCGATGCCCAGGGCATTGCCGTGGCCAAACCGCTGCAGGCCGCTGCCTGATACAGGACCGAACATGAAACTCAATCGACAGAATCTGCATCAGCTCGCCGAGCACATCCAGTTGCCCGCCTACGACCCGACGACGCTCGCGCATGGCATCGTCCACATCGGCGTCGGTGGGTTCCACCGCGCGCACCAGGCGTTCTACACCGATGCCCTGATGAACCAGGGCGAAGCCCGGCAGTGGGCTATCTGCGGCGCCGGCTTGCGCAGCGAAGACCGCAAGGTCCGCGACGCCCTGGCCGAGCAGGATTTCTACTACACCCTGGTGGAACTGGGCGACACGCCGGATACCGAAGTGCGGGTGATCGGCGCGATCACCGACATGCTCCTGGCCGAAGAGAGCGCCGAGGCCCTGATCGTCAAGCTGGCCGAGCCCGCGGTGCGCATCGTTTCACTGACCATCACCGAAGGTGGCTATTGCATCGACGACAGCAATGGCGAGTTCATGGCTCACTTGCCGCAGATCCAGCACGACCTGGCTCACCCGCTGACGCCTACCACCGTCTTCGGCTTTCTCTGCGCGGCCTTGCAACGACGGCGCGACGCCGGCATCGACGCCTTCACCGTGATGTCCTGTGACAACCTGCCCCATAACGGCGCAGTCGCGCGCAAGGCGTTGCTGGCGTTCGCGGCGCTGCAGGACCCGGCGCTGCACGACTGGATCGCCAGCCATGTGCAGTTCCCCAATGCCATGGTCGACCGCATCACGCCGATGACCAGCGAGGCCCATCGCGCCCAACTGCGCGAACGGCATGGCGTAGAGGACAGCTGGCCGGTTGTCTGCGAGCCGTTCGTGCAATGGGTGGTAGAGGACAAGTTCGGCGCAGGCCGGCCCGCCTGGGAAAAGGTCGGCGTGCAGTTCACCGACGATGTCACGCCCTATGAAGAGATGAAGATCAAACTGCTCAACGGCAGCCACCTGGCCCTGACCTACCTGGGCTTCCTGAAAGGTTACCGCTTCGTTCACGAGACCATGAACGATCCGCTGTTCGTGCGCTACATCCGCGCCTACATGGACCTCGACGTCACGCCACAACTGGCTTCCGTGCCTGGCATCGACCTGGAAGGCTACAAGGACACGCTGATCGAGCGCTTCTCCAACCAGGCCATCGCCGACCAGTTGGAACGCGTGTGTTCGGACGGCTCCTCGAAGTTTCCCAAGTTCACCGTGCCGACCATCAACCGCCTGATCGCCGATCGGCAGGGCACCGAGCGTGCGGCGCTGGTGGTAGCGGCCTGGGCGCTTTATCTGGGCGGCGTCGACGAGAACGGCACGCACTACACCATTCCAGATCCACGCGCCGAGTTCTGCCAGACGCTGGTCGCCGACGAGGCGTTGCTCACGCAACGGCTGCTGGGGGTCGAGGAAATCTTCGGCACGCAGATCCCACGCTCGACGGAGTTCGTCGCGGCCTTCGAACGCAATCTCCACAGCCTGCGTACCCAGGGTGTGCATGCCACCTTGAAGCAGCTGCTGGACGGCGAGGAGTAAGCGGCCATGTTTCTCGGGATCGACTGCGGCACCCAAGGTACCAAGGCGCTGATCCTCGACGCTGACAGCGGTCAGGTACTGGGCCAGGGCTCGGCCGCTCATCATATGATCAGCGGCGAAAACGGACGGCGCGAGCAGCACACCAGTGACTGGCTGACCGCGTTCGAACAGGCCACCGCGCAGGCGCTGGCCCAGGCCGGTATCGATGGCCAGCAGATTCTGGGCGTCGGTGTGTCCGGCCAGCAGCATGGCTTGGTGTTGCTGGACGCAGACGGGCAACCGCTGCGCCCGGCCAAGCTCTGGTGCGACACCGAGAGCACGCCGCAGAACGAGCGCCTGCTGGCCGAACTGGGTGGTGACCAGGGCTCGCTCGACCGCCTGGGGCTGGTCATTGCGCCGGGGTATACCGTGTCGAAGCTGCTCTGGACCCGCGAGCATCATCCGCAGATATTCGAGCGCATCGCCCACGTGCTGTTGCCCCACGACTACCTGAACTTCTGGCTGACCGGGCTGGCGCGCGCCGAATACGGTGACGCTTCGGGCACCGGTTACTTCAACGTGCGCGAGCGCCAGTGGGACTTTGCCCTGCTGCGCCAGATCGACCCCAGCGGGCGGCTGGAAGCGGCAGTGCCGCCGCTGATCGAGTCGCATCAGCCTGTGGGCACGATTCGTCCGGGAATTGCCGCACGCCTGGGTATCAATCCGTTGGCTGTGGTCGCCAGCGGCGGCGGCGACAACATGATGGGCGCCATCGGCACCGATAACACCCACCCTGGAGTCATCACCATGAGCCTGGGGTCTTCCGGCACGGTGTACGCCTGCAGCGACCAGCCGACCGTGCTGGACGAACCGGCGGTGGCGACGTTCTGTTCGTCGTCGGGAGGGTGGTTGCCGCTGATCTGCACCATGAACCTGACCAATGTGACTACGGCCGTGCGCGAGTTGCTGCAGTTGGACATCAGCGGTTTCAACAAGGCCGTGGCGCAGGCACCGATTGGCGCCGCAGGTATCGTGATGCTGCCGTTCCTCAATGGCGAACGGGTACCCGCGCTGCCTCACGCCACCGGCTCGGTGCTGGGGCTGACCAGTGACAACCTGAGCGCGGCAAACCTGTGCCGCGCGGCAGTGGAAGGCACCACCTTCGGCCTGCGCTATGGCCTGGACCTGCTGCGCGCAGGCGGCCTGCAAACCCGCGTGATACGGCTGATCGGGGGCGGCTCGAAGAGCCCGGTGTGGCGGCAGATAGTAGCGGACATCATGGACGCCCCGGTGGTCTGCACCGAGCAGCCGGAGGCCGCGGCATTGGGCGCGGCAATCCAGGCGGCGTGGTGCGCCGGCCAGGATCCACAAGGCTTGGCCCTGTTATGCGAACGCTGCGTGCGCCTGGACGAAACCAGTCGCACCCAACCCATCCCCGCCAACGTCTCGGCCTATCACGGCGCCTACCAGCGTTACCGCCAGCATATCCCTGCGTAGCCCCGGTGCCACGCCCCCTCTGTAGGAGCGGTCAGCGGCCGCGAAGCAGCACCGCGGTATGACTGCCAGACCGCATCGCCCCTTCGCGGCCACGGACCGCTCCTACTGAGACTGGGATGACCCTGTAGGAGCGGTCAGCGGCCGCGAAGAAAGCGCCGCGGTGTGCGGGGCAGAAGGCTACAGGTCCGGCTGGATGATTTCGACCCAGTAGCCGTCAGGATCCTTGATGAAAGCGATGCTCTTCATGCGGCCATCGGTCAGACGCTTCTGGAAGTCCACGCCCAGGGTTTCGAAACGCTCACAGGCGGCGTGGATATCCGGCACCGATACGCAGATGTGACCGAAACCGCGTGGGTCGCTGTTGCCATCGTGGTAGGCAAAGTCCGCATCGTTCTCGGTGCCGTGGTTGTGGGTCAACTCGAGAACCCCGGGCATCGACTTCATCCAGGTGGTGCGCGCCTTGTCATCCGCGGGAATCGTCGACTTGTCCACCAGTGCCAGGAAATACAGGCTGAACTGGGCCTCGGCAAAGTCCCGCTTCTCCACCAGGCTGAAACCCAATACCCGGGTATAGAAGTCCAGCGACCGCTCGATGTTCTTGACCCGCAACATGGTGTGGTTGAAGACGAACTGAGACGTGGCGGCTTCAGGTTGCGCGGTTACACCGGGCACACTGTTCAAATGATCGAGGCTCATGAAAGCTCCCTTGAATGAATGGGCAGTAGCTGCGAGTCATGATACGGAACGCAATGGACGATGCCAAACGCGACGACGCTTTGAATGCGCGACAATGAGACGCGGAGAGTGTAACGCGGAAGATAATCTTGAATTTCAGGCAATAAGAAGCCCGCCGAAGCGGGCATTTGGGGCGCTGTTCCATCAGCGGATTTCATAATGGAACAGTGGCTGTGAAAAGGATGTGAAAACCTGAGCACTCACTCAGCGTTTTTGATCGAATTCACTCAGCGAAGCAACCAGCCGTCTACGGTGCTGACGCCATGCTCCTGTTTCCAGGCTTTGAGGCCGTGGTGATTGCCACCCTTGGTTTCGATGCGCTCGCCGGTGTGCGGGTTCTCGTACACCTTGACCACCCGTGCCCGCCGTTGCTGCTTGGGCGCAGGGGCTGGCGCCCTGGCGGAGGCAGTTTGCGGATCGAGAATGGCGACGATGTCGCGCAGGCCCTTTTCATAGGTTTTCATCAAACCCAGGAGCTTTTTCTCGAACTCGATTTCTTTCTTCAACCCCGCGTCGTTCTTCATTGTTTCGAGCTGGGCGAGTTGTTCTTGCAATGCCTTTTCGGCGGCACGGTATTCAGCGAGTCTTGACAATGTCTCTACTCCGGACAGAACCTGATGGCGCCCTGCCCTTTTTCGAGCCGGGCTCTCTTGCAGATGCCACGCTTGCTTGCACACGATAGTGCAACTTCGCAGAAACGTAAATGACGCAACAGTGGGGACGGCAACTTCTTTAGTTACTTGAAGTTTGTCTGGAAGATTGGGTGCGCAGCAGAAGTTGAAGCAGAGGGTTTGATATTGTCAAAAGCGACGCGGCTTGCGCCGCTGCTACAGGTGTCACCCCGTAGCAGCGGCGCAAGCCGCGTCAGTTGGCCAATCAGGCAGGCGCAGAAGTGCGAATCAGGTGATCGAAGGCTGCCAGCGAAGCCTTGGCGCCCTCGCCGACCGCGATCACGATCTGCTTGAACGGCACGGTGGTCACGTCACCGGCAGCGAAGATGCCCGGCAGATCGGTCTCGCCGCGTGCATCGACCATGATCTCGCCGCGGTTCGACAGCTCGATGGTGCCTTTGAGCCAGTCGGTGTTGGGCAGAAGGCCGATCTGCACGAAGATACCTTCCAGAGCGATTTCGTGATGCTCGCTGCTCTGCCGATCCTTGTAGCGCAGGCCGTTGACACGCTGGCCGTCACCGGTCACTTCGGTGGTCAGGGCACTGGTGATCACCTTGACGTTGGGCAGGCTGTGCAGCTTGCGCTGCAGCACGGCGTCGGCACGCAGCTGGGTGTCGAACTCGATCAGCGTGACATGGGCAACGATACCCGCCAGGTCGATGGCGGCTTCCACACCGGAGTTGCCACCACCGATCACCGCCACGCGCTTGCCCTTGAACAGCGGACCGTCGCAGTGCGGGCAGTAGGCCACGCCGCGGTTGCGGTACTCCTGCTCACCCGGCACGTTCATTTCACGCCAGCGCGCACCGGTCGCCAGAATCAGCGTCTTGGCTTTGAGGGACGCACCGCTGGCAAATATCACTTCGTGCGGCGCACCGTCCTTGCCAGGAATCAGTTTCTCGGCGCGCTGCAGATTCATGATGTCGACTTCGTACTGCTTGACGTGCTCTTCCAGCGCCACGGCCAACTTGGGACCTTCGGTTTCCTGCACGGAAATGAAGTTCTCGATGGCCATGGTGTCCAGCACCTGGCCGCCGAAACGTTCGGCGGCAACACCGGTACGGATGCCTTTGCGAGCAGCGTAGATGGCAGCTGCCGCACCGGCAGGCCCGCCGCCGATCACCAGCATGTCGAACGCCTGCTTGGCGTTGAGTTTTTCCGCCTGGCGATCAGTGGCGCTGGTGTCGATCTTCGCCAGAATCTCTTCGAGGCCCATGCGGCCCTGACCGAAGTTCTTGCCGTTGAGGTAGACGCTCGGCACGGCCATGACCTGCCGCTCTTCCACTTCAGCCTGGAACAACGCGCCGTCGATGGCCACGTGACGAATGTTGGGGTTGAGCACCGCCATCAGGTTCAGCGCCTGGACCACGTCCGGGCAGTTCTGGCATGACAGGGAAAAATAGCTTTCGAACAGAAACTCGCCCTTCAACGCAGCGATCTGTTCGATGACCTCGGCACTGGCCTTGGAAGGGTGGCCGCCAACCTGCAGCAACGCCAGTACCAGCGAGGTGAATTCGTGACCCATGGGGATACCGGCGAAACGCAGGCCGATGTCCGCGCCGGGACGGTTGATGGAGAACGATGGCTTGCGTGCATCGTTGCCATTGTCGAGCAGGGTGATCTTGTCCGACAGCGCGTCGATGTCGCGCAGCAGACCGAGCAATTCCTCGGATTTCGCGCCGTCATCAAGGGACGCGACGATCTCGATCGGTTGGGTGACCCGTTCCAGATAGGCTTTCAACTGGGCTTTAAGATTGGCGTCCAACATGAGGGCGATTTCCGTTTTGAATGTTTCGAAGACGACAGTTGCCCGCCGGGGTAATCGACCCCGAGTGAGCGATGATGCTTTTGGATAAGTTGACAACCGTAGGAGCGGTCGCTGGGTGCGAATCAGGCGATGCGTTCGGACAAACAAAACGCGGCGGACTTTCGCGGCCGATGACCGCTCCTACAGGGGTGATGCAGTCCTGCGGGGAGTGACCCGCAGGAGACAGCCTGGGAAGCTGCTTAGATCTTGCCAACCAGGTCCAGCGACGGAGCCAGGGTGGCTTCGCCTTCTTTCCACTTGGCTGGGCAGACTTCGCCTGGGTGAGCGGCGACGTACTGGGCCGCTTTGACCTTGCGCAGCAGTTCGGATGCATCACGGCCTACACCGCCGTCGTTCAGCTCGACGATCTTGATCTGGCCTTCCGGGTTGATCACGAAAGTGCCACGGTCAGCGATGCCGTTGGCCTCGATCAGCACGTCGAAGTTCTTCGAAATGGTGTGAGTCGGGTCACCGATCAGTGGGTACTGGATCTTGCCGATGGTGTCCGAAGTGTCGTGCCAGGCTTTGTGGGTGAAGTGGGTGTCGGTCGACACACCATAGATTTCCACGCCCAGTTGCTTGAAGGCTTCGTAGTTGTCGGCCAGGTCGCCCAGTTCGGTTGGGCAAACGAAGGTGAAGTCGGCTGGGTAGAAGAATACGACAGACCACTTGCCTTTCAGATCGGCGTCGCTGACCGGCACGAAAGCGCCATTGTGGTAAGCGGTAGCGTTGAATGGCTTGACTTGGCTGTTGATGATCGGCATCGGTGACTCTCCTTCAGGGGGTTGAAATCGTGTTTGAATTCGATAGGCAGCATCCTAGACACATGCTCGACCGATAGCTCATTGGCAAACTGGATGCTGTCGATTGGTTTTGCCTATCGAAGCTACCCATAATAAAGAAGAAATATGAATACAGGGCAATGACACTGCTTTTTGTCGCCTTTTCGCACAGTCGCACCCACGTACTCCCTACAGCCATGCCTGGGACCCGCCGGATAGCATGAGGCCCGCTTCCGCAGATGAGATCAACCAGGTGACTATCAAAACCATTGTGGCCGACGACCACTCGGCCGTTCGACTTGGGCTGCGCATTGCGCTGGAGCGCGCCCCGCGCGCGCGTTTCAGCGTGGTCGGCGAGGCCGAAAATGCCAACCGAGTGCTCGAATCGCTGCAGCAGCATGCCTGCGATCTGCTGATCACCGACTACCGCATGCCTCAGCTCGAGGGTGGCGACGGCCTGGCACTGCTGCGCCAGGTGCGTCTGCGCTACCCGCGCCTGCCGGTGCTGGTGCTGACCACGCTGGATAATCCCATGGTGCTGCGGGCTATCCTCGACAGCGGCGCCCGAGGGCTCTATGACAAGCAGGAGTGCCTGAGCCATCTGAGCACGGCGGCCCACAGCCTCATGCGCGGCAACCATTACCTCAGTGCACGCTTCACCCGACGCCTGGCCGAATATGAAGTGGAACACCGGGGGGCCCATGAACGCCTGTCGGCGCGCGAGCTGGAAGTACTGAGGTTACTGGTGGGAGGCATGAGCGGACGCGACGTCGCTGCACGTCTGCAGCGCAGCGAAAAAACCATCAGCCGGCAAAAGCGCTGCGCCATGGAAAAACTGGGTATCAGCCATGACGCCGCACTGCAGGAATACGCTGCCGTGGTCGGCCTGCCGGACTGACCGACAGGCCGCAGGCTCAGGCGTCCACTGGAGTGCGCATGGTGACGAATTCCTCGGCAGCGGTGGGATGCACGCCGATGGTTTCGTCGAAGACCTGCTTGGTCGCGCCCGCCTTGAGCGCAATTGCCAGGCCCTGGACGATCTCGCCGGCATCAGGGCCAACCATGTGGCAACCCAGCACCTTGTCGGTGTCGGCATCGACCACCAGCTTCATCAGGGTGCGCTCCTGGCTATGGGTCAGGCTCAGTTGCATGGGTCGGAAACGGCTCTCGAAGATCTGTACCGAATGCCCCTGCTCGCGCGCCTCTTCCTCGGTCAAGCCCACGGTGCCGATGTTCGGCAGGCTGAACACTGCAGTGGGGATGTGCTTGTAGTCCACCGGGCGATACTGCTCGGGCTTGAACAGGCGACGCGCCACGGCCATGCCCTCGGCCA
This sequence comes from Pseudomonas sp. CFBP 8758, assembly GCF_014841725.1. NCBI lineage: Bacteria > Pseudomonadati > Pseudomonadota > Gammaproteobacteria > Pseudomonadales > Pseudomonadaceae > Pseudomonas > Pseudomonas sp. CFBP 8758. Next base: position 70,560 of record NZ_JACYUK010000009.1, on the reverse strand, counting down.
ACGCTACCGGGGTCAGCTGCACACGGCCAATAACATCGCCCAGCGCCAGGATCGAGGGCTCTGTGGTCTGGAACTGCTCGTCGACCTGGATGAACCCCTTGTCGTCCAACTGCACACCGGTATTTTCCAACCCCAGGTTATCCAGCATCGGCCGGCGCCCGGTGGCATAGAACACGCAGTCCGCCGCCAGCTCGCGACCGTCCTTGAGCGTGACCTTGAGGCTGCCGTCGTCGAGCTTGTCGATGCGGGCAATATCGGAATTGAATTGCAGGTTCATGCCGCGCTTGGTCAGCTCTTCGCTCAAGTGCTTGCGCACCGCTCCGTCGAAGCCACGCAGGAACATCTCGCCGCGGTAGAGCAAGGTGGTTTCGCTGCCAAGGCCATTGAAGATCCCGGCGAATTCGACGGCGATGTAACCGCCACCAACCACGATGACGCGCTTGGGCAGTTGCTCGAGGAAAAACGCCTCGTTCGAGGTGATGGCATGCTCACGACCCGGCACATCGGGAATCTGCGGCCAGCCACCGGTGGCAATCAGGATGTGCTCGGCGCTGAAGCGCTGGCCATCCACTTCGACCGTGTGCGCGTCCACCAGGCGTGCATGACCTTCCAGCAGTTTCACGCCGCTGTTGACCAGCAGGTTGCGATAGATGCCGTTGAGCCGTTCGATCTCCTTGTTCTTGTTGGCAATCAAGGTTGGCCAATCGAACGAAGGCTTCTCCAGGCTCCAGCCAAAACCGCTGGCGTGGTCGAAGTCGTCGGCGAAGTGGGCGCCATACACCAGCAACTTCTTCGGCACGCAGCCGACATTGACGCAGGTGCCGCCCAGGTAGCGGCTTTCAGCCACTGCCACTTTCGCGCCGAACCCTGCGGCGAAGCGCGCCGCGCGCACGCCGCCGGAACCGGCGCCAATCACGAATAAATCGAAGTCATAGCTCATGTTGCTCTCCTGGCACCTGCACGGCCCGCACGCGAGCCGTAGCCATAAACAAGAACGCCGCTGTCCAGAGGGCAGCGGCGTCGATCATGCTAACCGATTGGGCGTCAGATGAACGCTTTGCCGGTCTTGTAGAAATTTTCGAAGCAGAAGTTGGTGGCGTCGATGTAGCCTTCGGCGCCGCCGCAGTCGAAACGCTCGCCCTTGAACTTGTAGGCCAGCACGCAACCGTTCTGCGCCTGCTTCATCAGGGCATCGGTGATCTGGATCTCGCCACTCTTGCCTGGCTCGGTCTGTTCGATGAGGTCGAAGATGTCCGGTGTCAGGATGTAGCGGCCGATGATGGCCAGGTTCGACGGCGCATCTTCAGGCTTTGGCTTTTCGACCATGCTGGTCACGCGAAATATATCTTCACGGATCATGTCGCCGGCGATCACACCGTACTTGTGGGTTTCCTGCGGGTCGACTTCCTGAATGGCCACGATCGAGCAGCGGAACTGGTTGTACAGCTTGACCATCTGCTGCAGCACACCGTCGCCGTCCAGATTCACGCACATGTCGTCCGCCAGCACTACGGCGAACGCTTCGTCGCCGATCAGCGGGCGACCGCTGAGAATGGCGTGGCCCAGGCCTTTCATCTGCACCTGGCGGGTGTAGGAGAAGGTGCACTGGTCGATCAGCTTGCGAATGCCGACCAGGTACTTTTCCTTTTCGGTGCCCTTGATCTGGGTTTCCAGCTCGTAGCTGATGTCGAAGTGGTCTTCGATCGCGCGCTTGCCGCGCCCGGTGACGATGGAAATCTGGCTCAGGCCAGCTTCCAGAGCCTCTTCGACGCCGTACTGGATCAGCGGCTTGTTGACGATCGGCAGCATTTCCTTGGGCATTGCTTTGGTCGCAGGCAGGAAGCGAGTACCGTAGCCGGCCGCTGGAAACAAGCATTTCTTGATCATGTGAGTCCTTACAGAAGAGCAATGCTGACGAGTTACGGCACAGTCGGGTTCAGGCGTCGACTACCTAACAATGCCTGCCGCTGGCCAACCGATTGGTTGATAGAGAAATCCTGATGCAGATAGTTCCACTGCAAGGTAAATATTGCTACACCGGTCGAGCAACGGAAAATTTCCTTGCACAACTACCCTTGCCGCCTGGCAGTGTATAGCATTGCGCCACCGCATAGCGGCCCCCTTGTCTACCTGAAGAATCCCGCCCCATGAGCACCCTCCTGCGCACCACCCTGGCCTCCCTTGCCGTGCTTGCCGTTTCGGCCTGCGCAAGCACTTCGCCCACCATTCTCAAGAACGGCCAACAAGGCTTGAACATCGATTGCTCGGGTCAAGCCATGTCCTGGGACAAGTGCGACGAACAGGCCCGCCTGGAGTGCCCTGCCGGCTATCAGACGGTCGCCACGCAAGGTGTACCGCGGCGTACCGGCGAGGTCGGGCTGGCAGATGCCGACCTGGGCAACTACCAGACCCGCAGCCTGGTGGTGGTGTGCAAGTAGAGACGGCTCAGCCGGAAATGCATTTCTCGGCCGCCTGACGCACGTCGGCGGGGCGCAGCGGCACGTTGGACAGACGTTCGTGCACCTTGATGCTGCTGCCGCCGGAGCGATCGTCGACGATCAGCACGGCGGCTGGATCCTTGGAGAGTTTCTGCGGAACGATGATCCGATAGCCGTCATGTTTCTGCTCGATCACGGAGGGCCCGCGACTGTCGCTCAGCTGGGCGACCACGCAGGTGGAATACTCCTTGGGGGTCTTGCCGGAAATCACGCTCATGGTCTCGGGGCTTTTTTCGATGTCCGTCACGGTGGCACAACCACCGAGCAATACCACTGCCGTCAACCAGGCCCACTTCATGATGCATCTCCGTCATTAAATACCCTGTGACCGCAAGGTCATGAATTTGCTCCATGCATCGGTAGAATTTATCCGTGCCGCGGCGCGCATGATATCGTTGCGCTTTTGCGCGCACCTGTAACTCGCGCACCGGCAACCGTGGAGAGCCCATGAAATTCGTTCACCAGCGCGAGCACCTCAATGAAGATGACCTGGTCGTCATCGAGTGCTCCCAGCTCTGCAACATCCGCCTGATGAGCGATGCCAATTTCCGCAGCTTCAAGAACGGTGGACGACACACCTACCACGGGGGCGCGTTCGATACCTTCCCGGCCAAGATCAGCGCGCCGAGCACAGGCTTCTGGAACATCACCATCGACACTGCGGGCACCAAGCTGTCCAGCGTGGCGCGCAAGAGCAGCTTCACCCACAAGATCAAGATCGTGCGCCGCACGGCTTCGAAATTCACCTGATACAGGGGCGCCCATGATCAAGTATGTGATCCGCTACAACCTCGACGGCCAACGCCGCTGGGACTTCGCCCACCTGGCCACCGGCTCGCTGGAAGAGGCCCAGGCTGCCTTGGTCGCCTTGCACGGCGACGCTGCGGCGAGCATCAGCGACATTCACGTCAGCAAGGCCCTCTGAGTCCAATCCGCGGCGCGCCCTTCGCGGGCGATGACCGCTCCTACAGGGGTGACAGGTACCTCGGGGCATATGCATTCTGGTTCTGTGCATATACTCAAACATCACTTTTACGTCTATTTACAAACTGTTATCTTCCGTCGGCTCTGTCGAGAGCCCGCGACCGTGCGCGTGCTTTTCTGATGATGCGACAAGACAGCCTGAGAACAGGATCACCATGTACGTTTATGACGAGTACGATCAACGGATCATCGAGGACCGCGTCAAGCAGTTCCGAGATCAGACCCGCCGCTACCTGGCTGGCGAACTGAGCGAAGAAGAGTTTCGCCCGCTGCGCCTGCAGAACGGCCTCTACATCCAGCGTTTTGCCCCGATGCTGCGCGTCGCCGTGCCCTATGGCCAGCTGACATCGCGGCAGACGCGCATGATGGCCAAGATCGCTCGCGACTTCGACAAGGGCTACGCGCACATCAGCACGCGACAGAACGTGCAGTTCAACTGGCCGGCCGTGGAAGACATTCCCGACATCCTGGCCGAACTGGCCACCGTGCAGATGCATGCGATCCAGACCAGCGGCAACTGCCTGCGCAACGTCACCACCGACCAGTTCGCCGGCGTGGCCGCCGATGAAGTGATCGACCCGCGCCCGTGGTGCGAGATCGTCCGCCAGTGGACCACGTTCCACCCGGAATTCGCCTACCTGCCGCGCAAGTTCAAGATTGCCGTGAATGGTGCAAGCACCGACCGCGCCGCCATCGAAGTGCATGACATTGGCCTGGAGCCGGTGCACAACGACGCTGGCGAGCTGGGCTTCCGCGTACTGGTCGGTGGTGGCCTGGGCCGCACGCCGGTAGTGGGCGCGTTCATCAACGAGTTCCTGCCCTGGCAGGACCTGCTCAGCTACCTCGATGCCATCCTGCGCGTATACAACCGCTATGGCCGTCGCGACAACAAGTACAAGGCCCGGATCAAGATTCTGGTCAAGGCCCTGACGCCGGAAGTGTTCGCCCAGAAAGTCGATGCCGAGATGCAGCATCTGCGCGGCGGCAGTACCACACTGACCGAGGCCGAACTGCACCGCGTGGCCAAGCACTTCGTCGACCCGGAGTACAAGGCCCTGCCCGACTTCGCCGCCGACCTTGCGCAACTGGATGCCGAGCATCCGGGTTTCGCCCGCTGGCGCTCGCGCAATACCCTGGCCCACAAGAAGCCGGGCTATGTGGCCGTGACCCTGTCGCTCAAGCCCACCGGGGTGGCCCCCGGCGACCTGACCGACAAGCAGCTGGACGCCGTCGCCGATCTGGCCGACAAGTACAGCTTCGGCCAGCTGCGCACCTCTCACGAGCAGAACATCATTCTGGCCGACGTCGAACAGGCGCAGCTGTTCAGCCTGTGGAACGAGCTGCGCGAAGGCGGTTTCGCGACGCCGAACATCGGTTTGCTGACCGACATCATCTGCTGCCCGGGCGGTGATTTCTGCTCCCTGGCCAACGCCAAGTCGATTCCGATCGCCGAATCCATCCAGCGCCGTTTCGACGATCTGGACTACCTGTTCGACATCGGCGAACTGGACCTCAATATTTCCGGTTGCATGAACGCTTGCGGTCACCACCACGTCGGCCACATCGGCATCCTTGGCGTGGACAAGAAAGGTGAGGAGTTCTACCAGGTGTCCCTGGGTGGCAGCGCCAGCCGCGACGCCAGCCTGGGCAAGATCCTCGGCCCGTCATTCGCCCAGGACGCCATGCCCGATGTCATCTCCAAGCTGATCGACGTGTACGTGGAAAAACGCACCGAAGACGAGCGTTTCATCGATACCTACCAGCGGATCGGCATCGACCCCTTCAAGGAGCGCGTCTATGCAGCGAATCATTAAGAACAACGAAGTCGTCGACGAAACCTGGCACCTGCTGCCCAAGGACACCTCGTTCGACGGCATCAGCAACTGTGACGACCTGATCGTGCCCCTCTCGCTGTGGCGCGAGCACGGTCCGGCGCTCAAGGCTCGGGACGGTGGGCTGGGCGTCTGGCTGGACAGCGACGAAGAAGCCGAGGAAATCGGTGAACAGGCCAACGAGTTCCAGGTCATCGCTCTGAACTTCCCGGCCTTCACCGACGGCCGCAACTACTCCAATGCGCGCCTGCTGCGCGATCGCTATGGCTTCAAGGGCGAACTGCGCGCCATTGGCGACGTGCTCCGCGACCAATTGTTCTACCTGCACCGCTGCGGGTTCGATGCCTTCGCCTTGCGCGCCGACAAAGACCCGTACGAAGCCCTGGAAAGCCTCAAGGATTTCTCCGTGAGCTACCAGGCGGCCACCGACGAACCGCTGCCGCTGTTCCGTCGCCGCTGAACCCTGGTTGCAGGCCGTAGCCGCCGCGCCACTACTGGCGCGGCGGTCACAAACTTGCACGCCGCCGCTCGATCCTTCCTAAGAACCGACCAACGCTGCCTGGGTCAGCGCTCGATGGAGCGCGTCCAGCGCCTTTCGACGGGCCTGATCGATGGCCCCGTAGAGATCCAGCGTGGCTTGTTCGGTCAGCACCACTTTCGCCGCCTCCCCCTGCTCGCCCTGCCATACCACGCTGGGCGCCAAGGTTTTCAGCTGTTCAAGCAACGGCGGCAGCCCGGATACCTCTGTGGTGAATGCGGCGTTGGCATCCAGGGCTTCTTCGAAATGGTTGATCACCTCGGCCCAGAAGTCCGACAGCGCTGACACACGCTCCGGGTACACCTTGCGCAGGTACAGCTGCCAGAAAGGCTGATCCACCAGCCAGTCGGTCAATCCGCTGTCGGTAGCGCGCTCCAGCACGGCGCGTACCACATGCTCGACAGTGGCCGAAGCGATCTGCTCGGTGTAGAGCATCTCGGGTTGCGCGCGCAGCCCCAGGCGTGACTGCGCCAACCCGCGCAAGCGCAAGCGAATCTCCACCTCGTCCGGCACGGCGGCCTGCAGTTCCGCCTCGGTGATCTCGTCGAACGGCAATAGCGCCGGCGCAGGATCGCCAGCCAGCAACGCCTCGCGCCGTTTCAGGCGCGCCTGGGTGATGCCCACGGCGTATTCGTCCACCAACGCCGCCTTGTACAACTGGCGACTCAAGGCCAGCAACGGCTTGAACATCGCCGCCCCACCATCGATGGCGCTGGATGCCGCCTGCCAGGCCAGGACCCGGGTTTCGAAGTCGTCTATCACCACGCTGATGCCATCGCCGCAGGTGTTCTCGGTCAAGGTCGCCTGATCGAACAACTGCTGACGCAGGTCCACCACACCCAGCCCATCACCGGCGCCCCCCTGCACCGGCGGCACCAGGGCCTCCATGATCGCCCACATGCGCTGCTTGTAGGCCAGGGAGTGTCTGGCGTACCCCGCCGAGCGCGAGACCTGATCCATTACCCGATAGAAAGCCGCCGCCCCCTCACTGCTGCGATCCGCCGCGATGCGCTGGGCAAGGCTCACCTCGCAACCTTCCAGCCAGCGCTGGTCGAACACCGGGCGGCCTGCTGCGCCAACACCGCCCATCCAGCGTCGACGCGGGAACACACCGGCCCGACTCAGGCGCTGATAGCTGGGTTCCGACAAGGGGTTGTTGTCCAGATTGAGCACCGGACGGCCGTGGTTGACCAGGTTCAGGTTGATCTGCGCCATGGCGCTGTTTTCCAACACCGGCACGCGGACGATCTCGTTGCCGCTGAGGTTGGCAATTCTGATCACCTGAGGCACACGATTGAAAACCTGCGTCAGCCCGGGCGGCCAGGTGCCGATGCCAGTCCCGCTCAACCCCAGATAGCGCAACGACAGCAGTCTGTCGAGCGTGGGCGGCAGCAGCAGCGGGTTGCCGTTCAGATCCAGGGTCTGCAGTCCAGACAAGCCTGCCAGCGCCGTGCGTCGTGCCTCGCTCAAGCGAATATGGTTGCGCTGCAGACGCAAGGTTTCCAGTTCCCGCAATTGCCCCAGGGCGGTACAGGCGGCATTGTCGAGGGTCAGCGCATTGCTCGACAGATCCAGCTCGCGCAGGTGCGGAATTTGCCCCAGCGCCTGCAGTGCTTCAGCCGGTAGAGGGTTATCGACGATGCTGCCCTCGGCCAGGCGGATCGCGAAGCTGCGGCGCAGGCTGAGGTAGCGCAGCGCGGTCTGGGTGGGGTGGCTGATCAATGCATCGAACATCTGTGGCGCGGGAGCCAGCAGGTTTTCGTCGAAGTCCAGGGTCATCAGCCTGGCCATCGAGCGCACCTGCACCGGAATGGCTGTCAGCCGGTTGTTCGACAGGTTCAGGCTGAACAGATTGGGAAACACCGACAGGAAGAACGAGGGATCGCTTTGCAACCCCATGGCGCTCATGCGCAAGTGCCGCACATGGCTGAGGTCGGCCACCAGCAATGGCAGATCACCCAGGCGCTGCCCGCCAAGGTCCAGAATCGTGGTTTCCCTGCGCCAGGCGCTGATGATATCGCGAGCAGCGTTGTCCCTGTTCACGTCCACCGGCGCGCGCCGGCGCCAATCCTTGAGTTCCCGGCGCAATACCTGAAATTCCTGCTCCAGGCGCTGCAAGGCCATCTCGAACGACTCATCGGGCCGTACCATCGATTCACGCAGCACCTGCAGACTGGCTTGCGACAAACCCGGATACAGGTGCCGCAACCGGCGGTTCTGCCTCCAGCCTGGTTGGCCACGCCCGCTGAGCGCGTAGCCGATGCCCTGCGAATGGCGTTCCGGTGATTTGAACCAAGGCTGTACCTGACGTTGCCCGAGCAGTCGCGACACGCGGCTGCGGTCGGCGCGAACCAGGCCACTCAAGCGCTGGCGCAGTGCCTCCCCTGCGCTGGGATTGAGGTCCAGGGCGCTGCGTTCGGCGTCGGGCAAGGCGCGGCAGATGGCGCTGTACAGATCCATCCACCCGCCCAGTTCCTGGTCGCGCTGGTCATAGGCGCGGTAGCGGCCCTCACTGGCCACGATGTACTTGAGCTCGGTATCGACCCCGACGCCCGCTGCCGCGGTGACGTCGCCGGCCTGGCCGCCGTCGCGCAACTCCAGGCGCACCCGGCCCGTCCATCCCGGCAGGCTGGGCAACAGGCCGATCACCACCTTGTCGCGGTCCGCAGAGCCACCGGTGTCGAGGATCAGCGCGCTGCAGGCCTGGCTCGAACGCCACTGCGCCAACCGCGCGCGCGCCTGCTCGGCCACACGCAGCGGCAGCCGCCCAGCTTCGCGGATACGCGTACGCTCGGCAGCGCTGACCGACGCGCCGATCTCATTGGCGATTCGCACCGGCAGGCCCGGAAAATCGCGACGCAGTATTCCAGCCTCGCGGCTGGCAGCAGGCTGCTGGCGCTCGATCAGCGAGGCCAACAGCTGCTTGCCCTGCTCATCGAGCATACCCTGGCCGCTGGGCCCCATGCGCGTGGCCAGGTCCTGATGGGCCCGGTAGCGAATGACACCCTCGTGCAGGGCCGCCGGCAGTGGCTGCTGGTCGACGTGCAGGCGACGCAACCGGTCCAGGGGTACGCCATGGATCTCGGCCAGGGTCAGCAGGTCGTCGTCGCCGATGCGCTCGGTCATGGGACCGAAGCGGCGCATCAACCCGGCGCCGCGCCATTGCAACGGCTGCTCCAGAGAGTGCTGCCAGGCGCCTGCGCCATTGTGCTGGACGCTGGGGCGATAGGCCGTCGAGCCTGTGGGATGAATCACATGGCCCCGAGCCTGATCGGCAGTGAGTTGCACCTCGAAAAAGTGATCGTCGAGCCGGATGAAGGTCTTGCCCAGGTGGCGGTAGACGCCTTGGTCGTCGGCCGCGATAGCGACGGGCAAATCGACTGCCCGGTAGCCCTGCAGATCCGGGTGCAGCAGGCGTTGGCGACCGTCGGCCAGCCGCACCTGTTGCATCTCGTCGACCACACCGTCCGCGCGATAGGTCGTGCCGAAATCGGCGGCCACGCCGTGGGCAACGACGGCCAATGCCAGGTTGCCGACGATGTCCTTGAGGTGTCCGAACGCTTCGTCGGTGCGGCCATCCTCCCAGGCCTCGATGCCGTGGTAGACCTCACCGACCAGCTGTTGCGCGATCACCGGCACCATCACCTCACCCAGCGCCGGAATGCACAGTGCAGCCAGGTTCAACAGCGACACCCCCTCCTCCAGCCAACCGCTCCAGCGCGCCTGACGCTGATCGGCGTCGATCCGATCGGTAGGCACCGCCAGGCATCTGGCTTCGGCCTTGAGCCAGGCCACATGGCGCTCATGCAGATGGGCAAACAGCTCGCCGCGCACCGACACCTCGACGATATCCAGCTTGGGTCGCGCATTGACCACGGCGATCTTGCGCGCGTTGTCACCGTCCTCGGTGCGCCAGAGCCGACGTTGCAGGCGCGCCTGGAACTCGGCGCGTTCGGTCTGCGCCACCCGCGCAAGCAACCGGCGAACGGAGTCGGGCTTGAGTAGCTCCACAGCCAGCGCCTGGATGAACTCGGCCGTCGATGCGTATTGCTTCAGGGGTGCCCGAGCATCGCCCGGCATCCATACCAGACAAGGCATGGGCGCAGTCGCCTGGCCCACTCCGCGCGCCGGCCCGATCACCAGCACATCGTGCAGCGCCGACCCGAGCAGGCTCAGCCGAGAAAACTGTACCGTACCGGTACCCCAGCGCTCGACGCGGCCGGCGACCACACTTTCGACCACCTTGAAGCCCTGCTCGTCGATGTCCCCCTTCATCCGCGCGACATGGGCCAGCACCCGCAGCTGGGCTCTGCGTGTGGCGTTGACTGTGGCAGCGACCTGGGCACGGGTGGCGGTGGCTTCGAACACCTCGCTCAAGTGCGCCTGGTACAGACGCCCCAGGTCCAACTGGCGGACCAGGGTGGCGAACTGTCCGGGGTCGATCGGCAGTGGGTTGTCGATGCGGTATTCAAAGCGGCTGGTGAACGGACCGAGCGGGAACGGACCGCTCTTTTTCACGCTGCCCGAGGGTGCCAGCGTGGTGCGCGGATGAAAATCCGGGTCTGCCACGAAGTTGCCCAGCGCTGCCATGATCAGTGGTTCGGCTTGAGGCACATGGTCGTTATCCAGACCCAGCAGGTGCTCGCGCGTCTGGATACGGATGAAGTCCGTGGCGTGGACATTCAAGGTTGCGCCGAAGCGCATGCGCATGGCCTCGGCGAGGATCGGTTCGGCGAACGCGACCACGCTGCGAAACCCGGCCAGGGCCAGGCTCAGCTTCGAGCGGCAACGCTGGCGCTCGGCCTGGGCTGATATCAAAGCGTCACGATGCTCGCTCGAAGCGCGGGCGAACCAAGGCAGTGGGCCGGTCGAGCTGAATTGCTCGGACACCAGCGCTTGCTGCAACTGGTTCATCTGCGTCGTGCCGATGGCGGCGGCCCATGCGGGGGTGCGCTCACGAATGAACGCATCATGGCGACCTGGAAGGGGAATCTCGGTGCTGGACATGCTTGGCTTTCCTGGTTTCGAAGAACGCCCAGCAAAACAGAGCCCACAAGGGCGGCTGCGGTAGCCATGCACCACAGCCGCCGGGGCTTGCCTATTGCGCCATGGCCTCCTGCGTCAGCGCACGCAGGACTGTCATTTCCGCGGCCTGGCGCTCCACCTGCAAGCTGACCAGCTCCTGGTCAAAACCGTCGTCATAGTCACGCGCCTGCAACTGTGCCAGGCGCACCTGCCATGGTGCCTGGGCGGCGTCCAGGCGAACCCGGTGCTCGCGTCGCAGGTAATCGAGCCAGTAGTCCTGGCTCATGTGCCACTCCAACAGGGCTGCATCGCTCTCCTCTTGGAGCACCTGGCCGGCCACCGCATCGAGCTGGGCAGATGTCACCGGTTCGATGGCCCCGAACAGCATGCCATGGGGCTGGTTCAACAGACCCAGCCGCGTGGCCAGGCCAATCCGATAGGCCAGCAGTACCTCGACCTCTTCCATTTCGTCCGCGTCGATATCGCGGGCCGCCGCGCGCGCCCGCACATCGGCGCGGGCCAGGCTGTCGACGCGATCCAGGCGGTACAGGCTGCGCGACAACCCAAGCAGCTGAGCACTGCGTTGCGGCCCATCGAGCGTGGGGTCGGCGGCGCGGACGTACATCTGTTGTTGTTCCAGGTCGGCAAACAGTGCCATCACCTGATCACCGCAGGTGTCCGGGCGCTGGGCGATGGCGAACAATTGCTCGCGCAGCGAGCTCGACGCAGCTGCCGCGTCGATCACTTTCCAGGCCCGCTCGGCCAGGTTGGCGGGGACCAGACGGTAGTCTGCGGTATCGCTGAGCCTGCCCAGCAGCTGCATGAAGCGCCGGCTGCCCGGCATCGCACGCAGCCTGGCCAGTCGCGCCGCAGCCTCGCCGTCGGCCGCTTGCGCCAGTATCTGCAGGTAGTCGAAGACCACGCCCACGGCCTGCAGGCGGCTGACCGCAACGGCGCTCAAATGGGCGAAAGAAAGCCCCAGCGGGCGTGGCACTTGTGGCTCGCCTCGGAAGAACGCCAGCGTGTGCAGCTCGGGCACCTCGACGATGGGGTTGTCGTCCAGCTCGACCCAGCGCAGGCGCAGCGGTTGCCGGTCCATCAGGCCGGTCAAGCCGACAGGCCACTGCTGCAGCTGACAATCGCGCAGGCGCAGCCCGCCTATGGCCTGAAGCAGGCTCAGGTCCAGGTGCGGGCCCACCGGATTCCCCGACAGGTCCAGGTAGTCCAGCGTTTGCAGGCTGCCCAGCGCCTGCATGGCCTGGGGCGTCAGGGTCATGCCGTTGCGGCCCACCCACAGGCTTTCCAGGTTGGGCAGCCTGGCAAGAATGGGCAGGTGCTCGGCCATCGCCTGGCCATCGGTGTTGTCCAGGGCCAGGTAGCGCAACGAGGACAGGCTGGCCAGGCGCTGCACGGCGGTCGGGGGAATCTGCATGGGGTTGTCGCGCAGCACCAGTGCGTGCAGGCCAGGCAGTGTGGCCACCTCATCGAACATCGTTGGCGAGGCCTGCAGGCGGTTGTCGTCGAGCGCGATCATCTGCAGTTCGCTAAGCGCCGTGACACCGGGCGGGATCCGCGTCAGGTAATTGCTTTGCAACTCCAGGTGTTCCAGTTGGGTGAACATTTCCAGAAACCCGGGCGTCAGCTCGGTCAGGCCGCACTGTTCCAGCGACAGGTAGCGAACCCGGGAAAAGTCGCCTTCCAGCACCGGCAGCGCACCAATGCGCAACTCCGAGAGATCGAGCACTTGCGACATTTCACCGGCACCGTCCTCGGCCAGGGGTGCCTCGCCGCGCCAGGAAGCCATGATGCGCTGCCGCGCCAGCTCGCGATCTGCGCTGGCGACCGCAACGGGTTGCCCATCGGCACCTGGCGTGGTGGTGCTTTCCTGGGCCCAGTGGGCCAGGGAGGCATCCAGCCGCCGCCCTTCGTCGAAGCGTGCCTGCTGGCGAGCGGCGCTGAGGGGACGCACAGGTTGCGCCAGTTCGTCCTGGCTGCCACCACGACCGCTGAGACGATAACCCCAGCGGTGCCCCGCGATGCGCTCGGGCGCCGTGAAGGCCTTGGGCCGGCGCTGGCCAATGAGCCGGGCGGCCCGCGGGCGATCCCCGGCTGCCAGGGCCAAGAGTTTCTGCGGCGAAACAGTGCGCTGTTGTTGCTCGCTCATGGCCGCCGTCAGGCCCTGGCGCAGCCTGGCGGTGCGTGAATCGCCGGCGCCAGTGAGGCCGAGGATGGCTCGATTGAGCTGCGCCTCCCACAGGCTCCAGCGTGCCTGGGTGGCCAAGCGCAGCGGAACGCGGGCAGCGGCAATCAGCTGTGCCCGTTCGCGGTCGTTGGCGCCGGCCGCGATCTCTTCGGCGACCACCTGCGGCAGGCGGGGAAAATCGCGAAGCAAGGCTGCCGCCGGATGCCCGGCAGGCATCACGGGTGCTGCTTCGCGCAAACGCGCCAGAGCGGCCGTACGCTCACTCGCGGGAAGCGCCAGCACCGCCCGTTCGGCGCGCAGGTCATCGGCGCACGCCTTGACCAGCGCCGGGAGCTTGCCGCCGCGACGATGCAGATCGCGCAACTGACGCCCGCTGATTCCGCTGACCTGGCGCACCCGTTGCAGCGCGGCATCATCCAGCCCGTCCAGCGCAGGGCCGAATCGACGCAGCGCCTGCACGGCAGTCCATTGCCCTGGATCTTCGTGGGCCACGCGCCAGGCGCCTTCACCGTTGTGGGTCAAGGCCAGGCGATACTCGACGTCGGCCGCAGGATGTTCGATGTACCACCTTGCGCTACTGGCCTCGAAGCTTTGTCGGTAGAACAGTCCATCGTGCTTGATGTAGTGGCTGCCCCCGTGCGCGTACTGCCACTGCGCATCGGGCACCAGCGTCTGCGGAAGCTGCTCGCTGGCCGCGAACGCTTCCAGGGTGGTCGGCCACAGGCGGGTGCGCCCGGCTCGGTCGACGACCGGCAGCATGCCGGCCACGAACGGCGACCGCGCCAGGGCCACGCCGCCTGCGACCGTGGCGCCCACCACAGCGAGATTGACCGCGACGGCGAAAAAGTGAGCTGCCGCTTCTTCGGTCTGTCCGTGGGTCCAGTCGTCCATGCCGACGAATAGCTCGCCAAGCAGTTGAACGGTGCCGACGGCGGCCATCAATGCACCGAGGGCCGGCACCGACAAGGCGGCAACATTGAGCAGCGTCACGCCCTGCTGCAGGTAGTGCATCCAGCGCGCCTGCCGCTCGGCGGCGTCGATCTCGGCAGTCGGTACAACGAAGTAGCGCGCATCCGCCGCGCGTTTGGCCAGCATGGCCTCGTGCAGCAGCGGCACCAAAGCCTGGGCACTGGTGGTGCGGCGCAGACCGATATCGGCATCCGGATCATCCAGTGGACCCTGTGCAATGCCCCACTCGACACGTTGCGGACGCAACGTGTTGTTCAGCCTGAGAAAGAACTCGCGGCGGTCGGGCTCGGCCACGAACCCCGCAAACCAGCCCTGGAAGGCACCGTCACGCAACTTCGCACGCAGGTCGGCACTGAACGCGTCGAAGCTGGGGTACTGCTTGAAGGCACCATCGCCAGCACCAGGCATATAGACGATGCACGGTGCACTGGATTGCGTGCTGGTCTGGATGGACACCACACCGTGCAACGTCGTGCCGCTGTGCACCCAAGTGACCAAACCGCGCAGATCGCACAATATCACTGGCTGACCCTGCCACTTCACCTCACCCGGCGTATCTGCCAGCAGCTGCTGCACCACGCTGCAGGCTTGCGCATCGAGCTGGCCGCGCAGCAACGCCTGCTGCGCCTGCACGGCCAGTTCGCTGCGTATATTGGCGCGAAATGCACCCGTGACCCATTGGCTTCTGAGCGCCGTGGGCTTGAACACCTCATCGAAGCGTTGCTGGTAGGCACGACCCAGATCCAGGTCGCGGCACAGCCGGGCGAACTGGTGAGGTTGTACCGCGATCGTGTCCTTGGCCTGATAGTGCCAACCGTAGCTCCAGCGCAGGCCGTGCTCTTCGAGCCGCAATTGCAGGGCATCGGGTTGCAGCAGCAGCGTGCCGCCAGTGAAGTGGCCAGGGCTGGCTTCGTCTTCACTGAAATTGGCCATGGCCGCTTCCAGCAACGTACGCCGCCGCACACTGAGCGGTCGGCCGAGAATCGCCGAGCCACGGTCGAATTCGACCCATTCGGCGCGAGTGACATCGACAGCGCCCGCTGCACCGAAGGCAGCGTCGAAGGCCGATTGCAGACGGGAGCCGACGAACTCGGCCGGACCGACGAAATCTTTCGCCAGATACTGCGCAGTCGCCTGGCTCGCGCGGTTCTGGCGCAAGGCTTTTTCGTAGGCGTGAATGGCCGCTGGCTCGGCCTTTCGCAACCAGTCCGGGACATGCTTGGCGATGACAGGGTAATGGGCGGGGGTGTCGCTGACATGCAGCGCGGGTGCTGGGGTAACCAAGAGCAGGCTCCAATCCGGGTAATCCACGGCGACATGCCGCAGATGGCCCAGTGGAGCAAGGCGCCCGAAGCGCCCGGTGTTACATAACGCTGGACGTTACCAGAAACGCTGCTGGCTGAGCTTCTCCCAGGCCTTGCCGGCCAGGTGCTCGACCGAGCCGCTGGCTGCCAGCCCTACGCGCTCCTGCAGGCTCTTGGCCTTGGCGTAGTGAAGATGGAACACCTCGGCTTGCCTGGCGCGTTCGGCCAGGTATTCGTCGCTGGTCTTGAGCTCGTCGACCAGCTGCTTGTCGAGCGCCGCCACGCCGAGCCAGACCTCGCCGGTCGCCACATCGTCGATCGACAACTGCGGGCGATAGTGGGCAACGAAACTCTTGAACAGCTTGTGGGTGACGTCGAGGTCTTCCTGGAATTTCTCCCGGCCCTTCTCGGTGTTCTCGCCGAACACGGTCAAGGTGCGCTTGTACTCGCCGGCGGTGAGCACCTCGAAATCGATGTCGTGCTTCTTCAACAGCTTGTTGACGTTGGGCAACTGAGCGACCACGCCGATGGACCCGAGGATGGCGAACGGCGCGCTGATGATCTTCTCGCCGATGCAGGCCATCATGTAGCCGCCGCTGGCGGCAACCTTGTCGATGCACACGGTCAGCGGCACACCGGCCTGGCGGATGCGCGCCAGTTGCGAGGACGCCAGGCCGTAGCTGTGGACCATGCCGCCGCCGCTTTCCAGGCGCAGCACGACCTCGTCGTTGGGGGTGGCCAGGGTCAGCAGTGCAGTGATTTCATGACGCAGGTTTTCGGTGGCGGAAGCCTTGATGTCGCCATCGAAGTCCAGGACGAAGACCCGGTGCTTGCTGTCGGGCTTTTTCTTCTTGGCTTTCTTCTCGTTCTTCGCCTGTTCCTTGCGCAAGGCCTTGAGCTTGTCCTTGTCGAACAGACCGGCCTCGAGCCGCTCGCGCAAGCCCTTGTAGAAGTCATTGAGCTTGCTGACCTGCAACTGGCCGGCCGGTTTGCGCCGGCCCTTGGCGCGCAGCGACGCGATGGCGGCCAACACCACCAGGATGGCAACGACCAGGGTGACGGTGCGGATCAGAAACCCGGCGTAATCGGCGAAAAACTCCACGGTGACTCCTTACATGCATGACGCCCGCCAAGCCAGGAGGACGATGGAATGAGCCCAGCATACCGGGGGGCAAAGCCTTGGGCCAGCCGGGAAACGCTTGGCATCAAACGAGCCATTCAAACGCACGTATGATTATCCGTTGACAGGCGCCGATACCCCCCCTAACCTCGCAGGACTTTCACTGCCCTATCGAGCCAGGCCGCCCAGGCCCTCGCGATCATTGCACACCTCCAACAAAAGGACCGCACCATGACCTCCGTAGCCGACGCCGTACACGCCATGAAAGCCAAGTTCAATCCAGAGGCCGCCAAAGGCC
The DNA here is from genome assembly GCF_014841725.1 of Pseudomonas sp. CFBP 8758. Lineage (NCBI taxonomy): Bacteria > Pseudomonadati > Pseudomonadota > Gammaproteobacteria > Pseudomonadales > Pseudomonadaceae > Pseudomonas > Pseudomonas sp. CFBP 8758. The sequence continues at coordinate 53,789 of NZ_JACYUK010000009.1, read as the reverse complement.
TGGACCTGGTATTCGGATTCAACATCACCGACGAAGACAAGCAGTACGCCCTGCTGGTGAAAGACGGTACCTGCGAGCTGCAGGAAGGCGAAAACCCGGACGCCAACGTGACCCTGGTCATGGACAGCGAAACCCTCAAGGGTATCGTCAGCGGCGAAACCGACGGCATGCAGGCGTTCATGGGCGGCAAGCTGCGCGCCGAAGGCGACATGATGCTGGCCATGAAGCTGAGCGAACTGTTCCCGGTCTGATTGTTCCCGGTCCAGACCTGCGCTTCACCGCACCACCCCACCTGCCCCGACCACGCCTCGGGGCAGGTGCGTCTCAAGCCTCATCCGTATGTCTCCCCTCGCCACATATGTACAGCCATGGTACGCCTGCATCGCCCTAGCCTTGACCGCTCTCAGGCCGGCACCTGCCGCCTGTTCCTTCGATGGAGCGCATCATGGTCAATACCCTCCCCTGGTTTCACTCGCGTCAACTTGCCCAGTGCATGTCCCGCCACCTCACCCAGGCATTTGAAAGCGAACAACTGAGCATCATCGAGTACGACTGGCTGCGGGGCCTGCCAGATAGCCCCACCATTGCGCCGGACATGCAGGTCTGCCTGCTGGGCAATGCCGATCCCGGCGTGTTCTGCGGACTGCGCATCACGCGCACCGATCCGGACCTTGCGGCGGCCTACTATTACTCGCCACTCACAGGCATCCTGCCGTTCACCAGCAGCGCCGCCCTGCGCGATGCCCTGTTGGCACGGTTGCAGGCCGAAGCCGGTGCTCGGCTGACCAGCACGCGCGAGCCGAAATGGGTGTCAGTGACCCAATCACCGTTCAAGCGCTGGATGAAAGCGATCATTCTGGCGCAAGCGCGGCGCCTGAAAGCCATCGACCGTACCTGGCATCAGTTGCCGCTGCTTGGCGATATCCTCGACCGAGACCTCACCGCAGCGCTGCGCACTGCGATGCCTGCCAGTGACCCGATCATCCCGCGCAGCCACAAAGTGCATCGTGTCGACCGCCAGACTCAGGCAGTGGTCAACGTGCAGCGCTTGCTCGATACCGCTCTGGACCTGCTCGCCGACTCACCGCAACCCGACTGCGAACATCGTTTCCTCGGCGTCTATGGACAGACGTTGAGTGACGCCGATGCGCTTTGCTACCGCAGTACGCTGATGGCCACCAACTCACGATTGGCGAAAAACTACAGCGCTGCGCTGGCCGACTTCTGGCGCGCCAACCCCGACAACGAGCGCGGCAGCCTGCGCGATGGCCTGGGCCGGAGCCTGCAGACTGCCTACCTGAGTGCAGTGCTCGAGGCGCAAAGCCATCTGCATGCGAGCAACGCGCAACTGGAGCTGCTGAAATCGGTGGCGACATCGCCAGCGCCCGCCGGCCTGCGCCTGGAAACCCTTCGATTCAACGCCGACCAGGCGCTGAACGACGAGCCCGTGGCCTGGCCAGGCACGCTGATCATCAGCGACGCCGACCAGGCCAGCCTCGGCTACTACATTTTCAGCACGGACCAGGGTCTGTCGCATTGTGCCGACCTGCAGGCGCTGGGTGACTACCTGCAAGGGCTGGTCGCCGGGGCGAGCGACAGCCTGCGGCTGATCAAAGGCGATCGAGCATTGTTCAACGCGATGATTCGGCCTGTACCCCAACGCCTGGCACTGACCGGGCAAGCGTTCCAGACCCTGGCCGACGGCTTGATCGACTTGCAACGGCGCCGGGTGCAGGAGGTGTTCGGCAACACGTCAGCCCTGCGCCCTTCTCCGCTGCTGGCGGTCGCCGAAGCGTTGGATCTGCGCAAGCTGGTACACCCTCGGCTGCACTGGCTCAGTGGCGAGCGGCCGATCACCGCCCTGGCCCTGCAGGCAGTCGAGCCTTCCACGAATCAGGCCAAGAGCAACTGGCTGCTGCAGATCGAAACCCTGCGCAACTGGCAGCGATCGACCATGCACTGCGTCTCCCCGGTCAAAGACGGTGTGCGCCTGTTGTTCGCACCCGGCCTGCTGGCGATGCAGTCACCGCTACCGGCCGACGAGCTGCGCCTCCACATCGACGGAGCACCGGAGTTGGCGGCTATCGGCCTGGTCGACTACTTTCTGGAGCGGACCAGCGGCGCCATCATCGCGCCACTGACCTCGGCCGATCGAGTGCTGAACCTGGCAGGCATCGAGCTCAACTGGCCAGACGTCGAACATATAGAACAACTCGTGCTGGCCTGCAGTCCGGCACTGACGAAAACCTACCGCGGCCTGGTGCGCCGGCAGATGTCCGCACCGCAACCACCTTGCCTGGGTGCCTATGACTTGCCAGGTCAACGGCGGGCATTGCGTGAACTCGGCCTGCGTACCAGCCTGGCCGTCGCCCGGCGTGAGGGCAGCATCGACGAGACACTGCTGCAACTGCTCGCCACTTCACTCGACTATCCCACGGCCCGTTTGCGCAATGCTGCCGACACCGACGTGCATGCCATCTATTTGCGGGTGCCTTCAGAAACGAACACCATCCCGCTGGCCGACATGTTCGTGCTGCACTGCCATTCAAAGCCTGCAAGCCCGGTATTGATGTGGTCCGGCGACCACGGGCTGTTCGCCTTCGACTCGCTGCAGCAACTGAAGAAAACCGTGGCGGCTTCGGCCCGTCATCCGCACGCCCGTACCCGCTGGCTCAACGGCCTGGATCCGGCCTTGATCGCGACAGTCCTGGAACACTTCCAGGCCGCTCCCGTCTCCGGCATTCACGTGGAAACCCGTGCGCTGACCGGCGATTTCATTACCGAGCTCGATGCTCTGGAAAGCCATCGTCAGCTGACCGGTCTGGGCGTCAACATGGCGCTGGCCGTCCAATGCGGGTTTTCCGCCACGCTGTTCCAGCGCAATGCAGACTACAGCCGCGCCGACAACATGCTCACCGTTGGCCTGGACCGTCTGGCCGTCGATGCGGCGAACGTGCAGCTTGCCGAGCTGCTACCCCCCTGGATCCAGCGCGCTAGCGCCAGCCAACTCGCCCGCTACGCCGACATTCTCGGACGCTGCCTGGCAACCGCCAACAGGAAAAGCAATTATCTGGCGCAAATCCCCTTCATCGACGATTTCTCGCGAGACCGTCTGCGCGCCTCCATGGCCAAGGTCTGGCCAGGAGGCCCCAGTGATCCTGATCGGGTCGTGATCAAGCTGACCGACACCAGCGGCGGCGGGGTCAGCATTGGCGGCATGCTCGGTACCGGTACGCTCGTCAGCCGGACCAAAACCCTGACCGAATGGGCGATCAGCCAATTCTCCGGGTCGGTGTCGAGCGAGATGCACATCAGCCTCGACCCGCCCTCGTTGATCATGGATGTACCGACCACGCACCAGGTGCGCGAGGTGGTCAAGGATGCGGATGTGGGTGGCGAGTACCGCAAGCTGCTGGCCGCCAAGCTGTCCAGGCAGTCCGGAGACTACCCCTTGCGCCGTTTGCTGTTCGTCAAGGCATTGCCGGCGCAGATGGTGCGCAACGCGCTCGAACGAGAGATGCAGGGCAAGATCAGTGCGGCGGCCACCGACATGATCGCTCAGGTGGTAGAGATGCCAGACGGTGTGGCTCGCGAGCCCTTGAACGGTCAGCGGATCACCCTCGGACCGCTGGGCTTGATCCCGGACGTGGGCATGAGAGCCGATATTGCCTGTGGCATGTATCTGATTGCGCCGGTGCAACCCGACCGTGGGCCGGTCGTGCTCTACACCTGCTATGGCGAGTCGGAGACCATTCGCGAGTACGCATCGCGCGCACAGCTGCTGGAGCAGATCAAGACCAACACCGCGCTTCAGGCACAGATCCTGAGCCGACTGCCTGACGACGTTCATTCACGCTATGAGCACTCGGGATTCACCGAGCCCCATATCCCCTGGACCACCGAAGTCAACGACGGTCAGAGACTGGGCAAACCGCCAGCCATCGTCCTGCTCGATCAACCAGAACAGGGCAACGCTCTGTACTATCTGTTCGAAGACAATCTCCAGCTCATCCAACTGCTGGCACGCCAGCAGACCATGTCCTCGGGAGAAGCGAGCTGGAATGCTTTCTGTCACATCGTGAAACTGGGCATCGAGCAAGGTGCGATGATTCTACCCAGCGTCGTCGGGTCCCTGGTGGCGCTTTATCAGTCGCAACAGCTGCTCAACGATTCGGTCAAGGCGATGGGACGCAGGCGCTGGGGTGAGGCCCTGGCCGACTTCATTGCCGCCCTGGCTTCGGTGGTCGGCGCGCGCCGTGGCGCCGAGCATTTCAAGCGCGAGATCCAGGCCGCCGAAAATGCCGAACACGCACCCAGGGCGCTGGTGGCAGGCCGGCGCTTTGGCGGCCTGAGTGCGGCACTGGCCGCATTGGAAGCCAACGATGTGGCATTGAACAGGCTCAACTACGACGCCCTGCTCAACATGTATGAAACCGCCGACCTCGCGCACCGCTATGCCGTGGTCGATGGCCGGGTGATGGAGGTCAAGCGCGCCGAGCAAGGTTGGTACATCGTCAGCAAAGGACGTGAAGGGCCAACCATCACCCTGGATGGCCAGCAGAAGTGGCACGCCGATCTCGAGATCGCACGGATGGGGGCCGGGTATTCGTTGATGGACAACTACGACACCTGGATCACCGACATCAACATTCCCGACGTATTCATCACCTTGGCCGAAGGTACCGATCAGATCCGCCAGCGCTACCCTCGTCATCACCAGATGATCGTGCGCGCCCATGCCCATGCGGTCGATTGCCTGCGCAATGCGCTGCAAAATCTCAACCAGAAATCCCCCCACGTACCGCTGCCGGCACAGACCCTGGAGATTCTGACCGACGTGTTCGAAGTGGACGTCACGCCGGCCATGCTGCAACGTCTGCGCAGCAGCTGTGTGCAGTTGCTCGACGCACTGACCAGCGATGCACTGGACCCACACTCCTCGCCCCGCTATTGGGACGGGCTCAATGAGGAGGGCCACGAGGGCAACCACGCCTTTGTCTGGGAGGGCGATCCGCAGCAACGCATATTCCTGACGGAAAAATTCTTCGATCTGCCGATCGAGACCATGATGTATTCCAGTCATGAACGCACCCAGGCGCAGTTGTATGCGCACCATCAGGCCGCATCGCTGCTGCATGAGCTCAGCCATCAGGTGCTCAAGACCGTGGACCTGGCCTACCTCGACACCTTTCTGCCGCTGCACCAGCATTATGATGACCTGGGCGGCATGTATGGGCAGGCGCAGGTGTATGCGCGCAGCCTGCTCAAGATCCGCCAGGAAGGGTTGTCCTTGAGTACGCCGGTTGCAAAACTGTTCACTCGCCCGGGTTCCAGTGGTCGGCGCGATTTTCGTCCCAGCGACGGGCGTCAGCGCAAAACGGTCCTGCAACTGACAGGCAAGACCCACCTGGCCGATGCCCGCGTGGCCTTCCGGACCGACCCCGAGGTGCGTTCGAAGCTGATTCTGGCCAATGCCGATTCAGTCACGCTGCTGGTTTTCCGCCTGGGGCAGGAGGTGTTCACGCCGCCTTCTTCCTGAAGATTTGTTCAGCTTCCATTCGGCGCAAACATCAAGCACGCTGTTTAATAATGAGTATCATTATGTTACAAGTTAGCATCCTAATTACTCGTTGAACGGTGCGAAGTGCTGGTTCCATTCTTGATCATGCTGCGCGAAGGGATTGAAGCCGCGCTCATCGTTGGCATCATCGCCAGCTACCTGAAACAGACTGGTCGTGGTCAATGGATGCCAGCGGTCTGGATCGGCGTCTTCCTCGCAGCGGCCCTGGCCCTGCTGGTGGGCGGCGGCCTTGAGTTGATGAGCGCGGAATTCCCGCAGAAGCAACAGGAATTGTTCGAAGCGCTCATCGGCCTGGTGGCCGTGGTCATCCTTACCTCCATGGTGTTCTGGATGCGCAAGGTCGCCCGCTCGGTGAAGCACTCGCTGCAGGCAGCCCTGGACCAAGCCCTGACTGGCTCTCGCCACCAGGTCGCGGCGCTGATCGCCATGGTGTTCTTCGCAGTCGCCCGCGAAGGCCTGGAAACCGTATTTTTCCTGCTCGCCGTGTTCCAGCAGAGCGAAGGTCCCGGTGCGCCCATCGGCGCCCTGCTCGGCCTGCTGCTGGCAGTGGCCATCGGCTTTGCCATCTATTCGGGCAGCATGCGCCTGAACCTGTCGCTGTTCTTTCGCTGGACCGGCTTGTTCATTCTGGTGGTCGCGGCGGGCATTCTCGCCAACTCGGTCATGGCCCTGCATGAAGCAGGGGTCTGGAACAGCTTGCAGAGCGTGGTCTTCGACATCAGCGCCACACTGCCCATGGACGGTCCGATCGGATCGGTACTGGCCGGCATGTTCGGCTATCAGGACGCACCAACGATCAGCACCCTGGGTGCATACCTGATCTATCTGGTGGTGGCCCTGGTGGCGTTCTTCATGCCCCATGCCGCGCCGGCGCAGGTCAACTCCTCCCCCGCCACTCATCAGTAAGGCTTCCATGTCCAACCCAGTCAATGGCGCCCCGCCGCGCCTGATGCGTGTGGCGCTCGCCGCGTCGGTGGTCGTGATGATCGCCGCCGGCGGCCTGTTCTACTATGCGTCGCAAGTCGCTTCGAGCAAACGTCAGGCCAGCGCCCAGAACGAGATCGTGGTGAACATCCATCCGCACAACTGCGAGCCGGCCGCGCTCACCGTGGCCGCGGGGCGCAACAGCTTTCGCATCGTCAACCGCTCCGAGCGGGCGGTGGAATGGGAAATCCTCGATGGCGTGCTGGTGGTCGAAGAGCGCGAGAACATCGCACCCGGCCTGAGCCAGGTGATCAACGCCAACCTGCAGCCGGGGGATTATCAGATCACCTGCGGCCTGCTCAGCAATCCGCGCGGCACCTTGAAGGTCACGCCCACGGCCGAGTCCGATGCTGCAGCCAAGGCGCGGCCGTCGATGGTGGCCTTCGTCGGCCCTCTATCGGAATACCGGGTGTACCTGGCAACCCAGGGCAGCGCCCTGATTCGCGCCGTAGACGCCTTGAACCAGGCCATTGTCGCCGGTGATCTGGCGCAGGCACGCAGCTTGTACGCCCCGGCACGAGCCGCCTATCAACGTATCGCGCCCGCCGCGCAACGCCTGGCCGAACTGGACAATGCCATCAATGCCCGCGCCGACTACTACGAGAAGCGCGAACAGGATACGGCTTTCGGTGGCTTCCACCGCCTGGAGTACGGCCTGTTCCAGCAGAACAGCGTGGAGGGTCTGGTGCCGGTGGCGCAGAAGCTGGCCAGCGATGTCACTGAATTGAGGCGCCAGCTGCTGGCGCAGCCATTGCCTCCCGAACAACTGGTAAGCATCGTTGCGCGCAACCTGCACGGGCTGGCGGACATTCGTAGCCAGGGTGAAGAAGAGCGCTACAGCCACACCGACCTGAATGGCTTCGCGGCCAATCTGGAGGGTGCGCGCAAGGTGGTCGAGCTGCTGCGTCCACTGTTGACGAAGTCCGCGTCCGAGCTGCTGCCGCGGATCGACGAGGCGGCGGATGAGTTGGCCATGCAGTTGGCGAGCCTGCGCAGCGGCGACGGCTATCAGAGCTACGAGACGGTCAGCACCGAGCAACGCCAGCAGATCGCTGCCCAGGCCAAGGCCCTGGCCGATGCCCTCGACGGCATCGACCCTGCGCTGGGCCTCTCCACCCTGTAGGCCCGTCGGCGGCACCTGCGGTGTAACTGGCTGACCGCGCTGAGCCCAGACGCGGCTTGCGCCGCTGCTACAGGGATTACGACAAGCCGCATTGGCAGTGCGCTCTCTGTAGCAGCGGCGCGAGCCGCGTCGGCGGTACCTGCGGTGCGAAAGACGTTGAAGTGAATGAAACAGCGACGAGATAAACGATCATGAGCAACACCGACAATCCGAATCCGACCATCGACGCCCAGCGCCGTCGCGTACTGCTGGGCCTGGGCGCCGCCGGTGCGGCACTGGCCGGTGCCGGCCTGAGCTGCCCGGCGATGGCCGCACCCGCCGCCAAGGTCACCGAAGCGCCAAAAAGCGAAAAGACCCAGGACCGCCATGACTACCAGGGCCTGCACCAGACCGGGATCGTCACACCGCGGCCAGCCGCAGGCATGCTGGTGGCATTCGATGTACTGGCCAGTGATCGCGAAGACCTGGAGCGCCTGTTCCGCACCCTGGACGAGCGCATCCGCTTCCTGATGGCTGGCGGCCCCGTGGCGCAGGTCGACCCCAAGCTGCCGCCGGTGGATTCGGGCATCCTTGGCCCGGTGGTGGTGCCAGACAACCTGACCATCACCGTGTCGGTGGGCGAGTCACTGTTCGACGAGCGCTTCGGCCTCGCCGCTGCCAAGCCCAAACGCCTGTCGCGGATGGTCGGTTTCCCCAACGATGCGTTGGAGGCGGATCAATGCCACGGTGACCTGACCCTGCAGTTCTGTGCCAATACCCCGGACAGCAACATCCACGCCCTGCGCGACATCGTCAAGAACCTGCCCGACCTGCTTTTCGTGCGCTGGAAACAGGAAGGTACGGTGCCGCCGCAGGCGCCTGCCAAACCTGGCGAGCCTGAACAGAGCGCGCGCAACTTCCTCGGCTTTCGTGACGGCTCGGCCAACCCGGACTCCGACGACACCCGGCTGATGGATGCGCTGGTATGGGTACAGCCTGGCAGCGACGAGCCAGCCTGGGCCGAGCATGGCAGTTATCAGGCGGTGCGCATCATCCGCAACTTCGTCGAACGCTGGGACCGCACGCCGCTGCAAGAGCAGGAGAATATCTTCGGCCGGGTGAAAACCACCGGTGCGCCCATGGACGGCCGGTTCGAAAGCGATGTGCCGGACTACGGCAAAGATCCCGAAGGCAAGCTGACCAAGCTGGACGCGCACATTCGCCTGGCCAATCCGCGCACCCCCGAGTCGCAGCAGAACCTCATCCTGCGTCGACCCTTCAACTATTCAAACGGGGTGAACAAGAACGGCCAGCTGGACATGGGCTTGCTGTTCATCTGCTACCAGGCGGATCTGGAAAAAGGCTTCATCACCGTGCAGACCCGCCTCAACGGCGAACCGCTGGAGGAATACCTAAAGCCCGTGGGCGGCGGTTATTTCTTCACCCTGCCAGGGGTGACCAGCGCCCAGGATTTCATCGGCCGCAGACTGCTCGCTGCGAGCAAGAACCTCACCACCACTGCATGACCACTTGATTCAACCGGGGAACCACTCATGACAAAGACGCCACTCGCTCTGCTGCTGACCCTTGGCCTGTTCAACGCTCCGCTGTCGGCCTTTGCCGCGATCCAGTCGCCGTTGGACCTGGTAGGGCCGGTTTCTGACTACAAGATCTACGTGACCGAGAAGGTCGATCAACTGGCCGTGGAAACCGCCAGGTTTACCGACGCGATCAAGAAAGGCGACCTGGCCACCGCCAAGAAGCTGTATGCGCCGACCCGCGTGCACTACGAGGCCATCGAGCCGATCGCCGAGCTGTTCAGCGACCTGGATGCGTCGATCGATTCGCGTGTCGATGACCATGAAGCCGGTGTGAAGGCGGAAGATTTCACCGGTTTTCACCGCCTGGAATACAGCCTGTACTCGGAAAATACCACGAAGGGCCTGGATGCATTGGCCGACGGTCTGCTCAAGGATGTGAAGGACTTGCAGAACCGTATCGCCGAGCTGACCTTCCCGCCGGAGAAAGTGGTCGGCGGTGCCGCCGCACTGCTCGAAGAGGTGGCCGCGACCAAGGTGTCCGGTGAGGAAGACCGTTACAGCCATACCGACCTGTATGATTTCCAGGGCAACATCGACGGCGCGAAGAAGATCGTCGACCTGTTCCGTCCGCAGATCGAAGGCCAGGACAAGGCGTTCGCAGCCAAGGTAGACAAGAACTTCGCCACCGTCGACAAGATCCTGGCCAAGTACCGCACTGCCGATGGCGGCTTCCAAACCTACGACAAGGTCAAGGAAAACGACCGCAAGGCACTGATCGGCCCGGTCAACACCCTCGCCGAAGACCTCTCCACCCTGCGCGGCAAACTCGGCCTGAACTGAGCCGTCTGCTGGTGATAAGGGCCCTTCCAAGGGCCCTTTTTTGTGGGCGCCGTTTTTGTCAGGGGCGTTTTTTTTGCAGGGGTTGTTTTTGTAGGGTTTTTTTTTGCAGGGGCTGTTTTTGTGGGAGCGGGCTCTGCCCGCGAAGCCCGCAACCCGGTACATCAGAAACACCGCAAGGCCCCTTCGCGGCCGATGACCGCTCCTACGGCGCCCTCGAACCCTGCGTAGGAGCGGTCCGTGGCCGCGAACGCAGCGCTGCGGTCTCCCAGACACACCGCGGCGCCCCCTTCGCGGCCGATGACCGCTCCTGTGGCGCCCTCAAACCCTGCGTAGGAGCGGTCCGTGGCCGCGAACGCAGCGCTGCGGTCTCCCAGACACACCGCGGCGCCCCCTTCGCGGCCGATGACCGCTCCTACGGCGCCCTCGAACCCTGCGTAGGAGCGGTCCGTGGCCGCGAAAAAACCGACGCAATACCCCTGATCCCCCGCAGCATCTCATCCGCGGCTACACGCCGCTCCTTCAAGCTTCTGGCACTGTGCAAACCTGGCACTCATCACCGGTCATTTCGATCTCCGTAGCGGACACACACAGACATCAATCCGCCCCACTCACCTGCTCACTGCCCGCTACATTCAAACCTCCGCCATGGATGGAGGCTCTCATGCCACTCTACAAAAATTGCAGGTTACGCACGGGCCGCTTTTCTCAGCGTGGCGGCATCTATCTTTTGACTGCCGTTGTGAAACATAGAACGCCCCTGTTCCGGGATTTCGAACTGGGACGGTGCGTAGTCAGGGAGATGATGAATGCCCAGCACTGGAACCAGGCACAATCGCTGGCTTGGGTTGTCATGCCCGATCACCTCCACTGGCTGATGCAACTTGAGGACGCATCGCTGGAAAGCCTGATGCGTCAGGTCAAATCGCGCTCGAGCAAGGCAATCAATGAACGGTGCGCAAGAACAGGCCAATTGTGGCAGGCAGGCTTCCACGACCGAGCGCTGCGTCAGGAGGAGGATTTACTCGCCAGTGCCAGATACATTGTCGCCAACCCGCTGCGCGCAGGATTGGTCAAAAGGGTCGGCGATTACCCTTTGTGGGATGCTATTTGGCTGCAGGGTTACCAGCCATCCAGCTCAACCCCACGCCCGTAGGAGCGGTCCGTGGCCGCGAACGCAGCGCTGCGGTCTCCCAGACACACCGCGGCGCCCCCTTCGCGGCCGATGACCGCTCCTACGGCGCCCTCAAACCCTGCGTAGGAGCGGTCCGTGGCCGCGAAAAGGCGCTGCGGTCTCCCAGACACACCGCAGCGCCCCCTTCGCGGCCGATGACCGCTCCTACGGCGCCCTCAAACCCTGCGTAGGAGCGGTCCGTGGCCGCGAAAAGGCGCTGCGGTCTCCCAGACACACCGCAGCGCCCCCTTCGCGGCCGATGACCGCTCCTACGGCGCCCTCAAACCCTGCGTAGGAGCGGTCCGTGGCCGCGAAAAGGCGCTGCGGTCTCCCAGACACACCGCAGCGCCCCCTTCGCGGCCGATGACCGCTCCTACGGCGCCCTCAAACCCTGCGTAGGAGCGGTCCGTGGCCGCGAAAAGGCGCTGCGGTCTCCCAGACACACCGCAGCGCCCCCTTCGCGGCCGATGACCGCTCCTACGGCGCCCTCAAACCCTGCGTAGGAGCGGTCCGTGGCCGCGAAAAGGCGCTGCGGTCTCCCAGACACACCGCAGCGCCCCCTTCGCGGCCGATGACCGCTCCTACGGCGCCCTCAAACCCTGCGTAGGAGCGGTCCGTGGCCGCGAAAAGGCGCTGCGGTCTCCCAGACACACCGCAGCGCCCCCTTCGCGGCCGATGACCGCTCCTACGGCGCCCTCAAACCCTGCGTAGGAGCGGTCCGTGGCCGCGAAAAGGCGCTGCGGTCTCCCAGACACACCGCAGCGCCCCCTTCGCGGCCGATGACCGCTGCTACGGCGCCCTCAAACCCTGCGTAGGAGCGGTCCGTGGCCGCGAAAAGGCGCTGCGGTCTCCCAGACACACCGCAGCGCCCCCTTCGCGGCCGATGACCGCTCCTACGGCACCCTCAAACCCTGCGTAGGAGCGGTCCGTGGCCGCGAAAAGGCGCTGCGGTCTCCCAGACACACCGCAGCGCCCCCTTCGCGGCCGATGACCGCTCCAACGGCGCCCTCAAACCCTGCGTAGGAGCGGTCCGTGGCCGCGAAAAGGCGCTGCAGTCTTCCAGACACACCGCGGCGCCCCTTTCGCGGCCGATGACCGCTGCTACGGCGCCCTCAAACCCTGCGTAGGAGCGGTCCGTGGCCGCGAAAAGAACGCTGCAGTCTCCCAGACACACCGCAGCGCCCCCTTCGCGGCCGATGACCGCACCTACGGCGCCCTCAAACCCTGCGCAGGAGCGGTCCGTGGCCGCGAAAAGAGCGCTGCGGTGTCTGGGGTTACACCCTAGCGCCGAGTTCTGCGGAGATGGCGTGAGCGGCTTTCTGGACCACAGGAACCAGGGATTCCATCTTCTCCACAGGCATGTAAGGCAGCGTGCTGGCGACACTGATCGCGGCCACGATTTGTCCGCTTGCATCGCGGATGGGTGCAGCCACGCAGCGGATCGACGGTTCGTTGTCTTCCAGGTCGAACGCATAGCGACCCGTTACATAGGTTTGCATACGGGCCTGGAACTGGGGCCAGGTGAGTTGCGGGTGGTCGGGCCACAGGGCGGATTCCGCCGCAACGGCCTCCCCCCGTTCGAACAGCCTCTGCCATTCGGCCGCCTCGGCGTCGAGCATCAGCGCTTTGCCGATGCCGGTGCGCGCCAGCGGCATGCGATGACCGACCCGCGAACGCATCTCCGGGCCATTGCGACCTGGGGTCTTGTGCAGGTATAGCACCTCGTCACCGTCGCGAATCGCCAGGTGAATGGTATCGCCGGTTCGCGCCGACAGTTCATCCAGCCAAGGGCTGGCCAACATCACCAGTGGCACTTCGTCCCGTGCCTGGAAGCCCAGCTCGATCAGCCGCGGCCCGAGCAGATAGCCCACCTGGGGCAGCACCCGCAAGTAGCGCTCGTCCACCAGGCAACTGACCAGCCGGTGGGTGGTGCTGCGCGTGGTGCCGATGCGCCGTGCGATCTCTTTCAGATCACGGGCGCCGCCGGCCACGGCCTGGATCACTGCCAGCCCGCGGAGCAGAGTCTGGGTGCCGGTCGGTGCGGCGGGGGGCATGTCGTCCTGCATGGTCAACCTTCGCGTCAGGTAAAAGCAGGCGCATTATGTTCGCCTGCTCGCAATCGGGTCAAAGCTCGATCCGCTCGACCTTGCCCACCAGCAGAATGTAGGACAACGCCCCGACCAGCGCCGTGACCGCAATGTAAGTGATCGCGGGCGCGAACGAGTCGCCGGTCGCCAGGAAGCCGATGGCGATCGGTGTGGTGATCGCCGACAGGTTGCCGATGAAGTTGAACACTCCGCCCGTCAGCCCCAGTAACCGCGCAGGGGCCAGGGTCGAAACCAGCGACCAGGTGATCGACGCCAGGCCGTTGCCGAAAAAGGCCAGCGCCAGGCAAGCGATGACCAGCGGGGTAGAATCGACGTAGTTGGCGCCGATGATGCACGTCGAGATCAACAGGCCGCCGATGATCGGCAGCTTGCGCGCCAGGCCGATGCTGGCGCCGCGACGGATCAGCCAGTCGGAAAAGAACCCCGAGCACAGCACGCCGACAAAAGCGGCCAGGAACGGCAGCGAGGCGAGCATGCCCGATTTGATGAAATCCATGCCGCGGTATTTCACCAGGTAAGTCGGGAACCAGGTCAGGAAGAACCACAAGGTCGAGTTGAGGCAATACTGGCCCAGGTAGATACCCCAGAGTTTGCGCTTGCTCAACACGATGCCCAGGTCGGTCCAGCTGAAACCGGCCTTGGCCTGGCGCGCTGATTTCTGCATGTCGACCAAGCCGCCGCCGTCGCTGATGAGCTGGATTTCGGCCGCGTTGGCGCCTTTGAAATCGCGCGGCTCGCGATACACCGCGTACCAGATCACTGCCCAGACAATGCCCACCAGACCGGTGCTGACGAACACCATGTGCCAGCCGAATTCGTGTTGCAGCCAGGCCAGTACCGGGGTGAGGAAGGCCAGGCCGACGAATTGGCCCGAGGTGTAGAAGCCGATGGCGGTGGCACGTTCGCGCTCGGGGAACCAGGTCGTCACCACGCGGCTGTTGATCGGATACGCCGGCGCTTCCAGCGCGCCCACGGCCATGCGCAGCACGAACAGGGCGATGAAACTGCCGGCAAAGCCGAGCATGACGGTGGCAATGGACCACAACGCCAGGGCCACGCTGTAGAGGATGCGTGGCGGAACGCGGTCGACCAGCCAGCCGCCGGGGATCTGCATGGCGGCGTAGGTCCAGCCGAATGCCGAGAAAATCAGGCCGACGTGCACCGGATCGATGCCCAGGTCGCTGGTCAGCGCCGGCGCGGCGATGGACAGGTTGCTGCGGTCCAGGTAGTTGATCACCACGGTGATGAACAACAGCACCATGATGAAAAAGCGCTTGCGGCTGGGCGTCGCCAGCGCCGGCGCGGCGGTAGTGGATTGGGTATGCATGGGGTGCCTCTTATTGTATTTGTAGAGGGGTGCTGCGGCGACAGGGCGGACGCCTTCGCGAGTAGAAATCTCTCCGCCCGTGTGGGAGCGGGGCGAGCGGCGAGCTTTCTACCCGCGAAGGCCGCGCCGCGGTATTAGCAGTGAATCACCACTCGGCGAAGCTGCCGTCGGCATGGCGCCAGATCGGGTTGCGCCAGCGATGACCGATCTCTGCGCGCTCCCGCACGTACTCCTCGTTGATCTCGATTCCCAGCCCCGGCCCGTTCGGAATCTTCACGAACCCATTGTCGTAATCGAACACCTCGGGGTGGGTGACATAGTCGAGCAGATCGTTGCTTTCGTTGTAGTGGATGCCCAGGCTCTGCTCCTGGATGAAGGCGTTGTAGCAAACCGCATCCAGCTGCAGGCACGCCGCCAGCGCGATCGGCCCCAACGGGCAATGCAAGGCCAGCGCTACGTCATAGGCCTCGGCCATGTTGGCGATCTTGCGGGTCTCGGTGATGCCCCCGGCATGCGAGGCATCGGGCTGGATGATGTCCACATAGCCTTCACTGAGAATCCGCTTGAAGTCCCAACGCGAGTACAAACGCTCACCGAGTGCGATCGGCGTACTGGTCAACGGCGCCAGCTCCTTGAGCGCTTCGTAGTTCTCGCTCAACACCGGCTCTTCGATGAACATCAGCTTGAACTGGTCCAGCTCCTTCATCAGCACCTTGGCCATGGGCTTGTGCACCCGGCCATGGAAGTCGACGCCAATGCCCACGTTCGGCCCTACCGCATCACGCACGGCCGCAACGCTGGCCAGGGCGCGATCGACCTTGTCGAACGTGTCGAGAAACTGCAGTTCCTCGGTGCCGTTCATCTTCACCGCAGTGAAACCACGAGCCACCGCCTCGCTCGCCGCGCGCGCCGTGTCGGCCGGGCGGTCGCCGCCAATCCACGAGTACACCCGGATCCGATCGCGTACCTGCCCGCCAAGCAGGTCGCTGACCGAAACGCCCAGGGCCTTGCCCTTGATATCCCACAGCGCCTGATCGATACCGGCCAGGGCGCTCATGTGGATGGCGCCGCCACGGTAGAAACCGCCGCGGTACAGCACGGTCCAGATGTCTTCGATATTGCGTGGGTCCTTGCCGATCAGGTAGTCGGACAATTCGTCAACTGCGGCAGCCACGGTGTGCGCGCGGCCTTCGACCACGGGCTCGCCCCAGCCGACCACACCCTCGTCGGTCTCGACCTTGAGGAAGCACCAGCGCGGTGGAACGATGAAGGTCGTGAGTTTGGTGATTTTCATCTGTTGTCTCTCTTGTTCGATGGACGCTCGAGCGTCTGTAAATGTTGCCGTTACCGCCCGTATGGATCTCTGTAGGAGCGGTCCGTGGCCGCGAACCGGGCGACGCGGTGCATCAGTCACTGCGCTGTGCCCCTTCGCGGCCGATGACCGCTCCTACAGGGGAATGCCATCTCTGTAGGAGCGGTCCGTGGCCGCGAACCGGGCGACGCGGTGCATCAGTCACTGCGCGGCGCCCTCTTCGCGGCCGATGACCGCTCCTACAGGGGCGCACAGCGTGTCAACCTTTCAATGACCGCCAGGCCTGGACGTACGCCTTCGCGTTATCCGCCACCTGTTGCACCGTCATGCCTGGCTTGAACAGGCCCGAACCCAGGCCAAACCCGGCAACGCCGGCGTCGAGAAACGGCTGCATGTTGTCCGGGCTGATGCCTCCCACCGGTACCAGCGCCGTCCCTTTGGGCAGCACCGCCAATAGCGCCTTGACCACGGCCGGCGTCAGCGACTCGGCCGGGAACAGTTTCAACACGTCGGCACCGGCAGCCAGCGCGGCGAACGCTTCGGTCGGTGTCAGCACGCCCGGCGCCAGGAACATCTCGGCCTCCTTGGCCGCCTTGAGCACTGAAGGATCGCTGTGCGGCATGACGATCAGTTGCCCTCCCGCTGCCTTGACCTGAAGTACCTGCTCGGCCGACAGCACCGTTCCGGCACCGATCAGGCAATCGGCAGGCAAACTGTTGCGCAACAGCCGAATGCTGTCGAAAGGCTGCGGAGAGTTGAGCGGCACCTCGATGATGCGAAATCCGGCGCTGTAAAGCACCTCGCCGATGGCCACCGACTCTTCGGGGCGCAGGCCGCGCAAAATGGCGATCAGCCCGTTCTGGGCCATTGCTTGCTTGAGCATGTCAAACCTCTTGGAACTGTTGAGCGACGAGCCCGGCGGCCAGCGCCAGGCTCCAGAGACCGCGTTCGGTGGCCTGTTCGGCCAGGCTGACGCTGTTGAAGCCACACAAGGCCAATGCCTGCCGATAGCGCTGGCACAACGCACTGCTGCCGATCAGGACCACAGCCGGCAGCGATTCCTGCCCGCTGCGCTGGCGCAGCATTTCGGCCAGGGCGCGCAGCTCGTGGCCAATCATCAGGCCGGACAGATAGTCCGCTTGCTCACTGCTCGCCAATTGGCCGGTGAGGCCAAGGCTGCGCGCGCTGAACATGGTCGACAGCACGCCGATGCTGCCCTCGCGCGACATCGCCACGGCTACACCGCGCTCGAACGCCGCGCTGTCGAACGACGCACTGCGCTTCTGCGTGCGACCGAGAATGGTGTGGGCACTGGCTGCGGCGAACAGCTCGCCGGTCATGAAGGTGTCGAAATGCTCGATGCGCTGCTCGACCACCCTCGCCCACTTCGAATGGCTGCCAGGCAGGCCGATCAGCAAGGTCTGGTCGCGCTCGCCCGAAGGCAACGACTGCAGCAGACCGAAGATCTGGGTTTCCTCGCCGCGCATGACGTTGGGCAGTGCCGAACGTTGCAGCACGCCGGGCACCAGATGCACGCAGATACCCCTGAGGGTACGCACGCGAGCCATGCCGGCGGCGACATCGGCGGCCTGCGCCGGGCTCTGGCAATACGGCACCTCGTGCCAACCCTGGGCGCTGCCGACCATGCCGCAGGCGATCACGGCAACGTCAGGAAAAGCATCGAGCCAGTCGCCGCAGGCTTCATCGAAGGTCAGCTCGAAACCATCGCTGGTCTGTTCGCCGCAAATGCTACGGGGGGTGTTGGACAACTGCATGATGCCCCGATCCAGCGAACGCTGGTCGAGTACGTGGCCATCAGGGCCGAGCAGATAGGCTCGCAGGGAACTGGTTCCCCAATCGAGTGCAACGAGTTGCGGCTGCATCGCTTCACCTTGTTTGTTTTTGGTAGTGAGTGGCGGTGTGTGATGGCCGACTATAAATCCATTTGAACGATAATCTCAATATATAATTATCAATCCCATATATAGGGATTTTATAGGCACAAATCCCCCGTAGGAGCGGTCATCGGCCGCGAAAAGAGCGCCGCGGTGTGTCAGCTGAATCGCGGTGAATCTTTCGCGGCCACGGACCGCTCCCACACCAGCACCGCAGCATTCTTGGGATCGAGGCATAAAAAAACCGGCCTGGTGGCCGGTTCGTTTGAGGTCAGGCGTAGGCCTGAAGAGGTCGGCGTCTGCCGAAGAGCCAGGCGGTGCCGACACCGACCGCACCCATCACCACGCAGTAGCCCACACAGACCCACGGGCTCCACGGCATCAAGGCGATCAGCAGCAGCGGCGTGGTACTCGCCCACAGCGCATACGCGATGTTGTAGGTAAACGAAATGCCCGATACACGCACCTTGGCGGGAAACAGGCCGACCATCAGCGACGGCACCACACCCACCACTCCACACCCCAGACCAGCCAGCGCATAGGCCACGGCAAGACTGCCGACCCCGGCAACCAGGCTGGCATAGAGCGCGGTGATGCCCAGCGGCAGCAGCACGCTATAAAGGACCAGCGCACGCCAGGCGCCGATGCGATCGACCAGCAGGCCAGCCAACACGCAGCCAACGTTGAGGAAGACGATACCCAGGCTACTCAGCGCAAAGGTGTGCCGTGCATCCAGGCCAAAGCGCTGCTGCATCACCGTCGGCGTGATCACCACCAGCACCACTACCGCCGAAGTCAGCACACACGTCAGCAACACCGCCGGGATCAACGAGGCGCGGTGCTCACGCAGCACGGTACGCAGGGAGAATTCGCTGACCTGCTCACTGCGCGCACGCATGGCCAGAAACACCGGTGTTTCGCTGAGCAGTCGGCGCAGCCACACACCGACCACGCCGAATACGCCGCCCAGCAGGAAGGGCAAACGCCACGCCCAATCGAGGATTTCCTGCGGGGTGTACACCCGCGCCAGCACGGTGGCGGTCAATGCGCCGAGCAGATAGCCAAAGGTCAGCCCCGCCTGGAGAAACCCCAAGGCATAGCCGCGTCTTCTCAGCGGCACGTGCTCGGCCACGAACACCCAGGCGCTGGGCACCTCGCCCCCCACGGCAGCGCCCTGCAGAATGCGCAGGGCCAGCAGCAGCAGCGGCGCGAAGTAACCGATCTGCGCATAGGTGGGCATCATGCCGATCAGCAGGCAGGGCACCGCCATCATCAGGATGCTCAGGCTGAACACACGCTTGCGCCCCAGACGATCGGCGAAATGCGCCATCAGGATGCCGCCCAACGGGCGGGCCAGATAGCCGGTCACGAAGATGCCGAAGCTCTGCAACAGGCGCAGCCACTCGGGCATCTGCGGCGGGAAGAACAGCTGGCTGAGGGTCAGGGCGAAGAATACGAAGATGATGAAATCGTAGATTTCCAGCGCGCCACCGAGGGCCGCCAGACCGAGGGTCTTGTGGTCGCTGCGGTTGAGCAGCAATGGCTGGGCAGAGCTATCGGCAGGCATGGGCAAGTCCGCTGGTGGCCGACGGCGCGTATCCTCGCGCCTGTCAAAGGCGCGCAGGATAGCAAAAACCGTCAGGCGTGGCAGGCGCTATGAGGTGCCTATCCCGTAGGAGCGGTCATCGGCCGCGAAAGGAACGCCGCAGACTGGCAGATACACCGCAATGCCCGGTTGGCGGACCCCGAGGGCTCCTACAGCGGCGGTGAGCTGAGCGACTTGCGTACGCGGATGCCATCGCCGATCACGCGAACGCGATGCTCCGGCGGCGCCTTGGGCGATTCGACAATGGCCATGAAGGTCTGCAGCGCGTCGCGGTCCGGCAGCTGCGTGACGCTGGTGCTCAACCGCTCACCGCCAGGGTCGGCCAGTTCGGTTTCGATCCGCTTCTGGCTTTCATACAGCAACGCATGGCGAACGTGCTCACTGTTCTTGCAGAACCGCGGCAGATCGACACCCGACCGCACAGCCATGTCAGTGTTGGCAATCAACAGATCGAAAGGCTCGTAAGCGCTTTGCACCATGGTCAGCAGTTCGTCGAGCGAACCCACCGGCACCACCCTGAAGTAGCCCAGGTTGTTGAGCGTTCGTTCGATCTGCACTGCCTGCTGGTCCAACTCGTCGGCAATCAGAATCCGCAATCTCTTGTCAGCCATCATCCACTTCCCAGGCGTCGGCGCAGGACGATCCCTTACCCGCCTCGCCAAGCCACTACAGCGGGTGCAATTCAACCCGCGGCTTCCAATGATTATCACCCCCAGGGGGTGGCCCGCCGGCAAGCTTACTCTCCCAAACGACAGTTCGAAACGGAAAACGTCGAGCGTTTGACGATAAATCACAAACTACATTTGAGATTGTCTGCAAGCCGATGTTTTATAATGGTTTAATTCTTTATTACTTAAAGTTAACCCAGCACATTTCCGACGGTTAGCGCCGTTTCCAGATACATTTACAGTGCGAACACGGAACGAGCGGCAAGGACCTGCGCTCATAGCTTCGAACCCTCCCCTGATTCACGCTAGCTGCATCAGCGTACGGCAGGCCCCGCTTGCCGTTGAGAGAGGACCTAACGCATTGTGTTCACCTGAACGCGCGGGAGTCGACAATGATCCGCTTTGCCATCATCGCTCCACCCCTGCCGAGCCACTTTCAACCGCTTGAAAACCTGGCAATGGAGCTGATCGACCGCGGACACAGCGTCACATTCTTCCACCAACCCGACGCACGTCATCTATTGCATTGCAACAGGGTAAAATTCCGCAGCGTCGGCCAGGAACGCTTTCCTGCCGGAAGCCTGGCAAAAAGCCTTGCACTGGCAGCCAATGTCGACAATTTGCTTGGCCAGCGGCGTACCTACGCCGATATGGCGCAAGTCACGCAGATGCTCTGTGAAGAGTTGCCCAACGCTCTGCGCGAAGAACGCATCGATGCCGTGCTGTGCGACCAGATGGAAGCAGCGGGCGGGCTGGTGGCAGAGTCGCTTGGCCTGCCGTTCGTGTCCGTGGCCTGCGCATTGCCAGTCAACCGCGAGGACATAACCATACCGTTGGCCGTATTGCCCTACCCGTACGAGCGCGGCGAAGAAGCCATCGAGCGGTATGCGCGCGCCGAGCGCCGGCATGACTGGGTCATGAAGCCATTGCGCAAAGCCATTGCCCGTCAGTCCGCCGCACTTGGGCTGAGCGTCCGCGAGGGCCTGCATCAATGCCTGTCGCCGCTCGCGCAAATCAGCCAAACGGTGCTGGAGTTCGATTTTCCGCGGCCCAATCTGCCGCCATGGTTCCATGAGGTCGGCCCCCTGCGCCGGGTGTCCGATGAGACCAACCACCTGCCCTACACGTTGGACAATGCTCGGCCTTTCGTCTTCGCAACCTTGGGCCGGCTCCATGGCAACCGCATGAGCCTGTTCAAACGCATTGCCCAGGCCTGCAAGTTGCTCGATGCCCAACTGCTGGTCATGCATTGCGGCGGGTTGAGTCATCGGCAAAGCGATCAGCTGCTGCGGCACGGCGCAACCTGGGTCACGGATTTTGCCGACCAGCCCATGCTGTTGCAGTATGCCGACGTACTGGTGACCCACGGCGACCTCGACATCGTGCTCGAAGCCGTCGTGGCAGAAACGCCGATCCTGGCCTTGCCCATCGCCGCCGACCAGCCAGGCGTTGCGGCGCGGGTGGCCTACAGCGGTTCCGGCGTCCACGCCAGCCGGCATTGCAGCATTCGGGAGTTGGCGGAACACATGCGTCATCTGCTGGAGAACCAATGGCCCGACCTGGAGAATCTGGCCGATGCCATCCACCTGATGGGCGGCACCCAGCGGGCTGCCGATATCGTCGAGGCGGTGATTCCCGACCGGTTCAAACTGCGTCTGGTCAGCTCCAGCTGAGCCTGCGACCGATCGTCAATTGACGACCAGCTTGTCGCGGTTGCGATCCAGCAAAGCCTTGCCGATACCCGTAACCTCCAGCAGTTCTTCGACCGAGTCGAATGGCCCGTAGGTCTGTCGGTGCTTGACGATGGCGGTCGCTTTGGTCAGGCCGACCCCGGAGAGTTCCTTCTTGAGGGTTTCAGCGTCGGCCGTATTGAGGTTGACCCTGCCCGGCAGCCCCGGATGGGCAACCGATACCGAGGCGGCAGGCGCGGCCATAACTGGCGAGCTTAGAATGGGCACCGCGGTGCTGGCGAAGAATGCCAGCGCCAGTGCAGGAAGGAGGATCTTGCGCATTGCTTATGCTCCATGACTTGAATGAGAAGTGCGGCATTCCCGAGCCGCCTGCCAACCCTAGCCCCGCATCGCAGATGTTCCAGTGCCACCCTGTTGCACGACGTGTCGCACTGGCCCTGCCCCGGGCTGCGCGGGCGCCTGACGGATTGAGGGCATGTGTAAGTAGGTATGTGAGCTGCACCAGCCCGTAGGATTTTTCGGCGTTCGGACCTTCTGTGTTGATGCAAAGTCACATCCACGTACAATCCACCCGCCCCCAAACACTTCACTGCCAAGGCCTATGGACAGACAACCTCTCATGCAATCCCAGAGTACTTCCGTGCGCGAGCGTACGGTGCACGTGCTGAACGCCTATGTGCTCCCCATCGGCTGGTTGGTCATCATGACCGGCATGTTCTGGGCATGGGATCGCTCTCTGTATCACAAGCTGTTCTACATCTTCCTGGCGGTGCCCACCCTGCTCGCCCTGGCATTGCAGCCGGGTCCGTTCAAGGCGCTGGTGCGCAACCCGATGTTCCTTGCCTTCGTGGCCTTCAGCGCCTACATCCTGCTCAGTGTCAGTTGGGCCGCAGACGGCGAAGACTTCGGCTCGCTGTTCAAGCGGCCGCTCTACATCGCCATGGTGCTGCTCTCGGCTGGCCTGATCGCGCTGAAGGTGCCCGCGCGACTGGCGCAACTCACCCGTGCAGCGGCAGTGATCGCCACGGCAGCGGCGGGTTTGTCGTTGATCTATTTCTATGGCGTGCAAGGCGCGTCCCTGGGCAGCCGTCTGGATGGGTATGGCGCGCTCTACAACCCTCTGCTCAGCGCCCATGTGTTCGGCGCCTTTGCCAGTGTCTGGCTGGCCACCTGGTACATCGGACGCAATCCGTGGAATCCGTTGGCGCTGGGGTGCCTGGCGGTACTGGGGGTAACCTTGATCGCCACGGGTTCGCGGACGCCGATCATCGGCATGGCGGCGGCATTGCTGTGGCTGATGGCGGCGGGAAACAAGAAACGCGGCGGGCTGGCAATTGCCATTGCACTGCTGGGGATCGCAGCGCTGTACGTGGTAATGCCCGATGTGCTGACCTCGCGCGGGGCGTCGTACCGGCCGGAAATCTGGATGGAGTCACTGCGTCAGATCGGCGAGAACCCGTGGTTGGGGCGCGGCTACGATTCGGAGATGACCATCGTCATACCTGGCCTGCCGTACACCTTGGCCGACCCGCATAATATCGAACTGGGCGTGCTGTACATCGGCGGCGTTGCAGGGCTCAGCCTGTGGATGGTGCTGTATGGTCTGGCCATGCGCTTCTGCTGGATGAATCGGCGGGAACCGCAGGTGGTGTTGGCCGCAACCTGGCTGGTGTTCGGGTTTGCGTCGGGGCTGACCGAAGGCAGTGCCTTCATGTCCCGCCCCAAGGAGCACTGGTTCCTGATCTGGATTCCGATGGCGCTGGTGTACGCGCAATGGCTATGCCACTGGGGCAACCGCCTCAGCCGCCCTGCCAAGGCCGTTTGAATGACATTGCTGATTGCCTGATGCAACGCAGCGCGCCCTTCGCGGCCACGGACCGCTCCTACGGAGAATCCGACGCCCCGTAGGAGCGGTCATCAGCCGCGAAAACGTCTACGCGGATTGCCTGATGCAACGCAGCGCGCCCTTCGCGGCCACGGACCGCTCCTACGGAGAATCCGACGTCCCGTAGGAGCGGTCATCGGCCGCGAAAACGTCTACGCGGATTGCCTGCTGTAACGCAGCGCGCCCTTCGCGGCCACGGGCCGCTCCTACGGAGAATCCGACGCCCCGTAGGAGCGGTCATCGGCCGCGAAAAGGGTTACGCGTATTGCCTGATGCACTGCGGTGCGCCTTTCGCGGCCACGGGCCGCTCCTACGCAGAATCCGACGCCCCGTAGGAGCGGTCATCGGCCGCGAAAAAGGCTACGCGGATTTCAGCTGAACACCATACGGAGCATGCCGCGCAGGGTCTTCCTGTTCCAGGCCCTGAGCGGAATCATGCCCAGCAGCTCTCTGCTCAGACCCTTGTCCTTGCGCGCGTACTTCAAGAACATCGAATTGAGAAAACGCCAGCGCACCTGCTCGTACGCCGGGTGCTCGCGGTACACGGCGTAGGTCTTGAGCACGTTCTCGACCATGAAGCGGCCATTCTTGTAGGTGTTGGTCGCATGCTTGCGGTACTGCGCCAGAGGCTCACCCAGTACATCGATGAAATAACCCGCGCGGGTCACCGCCAACTCGATATAGACATCCTCAAGGCGAATCTCCGGATCGAACCCACCCACCTTCTCCAGCGCCTCGCGACGGAACATCAGCGTGGCGGCAGTCGGCCCCGGCTTGCGGTCCATGAACATGTCGTCGAAATCCAGCCGGCGGAACGGCTCGTTGCGCTTGCGCTGTTCACGCTCGCACATCACCTTGCCGGTCGCATCGATGATCTCGGTATTGGCCGAGCAGATACCCACCTCGGGCTTGCCTTCCATGTACGCCACCTGGGTGGCGATACGATGGGCGAACATCACGTCATCCGACCCGAACGGCACCACCAGGCTGCCCCGGCAACGGGCCACCGACTCGTTCAGCGTCCGCGACAGCCCCTTGTTCTCCTGCACGCGCAGATCGAAACCATGCTCGGCACTGAGCTTGCGCAGCAGCTCGACGCTGCCATCGGTCGAGCCATCGTCCACCACCAGCAACTCGATGTTGGCGTAGGTCTGCGCCAGCACGCTGCCGATCGAGGCCTCGATGTACGGCGCATGGTTGTACGAGGCGATGATCACCGACACCAGGGGCTGCTTTCGATTGTCTGAGGTGGACGTGTTCATATTCACTGCTCTGAAAAAGTGATGCCGTGCCTACGCGAGGGTAGGCACTCTAGGTACGACGAGCGGCCGAGCCAATCGCCAGGGCCATTCGCATTGTAACAATGCATGACCTCAATGGATGTGGGGCCTTGCTTGCAACGCTGGCAAGCTGATGACACTTTCAACTACTTCATCCAGCCACGGCTGTTGGCTGGCGGTTGCGGGCATAGGTCAAAAACGCCTCGAGGTCGTCGCTGCACAGCAGGTGGGCCACGGCTTTGACTTCGGCAACAGGCCAGTCCCACCACGCCGACGCCAGCAAGGCGTCCCGCACGCGTTCTTCGAAACGCCACTTGATGAACCGGCACGGGTTACCGCCCACCACGGCATAGGGCGGTATGTCCTTGGTCACGACTGCACCAGCTGCAACTACCGCGCCATGGCCAACTGTCACGCCGGACAGAATCAACACATTGGCGCACAGCCAGCAGTCGCTGCCGATCACTACGTCGCCTTTGGTAGGCGCTGCGCCCGGCACGTCCTTGACCTCGTCGATGATCAACGGAAACGGAAAGCACGACACCCAGTCGGTGCGATGGCCACCCCCGAGCAGGATCTTCACCCCCTCGGCGATCGAGGTGTAGTTGCCGACCTTCAAGGTGGTGTCGTCACCGAACTCCTGCACGTCGGGAATGCCGTAGGTGCCCACCCCGATTGCATACTGGGGGTAGCGCATGCGGATTCGCTCGGGCCCGCGAAACAGCTTCTCGAACTGCCCGAGGTGCTTGCGAACCTTCCTTTTCTTCAACCGGTCCCACCACTTCATCGACGCACTTCCTTACTTACCAATGCAGCACCAGACGCTTGAGACGGCGAAACGTGGTGCGATCCCATAGCTTGAGCGGGATGGAGCGCAGCAGTCGCAGCGCATCCTTCTTGTCTTCCACCACCGCGTATTTCAACGCCTTGTTGACCAGTTTGGCGCGGCCGCGCTCATAGCCGGGGTGCCCGCGATAGGGCTCGATGGCGCGCATGTCGGCTTCGAACAAGGTCTTGTAGCGGCGCGACAGGTTGTGCGGATGGCGCCGGTAGCGGGTCACGATCACCGGCAGCATATGGATCTCGACGCCCTGTTCGGCAATGCGCAGGGTGATCTGGAAATCCTGGACCTTGATCGCCGGGTCGTAGAACTTGGCCTTGCGCAGCACGTCCATGCGGTACAACGACACCGGCGCGCCGCAGACCCGGGCATTGGCGAGGATATCGGCGAAATCCATGCGGCGGATGCGCGTGTGCGTCTGGTCCTTGAGGGCGTTGCCCTGGGTGTCCATGTAGGTGATCAATGCACCTACCGCGCCGACTTCAGGGTTCTGCTCCAGGTAATCGACACGTACGCGCAGAGAGTGGGCGAGCATGATGTCGTCCAGATCCGGCGTGGATACGTATTTGCCGCGGGCGTGCTGCAGGCCGAAATTCAGCGCGGCGCTGACACCCTGGTTGGTTTGCCGCAGCAACTGGAAGTCGTAGGTCGCCTGCAGCGCGGTGAGCATCTCGATGCTGCGGTCACTGGAACCGTCGTCGACGATGATCACTTCGAAATTCGGATAGTCCTGGGCGAAGATGCTGGCCAACGCTTCTTCGAGGAAATTTTCAGCGTTGTAGCACGGCGCCACGATCGAAACGAGGGGCAAATCCGCTACGTCGGCTCGAACGGCAGGTTCGGAAAGTATGTCGGTCATTTTATGGGCAACGACTAATTCGGGTATGTACGGCCTGATATCGGCAGCGCTGCATGATGGGCGATCCGTACCCGATTGTCGACCAATCCATGCCCCCCCACCGTAGGAGCGGTCATTGGCCGCGAAAAGGTCCGCGTGGTGGGTCAGGCGAAATGCGGGGCGGCCTTCGCGGCCACTGGCCGCTCCTACGGGGTGTCGGCAGATCGGGCAACCCTCCGTAGGAGCGGTCATTGGCCGCGAAAAGGTCCGCGCGGTGGGTCAGGCGAAATGCGGGGCGGTCTTCGCGGCCACTGGCCGCTCCTACGGGGTGTCGGCAGATCGGGCAACCCTCCGTAGGAGCGGTCACCGGCCGCGAAAAGGTCCGCGCGGTGGGTCAGGCGAAATGCGGGGCGGCCTTCGCGGCCACTGGCCGCTCCTACGGGGGAGCGGGTTTGCAAGACGCAGGATCAGTCGGGGGTGCCGCGGTGCTGTTGGATGTGCAGCCAATCGACGATCTCGCCTTCGGGGGCATAGCCGCTCACGGCTTCCTGCAATATCTCGCGGACCCGGTCGAAATCCGTGTCATCCAGTGCCCGCAGCAATGCGGTCAACTCGCTCTTCAGCCCTTCCCACGACAAATGATCCTCATGGGCGCTCATGATCATCGGATGACGGGTAGCCACCACGTTGTTGCCGATCAGCAATTCCTCATACAGCTTCTCACCCGGCCGCAGCCCAGTGAACTCGATGCCGATATCCCCTTGGGGATTCTGCTCGGACCGAATGCTCAAGCCCGACAGATGAATCATCTTCTGCGCCAGGTCGATGATCTTCACCGGCTCGCCCATGTCCAGCACGAACACCTCACCACCACGCCCCATCGACCCAGCCTGGATCACCAACTGCGCAGCCTCTGGAATGGTCATGAAATAGCGCGTGATGTTCGGATGGGTCACCGTCACCGGCCCGCCCGACTTGATCTGCTTGTGAAACAACGGAATCACCGACCCCGACGAGCCCAGCACATTGCCGAAGCGCACCATGGTGAAGCGCGTCTTGTTCACCCGCGCCACGTTGGCCGGGTCGCCGAACAACACCGGCGCCACTTCACGGCTCAGCGCCTGCAGGGTCATCTCGGCCAGGCGCTTGGTGCTGCCCATCACATTGGTAGGCCGCACCGCCTTGTCGGTGGAGATCAACACGAAGTTGGCCACCCCCGCCTGCAACGCCGCCTGGGCGCAGTTCAGCGTACCCAGCACGTTGTTGCGTACACCCTCGGCAATGTTGTGTTCCACCATCGGCACATGCTTGTAGGCCGCCGCGTGGTACACCGTATCCACCTTCCAGGTGGTCATCACCTCGAGCAGCTTGGCCTGGTCGCGCACCGTGCCCAGGGTCGGCAGCATCTGCACGTGCAACCCTTCACGGGCAGCACGCTGCTCCAGCTCGCCGCTGATGGTGTACAGATTGAATTCGCCATGATCCAGCAGAATCAGCAGCGCCGGCTCAAGGCCAAGAATCTGCCGACACAGCTCGGAGCCGATCGACCCCCCTGCCCCGGTCACCAGCACCGACTTGCCAGCAATGCAGTGCTCCAGCAGGTCATCCTGCGCAGGCACCGAATCACGCCCGAGCAAGTCGGCAATGTCGACTTCCTGAATGTCGTCGACCTTCACCTCACCACTGGCCAGCGCGGTGAAGTTGGGCACACTGCGCACGTGCAGCGGAAAGCCTTCGAGGAAACTGAGAATCTCGCGACGCCGCGAGCGCGACGTCGACGGCAACGCCAGCAGCAGCTCCTCGGCGCCGGTCAGATCGATCATTCGCTGGATATGCTTGGGCTTGAACACCTGAATGCCGGCAATCACCCGGTCGGATATGCTCGGGTCGTCGTCGATGAACGCCACCGGACGCATCACGCGGCCCATGCGCAGTGCGGCAACCAGCTGGTTGCCTGCAACACCGGCGCCGTACACCGCCACCTTGGTCAGACGGTCGTCACGCCCGGCGAACGGCACGTTGTGCACGGCGTTGAACCAGTCGCCCATGAAGTATTGGCGCATGGCCAGGCGCAGGCCGCCGATGATGACCAGGCTGATCCACCAATAATTGAAGATGATCGAGCGCGGCACCACCGTCTGGTGGTTGCTGTACCAATACACCACCACCGCCAGGATCAGCGCCGACAGGCTGACCGCCTTGACGATGGCCACCAGTGCATCGTTGCCGAAGTAGCGCATCACCGCGCGATACATGCCGAAACGAATGAACAGCGGTATGGCCACGAACGGCGCGGCCACGAACAACCATTCGTGCTCGCGGATCGGGTTGTACATGTCCTCGATGCCCAGGCGCACCAGAAAGGCCATCCACAGCGCGACCCAGACCAGCACGATGTCCGCGACCACTTGCAACATACGCTTCTGGCGACGTGGCAAACCCAGCAAGCGTGTACGTATTCTATCCATCAGTATTCGACCCGAATGGCCCCAGACCGTGACGGTCGGTTGTAGCAACTACGTAACCTTAAGTGCGATCAGCCGATTGCACCAGTGCGCGAACGCAATTTCATGCGCGTTCCGATTCCCCCGCATGATAACGAAAAGCCAGCCACAACAAAGGGATGTACGCAATAAAGGTGCCTAGAACGGGGCTCAGACCGAAAACCGTCACGGCAATGGCCCACGGCAACAGCCAGCCCAGCGTGATCGACGCCGTCGCCAGGGTCACCGGCAGATGACGTCCACAGACCCGCGAGGCGTACTGATAGGCGTGGCTTCGATGAGCCTGATACACCTTGTCACCGCGCAGCAAACGGCGCAGCAAGGTGAACGTGGCGTCGACGATGAACACACCCAGAAGGATCACCCACCCCCAGAAGTAAGCCGGCTCGATCCACGCTGCCTGAACCGACAGCACCGCCAGCACCAGCCCAAGAAAACCGCTGCCCGCATCGCCCATGAAGATCTTCGCCGGCGGCCAGTTCCACAGCAGAAAGCCCGACACCGCCGCCGCCAGCACGGCCGGCAGCCACATCAGCTGCGCATTCCCGCCCAACGCATAGATCAAACAGGCCCCGGCGCACACGCAGATGGCCTCGACGCTGGCGATACCGTCGATGCCGTCCATGAAGTTGTAGAGGTTGAGCATCCACACCAGGTACAACAGGCCGAATACCCACCACAACGTGGCAAGCCCGTCGACCGCACCGATCACACCTGGCATGCCACCCAGGCACAGCAGGGCCCAGCCGCCCGCTGCGAAATGCCCGAGCAGGCGCCAACGTGCAGCGATGTGATTGTGGTCATCGAGAAAACCCACCACGGCCACCAGCGCCCCACTGCCGAACAGGGCCAGCCAGACACGGCCTTCGAGCATTCCCCAAAGCGCCAGCCCGCTGATGGCGGCCAGGAACACCAGTACGATCGCCACGCCACCGCCGCGCGGGGTCGGCACCGTGTGGGAACTGCGCGCGTTGGGCACGTCCATCAGGCTGCGCGCCAGCGCATAGCGACGCAGAGCGAACGTCAGCCCGTAGGCAAGCACCAGCACGACCAGCAGCCATAGCAGCAAGCTCATCGACGGCGCGCTGCCACGTAGGGCCGCGCCGTGGCGGCCAGCGCGTCGGCCATGGAGGTGGGCGGCTGCCAGCCCAGCAATTGGCGATTCTTGTCGATGTCGACTTCCAGGGAATCAAACAGCCGTTGCGTCACTGCACCCTGCCCCAAGGCATTGGCCACGCGGCTCATCCACGGCAATGGCACATCGAGCAGCCGCGGCTGCTTGCCCATCGCCGCGGCCATGGCGCGCATCAGGTTCGCAGTGGACACCGGCTCGCCATCACTGACCAGAAAGGTTTGATTCGACGCAGCCGGATGTTCCAGGCAGGTGCACACCAGATCCGCCAGATTGTCCAGCGCCACCAGGCTGCGACGGTTGTTGGTCTTGCCGAAAGGCAGCGGCACACCACTGCTCACCAGACGCAGCAGCGTCTGGAAATTCGCGCGCACGCCTGGCCCGTACACCAGCACCGGGCGAATGATCACCACCTCCATGCCGGTGCTTGCTGCCAATGCTCGCAAGCCCACTTCCGCTTCAAGCTTAGAAATGCCGTAGGCATCACGCGGAGACGGCTCGTCGTCGGCACGAAACGGCTGCCCCGGCTCGGTGGCCTCGCCATTGACCTTGATCGAACTGATGAAAACAAAGCGCCGCACCCCGGCCTGCGCCGCCTGGCGGGCAAGGTTCAGCGTGCCTTCGACATTCACCCGGCGAAATTCGGCCAAGGGATCGGCGTGCGACTCGCGCATCACGTGCACACGCGCAGCGGCGTGCACCACACTGTCAATGCCGGCGAGCGCGCTGGTCCAGTCGGTGTCGGCGGCCAGCGTGGGCACCACGCAGCCTTCCACCCCAATGGGCAGTTTTGTGTAGGCGCGGCGCACGGCGGCGCGGGTGATCGGGCAGCCCAGCCGCACCAGCCGAGCGGCGACGGCGGCACCGACAAAACCCGACGCGCCAGTTACCAAAACAGCTTTCGAGATCATGGGCGAGCACCTTGGTCGAATGGATTAACGCTGCAATACGTCGTGATACAACTGCACATAACTGTCCGCCATTCCCTGCGCGGTAAACACCTGCTGGAAGCGACGCGCCGCGGCGGCGCCCATGGCACTGGCCAGGGCTTCATCGTTCCACAGTGTCTGCATGGCCGCCGCCAGCGCCTGGGGATCACGCGGGGGAATCACCAGCCCGGTTTCACCGGCCCGGTTGATGTAGCTCATGCCGCTGCCGATGTCGCACGAAATCATCGGTTTGCCATACATGGCGCCTTCCAGCAGCGAAATGCCGAACGACTCGGAACGCAGGTGCGACGGAAACACGAAGGCGTGGCACAGGGTCAGCAGCGCCGCCTTGTCTTCATCCGGCAAGCCGCCGAGAAAATGCACGTTGCTCACTTCAAGCTGCCGGGCATAGGCCTTGAGCTCAGCCTCCAGATGGCCACCCCCAAGAATCACCACCGGCAAGCCGGTCGCCTTGGCAGCATCGAGCAAGTAGTTCAGACCCTTGTAATAGCGCAGCGCACCGACGAAGAGAAAGAACTTGCCGGGAAAGCGCGCCTGCCAGTGCGCCAGGCGGTCGGCAGACGGCATTGGGTATGTGGCGGGGTCGAGGCCGTACGGAATGACCGACAGCTTGTCGGGGAAACGCTGCAGCACTGAACTGCTGGCTGCGTAGTCAGCCGAGGACGCAACGATCCGGTCCATGCTACCAAGAAAACGGTTCATCAACGGCTGATACAACTTGAGCAGGGTCTTCTGCTTGATGATGTCGGAGTGATAACTGACCACCGACGGCTTGCCGGTGCGGCTGGCAAAATGCACCAGGTCCATGAACGGCCAGGGGAAGTGGTAGTGAATCAGATCCGCCTGGCTGGCCAACTCCTTGAAATCGCCCAGCGCCGACCAGGAAAACCCGGTCGAGGCCACGTGCAAATCGAGCTTGGCACGGTGCGCCACATGGTGCCCTACCCGTTCGCCACGCGCCGCGCCGCGCTCGCTGAGGTACAACACTTCGGATTGCACACCGCCCGCGGCACATCCCTCTGCCAGCTGAAAGATGACCTGCTCGATACCGCCCATGGAATCGGGGAAGTACGTCTTGAAGAAGTGCAGCACCTTGATCATCGGCTTTCCAACGTGCGGCGATAGGATATCAACGTCTGCGCCGCACAACGGTCCCAGGAAAATCCGTCGGCGTGGGCCAGACCACGTTGCCGAGCCTCGGCGCGCCATGGGTCGTCTTCCAGCGCCTTGGCCATGTGCTGCGCCAGGGTTTCGATATCCATCGCCTCGCACATCAGCGCCGCCTCGCCCGCCACTTCCAACAGGGACGAGTTATTGGCACAGACCACCGGCACGCCCGAACTCATCGACTCCAGCACCGGCAGGCCAAACCCCTCGTACAACGACGGAAAGGCAAACAACCGCGCGCCCGCGAACAGCACCGGCAAGTCCTCGGCCGGCACGAAGCCCAGATAGCGCGCCCAGCCCTGGCGCTGCGCCGACTCGATGCGCGCAAAGATCGCCTCGTTCTGCCAGCCCCGGTAGCCGCCCAGAATCAACGGCCAGCGTTGGCGCGTGGCCAGCGGCAGCGTTTCGTAGGCCGTAAGCAACGTCTCGATGTTCTTGCGCGGCTCGATGGTGCCGGCGAACAGGCTGTAGCCTTCGTGGCTCAAGCCGTAGCGCCCGAGCACTTCAGCGGTTTGCGCCGCGCTGCGCGGATGAAACTCCGGCGAACTGGCCAGCGGCACGGTATCGATCCGCTCGAGCGGCCAATCGAAATACTCGGCCAGTTCGCGCCGGGTGAATTCGGAATCGGTGATCAGGCGGTCCGCACGCTTCAAGGTCAGCCGCAGCTCTTTCTGCAGGTAGCGCGCCAGCTGCGGCGCGTGGCACTGGGACCAGGTAAACGGCGACAGGTCGTGAAAGGTCGCAATTCGCGGGCCCTTAAACAGCGGCAGGTAGTAATTGGGGCTGTGGTAGAGATAATCACCATGCCCTTTCAAGGCATGCGCCTTGAGCAGCGGCATCAGCAGCCGATAGGCCTCGACGGCAAGGAAGTTCTTCTGCACAGCGCGCTTGAGACCATAGCCACTGCCGGATGCGTCCGCTGCACTGGGGAGTGCGCTCAGGAAGCTGCGTCCGGCAAAAAACTGCAGGTCAGTTATTTCCGGACTGCTCTGCAGGCGTCGCGCCAGCTCATAGGTATAGCGCCCGATGCCTGTCAGCGGAAAGCGCACAGGCTCGACGGAAAGGACGACCTTCATTTATTGGGCAGCCAACATCCATTGCAGGGTGTCGCGTAAAGGCGGGGTCTGCCAGTCGCCCACCAGCGAACGCAGGCGGGTATTGTCCCCGCACAGCGTCTTCACTTCGTTGGCGCGTACGAATGCGGGGTTCACTTCCACACGGATGGAATGGCCGGTGATGCTTTCGCACAACTCGATCACTTCACGCAGCGAATGGGTGACACCCGAGCTGACATTGACGGTCTGCCCCAAGGGCTTGTTTTCCAACAGCCCGCGGTATGCGGCGACCAGCGCGCGTACGTCGCTGAAATCGCGCCACACGTCGAGGTTGCCCAGCTCGATCACTTCAGCCTTGCGGCGGAAGTGCGAGACGATCTTGGGCAACAGAAAATTGTCCGCCTGCCCCACCCCGGTGTAGTTGAACGGCCGGGTGACGACAATGGGCAAGCGGTTTTGCCACAAGCTGGCCATGTATTCCATGGCCAGCTTGCTGACGGCGTAATCGTTGGCCGGCGCGGGGGCCGTGCCTTCGTCCAGCATGCCTTCGGATGCATTGCCATACACATTGGCGCTACTGGCCAGCAATACACATTCAGGCGCCTTGCCCGAAGCGGCAACCGCTTCGAGCAGGTTGCGCGAACCAATCAGGTTCACCTGATAGAACGCATCAGCCACGCCATGGCCCACGAACGCCAGTGCGGCGAGGTGAACCACGTAATCGGGCTGCAGCTCTGCCAGCAACGCACTGAGCCTGGGCGCATCGTTCAGATCGGCCTGGTAGTAACCTGGCTCCTCCGACGGCTGACTGCCCAAGCCGATGACTTCATACCCATGGGCCTGCAACTCGGCGGCCATGTAGCGGCCGGTGAAACCCTGGATACCAGTGATCAATGCGCGTTTGCCGACATTAGCCATCAGAACGAAAACCCTTTCTCGTTGCGGCGCAGGTCAGCCTCGACCATCATCCGGCACAGCTCTTCCAGCGAGGTCTTCGGTTCCCAGCCCAATACGGCCTTGGCCTTGGCCGGGTTACCGATCAGCAGGTCAACTTCGGTTGGGCGGTAGAACTTCGGATTGACCGAAACCAGCACCTTGCCAGTCTTGGCGCACAGGCCCTGCTCGGATTCAGCTTCGCCCTGCCACTTGATCTCGATGTCCACGGCCTTGAAGGCCATGGTGACGAAGTCACGCACGGTTTCGGTACGGTTGGTGGCCAACACGAAAGTGTCCGGCTCGTCGGCCTGCAGCATGCGCCACATACCTTCGACGTACTCCTTGGCGAAACCCCAATCGCGCTTGGCGTCGATGTTGCCCAGCTCCAGGGTTTCCTGCAGGCCCAGCTTGATCTTGGCGACGGTGTCGGTGATCTTGCGGGTCACAAACTCACGGCCGCGCAGAGGCGACTCGTGGTTGAACAGGATGCCGCTGGTAGCGAAGATGCCGTACGACTCGCGATAGTTGATGGTCATCCAGTGAGCGTACAGCTTGGCCACGCCGTAAGGGCTGCGCGGGTAGAACGGGGTTTCCTCGATCTGAGGAATGGCCTGCACCTTGCCGAACATCTCGGAAGTCGAAGCCTGGTAGAAGCGCGCCTTCGGGTTGACGATGCGAATGGCTTCCAGCAGGTTCACAGCGCCCAAGCCGGTGATTTCGGCCGTGGTCAGCGGCTGCTCGAACGAGACACCGACGAAGCTCTGCGCAGCGAGGTTGTAGACCTCGGTAGCTTCAGTGGTCTGCAGCAAACGGATGCTGGCGGACAGGTCGGTCAGGTCGTACTCGACCAGGTGCAGGTTAGGGTTGTTCTGGATACCCAGCTCTTCGATACGCCAGAAGTTGACGGAGCTGGTACGGCGGTAAGTGCCGTATACGGTGTAGCCCTTTTCCAGCAGCAGTTCCGCCAGGTAGGCGCCATCTTGACCAGTGATACCAGTGACAATAGCTTTCATGCGTGTTACCAACTCCTTGACTGCCAATACCGGCATTATGAGTGATCAATCCGAATCCAGACCCAGCCAGACGCGGACCGCTGTGGACAGAGGGCCGCAGTATACAATGCAGAGTCGTCGTGATTCGACAAAAATTCTCCGCTGCGAAGAAAAAATACGAGGTTAATCGGGGTAGATGAGTTCGTATAGGTTAAGCCTAGAAACTCATGCTAGATAGCAGAAGCGCTAATGCTCATCGCACTCACTGGGTTTTCAAGAACGCTGTAACAAATGAGGACAGTCCGACAAGCCTAAGAATCTGTAGAAGTAGATGAGAGTGACAGAGCATAAAAATGCGCGATTTTTCAATTGTAACGGCAAGAGCTCGACAATTGCCAAACCCCTCACCCGCTCCAACTCTGACGAGGAGCGGGTCGTCATTTCATCGAAAGTGTGTGTCAACGTAGGCCTGATGCGTAGAACACCAACATCATCACCACATTGACACAGCCTGGCCAGATGAACCCAAACCGATAATCTGCCATAAGGACATAGAATGATTTATTTACTCAGCACATCACCATGCCAGCGACCACGTCTTAGCATTTAGATCCAACTTACAAACCTGAGTTAGCGCATAGCTATCACTATATGCTTTTACTCTCTGATCGTAATCTGCGTTGTTTGGAAATCCGAAATTCCAGTCTTTGGGATTAAACGACGCAACACCGTTAAGCGTAGGCATATGAATCAGCTCGGCAATCAGCATCGCCGATACATTATGACCATAGTAATTATTTATCCAAATCGCCATGGGAGTCATAGAGTCTTGACCGACCCACCCACTCACATAGAATGCAGTGCACTGGCTCGGAGGACTCTGCAGCCCATCCACTTTGGCATATTCACTTTTACGGACGAGCTGCGTATAGCCGGTATTTATTTCCTCCGTGACTAGCAACACTGTTAAAATAAAAATGACAGCGGTAGGCAATCTTTTACCACAAGCGCAAAGATACTTAAGAGCGATCAGTATGATCGGAACACTCAAAAATAATTGATATGCATTAATGACATTTAGCGCTTTTGCACCCGGAAAAAGATGGTACACAATGTACCACGCACTCACAGGGCCGAAACGCATAACTCCGAGCCAAGTTATGATAGTTGCCAATACTAGAGCCTGCCAGAGAGGTATTCCTTTCAAAACGCCGGCCGACCTAAAAACGCACACTGCACCAGCGGCAGCCAGTACAAACAGAATAGGCGCGATTCCGGTGTTATAATATTCACCAGAAGGCACGTAGTTAGGGCTAACCACTCCGAGAAATTTAGCATACAGCTCGCCAAACATTAGATTTTCTCGGCCAACCTGAAGAACCCCCTCTATAGTCGCAGCATTACTAAACGAATCTGAAAAAGCACGCATTCCAGTTTCGGACGCTTTAACCAAATATACCGAAAGCAATGGGACAAGTGATGCTATACAAACAGCCAAGCAGAACAAGACCCCCACCCGATGAAATTTAATTCTCGACCAAAACTCTAATATCTGTGCCCGAGTACAGGAAATCGCCAAGCAAAAAACAAAGACGACGAAGAAATAGATAAAAAACCATGTGATGTAAAAACAAGTGATACTCCACGCACCCAAAAACATTCCAGCGATCGATGCGATTAGTGCGAACCCCGACTTGCTATCTGAATACAGCCTTTGAAATGCCCAGTACAACAACATAGCCATAACCGGAACGAACGAAACGGTCGCCAACTGTAGACGCTGGCCATGAGCGGTCAGGTTGTTACTAAGCACAAATAATACCGCACCCAATACGGCATACCAAAAAGATATACCGCAGGCTTTCCTTGCAAAAAGGAAAAAAAAGCAAAAACCAATAGCCCGAATCACTACATTAGTTAACTCAGAGGTAAAAAAAGGATCCAACCCAACAACCTTGAGAATCGTGTATATGATACCAGCAAGAAAGTAGCCATCTGTTTGACCAAGGGTTTTTGCGTGCGGGTAAAAGTAATTAAGAGTATGCCAACTAGAGGAACCGCTAAAGACATTCGACCAGTGCTCTAATATTGTTGCGACAATTGTCGCATCAAAGCTATCACCATAAAGGAGATTAAAACCAGTGGAGAGCTGCACCCTGAATTGTATTGCAAGCGCAAACGCCATAACAGCGAACACTGTCAAAGCTCTCAGCAGCTCACGCATAGAAATAACTCTAATGATCATACCACCTCCTTGATAAAAATCCTAAGATCGCACTGCAACTACAATTCCGCACATAATCAACACAACCCCAAACAGATACTGGTAGGTGATTTTTTCATCTAAAAATAAATAGCCACCTATGGGGACAAGCACAAACGCCAGGGCCATCAACGGATAAGCTCTATTTAATTCGATTTTCTGAAGCACCCATATCCATGCGATTGTAGTAACCCCATACAAGGCCAGCGCGGAAAAAAGTAGCACCAGCGTGCGCAGTTCAAAAAAAGTACCCGACCTCGCCAGCGACGAAGCACATATCTTAAATAGTATTTGTCCGCAGGCGATCCCAAAAACGCATATTAACGCGGTTACATAAATAGCCATTATGGATCCTGCCGTAAAGATCTAGCGGGATGAACGCGTCTTGCCACGTGCAGGGGCCGTTTGGGCGACGAAGCTATATCGTAGCCAATGAAAGCAAGTACAAGTTGTGTACCTAAAATTATAGGTAACGCTGAGAGCATTACAGTCCCAGCTGCAGCAGGAACGCCTGACTGAACCGAGTCAAACCAGTGGGAAAAACCGATACAACCACCTGCAAATATCAGACTCAACCCGATTGGAAGCTCTATGGATGCTAAGGACATGTCACGAAGATAGTAATTATAGAATATTCTCTTCGACATATTACGCATGTGCTTCAAGAAAAACTCACCCACGATTTTAGAAATTTTGAGATTACTAACTTCGTCACCGTATTTTGCATCCATAGGAACATCAACTACTACCGCGCGGAGTGTATTCAAACGAAACAAGATATCAGTCTCAAAGAAATAACGACTGCTTATTTTTTCAAACGGTAACTGCTTGGCTGCATCCCTGTGAATCGCTGTATACCCGTTGGTAGGATCAAAGAGCTCCCAATAGCCAGACGATAGCTTCGTCATGAACGACAGCGCTGCGTTGCCGAACAGTCTAACCTTCGGCATTGCACGTATTTTTTCCAAATTAAAAAATCTATTCCCTTTAGTATAATCCGCGGCTCCGGATATAATTGGAGAAACGAAATCCATGATAAGCGAGGGGTCCATCTGATCGTCGCCATCAATCTTGATAAAAATGTCCATGCCATCAGAAATTGCTTTCCGATAACCGGCCATTACAGCTCCACCGACTCCCGTGTTGACAATATTGTATACAACCTCAACCCTGTCATCCGTGCATACTTCCTCTACGAAGCGGCCTGATTTCTCTGGACAACAGTCATCCACCACGTAAATTCTTTCTACTTCCGGACCAATTGATGCGAGTACGTTGAGGATATGATTTTTCACCTTGTAACAAGGAATAACAACCGCTAGCCTAAACCCCGTCGCCGGCCTTAATAGCTCACTCATTTACGACTCCATTGCAATATACCATTCATCTTGATTCCTAAAATTTATCCGACGCGCTGAGTCGAAGCGATAGACTCGTACCGATCGCTAATACCTGAGACAATCTGGCTCGCCGCTTCACTCCAAGTTGTTTGCTGATAGTCACGCGAAATTCTCGCTTGGAATTCTTCGACGAGGTCGGGCCTTTCGATATATTCTTGTAATTTTGATGCCCAAGACTCAACGTTCCAAGGATCAAGGTACTCGATATAGTCTTCGCCGGCCTCGGGAATAGAAGCGGCACTCGATGCCAAACAAAACTTTCCTGCCGCCAAGCTTTCAACAACTGGCAGGCCCCAGCCTTCATAAAGTGATGGAAACGCAGTGAACCAGCAATTTTTATAAAGCCAAGCTAGGCTATCATCATTAACGTTATTTAATATTGTAATCTTACCCTGAACGCGAGGGTCTAGTTTCAAATCACTTAGGAGATCTGACACGCCCCACCCAGGCATGCCAACGAAAACCAGCTGTGGGATATTACTAACACCCCGATCAATCAACCGTGTATACGCTCTATAGAGCACCTCGTGATTCTTTCGACGCTCGATTGTCGAAACAAACAGAATGAATCTCTGTTGCTTTAAAACGTTAACAGCTGGATCTACGGGCTCAACGCAATCGCTGCTTTTTTGACTTCCTAACTTGATCACCTTCATATCAGGAACAGGTGTACCGAGCTCTAATAACAAACGACTCAGGTCAGTTTTGGAGCATTCGGATATACACAATACTGTATCTGCACACCAGGCGACTTTTGAGAAATAATTAGCAAATTTAGCAGATACATCACCAACGCACAAATGTGGGTGGGTAACAGGTATGACATCATAGCAAAAAAGAATCACTTTCAGTGAAACCAGCTTTTTAATTCGATACAGAGTAGTTAGATCTTTCTGATCCCAATCCAAACCCATTGACAAGTACGTATCACCGACTTGGAACGGATGTGACAGGACGTTGTTGTTTGGAGCTACCTGCTGATCTAACACTGTGGGAGCAGTCCCCGCAGGACGCAGGAATTCCTTCAGCGACCGTTTCAGTGCTACCGATGCATGGTAACCCTCGGCAATGGACTTGCGTCTCCGTCGAAGGTATAGATAAAGATGACTGCGGATACCCTGAGGCAACTTGTCCAAAAGTTTCAAGCCTGTATCCCGCATGCTGGTGCGGGCAATTGCGTTGAGAACAGGCGACACGCTAGGCGCAGTCTCGTTTTTTCCAGAAATCCGATTTAGTGCGGACTCTACATTTGCCGCTGAAACTTCAACATAACCAGACTGCATATCGAATGCACAAAATCTTAGGTTTTTGTCGGAGGCTTGAAGGCTTAAAATGTAAGCTGCGCACTCAGCTTCTGTCCTGATAATCCCCACTGCTGGGCGGTTCCAAGTCAGGATTGTAGTCACGTCCATCCACGCATTATTCATACACCTGCCCCGACACTTATAACCTGGTTGACCGATTGTGGAATTATTGAAAGAGTTTTTTGCCAAGTAACTGACTCTCTGTGATCAGCAGAAACGGCACTAAGGCGGGGAAGCTCTGGCTGTGTTAAAACGTGACGTATTGCCTGATGAAACTCGTTCGGGGTACGCGCAACGGTTATACCTTCCTCTTCTGCATACCTTTCAAAACCACGAAACGCCGGATCGCTGCCGATGACATATTTTCCGGAGTATATAGCTTCTGCGGTTTTTATATTTGAACCGCCTCCATGTGGGATCGGCAATAAGAAAGCGTGGGCTAGCGTCTTAACAGCTGAAAGATCTTCGTCGGGTAATATATAGAGAAGCTCTAACCGCGAACAGTTCAGAGATCCCCACCGAGTATTCGAAAGTACGCGAGCCAAATGCTCTCCGACACTCCCTGCCACTACCAACCTGCTATCAGGCGGAATGCAAGCTAAAGAACCGCCCAAAGACTCATTGAACCCCTGAAAATTTGGGGGGTGGGCACTTGCTACGTATAGAATCCACGGTGCTTGAGGAAGCCGAGCACTCCAATAATCAAGCTTTTCCGTAGATGCGTGCCAAGGTGAAATACCATTCGCAGCAAGTACAAGGGATTTGCACCCCCAAGTTGATAATACATCGAAGTCTGCTTTAGTAACTGCAACAGCTATGTCTGCTTCAGCTGCAGCCGAACGCTCAAGCAAATTTATCTCTTCGATAACATCATCTGCATCTTTAATACCATAGCTATCAAGGATTTCTTTCTTTAGCGGAGCTTCAATATTTTGTGACCCGTACACTAAGCATGCATGACTGTAAGGTTTTATAGCCTTAATCTTTCTCGCAAGAGGCCAAAGCCACGGCTGCTCAACATGGATCACATCTATCTGTTTAGGCAATCTACCCATAATTAGGGAAAGCCCACCATCTTCAGCTGTGGCGTAATGCCCTGTCAGCAAGTCCGTCACAAGTGGCACATTGCGCCCGCGAAATCGGCGATATGGCGATGAAGGAGGAAACTCAACATCTGACCTATCGTAGGCGTCAGGCCCATAAGATTCCGTCTCGAAAACGGAAATACTAGAGACTGCATATCCATCATCCGTGTAGGCTTTCGCAATCGCTGCAGTTCTGACCTGCCCCCCGTGCCTAGGCTGTTTAAAAGGGTATGTGCTCAACATAAGAACCGTTTTCAAATCTAAATCTCCAGATTACACAACTACTGGCTAACCAGCTTGATCTTCCTTAAAAAACTTATTGCCCGATTTCTCAAGCGCCAAGTTTTGCTGGATTCGATGATATGAAGCCTTGACTCAACCGCGCTCAGCTCATTAAGTTTGGCGCTCAAATCAAGTTTAAGTAACTCGATATCATGAGCCAGTATTTTTTTTTCATCTTGGACTTTTTTTATCTCTATTCCCTGTTCCGCGATGGTGCAATTTGCTACTTCTAGCATGCCACTATACACAGCGTTTTCACTAATTTTATCTGTTAGTTCTTTTCTTACGCTAAATTCTCCATACAACTTAAACTCATCGAACACATTCGGAGGCAGTTCGAAGGCAGTATTGAGTTCGGGATGTTCGGATGCTACATAAAATCGATTTAGACCATCGAAGTAGCGGAATTCATATCGAGCATCAAGCAGTATGTTCTCCCATTCCTCATGGGACTGCTCCCTAGAATTAGGCAGAGTCGATTCTACTATAACGATCCATGGTCTAAATACTTCAAAATCGGCACCCTTAAGAACACTAGTCTCTAACCCTTCTACATCGACCTTCAAGAAGTGAATTTCGGCTGGAGCATATGCAAGACAAATGTCTTTCAAGGTGGTTACGGGAACTACCTGGCTTATACCTGCGTGTCCATTGAGGTTATGGTTGTCTGCGACACTGGAGTCGGCTGTCCCCCATCCTCGTACGTCAAAGTCCCATAGAGTGAGTTCGCCTGGGTGGTCCCCAACAGCCACGCATAGATTAATGTCATTCGGACGATCAATACAAAGATCCGTCCAATGTTTTTCTAAAGGTTCAACATTAATGCCACGCCAGCCATTGTCATAAAAGTACTTGGTAATCGAATCTACCACTGGATCGTTTGCGCCTACATCTATGTAGAAACCATTGGAAACTTTTTCTCCCAATGCACGCCACAACATTAGATCCTCAAAATTCTGGGCATAAGAGAGAAATTTCATTGTGGGCATATCTCGATTATCGGATCCATCCACGCACAGCCCGCAAAGTGCGTTTTATTAATATTTATCACATGAAAAACCATCGCAAGATCACGCCATTCATAGTTATTCACCAAATGGCTATCTGTACTGACCAGCGCGGTCTGAATTGAGTAGCTTCCCGGACCTAAATTAGCTACAAAACTAATATCAAAAACATAACGAGATCCAGCCTTCACATCTTCAATTGGTTGTTTTTTCAGATCGGTGTTTGTCCCATACACTACTTGCCCGAGTCTATCTTTGATACCGTAACCAAAGATTAGCCTTGGTATGTCCTTTTTGACCAACACACTTACACGCAACGTCACTGATTGCCCTACATCTACCGCCTCTATTGGCTTTCCCTCTTTATTGTATACACCAATACGCTCGACGGTAGCTTCGCCCGTTCCAGAAATGGTTTGAGTAATACCTTCACTGCTAACTTCCTGCTTGACCTCTTGATTCTGATGGTCCGCTAACAGGGCATTATAGAAGTCCATTACTTCTTCGGGCTTCCCCTCAATGGCGATCGCGCCTTTGCTGAGCAGAATAGCTCGATCGCAGATTGACTGTATTGCGGATTTGTCATGCGAAACAATCAGCAAGGTTGTGCCTTGGCGCCGGAATTCACGAATCCGTTCAAAACTTTTATGCTGAAAGTACGCATCCCCAACAGACAGTGCTTCATCGACTATCAGAACATCTGGACGAATGGCCGTAGCAACGCTGAAAGCAAGCCGCATTTGCATACCGCTCGAATACATTCGTACCGGTTGGTCCATGTAGTCGCCAATCTCAGCGAAACTTTCAATCTCAGGCATTAGCGTTGATACTTCGGCCAGAGTTAGACCAAGCAACTGCCCGGCCATTATCGCATTCTGCCTACCAGTAAAATCCCCATGAAAGCCCATCCCTAGCTCGAGCAATGCCGCTACCCGGCCATTCATCTGGACCTCGCCAATAGTAGGCTGAGTGGTTCCAGTGATCATTTTTAATAGCGTGCTTTTGCCGGCCCCGTTCACTCCGATAATGCCAACGGCCTCGCCCGGACGAACAGAAAAGCTAAGGTTCTGGAGCACCCACTTAAGCTTGTGACGTTTTTTTGAGTAAGGTACCAGCCACTCAATCAACCTATCCCATCGATTTGGATATTGTTTGTAAGCTTTACCTAGGTCCTTAACGACTATAGCGTCCATTATAGTTCATCCACCAATTCGCCAGAGTGCTTCTGAAACAGGCG
The DNA here is from genome assembly GCF_014841725.1 of Pseudomonas sp. CFBP 8758. Classification (NCBI taxonomy): domain Bacteria; kingdom Pseudomonadati; phylum Pseudomonadota; class Gammaproteobacteria; order Pseudomonadales; family Pseudomonadaceae; genus Pseudomonas; species Pseudomonas sp. CFBP 8758. Next base: position 9,805 of record NZ_JACYUK010000009.1, on the reverse strand, counting down.
CAAGCCCCACACACACAACAGCCCGCCTAGTAGCAAGGTTGGCCATAAGGTTATCCAGCTAGGAGATTGCCCATGCACCATAATGTTTTGGAACGCTCCAATGACTGAAGACATAGGATTGTACTTCATTAACTCTTGAATTGAAGGAGGAAGGATATTAGCAGGGTAAACAATGGGTGTTAACCAAAACCAGAACTGCAATACAACACCAAATAACTGCCCCACGTCCCGAAAAAAAACATTCAGAACTCCCAGTGTAATCCCTAGACCAACGGCGAGGATTATTTGAACTGCAATTACTGGTATGAGATAGAAAATAGCCCATCCGGGGAAATTATCTGTTATAACTAGAAAAAAGGTGAAAAGCCCGAATATGATCAAAAAGTTTAGCGCTGAACTTAAAACCAAAATGACAGGCAGGCACAGCCTCGGAAAGCTCAATTTTTTGAGAAGATTAGCATTATCCAGAAACACATTCTGGGCACGACCAACCACCTCAGCAAAAAAACCCCAGGCTATAATACCTGCACACAGATATATGCTATAACCAAAAACGCTATCAACACCCGGCAACTTAGATCGCATGATTTGCGAGAAGATTACGGTGTATACAATTATCATTGCCAGCGGCTGCAGTACAGTCCAAGCGATGCCAAGCATCGAGTTTGTGTATTTTGCCTGGAATTCTCTTTTTACACTTCCGAGTATAAAGCCTCGGTAGTTCCATACGGCCTTAACTGCCATCGGAGTCATGTCAAACTCCTCGCGCGACTTACAATCATAAACTGCTCCAAAAATATCTCCTTTTGACCCCTCGAATTCACAGCTCTGCAGCAATATTCGGCTCATCAAAAAACTGTACTGGCTGCTATCTAAAGGGCCTGCTATTCGGACGATAATTATCCTTTGATCAAACGCTCTATCTCAGCGACACGCTGAGCCACCAATCCTTCGCTGCCGCGGCTTTCCACGTTCAGGCGCAGCAGTGGCTCGGTGTTCGAACCTCGCAGGCTGAAGCGCCAGTCGGCGAACTCGACGCTGATGCCGTCGGTGCGGTCGACGCTGGGGTTCTGTGCGGTGTAGAACGCGAGGATCTTCTCGATCGAGCCTTTGACGTCGGCGACTTCGTAGTTGATCTCGCCGCTGCACGGGAACGCCTGGATGCGCTCGTCCACCAGTTGGGCCAGGGTCTTGCCGGTGACGCTCATCAGCTCGGCGACCAGCAGCCACGGGATATTGCCGCTGTCGCAGTAGGCGAAGTCGCGGAAATAGTGGTGGGCGCTCATCTCGCCGCCGTAGACGGCGTCTTCGGCGCGCATGCGCTCCTTGATGAAGGCGTGGCCGGTCTTGCTCTGGATGGCGACGCCACCGGCGGCTTCGACCTGTTCGATGGTGTTCCAGGTCAGGCGCGGGTCGTGGATGATCTTGCTGCCGGGGTGCTTCTTCAGCAGCATTTCAGCCAGCAGGCCGACCAGGTAGTAGCCCTCGATGAAGCGACCCTTGTCGTCGAAGAAGAAGCAGCGGTCGAAGTCGCCATCCCAGGCGATACCCATGTCGGCGCCGTTTTCCAGCAAGGCCTTGCGGGTCAGCTCGCGGTTTTCCGGGAGCAGCGGGTTGGGCACGCCGTTGGGGAAGTTGCCGTCTGGCTCGCCGTTGATGACGATCAGTTCCAGCGGCAGCTTGGCCTTGAGCAGTTCGATGGTCGGGCCGACGGCGCCGTTGCCGGGGTCGGCCAGCACCTTGAGGGGCTTGAGCGACTTGACGTCGATGTAGGTCAACAGGTGCTCGATGTAGGCGCTCTTGTCGAACACTTCGCGCACGTGGCCAGCGGTGGCGGCCTTGTCGTCGAAGGTGCCGGCTTCAACGCGGGCACGAATGGCGTCGAGGCCGGTGTCGCCGCTGATCGGCTTGGAATGCTCGCGCACCAGCTTCATGCCGTTGTAACCCTTGGGGTTATGGCTGGCAGTGATCATGATGCCGCCATCGGCCTTGAGGTGGCTGGTGGCGAAGTAGACTTCTTCGGTGCCGCACAGGCCCAGGTCGAGCACGTCGGCGCCGGCCTCGGTCAGGCCCTGGATGAGGGCGGCGGCCAGGCCTGGGCTTTCCAGGCGCATGTCGCGCCCGACGACATAGGCTTTGCCGTGCAGTTCGGACACCAGCGCGCGACCGATACGGTAGGCGATGTCGTCATTGAGGTCGGCAGGGACTTGGCCACGAATGTCGTAGGCCTTGAAGCAACGGGTCTGGAGAGGGGGATACATGGCAATCGCTCGCTCTATGTGGCCGACGCGCGATGAGCGCGGACGTCGGTAGATTGGACGGTCGCTGACGAACGACCAGCGCAGTTCGGCCCCTGCGCATGCATTGGAGGCACGCGCAGAGGCCGAAGCGGGGTTTATCGGTCAGGCCTTGTCAACGCGGCCGTAGACGTCTTCGAAACGGACGATGTCGTCCTCACCGAGGTAGTCGCCGCTTTGCACTTCGATAAGCACCAGGTCGATCACGCCCGGGTTCTTCAGGCGATGCTGGTGGCCGGCACGAATGAAGGTCGACTCGTTGGTGTTGAGCATCAGCTCGCGGTCGTCGTTGACCACCACGGCCATGCCGCTGACCACGATCCAGTGTTCGCTGCGGTGATGGTGCATCTGCAGCGACAGCGACGCCTGGGGCTTGACCACGATGCGCTTGATCTTGAAGCGCTCACCCTCTTCCAGGGTGGTGTAGGTGCCCCACGGACGGTGCACGGTGCGGTGCAGCTTGTGCAGGTGGTGGCCGCTGGCCTTGAGCTGGCCGACGATGTGCTTGACGTCCTGGCCGTGATCCTTGTGGCTGATCATCAAGGCATCCGGGGTGTCGATGACCAGCAGGTCTTCGACACCGACCAGTGCGGTCAGGCGGTCTTCGCTGTGAACGAAGTTGTTGCGGGCATTGTGCGAGAGCACTTCACCTTCGAAACGGTTGCCGTTTTCGTCGGCGCCGGTCAGTTCACTGACGGCGTTCCACGAACCGATGTCGCTCCAGCCGATGTCGCACGGCACGGTGGCGACTTTGTCCGAGCGCTCCATCAGGGCATAGTCGACCGAAATATCCGGGACCTGGGCGAACGCGTCGGCGTCCAGTGCCAGGCAGCGGTAGTTCGGTGCTTCGGTCAGGCGCGAGGCTTCCTTGACGGCAACGGCGGCGGCAAGAACGTCCGGCGCGTGTTTTTTCAGTTCTTCGAGGACGCTGCGGACCTGGAAGCAGAACATGCCCGAGTTCCAGAAGTAGTTGCCGGCGGCAACGTAGCCCTTGGCGGTTTCCAGGTCTGGCTTCTCGACGAAGCGGGCGACTTTCAGGGTGCCTTCCAGGCCGGTGCCGACGCCGGCCTCGATGTAGCCAAAGCCGGTTTCAGGGTACTGCGGCTGAATGCCGAACGTGACCAGCCAGCCTTCGGCCGACAGCTTGACGGCTTTGGCGACGGCGGCGGAGAACGCGGCTTCGTTCTGGATCAGGTGGTCGGCCGCCAGCACCAGCATGTGGGCGTCGGGACCGTGGGAGTCATTGAGCTGCAGCGCGGCCATGGCGACGGCGGCGGCGGTGTTGCGGCCGAACGGCTCGAGGATGAAGCCCTGGGCGTGGCCGGTCTTGTTGACGGTGCGGTATTCGTCTTCGGTCTTGAACAGCAGTTCGCGGTTGGTGACGGTCAGCACTTCGGATACGCCTTCGAGCTTGGAGGCGCGCAGGAAGGTCTTCTGGATCAGGTTCTGGCCGTCAGGCAGTGCCATGAATGGCTTGGGATGGGCCTCGCGCGAAACGGGCCACAACCGGCTGCCAACGCCGCCGGAAAGAATAACGGGGATCAGGTTCATGCGTATTGGATCCTTTGTTTGCCGGTGTAGCGGCACTGTGAAAATCGATCTGTAGACCAGCTGTACATGGGGTGGAAACCACCGCTGCGCATCGAAGATCTGGCGGCTCCCTGCGCCGCAGACAACATATACGTCAAACCCTGAAGCCGCTCGCTGCTGATGAGTCAAGGAAGTGGCGGCTAGAATATCAGGAAATCCGGGGCCAAGCGCAAATCGTTCGCGCTTGGACACCCGGCCTGGCCCAGTAGTTCAGCGATCATTGCTTGGTGCTGATCTCGGCCAGCATTCGCTTCACGCCCACTTCCCAATGCGGCAGGGTCAGGCCGAAACGCTCGGTCAGTTTGGTGGTGTCCAGGCGCGAATTCAGCGGGCGCAGGGCGGGTGTCGGGTAGGCGCTGGTGGGGATGGCTTCAATGGTTTCCACGGCCAGCTTGGTGCCTTGGCGGCGGGCGTTTTCGATGACCAGCTTGGCAAAGGCGTGCCAGGACGTTTCGCCCGTAGCGGCGAGGTGGTAGGTACCGGCCAGGTCAGGGTTCGCCACGGCCATGGGAATGGCATGGGCGACGACGTCGGCCAGCAGCTCGGCGCCGGTGGGTGCGCCGATCTGATCGCTGATGACGCTCAGGCTCTTGCGGTCCTTGGCCAGGCGCAGCATGGTCTTGGCAAAATTGTTGCCACGGGCTGCGTAGACCCAGCTGGTGCGGAAAATCAGATGCTTGCAGCCGGACTTGCGAATGGCTTCTTCGCCGGCCAGCTTGCTCGCGCCGTAGTAGTTGACGGGGACCGTGGTGTCGCTCTCCTGCCAGGGCTTCTCGCCCGTGCCGTCGAACACGTAGTCGGTGGAGTAATGCACCAGCCAGGCGTCCAGATCGAGCGCTTCACGGGCGAGCACGGCGCTGGCCCGGTGATTGATCAGGTCGGCGGTGTCCTTTTCGCTCTCGGCCTTGTCCACGGCGGTATAGGCGGCAGCGTTGACGATAACGTTCGGCGCGATGCGCCGCACCGTTTCGGCCAGCCCTTGAAGCGATGCCAGGTCTCCGCAGAGACCGGCTTCATCGATGTTCCTGCCCAGTGCGACTACCTTGCCCAGCGGCGCCAAGGCACGCTGCAGCTCCCAACCCACCTGACCGTTCTTGCCCAGGAGCAATATTTTCACAGTTCACGCCCTTGATAATTCGTATCGATCCATTGCTGGTAGGCGCCGCTCTTCACGCGGTTGACCCATTCGGGATTATCCAGATACCACTGCACGGTCTTGCGAATACCGGACTCGAACGTTTCTACCGGCGTCCAGCCCAGCTCGCGCTGGATCTTGCTGGCGTCGATGGCGTAGCGAACGTCATGGCCGGGGCGATCTTGTACGTGGGTAATCAAATGCGCATGAGGACGATGGGGTGACTGCGGGCAGAGCTCGTCGAGCAAGGCGCAGACCGTGTGCACGACTTCGATGTTCTGTTTCTCGTTGTGGCCGCCAATATTGTAGGTCTCCCCTACCTCACCTTCGGTCACCACTTGATACAGCGCACGTGCATGGTCTTCGACATACAGCCAGTCGCGAATTTGATTACCTTTGCCATAAATGGGCAAAGCCTTGCCTTCCAGGGCATTGAGGATGATCAACGGAATGAGTTTTTCCGGGAAATGGCACGGCCCATAGTTGTTCGAACAGTTGGTGATCAACGTCGGCAGCCCGTAGGTGCGCTGCCAGGCGCGGACCAGGTGATCGGAGCTGGCCTTGCTCGCTGAATACGGCGAGCTGGGCTGGTAAGGCGTGGTTTCGGTGAAGAGGTCTTCCGGGCCTTCGAGGTCGCCATACACTTCATCGGTGGAGATGTGGTGGAAGCGGAAGGCGGCCTGGGCCTCGGCGTCGAGTTGCGACCAGTATTGGCGCGCGGCTTCGAGCAAGGTGTAGGTACCGATCACGTTGGTTTCGACGAACGCGGCAGGCCCGGTGATCGAGCGATCGACATGGGATTCGGCAGCCAGGTGCATGACCAGATCCGGCCGGTGCTCGGCGAACACTCGATCCATTTGCGCGCGGTCGCAGATGTCGACGTGCTCGAAGGCGTAGCGCGGCGTGCGCTCGCTGCCCATGAGCGAATCCAGATTACCGGCGTAGGTCAATTTGTCGACATTGACCACGGCGTCGTCGGTATTTGCCAGGATATGGCGAATGACTGCCGAGCCAATGAAGCCTGCACCACCGGTTACGAGGATTTTCACGTTAAACGACACCATCAAGTTAAAAATGAGACGCGCTGGATCGATTCAGGGCGCGTCTGACGCATGCATGATTTTCAAAGGCCGGATGATACCAAACCACCCAAGGCCTGTCCCCACGGCACATACGGGCCGACAGCGAGGTTTGTAACACCGGTTGAACACACTGCCAAAAAAGTTGTTACGAGAGGTAACCGATCTTTCACATCTGGCGTATGGATACCGGGCCTGTTCGATTTGCGAGGCAATGGACAACGCATTTCGTCTTTTCGTAAATGACAGTTCCCTTCATCTGACGAAAGGCGCAACACGACCCTGGCGAAACCGGTTGATGGAAACGGTTATAGTGCCGATCTCACACAAGGAGTGGCAGGAATGAAAGCGTTGATAGGCGTGGTTGTCGCGGGACTGCTGACGGGTTGCGGCACGATCAATACGGTGTTTCGCGATGATGTGGTGACCAGCGACAACTTGAAGGAAGCCGAGTCGTTCTGCGGTGCTGTGCCTCGGGTGTACAGCGGCGTGGTCTATGACTTCTGCCTGCTGCATGGCCAGGCGCCCAAGCCCGGCCACTCGCGCAGCGGACCGCAGATGAGTTTCGTCGCGCTGGACATCGGCGTCTCGGCAATCCTCGACACGCTGATGCTGCCCTATACGCTGTATCGGCAACACAACGATGGCGGCATCGAGGTGGTGGGTCGCTGACCGCTGCCCTGGGGAAGCCTAGGGATTGAGGAAGCCGTCGAGGCAGGTGACAGAGGCACCGGTGACCTTGATCGACTGGTCGGTGATCGACAGCTGCATCTTGCCAGCGCGACCCAACGCAGCGCCCTGGGCGACTCGCAGCTGGAAGCCCAGCGAGGCAGTCTGCCCGGTGGCACGAATGAACGCGGCGACCGCCCCGCCGCCGCTGCCGCAGGCTGCATCTTCTGTGATGCCGCAGGTGGGCGCGAAGGTGCGGACTTCTATGTGCTCGTTGCTGCCTTCGGGGTGCGGGCCGAAGATCACCACGCCGGTGGTGCTGGTGCGGTGGTCGTTGATGGCCATGCGCGCCAGGTCAGGGATGACCGCCAGCACGGTTTGTGCGTCGCGCAGTTGCACCACCAGCCAGCGTGGGCCAACGGTCACGAAGCACGGCCTGCGGTCGCGCACCACGCTTACCCCCAGCACGGCCTGCAGCTCGCGATGATCGCTGTCGTTGACCGGCTGGATCGTTGCGGGCGGTAATTCGAAGGTGATCAGTTGTGAACCATCGGGCTGGCGGACGACGTCGAGTTCGATCAGGCCCGAGGGGCACTCCTGCACCAGTCGGCCGTTGCGCGGCTCGATCAGGCCGGCTTCCATCAGGGCGTGGGCGCTGCCGAGGGTGGCGTGGCCGGCGAAGGGTAGCTCGGAATTCGGGGTAAAGATACGTACGCGGTAGTCCGCTTCAGGGCGAGTGGCGGGCAGCACGAAGGTGGTTTCAGAGAGGTTGTTCCAGTGGGCGATTTCTTGCATCTGTTCGCGCGTCAGGCTTTCGGCCTGCAGGATGACCGCCAGCGGGTTGCCCTTGAAGCGCTGGGTGGTGAAGACATCGACTTGCTTGAACGCTAGACGGTGCATGGTCGGCCCTGGAAATGGAGGTGTGGAGACGTAGCACAGGTTCGCATGTTTTCTGTAGCAGCGGCGCGAGCCGCGTCTGGCAGCACCGCGATTTTTCCGACCTACCGTGGGTACCGCCGACGCGGCTTGCGCCGCTGCTACAGGGGTGTGGGTTGGTTAGAGGGTGATGGGTCTGCGGCCGGCGAAGGAATGGGCCAAGGTGCCGCCGTCGACCAGTTCCAACTCGCCACCCAAGGGCACACCGTGGGCGATGCGTGAAGCCACCAGGCCTTTCTTCGCCAACAGCTGGGCGATGTAATGAGCAGTGGCTTCGCCTTCGACAGTCGGGTTGGTGGCCAGAATGACTTCGGCGAAGGTGCCCTGCTCGTCTATACGGCTCATCAGTTGGGGGATGCCGATCGCCTCCGGGCCCAGACCATCGAGGGGCGACAGGTGCCCCTTGAGCACGAAATAGCGGCCGCGGTAGCCGGTCTGCTCAACAGCATAGACGTCCATCGGCCCTTCCACCACGCACAGCAGCGTATCGTCGCGACGTGGATCACCGCATTGCGGGCAAAGTTCTTCTTCGGTGAGGGTGCGGCACTGGCGGCAATGGCCTACGCCTTCCATGGCCTGGCTCAACGCCTGGGCCAGGCGACTGCCGCCGCTGCGGTCGCGTTCGAGCAGCTGCAGGGCCATGCGCTGGGCGGATTTCTGGCCAACGCCGGGCAAGGTGCGCAGGCTGTCGATCAGTTGACGGATCAGTGGGCTGAAGCTCATGGAAGGCGGCCTGACGTAACGACGAGACGCGGTTTATACCCGCGCCTCCGGGTCACGTCAAATGCTCAGGCGTCGGAAACCTTGACCACCAGCTTGCCGAAGTTATGCCCTTGCAGCAGGCCAATGAACGCCTCCGGCGCTCGCTCCAGACCGTCGACCACGTCCTCGCGGAACTTGATCTTACCGTCACGAACCCACGGCACCATGGCAGAGAAGAATTCTGCATGGCGATCGCCAAAGTCGTCGAACACGATGAAGCCCTGCATGCGGATGCGCTTGGTGAGCAGGGTGCGCGGCAACAGCGCGAAGCGGTCCGGACCCTCTGGCAGGTCGGTGGCGTTGTAGCCGGCGATGAGGCCGCACACCGGAATGCGCGCGCGAGCATTGAGCAACGGCATGACGGCGTCGAAGACTTTGCCGCCAACGTTTTCGAAGTAGATGTCGATGCCCTGATCGCAGGCTTTGGCCAGGTCGTCGGCGAAGGTTTCGCTTTTGTGGTCGACACAGGCATCGAAGCCCAGCTCTTCAACGACGTAGCGGCATTTTTCCGGCCCGCCGGCAATGCCGACGACTTTGAGGCCCTTGATCTTGCCCACCTGCCCCACTACCGATCCGACTGCGCCGGAGGCAGCTGCGACGACCAGGGTTTCGCCTTCCTTGGGCTGGCCGATGTGGGTCAGGCCCATGTAGGCGGTCATGCCGGGCATGCCCAGAACGCCAAGTGCCATTGAGGGGCTGGGGATGCCGGCGGGCAGCGGCGTGAGATTGCTGCCGTCGGAGATACAGTGGGTCTGCCAGCCGGTCATGCCGACGACCAGGTCACCTTCGCGGAACTTGGGGTGCTTGGAAGTTTCCACGCGGCTGACGGTGCCGCCGGTCATGACTTCGTCGATTTCCACCGGTGCGGCGTAGGACGGTGCGTCGCTCATGCGGCCGCGCATGTAGGGGTCCAGGGACAGGTACAGGGTGCGCAGCAGGACTTGGCCGTCTTCGAGATCCGGCAAGGCTTCGCGCTCCAGACGGAAATTCTCCGGCGTCGGCGCCCCGGTTGGACGGGAAGCGAGAACGAAGCGCTGGTTGAGGGTCAGGTCTTGGGACATTGCGGGGTATTCCTTCAGCAAGTGGCTATAGGAAAAGGACAGCATGGGGTGGCGGGATGTTCAACTGGGTGCTTGGCAAACAGCCAGCGGCGTGGCTTTCGCGGCCGATGACCGCTCCTACGGGGGGATTGGATTACGCGCGTATCCTGTAGGAGCGGTCTGTGGCCGCGAAGGGGGCACATGATGTGTCTGGTGGACCGCGGTGTAGCTTTCGCGGCCGATGACCGCTCCTACGGGGGGATTGGATTGCGCGCGTATCCTGTAGGAGCGGTCTGT